>WJME01000102.1 GCA_014728115.1 Candidatus Zhuqueibacterota bacterium | reverse complement strand
CCGCCACAGATTATGACAAGGTCATATTATTCGTTTTCAATTGCGGCCTGTGCTGCAGCCAATCGGGCGATGGGTACGCGGAAAGGCGAGCAAGACACATAATTCATACCCACATTATGGCAGAATTTGACCGATTTGGGTTCACCGCCATGTTCACCACAGATACCGACTTTGAGATCGGGACGGGTGGCGCGGCCTCTTTGTGTTCCCATCTCGACCAGCTGTCCGACACCGGTTTGATCCAGCACCTGGAAGGGATCTTCCTTGAGGAGATTCTTGTCCAGATAAACGGGCAGAAATTTTCCGGCATCATCGCGGGAATAGCCAAAGGTCATCTGGGTCAGATCATTGGTTCCGAAGGAAAAGAATTCGGCGCCTTTAGCGACCTCATCGGCCGTCAGTGCGGCACGGGGAATTTCGATCATTGTACCCACAAGGTAATCGATTTTTTCGCCTTTTTCCTCAAAGACTTTTTCCGCGGTTTCACGGATAATCTTTTCCTGAAGACGAAACTCTTCGATCGTGCCAATAAGCGGGACCATGATTTCGGGAAGCGTATCCACGCCGCGTTGCTTGACATTCAGGGCAGCTTCCAATATGGCGCGGGCCTGCATCTCGGTAATTTCAGGATAGGTATTGCCCAGACGGCAACCGCGGTGCCCCAGCATGGGATTGAATTCGGCCAGATCTTCGACCGTAGCCTTTACTTCTTCCACGCTGATGCCCATTTCTTTGGCCATATCTTTTTGATTGGCTTCTTCATGGGGAACAAACTCGTGCAGAGGCGGATCCAGGAGACGAATGGTGACCGGCAGTCCGTCCATGGCTTCAAAGATGCCCTCGAAATCCTGTCGCTGATAAGGCAGGATTTTGGTCAGTGCTTTGCGGCGGCCGGTTTCATCCTTGGAAAGGATCATTTCACGCATGGCTTTAATACGATCGCCTTCAAAGAACATATGCTCGGTACGGCACAGTCCGATTCCTTTGGCACCGAAATTCCGGGCCACAGTGGAATCATGCGGAGTATCTGCATTGGTTCTGACAAGCATGGTTGCATATTTGTCGCACAAATCCATGAGCTTGCCAAAGTCGCCGGCCAATTCGGGTTCCATGGTGTCGATCTTTCCTTCGAGTACCTGACCGGTGCTGCCATTCAGAGAGATCCAATCGCCTTCATTAAAGGTCTTGCCATCCACGGTCATCGCGCGGTTCTTGTAATTGATCTTGACAGCGCCGGCACCTGACACACAGCATTTACCCATACCGCGAGCCACGACAGCGGCGTGCGAGGTCATCCCACCACGGGCGGTGAGGATACCATTGGCTGCATTCATACCGGCGAGATCTTCGGGTGATGTTTCAATGCGTACAAGAATCACTTCTTCACCACGGTTGGCCCATTCTTCAGCCTCATCCGCAAAAAAGACGATACGGCCGGTCGCAGCACCAGGCGAGGCAGGCAAACCCTTGGCAATGACGGTGGCCTTTTCCAGGGCATCCAGATCGAATACCGGGTGCAGCAGTTCATCGAGTTTGTTAGGCTCGACGCGCTTGATAGCGGTCTTTTCATCAAAGTAGCCTTGATCCAGCATTTCCATGGCAATACGAACCATGGCAGCGCCGGTGCGTTTGCCATTACGGGTCTGCAGTATCCAGAGGCGGCCATCTTCGATGGTAAACTCTAGATCCTGCATGTCTTTATAGTGATTTTCCAGTTTTGTCTCAAGGTCGCGCAGCTCTTTATACACCTGAGGCATGGCTTCCTCGAGAGAGGGGAATTTGTCTTTGCGTTCTTCTTCGGAAACACCGGCCAATACCGCCCAGCGCTTGGATCCCTCGAGGGTGATTTGTTGCGGAGTTCTCACACCGGCAACCACATCTTCACCCTGGGCATCGATCAGATATTCGCCATTAAAAAGGTCTTCACCGGTACCTGCATCGCGGGTAAAGGCAACACCGGTCGCGGAATTGCTGCCCATATTGCCAAACACCATGGCCTGGACGTTGACAGCTGTTCCCCATTCACCAGGGATGCCATTCAATTTACGATAAACCGCGGCACGTTCATTGTTCCAGCTGTCAAAGACAGCGACAACTGCACCCCAGAGCTGATCCCATGGATCAGTCGGGAACTCTTGGCCGGTCACGCGCTTGACAGCGGCTTTAAAATCATCCACCAGCTGTTTCAGATCTTCGGTGGTGAGTTCGTTATCATTCTCGACCCCTTTATCCTCTTTGGCTTTTTCTATAATTTCTTCAAAAGGATCGATATCTTCTTTGCTTTCGGGTTTCATACCCATGACCACATCGCCATACATTTGGATAAAGCGACGATAGGAATCCCAGGCAAAACGCTCGTTACCAGACTTTTCGATCAATCCGGCAACAGCATCATCATTGATACCGAGATTAAGAACCGTGTCCATCATTCCGGGCATGGAAACACGGGCACCGGAACGAACCGAAACCAACAGCGGATCTTCACGGTCGCCAAATTTTTTACTCATCATCTGCTCGATGCTTTTGATACCGTCTTCAACTTCTTTTTTCAGCATCTTGACAGTCTCTTCGCGACCGACTTTGTTATATTCGGCACTGGCTTCGGTGGAAATGGTAAAACCAGCAGGAACCGGAACGCCGATCAGGTTCATTTCTGCCAGGTTTGCACCTTTACCACCCAGTAAATTTTTCATGTCTGCTTTACCTTCGGCTTTTCCACCACCAAAGGTATAGACGTATTTCTTCATGTTTTCGATCCTCCTCAATTAAGGGATACATGATTCAAGGGTATACTATTTTCTCATTCAATTGTCTTGAAACGAGTGTGGAACTTGCCTTTCAGAGATTTGCTTCCAAATCTCTGAGAGGCGATTCCGAATCCGTAAATAGCGATGCGCTATTCACTTGTCGCGAGCTTTGTACCCAGAATTTTATTATATTCGTCTGGCGACTGCAAAACATTGACGGCTTTGATGAGCGTTGAATCGCTGGCAAACATCGCTTCGGTATAAGCATCACGGCCAAAGGCTTTGCCGGCGATTTCACGTTTTAGAAAAAAACGAATGTGGTCTTGGGATGCTTTGCGCTCTTTTTGTTTGACGATTTCAAATTTTTCTTTCATGGCGTCGATGCTGGGCGCGAGCTCATCATAATAATTCTCTTCCTGAGCGATCTTGGCAATTTCTTCGAGTTCCTGAAATCCTTCAGGTTTATAGTCAAACTCTTTGTTATCCACGAATTGAAAAAAGGATTCAATATCCTCTTCGGAAAGCGCAAAATCTTTAGCAAGATTGGGATGTTTATCCACATATTCCAGACCATAATTGAAAAACATGGATCTGCGCATCAATTCAATCTCATATCGATTCATTCTAAAGGACGATGATTCGATATCCGGTTTTATGCCTCCCCCGCCATATACGGTTCGTCCATTTTGAGTAAAATATTTAGGGGCATCTTTTTCATTCTCTTTTTGTTGTTTTGATTCTTTGGTTTTTTGGGCGACAGAATCAGAAGAATTCACCAAGACCGAACCAGGGCCGCGATTGAAAACCTCGGGACGTTGAATCAAGCGTCCGCTGGGCATATAGTATTGAGCCGTGGTGATCTTTACTTGTCGTTCACCTCTGCGATCAAGAGGAACCACCGTTTGAACGAGTCCTTTGCCAAAGGTCTCGCTTCCGAGGACGACACCGCGATCCAGATCTTGAATGGCCCCGGCAACGATTTCTGATGCTGAAGCGCTATAACCATCGACCAGTACGGCCATCGGCATATCGCCGATCAGGGATTCACGGCTGGCTCGGTATTCCTGCCTCGTGTTCTCCCAGCGCCCTTGTGTATAGACGATAAGCTCACCTTTGTCAATAAAATTATCAGCCACACTCACAGCCACATCCAAAAGGCCTCCGGGATTTCCCCGAAGATCCAGGATCAGGGCCGTCATGCCCTGATCTTTGAGGGATTGAACCGCTTCCCGCACCTGTTGACCGGCACTGCGGTTAAAACGGTCGAGTTTGATCAAGCCGATATTCGGACGAACAAATCCGGTATAGTGAACATCGGTTACCTCGATCTCATCGCGCAAGAGCCGAAATTCCAAAGGTTTCTCTTCACCATAGCGTTTGATCTGAATCGTAACGGCCGACCCTTTTTCACGACCGCGTAATTTATTGGCGGTTTCCGAGAGTGAAAACCCTTTGGTGCTTTGGCCATCGACACTGATAATTTGATCTCCCTCACGAATTCCGGCCCGTGCTGCAGGACTATTGGGAAAGGGGGGTTCGGCGACCGTGGCCCAGCCATTGCGAATCACGATGCGCATGCCAACCCCGTAATATTTACCTTCGGTCATGATGCGAAGTTCATCACTGCTCTCCTTTTCGAGGTATACACTATATGGATCGAGTTCATCGAGCATGCCATGAATCCCGGCACGGATGAACTTTTCGGGATCGACTTCTTCGACATAACGGTCGGTTATCGCCTGATAGACCTGCCCGAAAAGCATTACATTTTGTTTGACTTTATAATATAGATCGCGTGCAGAATCGCTACGCAGTCCGACAAACAGCCCGCTAAAGCTGGTAAAAAATACAACCAGTGCAGCAATATAAAGATGACGATGTTTCATAGGGATCTCCCTTGATCATTATAAACCCTTTCAAAACCGAGGCGGATTTGCTGTTGGATCTCCTGGATACTCTGATCACCGCGCAGCACCATAATGCGTTGGGGATTTTCATGTGCTATAGTCATAAAGCCGTTACGTACACGATTTTGAAAATCCAGTCCTTCAGCTTCCATTCGGTCTTTTAATCGATTGCTTTTTCGTCTACGCTTCAAAGCAAGCTCGGGTTCCAGATCGATCAAAAATGTAATATGTGGTGTCAAACCACAGGAACCGAGTTCATTGGCCTGACGAATCACAGCCAAATCCAGCTCTCGTCCGTAACCCTGATAAGCAGTTGTAGAGTCGAAAAACCGGTCACAAACAACCAGTTGCCCTGAGCTCAATGCCGGTCGAATCATTTGCTCAACCATTTGTGCCCGGGCTGCTTCATAGAGCAACAATTCTGTATAACTGCTCATTTCCTTGTGAGACAAATCCAGCAAAATCGCTCTTATTCGCTCAGATATGGCGCTGCTGCCAGGATCGCGCAGAGTCAAAGTCGTATGGCCCTGATCCTGGAGATATTGAGCAAAAAGTCTGGCCTGAGTGGATTTGCCGCAAAAATCTATGCCTTCAAATGTGATGAACAAACCTTGGCCAAGAGTGGACTCATTCATTGGAATTGATCAACCTCCATTTCCCGCCATGAAAACGCCAATTATTTAGAATGATCCGTAACGATTCGTCCAACGTTTGTACACCCCAAATTCCATAGAGTCCAAAACCCAGAACAAATGCAGACACGTAATTCAAGCCGATTTCAAAGACCAGCACAAAAACGATGGTCGTCCACATCAGCCATTTTAGATCACCGGTACCACGCATATTCCCGGACAATACATTGTTGATCGCTTTTGGGATTTGGGCAAGGGCAAAGACATAAATCGCCTTTTGTCCCAAAGCAACGGTTTCCGGGTCCGTTGTAAAAACCTGAATAATCAATTTCGAAAAGCCGATCAGGCAGCATACAATAATGATCACAAACGCAATCATCACCCGATGAGCGGTCCTGGCGACTCGGTAAGCCAGTACACTGTCAGCAGCACCCAAATTTTTTCCCATCAGGGTCATGGCGGCAAGGCTGAATCCCATATAGACCATCGATAAAACCGCCTGGATGCGAACAAACACCGTATGTGTCGAGAGTACCACGACATAAATACCTGCAGCGTAACTCGTGACCACCAGTTGTCCTAATGACCAGGTCAGCTGCTCTATGGTCGTCGGTAATCCGGTTCGAAACAACATTTTAAAACTGGACCATCTGGGCCGGGTCAGTTCACGAAAAGATAAAAACAGCTGCAATCGCCGGCTTCGCAACAGATAAAACGTCAAGAGAAATCCAATGCTGTGGGAAACCCCCACAGCAAGCCCGGCGCCAAAAACCTCGAGACGGGGAAAAACCAGCCATCCAAAAATCATCAACGGCGCTAACAAAAAGTTGAGTCCATTGACGAGTATATTGACCAGCATCGAATACTGTGTATCTCCTACCGCGCGAATAATACCGACAGCAACGAAATTGGTAATAATCAACGGGGCAAATAGAGCCACCGTGCGCAAATAAGTGACCCCAGCTTGCTGGGCCAGACCGGATTCACCCTCTTCGATGAGCTTAAAAATGTGGATGGCACCGGAATACCACAAAATACCAAAGATCACTGACATTAGAATGCCGAGCATCATTGCTTGACCAAAAATATGATTGGCCTGCCAATGATCATCTGCGCCGAGGTGCCGGTTGATGATCAGACTGGCCCCCACCACAAAAGTCAAAAGCGCTGCGAAAAAGACCATCATCGTCTGTATGGCCATACCGACACCTGCAAATGCTGAAGCACTAATGCGACCAATCAAAATGGCTTCAATCGTCCACATGATGGTCTGGGAAGAGAGATCCACAACCGCAGGCAAGGAGGTTTTTAAAACCGTTTTTATTGGAGAAGGACTTTTCAATCTCTTCACATCTTTTCAGTGATCAACGAACTTGCTTCTGGTGCTCTATTTCACACAATAACCAGAACCCTTGATTGGTATACCTATAGGAGGCTGTTCTCCAGCCCCCTGTAGTGATTAATCTTCGTAATACTCTAAACCCAGATGCGTAATAAGCTCTTCACCCATCATATATCTGAGGGTATTTTTCAGCTTTTTCAATTGAATGAACAGATCATGCTCCGGATATAACCCTTTTGCAACGATCGGGCTTTTGAAATAAAAGGACAGCCATTCAACGATGCCAGACATGCCAGCCCGCTGGGCCAGATCGGCAAACAGAGCCAGGTCGAGTGCAATAGGAGCAGCGAGAATACTATCGCGGCATAAAAAGTTGACCTTGATCTGCATGGGATAACCCAGCCATCCAAAAATATCGATATTATCCCACCCTTCTTTATTATCACCGGCCGGGGGATAATAATTAATTCTCACCTTGTGATACAAGTCGCCATAAAGATCCGGATTCTTTTCTGGCTGAAAAATATGATCCAAGGCAGATAATTTTGTGACTTCTTTGGATTTGAAAGAACCGGGTTCGTCCAACACCTCGCCATCACGATTCCCCAGAATATTGGTTGAAAACCAGC
This sequence comes from Candidatus Zhuqueibacterota bacterium, assembly GCA_014728115.1. GTDB lineage: Bacteria > Zhuqueibacterota > Zhuqueibacteria > Residuimicrobiales > Oceaniaggregativiventaceae > Oceaniaggregativivens. Next base: position 13,643 of record WJME01000102.1, on the reverse strand, counting down.
CACTGACACCCAACAATCTGGCTTTGAGACCAGGAGCGATAATGGTTTTCATCAGGGTTTGACCGGTTTTAAAGTCTTTGCCAGCGACAACGACATTGTTTTGTTTGGCCAATTCCAATAGAGCGGGCATATCTGTGGTCATATGCGGGGCTCCATTGATATAGGGAACGCCGAGCTTTAGCGCAGCATAGGCGTATATCATGCTATTGGAAATCGCCGGATGGTTCTCTTTTAATCCTCGTTCAAAAGAATCCAAGGTATCCCAAATCGGATCATGATCCAAAAAGATCTCTGTGCTTCCGCACCAGACCATGACCATGCGAGTCAAATCATTGGCTTGTTTAAATTCCTGCATATCTTTCATCAAAAGCTCAGCCAGATCCATTTTGGTTTTGCCCACTTTGACATGGCTGCCATCGAGCCGCTTGACATAATATTTGTCGAAAACCGCTTTTAAAGGCTTGTATGACTCGAGCTGAGGACGCACCTTGTCCAGATCTTCCTTTTTCAAAACCCCGGAATGCACGGCAGATTCGTACACAGATTCTGGGTAAACATCCCAACCGGTAAATACAATATCCTCCAGTTCAGCCAGAGGAACAAAATCTTTGATTTTGGGGACCCTGTTTTCGGTGCGCTTTCCGAGCCGAATTGTACCCATTTGGGTTAACGACCCAAAAGGTTTTGCAAAGCCATGACGAATCAACTCTGTCCCTGCGACAAGTGTTGAACCCACCGCACCCAAACCGGGCAACAAAACCCCTAGTTTCCCTTTGGGTTCTTTGATTTTTAACCCTTTTTCACTCACTTGATGCTCCTTTCTCGATTTTTTATCATATACCCGAAAAGACATATATTCAGACGGGTTTTTCAATATTAATGTTGGCGATGGGATGATTATTTTGATCAACCTGAACAACAAGAGGTTTGAAATTAGAGCACTCGTTAGGATCATAAAGTCCATAAGATATGATAATAATCAAATCACCTTTTTGCGCCCACCGTGCAAGAGCGCCATTGACGCAAATCTCACCGCTGCCGGGTTTGCCAGCTAGAATATAGGTTTCGGCACGACTGCCATTATTGATATTGACAACCTGAACTTGCTCATACGGAAGAATATCTGCCTTTTTGAGTAGCTCTGTATCCACGGTAAGGCTACCCTGATAATTTAATTGCGTATCTGTAACCGTTGCTCTGTGTATTTTTGATTTGCACAAAATTCGTTGCATAAACATCACCTTATTCGTGTGGTGCATCACTGACTTTGGCCCATTTTTCCGCATTTTCCTTAGCCCAGATATAATAGACCCGTTGAATCGCTGTAAAATTTGCAAAAAGAGCAATGATCGCCAGGCCTCCGATCAAAACATATTCTGAAATCAGGGCCGCGACACTGATCACGACCAATCGTTCCGGTCGCTGCATCAGGCCGACTTTGCATTCAAAATCCAGACCTTCGGCACGAGCCCGAACATAACTCACCATAATGCTTCCGGCCAGTCCCAAAAAGACACCCATCACTGCAATTGCACCCAAAGCAGAAGAGGTATCATATTGCCGGATAAAATACCATCCAATTCCCAGAAAAATGGCAATCTCTGCATAGCGGTCCAGAGTGGAATCGTACAACGCGCCAAAACGCGTGACCCGATTCGTTGCCCGGGCTACAGAGCCATCGATCATATCAAAAATGCCGCCCAAAATCAATAAAAGAGCAGCTAACCTCAAAGATCCCTTGGCAAACTGATAGGCCGACATGAAACAGAGAATCAGTGAAACCGTGGTGAGGAAATTGGGGTTCAAATTTAAAACAATAAAAAAGCGAATGATGGGCCGTAAAAGGGATCTAAATCCGTCTTTGAGGCGCTCGGGTAAAATGACTAATTTCATGAATATTTTTTGCTCCGTTTAAGTTTTTTGGTCAGTCCACCGACAATCAGCACAAATTCTCCCTTTAGGGGGATTTCATCCAACGAGTTTGCTGCTTTTTCCAGGCTTCCGTACCAAAATTGTTCGAACTTTTTTGTCAACTCTCGAGCAATGACCAGGGGGCGATCTCCCAAAACCTCGAAAAGATCATTGATCGTCCGATTTAAGCGGTGTGGAGATTCGTACAAGACAATTGTTCGAACTTGTTGTTCCAGTTCCCCCAGCCGGGTTTTGCGACCCTTTCTGGCGGGTAAAAATCCTTCGAAAACAAAGCGGTCTGTCGGTAATCCTGATGCGACCAATGCAGGCAGCAAGGCAGCCGCACCCGGAATAGGGATGATCCGTATCCGGTTTTGCACTGCTTCACGCACCAAATAAAATGCAGGATCAGCGATCCCGGGTGTGCCGGCATCGCTGACAACAGCAACCGATTCCCCCTCTTGCAGCTGGGCGAGTATTTGAGGGGTCACCCGCTCTTTATTATGATCGTGATATGGCATCATGGTCGTGTTGATGTGATAATGACCGAGTAGTTTACCCGTCGTACGCGTATCTTCGGCCGCGATGACATCAACATTTGCCAAAATATCCAACGCCCGTAATGTAATATCTTTTAAATTGCCTATCGGAGTGCTTAGAATATAAAGCGTTCCGCTTTGGTCATTTTCTGCCAAACGCACATCCATGGTTACTAAATCTGGATAATTTAATAAAATATGGCATAAAAGTCAATAGTGAGTACCAGATCGCGCCAGATCGAAATCCAAACATCGCCGGCAATGTTCGGGCTGACACAAGTACTTGGCCATATATAAAACTCCTTGATGATACATCTCAGACCAAAGCTCGAATTCTTTTTTCTCTTTGCGAATGATCTGTAAAAGGTCTCTGCTATATCGTGAAAGAGACAAGACCGGAAATTGACCTGCAAGATTCTTTATCAAAGCTGCTCTCTTTAGATCATTCTGATGTCGGAAATATTCATACAGAAATGGGATGATCACATTATATCCAACGCTCCTGAGTCGATCTTGACCCACTAGAGAGTTATTGACATTCCATTCCAAATCAAGATCCTTTAGCCACGATTCAATACATATCTGGTGAAAATCCACAAGTGGCTGTAATTTCGACATAAAGTCTTTAATGGTCTTTATTTCGCGAAACCAGACCTCGAAATAACCGCTAAATCGTTCTCCATAAAACGCAAACATCATTGCGGCAGCCAATAACCGGCAAGTGGGAAAATTATTGGGTCGTAATCTAAAAAATTTCCAATCACTTTTTTCCAAAAGGGTGATGTGGAATTTTTGCACAAAATCGATGGCACTTTCTCTGTGAGCACCTCTTTTTTGGGGTAAAAGACCGGCAGTATAAAGCAAAACCGTGGCTATTGCATCGAACCTTTCCTGTAAAGAGGATGCCTTTATGGTTTGCAACCGTTCTACGGAACAACGATGCGAAAGATTGATAAAGGCAACCTGATTCTTGCCATACCCCAGCGCCTCGCAAAAGGCTTCCCAAAAGACTTGATCCCAACTTTCAGTGTTTACCCGTTCACGGAACCGGAGACATTTAACGTCCCAGGCACGGATCCCAAAGCGACGCACCATGTCAAAAATCTCGGGTTCAGGTTGTCGGCTCAACTCACATACGATCTCAGGAGCAGGAGGATATTCTTTTTCGAGTTCCTGAGCAGGGGGATCCAGAACAGAATCAAGATTGAAACTTTGAATTTTTTTACCATCGGAGCGTATCGTCAGAAAATCATCAGGGCAAAATCCTGTGACGACATGCAAAATCACCCGATCATATGCAGGATCGAGATGGTGTTGGTGTGTGAACCAGTCTTTGGCGTGGGGGTGAATCTCGATATCCCCCCGATAAAGCGTTCCATCGAGTATGATCAGACCGTCTTTAAAGTCTGGGCCCGAGTCTATATTTCGCACTCCCAATTCAAGAATATAAAGTTCCCGACCCTCCAGGGTGGTCAAAGGCTGGTTGATCAGGTTAGAATCTTGCCATAAGCGATATATAAAATTTTCTTGTACAGGTTCGTTTACCCCATTTCACCTCCCCGGGATATCTATTTTCCCTTGAAAAAGTGACAAACGCGACTAGTCTGTGGGCGTTAAGGGTTCTTGATTCGTTTGTGCAGGCAAGATAAATCCTTGAGCGTCGATGATCGACTCGCCATTGTTCAAATGAGCCGATATTTCATTCAACTCGTCAATCACTTTTAACCGATCAGTACCATAGAAAAGTTTTGGTTGAAATTCTACCCTGGCATTATAAACATCGATGGGAAAAACCCGGGCATAGATCAAGCCATTTGGCCCGAGCAGAGCGCTCAGGACGATACTTGTTCTGGAGTTATGGCTGAGTGAACCAAAAACATAATTTCCGAGACTATAGGCAATGAGCTTGCCCTTGTAAATCTCTATCCCCTGCAAAACATGGGGATGATGACCCAGCACAAGATCCGCACCGAAATCGATACTTTTACGCGCAAAATAGGTTTGATAGGCTTTTGGGGTGGTGCGTTTTTCCTGGCCCCAGTGGAAACTGGCCACCACCAGATCAGCATCGGCCTTGCTCTTTTCAATCAGAGCCTGTAATTGCTGTTCACTCGGATGACACGTGCCACATCGACTGGAATTGGCCCAAAATTCAACGGGATAGGTAAAAGAGAACCCCAGAAAGGCAATTCGCTTACCCTTTCGCTCTACGATAACAGGTGCACACGCAGTCTGCCGATCGATACCTCCGCCAGAATACGCGATACCCAACGAATCCAATGTACTCAATGTATTGATTAGCCCCTCGCACCCATAATCGATCATGTGGTTATTGGCTAGGGTGACCACATCGATTCCGGCGTTTAGGAGTCCCCTTCCAAAATGAGGAGGCACTTTGAACGTAAATTTTTTATCCTTGTGCACAGTTCCTGTGGCAGTAAAGGGGGCCTCGAGATTGGCTATAGCAAAATCAGCAGCACTCAATAATTTTCGGGTGCTGTCAAAAGGAAAATCGACTCCAAAGTGATTAACTTTGTCAATCACCCAGGAACTCATCATCAAATCACCCACAGCAGCAACATGGGCTAAAGGCAGCTTTGGGGTGGTATCCAGGGGCAGCCTTGTCCGTTTTTTGAATCCGGTCTCAGCCGAAGGCAAAAGCTCATCTGAGGTGTGATCGATTTTGACAAGAGGTTCCTGTTGCGCACAGGATAAAAAAAACAGGCATCCCGCAATAAATAATATTATTTTCATACGGTTTCGATTATGTTTGAAAGAGATGTACTAAAGAATATTTCAGTTGTTTTCATTCTTATAGACAGCAGCTGGAATGATGAACAAACACTCTTGAGTACATCCCTGATGCAGGGTTATTTATCTTCTTTATCTGGAGTTTCTTCAATAATTGTGGCCTCGTCCTCATCTGTGGACTCGGGTTGAGATTTTGCCTCTTCACGGGCTTTTCGTTGTTCTTCCTTTTCAGCCCGGATAGTTTTGATCTCTTCTTTTTTATTGTCGAGCTCTTTTTCTAATTCACTGATTTGTTCGACGAGTTTGATTACTTGTTCATCCTCTGGTACCGCCGCGACAGTGTCGCCATGCAGCAACTCATAAGTTCTGCCGCCCAGTTCAGTAAACAGCTTTTCGATATTGCGTTTCAAGCTCAGCATGTCGATTTTTAGTTTACTGATCTTGGTATATTCATCAGTCTTGTCTGCCACAAAGGCAATGCCATCTCGAAAACCATCTCTGAGATCTTCAAATAATGTACCCATGGTGTTTCTCCTTTTTAGTTATTGATGAAAAGCATAACATCTCTTACTTAAGCAACAAGGACAAAGTAAAAGATATTTAGAGTTTCATTTATCCATAATAGCACTGCTAGTATTTACGTAACCAGCTGCGGCTGGTTTCGGAAAATGCGTTTTAGTGACTGCTGAGAAACGCTACTTTTTTAACAAATGATTCATTTTGTATATTCATGCGAATAAAATAGACCCCGGAGGCGAGCAGACGACCGTAATCATCATGGCCATCCCAATGGTAATGGTGACTTCCCACCCCGGGAAATCCTTCAAAAAGCAATCGTACTCTTTGTCCAAGAGAATTAAAAATTTCCAGGGACACTTTTTCTTCATTCAAAGAGATGGGAAGCTCGAAAGCGAGCCGCACAATACGATCAAAGGGATTTGGATATGGATTTTGCAGAGCAAATTGTAAAGGTGGATCTTGTCCGGGTTCGATCTGAAACACGGTCTGGGCATCGACTTTTCCATAGCCCCACATAGAATTTGGAGTCGCTCCTACAAATCCATCGCTTTTGCCAGCAGCCGTTAGCATGGTTTTTAATTGCATGGCATTCGCCTCGGGATATTTTTCAAGGATAAGCGCCAAGAGTCCGGCAACATGGGGCGCAGCCATGCTCGTGCCACTGGACAATCCATATGCAGAATCGGCAAGCCAAAAGGCATAGGGATAAGAATCGGAACTGGAATAAAAAATGCTCAAATTGTCAGTAGGCAGAGCATCCCCTGATAATGCGCTCCCTATAATCTGCCCTGGTGCAACGATTTCTGGCTTGATCCGGTTATCGCGGGTAGGACCGGAACTCGAGAATGGGGACAGATCACCCTGTTTCAGTGTCCCCTCAGTATCAAGGGTCAACCGGTGGCCCTCGATATCTGTCCATACTTTTTTGCTGCAATAAGAGCCAACCGTAATAGCGTTTTCAGCCGTTCCGGGAATAGACACTTTACCCGTTGAGACCGCTCCCTGATCAAATTCGACATCAAACGAATGATTGGCGATATAAAAATCGACCTGTGCTGCTCCTCCCTGCACCACCAGAGTCCATTCGCCCGCTTCAGGTGGATGGGTGGATTGCTTGTCTTCCAGTTGGATATAGATTTCTCTATCCCCGTTAAAGGGATTGACTCCCCGATAATACAAACCAGAATCTTCATAAAAACCGTTCCAGATATAAACGGCCCCGTCATTTCCTTGCTTATCGATAACCTGGCCACTGTTCACGGGCCCAAAGGTCTGTCCACTTGGAGAAATCACGCTCACAGAGATTTGGGTTGTGCCCGGGTACCACCCGTCGATTTGCACATAATCATTGGCAGAGCCCACATTGGAAACATAAGAATCGATAATAAACGTAATCTCTTGTCTGCTATTTTGATGGCTGAGATTCACCTGGGCGTGAATCTCGTCTTCGCCATCATTGCCGGCGACGGTCACGATGGCTTTGCCAGGCCGGCCGATGCCGACGAGAGAATTGATATAACGTTCGACAATGGCGGTGCCATCATGCGCCCCGGCATGGCCGCCAAAGCTGAGATTTGCAACATAGGGTTGGCCAAGGGCGTTGGCCACACTATCGATGAATGCCAAAGCGATCAACTGATCGCTGCTTTGAAAATTGACCCCATCCCGATCACGGGTAGCCTTGACAATCACAAGATCGGACTCGTAGGCGATCCCCGAGTATGCTTCTGCACTCCCTCCGGAATGTCCAGAGCCCGCGGCAATACCTGCCACGTGGGTCCCATGACCGGTTTGGTCTGTGTGAGAAAAGGTCGCATAGGAAAGGGATTGGTTGATCTCCCGGCGATCGTATAGAGTACCGCCATATCGAACGCCTGGTATACTCAAATCCAATATACTGTGTATGCGCGTGGAACCATCTTGGTTACGAAAAGCAGGATGATGAATATCGATTCCAGAATCAATGATCCCCACAATGACGCCTTTACCCGAGAGAGCCTGCTGCTCCCATACCTGGGGAATACGAATCTGCGGCAAGCTTTGATCCAGACAGGCCTGTGCCAGAGTGGGCATCTCGGCATAAATCAAATCGGAATCTTTTAATAAATCAGATATTGAACCAGAGGGAATCCGGACCACCGCAAAGTGGTCTCGTTTCAACAAAACAGTGCCCTTAAAGGAACCCGGAAACCGATCATAAGAAAGAACAAGAGTCACTTGTTTTTCATCCTGAATCATATCAGCGCCTGGTTTGCCATAGGTGTCAAGATGCTTGTACAGGCGAGGGCCTGACTGGGCGGCAAAGCCGATTTGGATAAAAAGACAAAAAAGAAAGGCCAGTATTTTATTTCCCATTTCGTGTCCTTGATAAAGCACCTATTTTGTCAACTCGTTATACCTCGTTGAACGGCAATACCAGGAGAAAGATTCAATTTTTAGCTGCGATTCATGAGGTGAATACGGCGTGAATCAAAATACGAAAAAAGAGCGCCAGAGTCAAGACTGGCGCACTGATTATCGTACCGGAGGAGGTGAATCTACGGACATGAGCTCCCATGTACTTTTTCGAGGGACTGGGGAAGCCCCTTTTTCTTCCAGCGTATAATCGGATAACATTCGGATCATGCCGAGTCTGGGCTCGTAAAAGAGGTTCTGAGTTCCCTTTTGGATCAGCAACGAATCGCCACTGGTATGATCATATAGCGTCGACTGAAATGGGTCCCATTCAACCCGAAGCACCTGATAAGGTTGAAAGCGATCTTCCGGCACATAAACCTCTGTCATGCCCCGATCATAGCCGGTCGCAGAAAATCGATAACTCAGACGGTGTTCTTGGCCGGTACTGTCGTGCAACGTAAAGGTGGTATCAACATCCACTTGCCATTTACCTTTAGTACCGGAATAGGACTGTTTCCAAAAAGTAAACACCAGAGGCTTTTCAAAAGGAAATCCCAGAGACAGGCTCAGCGAAGCCAAATCAACTTGGGATTGTTCATACAAGGATCGGTCCTCGGTAGTATAAAATCGCAAGAGAGTGTTTTTCACCAAATAGCGATGCACTATGCGTTCTTTTGCTGTATCTGCGCCGATATAGGTTTTGGGAAAGTGGGAAATGTTATGCAGGATTTCCTTTTCATCGTTGGTTGTAAAACCTGCAAAATTCAAAATAGAGCCCGGTTCTGTCTTGATCACTACCGGTGCAAATCGGTCCTGGCCGCAGGACAGGATGAATATCAATAAGAGCGGGTAAAAATACTTTGTGGAAATCATTACCTAATCATCGTTCCTTGTTGATTGACATCAATTAATCGCTTCCAATTCGGATCATACATTCCACCGCGTTTGGTAGAATGAACCAGCTCATAGCGGTTAAATCCCTGGCGGTCAATAAACACAAAAATAGCGCCCCCCTCGAGACTATCGTATTTCCAAATCTCATAAGGTTTTGTTCCGGCAACGCTTGGGTTGCGTTCAATGTCGCTCGGGTTACCATATTTCAAAAAAACAATCCCTTTATCGGTTTTCCATCCCGGACGAAACGAGGTTTTATATCGTTCATCTACCTGAGCAACTCGGGCAAGATATTTGTTGCGAAAAAGTTGCACAGGAATAGAGGGGTCATCTCGGATAATATGCCAGGTACGATACAGCATGGTCTTTTTCGCTTTGATGGAACCGAGACCGTCATAGACCTCTTTCTGTTCCGGATTGAGAAAAGGTGACAGTTTGTCAAATTCCAAATCGAGCGCTTTTTCTGTAAATCCATCAAGAAAACCAAGACTTTGAAAATAGAGGTCTTCATTGGTTCGTAAATCGACGATTCGCTTGTCCTGATCACTGATAACGAAAAAGGTTTTCTGCTTTGCCTGAATAATGTTATCATGCTCATCCGCGACCTGATAGTTGAGCACATAGAGACCACTGGCCAGGCCCGAGATATCGACCTTACCGATTTCCCGGCTGGTGTCATATTTCAGGGGTCGTCTTCTATCGATAGCCGTTTGATTTTCAATAGATTGACCTGTGGTATCGGCGAGAAAGGCCTGAACATGGTAATAGTCGCCAGGCATGAGATTGAGATTATAGAGCTCAAAATAATAAAAAAGACTGTGTGAATCCGAGCCAAACGACAATCCCGGCTGTGGGATAACCTGATAAGATCCCTTTTGCAAAGATTTTGTCGTGCCCGTCTGAAAACCAGAGATATCGGTCGCAATCTGAACATCACTCATCAATACCTGATCGAGTGTATAATTTTCTGCCAGAATCTGCATCGATACAGAATCCGAGCTTTCGGGATTAAACACATCCTGCGCATAAAGCGTCACATGATAGATCTCGCCCGGATCAAGGGGATATTGCAAGAGATCAACAACCTGTTGGCCGGATTCAAGGGATGCGGTATCAGCGAGACTGTTCTCGACTCGCCAGACATTGGCGGCATAAAGCGTATCCTTGTGAGTAATTTGAATATTCAACAAAATATTCGCTGAGAACGTATCCTCTGAATTCTTTTGCCAGGTCACTGCATTTTGTGGCACCGAATAATAGAGCTCTACATAGGTATGATTCTGACTATCCCTGAATTGGGCAGCATCCATGCTCACAAAAAATTTATCCTGGCTATGAGCAAGGGAGCAAAAGAAAATGGCACATAAAGTCAGAAAAAATTTCATACGATATTTCCTAAATAAATTGGGTATATAAAACAAAAGGGTTGGCAAAAGCCAACCCTTTTGAACAATACGAGTTATGCTTAAAAGCCAAGTGAAAGCGTGAATACGTTATTGGCATCAAAGAATGCTGCTTGACGGTAAGCATAGTCCAGTGTAAGAACCAGGCCACCCAGGTCATAATTGAACCCGGCACCAAACGTTGCACCATAAATATAGATGCTTTCACCGGTCGGATCTTCGGTTCCGTTGACATTTGTGCTGTATCCGCCACGGAGGAAGATCATATTATTGAAATTATATTCCAGAGCACCGCGTACCAGGTCATCCTGATAGTTGTTGTGGCTAAATGCCGCAGCAGTTTTCAGGTTGCTGCTGGTCCCCAGATCGAACTGATAAGCAAGACCGATATCCATGGTCGAAGGCAATTCATCGGTTCCAGCGCTGACGCGATAAAAGGATGTAGGTCGCTCAGTATCTTCAGCCTCAGCACGCACGAGCATACCATTACCACCGAACTGAATTCCGGGACCAATGCTCTTGACAGCGAGACCGAGAGACAATCCGTTCATACCCAGGAGGCCTTTGTATTGTACACCAATATCAAAGGCATAGCCACTGGCACTCACTCGATCAATCGTTTCATTGATCACATTCATCGTTGCACCGACAGCCACGCGATCGGTCAGACCCTTGGAATAGGTCAGTCCTAACGTGATGAATTGCGGTGAAAAGAGAGCACCGGTTCCATCAGGTTGATCGGTGGTGGTGATAGGAATATCACCGAAATCGATGGTCTTGAAACTCAGACCAAAGCTGCCAAGTCCGGACTTGGCGGCAGCAGCGACGTAACTCACGTTCATATCAGCGATATAACGCATATGTGAAAAGGATCCTGCTGCGGCAGCTTGCATCCTGTCCAGACCCGCAGGATTCCAATAGATGGCATCGATGCCACTCACAAACGAGACCGAAGCCCCGCTCATGCCGATTTGACGGGCACCCACAGGGATCAACAGTTCCTGTGCGGCCGCCGTTCCACGTCGATCACTGCCGCTGGCAAAGACCTGCGCGCTGAAAACGAGCAAGAAAAATATCGCCAGAGAGACAATGACAACTCTGTGATTGATTCGCTTCATAATCTATCTCCTATGGTTATCCATTTTTTGGTTTGTATTTCATACCTACTGCCTGGTTTCAGACGAGCGCCCTTTGGGCGCCCTGCCTGTACAAACCATTAGAAATTCGGAAGGAATTGCTCTTCGCGAATCACGGCGACCTTGAGTACCTTTTCTACACCCAAATCGGGCATGTCGATATGTACGAGATACATGCCACTCGCCACAGGCAGCTGATTTTCATTTTGCAAGTCCCAACGAGCAAACTGCGTTTCATCGTCTTTCTCCAGGGTACGTACCAGATCACCGGCGATGGTAAAGACGCGCATGGTAGCCTTTTGCGGTAAATGATTAAAGGTCACATAGCGTTGAAAACGATTTTCTTCTGCTCTATGGAAACCATAGTATGGATTCGGAAATACATTGATTTTTTCCACATCCTGCAGCGCCAGATCCTTTGAACTGGTCGGCGACTGTGAGGAAAAGGTGTACGTATCAGCCGGGCTGTTCGGCTTGTTGGTGATGACACGGATATATTCACCCGGAGCCGGCGGGCCCAAAAAGTAGCCGTCTTCATCCAATTGATCGGGCGAAGCATAGCCGTCGACATCGATATACATACCAATGGTAAACCGGTTGACGGCGGGATAGTTCACACCCCAGGGACCATAACCAGGATTGGCAGTACCATTGTCAGCTGCGATATAATCATCGACCAGAGCCGGATCATAGGCGGCGTTGTCATAAACATACAGCGGTTCAAAAGCCGGTCCATAAACACCGTCCCACACTCGATTCCAGGTACCATCTTCATCTGAATCCAAAATAGTGACCGGCAGACGCGTACGGGTTCCATCCAGATCTATTCTCCAGAAGGTAAACGGAGCAAACTGGGGCTCACCCGTGGTGGCATCTTTGAGAACCGCATCGGTAAAATAATCCCACAACAAGGTGCTATCATCTTCGGTAAAGATAATGTCATAGTCCTTGGGTGACATGAGTCCGAATCGGTCAACATCACTCAAATTTGTGGTGGACGTTCCGGTAATCACGATGGTGGGCCATTCCTGTGAACGACCATAGTTGTTCAAGCTCGCCCACAAGTTGGGATCTGCCACTTCAAATGTATTGGGATTGAGCTCGACAATGCTATTGATGCCCGGAGGAGGACCGATCACTTTGACCAGCATACCATCGACAACGAGATAATTGTCATCACCGGACTGATTGGCCTGGTTCTTGAGAACCGTGTCACCCTGGCTGCTATTGAGCAAGTTCCAGGTGCCACCATCGTTAAAGGTGACCGAATAATTATCGCCGGTCAATTTCGTAGCATCGACAACCATGGGAACCACGTTACCATCACCAGGACCCTCATGCACGACTTGAAGGGTGTCACCACCTGCCTGAGACAGACGAACACCGGGTTTCAGGGTCTGAGGAACAACCGAGACCACAGTGACCGGGCTTTCAAGAGATTTGATCGTGGCGTCAGGATCGGGATTGTAGCTATAGGCAGTAATACCAAAATAGTATTCCTGTCCGTCGGCCAGCGGTTTTTCACGGAACTGGTCGGTGGTGATCATCTGAAAACGCTGCAGACCGGTATTTTTGCCCTGCTGGACCGGAAGCTCGAGGATCAGACCGGAATCATCATCAAACTCTTCCTGGGTGATCACAGTGGCTTCATTGACGAGATCATAGGTCGCGAGCTTGATACCCTGGCTGATATCGGCACCCGCACTGGGGAGCTGATAAAGGTTATACCCTTCAAACAAGAATCCCTTGTCTTCGAATTGTTCGACGTCTTCAACAGCTGCCTGCTCAAATCCCCAGTTCAGCAAGATTTCACCGCTAAAAGGGGTTGCCTGCAATGCCGGGGAAGGCGGAGCTTTGGGCAGTTCAAACAGGTTGTCAAAGGCTTCCTGTGCAAAACGGTCATAAAACTTCAAGACCGAAACACTGGAAAGACGATCAGAACCCAAAGCAGCGATAACAGACACCACGGTTTGGTTCGTGTCACCCACTGCCATGGTAAAAGGCCCTGAGGCCATTAACATCCGGCGGTCACCGGGATTTTCATCCAGCCACCCTGTTCCGGCGACAGGATCACCGGGGACGCGGAATTTGGT
>WJME01000002.1 GCA_014728115.1 Candidatus Zhuqueibacterota bacterium | reverse complement strand
AGGGTGAATCCGCGCACATAGATGTGGTCCAGTTTGAAACCGTGGGATCCTTTAAAAGAAGTGACATCGATGGTTTGCGTGGCAGAGAGGAATCCTTTTTCACCAAAGGCAGCATCCAGTGCACGTATATTGCTTTGCCAGGCCGTATTAAAGTCGCCTCCTGCAATGACAAGCGGTGCCTCGTCTGGAACAGACTCGAGTACTGTCTGCACTTGCTCCTGTCGCATGGAGTGAGGAGAAAACGGCGTGGCAGTATGCACATTATAAACCAGCACAGAGTCATTGGCAATCATCACAGTGCTGCGTACCGCGATACGACGGGTACCGATCAGGGGTGCACCATGAGGTAATAGAATTTTTTCCGATGTTCCTATGGGCCAGGGTGAAAGAATGGCATTGCCAAAATCCTGGCCATGCCTGGGGTGCCTGACCACCGGAAAATAGACATAGTTCATTCCCAAAGCCCTGGCAATGGTTTCGGTGCCCGGTGCATGCATCTCTTGCAACAACAACACATCGATGTCCTGCAATGGCGGCGATTGCTGAAGCTGCAAAACAGCCTGCTCGATATCCGCCCCCCACTCGATGTTGAAACTCACCACCTTGAGCGAATCCGCTTCGATCCGCTGGTTCGACAAAAAAGAACCGCGAAACACCGGTCCCTCGGGCGAGTCATAGATATACAGAGGATGGCAGGCCAACCCCAGGATCAGAAACATGATAAAAAGATAGGTTCGAAATATCATTCGGGTTGAGGTTTTGTTTATAGAAACAGGTCGCGAAGGAATACCATTCCGGCAATAAAAACCGACTTGCAAGGGGACGTATCTAGAATCCGGGTTCCAGATCGACCGGCAGTCTCTGTTCCGACGACCGGTAGCATGCTTCCTGCACCCGCAGGTTTTGGATATACATATCTATGTGGGTTTCAAATTCCTGTTCATGCAACAAACAGTCGATAAAATGTCGTTGGGTGGTATGAACACAATCCCCGGCAAAGCCCCTGTTTTCATGAATATAGGGATGCGGTATCTCGGGGTGTCCCAAAAGTTGAGTGGTGATCGTGCCGTCCGCATAGAGCCGAATAGTGCCCTTTTCGCCCTCGAGCACCATCTCGCCAAAAGTATAGCGCGGATTCTCGGCATTGCTCTCGTTGTAGCGATTGGCATCCCAAATGCCGGTTCCGCCCGCTTTGAATTCGAAAATCAAGAGTCCGCTGTCTTCGCCCTTGATGACCGGATTGAGACGCTGCAGCATCGCATACACCCGCTGCACAGGACCGGCCAGGTATTGGAATACATCGATAAAGTGGATGCCGGTTTCATGCACCAGCAAACGGGGCATATCGCGAAAGTAGGGTTGTCGTCCCAGATAGGCATCCTCTCCCCACCCGTCACCCTGACGACTGCGCATGTTCAGGTTGAAAATTGATCCGATGACATCCTGTTCCAGCAGTCTCTTGATCTCACGGTGCCAGGGTTGGAAACGGAAATTCTCGTGCACCATAAATCGCAGATCATGATTTTTGACCAGATTTTGCATCGCCAGTGCGGTGTCAAAATCCGGTGCAAGGGGTTTCTGACAAATCGCCGGAATCCCCATGGGAGCAATGACCGAGAGGATGGCAAGATGTGTAGCCGGTGGGGTAATGATATCGATAAAATCCGGTTTTTCGGTCTCGACCATCTGGCCGATATTTTCATACACCCGGGGGATGCCGAATTTCGAAGAGATATCCTGTGCCCTGGATTCATCCAGCTCAGCCAGAGCGGTAATCCTGACGTCCGGGATTCGATTCCAGGCATCATAGTGGAACTGGCTGAAATAGCCGGCACCGATACACACGCCTTTTAACAGAGTCATTACCATTCCTCCAGGGATTTTTCCGGTCGCATGCGCGACCAGAGAAACACGGCAATAGCGTTCAGGATTGCACCGACAAAGAAAAAGGTGGTGGTGGATTGCGTCCATACCTGCAAATAGGGAAATGCCAGGGCAGTGATAAACGAACCGAGATTTCCGGCCATATTCATGGTGCCAGAGACAACACCGGAATGCTTTTTTCCAATGTCGATGCAAAACGACCAGGACGGACTCAGAGTCATATCGGCCCCAAAGATAGCGAGCGACAAAAAGATCACTGCACCCATAGCAGTGGTCATATAGACGCTGACCACCAGGCCGATGGCAGCCAGAGAAAAACCGATGATGGCAGGCAGGCGACGGGACAGGGTCCATTTATCATTGGCATAAATCCTGTCCACCAGAAAGCCGGAAAACCAGTTTCCTACAGCCCCGAAAATCAGGGGCAGAGATGAATATCCTGCCGCATGCAGTGAATCCAGTTGATAGGTGCTTTTGATATGCGGAAAGAGCCAGGTCAGACAAAAGAAAAACGTAAAATTGCTGCAGAAATACTGTGCCATGGCCAGCCACATATTTTTGCTGTGTAAAAGGGATTTGACAGACAGGGATGAGACCTGGTCCGCACTGCTGGTCTGGCGGTTGCTGAGGATATAGTCTTTTTCTGCATCTGATATGGAGCGGTGTTCGGCCGGATCATTACGAAACCAGAGATACCAAAAGCCGGCCCAGACAATACCAATGATTCCGAGAATGAAAAAGCTGCCTCGCCAGCCAAAGCGATGGATCAACCAGGCCACAAAAGGCAAGGCAAAGGCGGCTCCCAGGCGCGATCCGGGAAAATTGATCCCCTGCACAATGCCCCGCTCTTTCATGGGAATCCAGGAAAACACAGCACGGGCAATACCCGGAAACGCTCCGGCTTCGCCGGCACCGAAAAGAAAACGGACAAAGAGCATTTGCACGAAATTGACCACAGCACCGGTCAGAGCCGTAAAAACAGACCAAAAGGTTACCACTGCGGTCAGGACTTTACGCGGTCCGAGCCGGTCTGCCAGATGGCCGGAGGGCGTTTGAAACAATGCATAGCCGAGTGCAAAGGCAGACAAGACCCATCCCATTTGCGTGGCAGTGAACCCGAGATCGCGAGATATGGGATCCTTGGCCACGGATATGCAGATGCGGTCGATATAGAGCAACACCGAAAGCAAAAAGGTGTTAAACACCAGGACAGCGCGCTTGGGAATCAACGGACCTCGCATAGACTCTCCGATCGAATGGTCATGAAAAAATTTATATTTTTAATCTGAGCAGAGTTGCATTTATGAGCCATATTGATATGGCCTGAAGCTTTTTTGTTATTCCTTTTCGATGGCCAGGGCCCGCACGGGCGCACCATCGCCCTCGTAAATGGGCAAGGGCAGGGCCATGAACTGCACCCGGGATTCTTTGATTTGTCCGAGGTGAGTGAGACCTTCGACGATAATGATATTTGCCTTTAACAGCAATGTGTGCACCCGAGTGAGGGTGACCAGATCCAGAGGACAATAAACAGATCCCATATCGACGCCGACCAGTCCCACCTGACGATCCACCATCCATTGTGCCAGTTCGGGATGAATGCCGGGTTGACCTTGCCGATAAATCGGATCATGCACATGCCGGCTCCAGCCGCTGTGAAACAGAATCCCCTCGCCGGCACGGACAAGATCCGCTATCGGCCGGATATGATCCGGGGTGATATCCTGATTCGGCTGCAAATCCGGCAGATGGATGACCACTGCCTGGACCATGCAACGCTCGAGGGGAATGGCGTGGATACCGGTTTCATTGACATTGAAATGGCAGGGAGCATCCATGTGCGTGCCACAGTGCGAGTAGAGATGCAGGGTCTGGGCATTCCAGCCCTTGTCTGCCACGCGATAGCGGGGTTCGAACGAGACACCCCGCATTCCGGATTTCAGGGTCAATGTCAGATCGATGATACGTTGCATACGGCTTTCCTACAAAGCATCGATAATGGCCTGACTGATATCGGTGGTCGAGGCGCTGCCGCCCAGATCAGCAGGCAACATTCCTTTTTGCACAATTTCGAATATGGCGTTTTTAATGGCAAGGGCTGCATCGAGCTCACCCAGGTGATTCAGCATGAGTGATCCCGACCAGATCGAGCTGATGGGATTGGCAATGCCCTTGCCCGCGATATCCGGGGCAGAGCCATGGATGGGCTCGAACATGGACGGATACTCTTTTTCCGGATTGATGTTGCCACTGGGGCCCAGTCCGAGACTGCCCATGATGGCAGCGCCGAGATCGCTGAGAATGTCGCCGATCATATTGGTGGTGACAATGACATCAAAGTGCTCGGGATGCAAAACAAAATTGGCACTGGCATTGTCCACATACATGGTTTCATACCTTACATCCGGGTAGGCTTTGCTCACCTCTTGCAACACCTGATCCCAGTAGCGTAAGCTGTGAATCAGGGTGTTTGATTTGGTGACATTGGTCACTTTGTACCGCCGTTGCCGGGCGAGCTTGAAGGCATAATGCCCGATACGTTCGATGCCGTGCCGGGTAAAGAGGCTAAAGGCCAGGGCCGAACCAAACGGCTTTTCCGGATGCAGGATCTCGCCTTTTTCGGTAAACTCGCCTTCGGTATTTTCACGAAGAATGACAAAATCGACTTTATCACGCTCCTTGTTTTTGAGAGGAGTGGGAATACCCGGCATAAACTCTACCGGTCTGAAATTGACATATTGTTGAAATCCCTTGCGCACCCGAAAAGTGTACAGAGTTGCAGGCAGCGCATCATCCACATCAGGATGCCCCACCGCTCCAAAGAATATGGCATCAAAGGGACGCAGCAGTTCCAGTCCGTTTTCAGGCATAAATTCGCCGGTCTCTTTGTAATATTCCGCACCCCAGGGGAAATGGGTGTATTCCATGTCAAAACCGAATTTTCTGGCTGCAGCATCCAGAACCTTAACACCCTGTGGCACGATCTCCTTGCCAATGCCATCTCCGGGGACCACCGCGATCTTGTAACCGGCCATATCTTCTCCCATTGTAATCTTTTATTTTATGATTCTGTTTTCCAGGAGCTCGCGCGATTTGCGCACATGTGTCCTGGCCATCTCCCCGGCCAAATCGGAATTCCCTGTTTCGATCGCCCGGATGATCGTCAAATGTTCCTCCAGTGTCTCTTCCGGTGGGCGAACCAGCTGAGCCTGGTAGGCCATGATCAGAACGTTGCCTATATTTTCCATTCTGGCCAGCGTCGGACTGTGGCTCATCTGAAACATCAGGGGATGAAAGGCTCTGTCCGCACTCTCGTATTGTTTCACATCGATGGCGGTCTGATCTCTAAAGGGATAGAACAAGGCCTTTAACCTTTCGAGCTCGGCATCGGTGCGGCGTCGCGCAGCGAGTTTTGCGGCCAGCCCCTCCAGGACTTCGCGGGAGTAAAAGACATCGATCACCTCATCGAGGGATATCTTTTTGACATAGACCCCTCGCCTCGGCACGCTGGTGACCAGGAATTCGTGCTCGAGTCGTTGCAAGGCCTTGAGCAGAGGCGTACGGCTGACCCCCAGCTGATCTGCCAGCTTTTCCTGATATATTTTTTCACCGGGCATCAATTCCCCGGCAAGAATCATGTCCCTGATCTGTGCATACACGCGATCAGAAAGTTCGATATGTTCAAGAGGTGCCATTAACATTCATCCTGCGATCATTGATCGGTTCATCGTGTTTTTGCCATCTGTTTCATTGCCCTGGAGAGCATGACGACTTGAGCCCGGTTGTGGATTCATCCGGGCCTTTATCCTGTGGCACGAATTCGCGATCCGTGGTCATGAGCCATTTATCGAATTCGAATCCATCTTCACGCATGGAAAAGGATATTGTATGCAATCCCGGGGTTTGGATATCGAGATAAATCTTGTATCGTTCACCGCAGTGATTTTTCTGGGTTCGTTGCTTGCTGTCCCATCGCCAGGAATTTTTTCCTTCACACCACTGCATTTGTTTACCGCTGGGAGGCCATTCGCCATCGAGTCCCACATGAATGCCGTTATCTTCAGTACCTGTGGAATAACAGCGCACCCAAACATAATAACGTCCCAGAGTATTGAAATGGACTTTATAGTGCAGAATGGCCATCTCTCCCGGTTCAGGTGAAAAGTTTTCTCCTCTGATCAATTTATCGTCATGCGTGCGCCGGGTATCGGGCAGGATCTCGAGATAGGCATTGCCACTGGCTGTGGAGGCGTGATTTTCGTCCCCATCCGGCGAGGATTGCGGAGTTTGCTCGGGTGTGGTGAGCATCCAGGAACGGTCATCGGTATGGGTCTGGGCATAAAAATGTTCGGCCTCTATAGCGACCAGGCCGTCCTGTTCGAAAAAGAAGTTTGGCGATCCTTTGGTGAACAGGGAGGGATCGAGCGAATCCGGGGATTGGGCATGGACAGCACAAAAAAACAACAGCAGAAGCAGAGCACAGAGACGTTTCAAGTCAACCTCCCAGTGGGGAATTTTTCTGCATACGATATTTTGAATTTTGAATTCAAAATTCAATGCCATAATACGTATTTTTGCAAATAGAGTCAAGATAATTCAAAATCATTCTTGAGAACTTTTTGCACACAGAGCTGACCACAAAGAGCTGTTGGGAAGAAATAAAAAGCTGGTATTGAGGAATTCTGAGGGAGCAGTAGAGGCAAAAAACAGCTCGGCAAATCTCGGTACGCAGGGATTTGCCGAGGCAACGCGGTTAGAAAATCATCCCCAGACGCAAACCAAAATTAAACTGCCACGGTGTATAGAGATCCTGATCGATGAGGTTATATCTCACTGCCAGGAACATTTTCAGCGAAAACCGACTCTGTGACGACGCAATGTATTCGCTGCCCACTTCAAAAAGACCCTGATGAAGTTCCGACTCTTCTGCCAGGGCAATGGGACCCGAATAATCCATGGCATAAGGCACATTGAATTCGTCGCGTCTGACCTGGCCATAGGCATAACCCGGCGCGATATAATAGCGCAATCCCACGGGTGTGCCAAACATGTACTGTGCCAGCACCTGCACGGTATAATGAGAGATGGGATAATCGACATTGATCTGATAATCTTCCAGTTCGACCTGATTCGGACTCACCTGCCCATATTCGAATCCAAAACCGGCGTGGAATCTGTTGCTGATGGCGCGATAGAGAGCCACACCTCCAGAGATCCCCACACCGGCTTTGACCTCCGGGACGGTCTTTGTCAGCACCAGATCCCGATCCACTGTACGATAATCGAGTCTCCAGGGAACCTCCAGCCTGGAGCCGGTATAAAATATCCGGCCGGTGCCATAGAATGCCCATTTATAGACAAACTGCTCCTCTTGGCTGTACTTTATATCAAAGATCTGCTGGCCTTTGGCCTGTTGATCGATCTTTTTTCGATACAGTACGATTTCATCATGCACGCCGGCCAAAAATGTCTGCTGATTCTCAAATGCAGTATTGTACCGGGTTCGTTCTTCCACCTCTTGCACGAGTTGCAAAGCAGCGGCGTAGCGTTTTTCCTGCATCAACTCTCTGGTCCGGTTCAACAATTGCTGGATCTCTACCTTGAGCGTCTCCAGATGTTGCGTCGCAAAATGTTTGGCATAAAAGAAACTTTTAAGGGCACTGGTGAATTGCCCCCCGGAACTGAGTTCGAGAAACCGGTCATACAGAATCGCTGCCTGCTCTCCTGCTCGCGCGGATTCATAATTACGGCTCTGTTTCCCATAGCTCACGGCCATTTCAGCCAATCGTTCCTGGCCCAGTCTGGTCAGTCCCTTGAGCTGTTCTATGGTTCTGAGAAAACTATTGTTGATATTTTCAAATGCCTGCCATTCGTAATCCGGTATGCTTGATTGATCCACATTCTTTGCCTCGATCGTTTGCATCAAGACCGGGTATTCACCGACAACCAGGAGCGAATCCAGTGTTCGCAGCTCTTGTTCAGACCAGACCTGCGCCCAGGAAAGCTGGGCAACAAAAAGAAAAAGCACGAAAGAACGGACCATGGCACTATCCTTGTCTTGGTGGGGGCGATTTTTTAAAAAAATAATTGTTCACAATTCAATAATAAAAAAATATGGCAAAAAAAGCAATAGATATAACATTCAACCTCTGTGATCGAAACATAGAGATGGCTGTGACAAAAATCACGAGTCCTTGTCACAGCGTGACAACAAGGATGGACAGTTTTTTACGATCGTTTGCGATACAGATAGCCTCTTGCAAGGCTGCACGGTCATCCCCCCCGACCTCTTGCACGGCCTCCCGGTAACCGGCCAAAAGGCGTTGCAGATGGTCTGCCGCCACATCTTGTCCGCCGGTAGCCAGTGCTTTTTGATTCACGAGGATGGCCACCTTTAGGGGCAGTTTCCGTTCCACGGCTTCGACCAGTCCCAGATGACCGGCAGCGACAAAACTAAAATCACCGGTTATAGCCCAGGTCTCGTCATATCCTGCCAGATGAGCTCCAATGGCCAGGGCAAGACTGCCCCCCATATGGGTACATAGATCGATACAATCAAAAGGAGGAAACCCAAACAGCGCAGACAGGCCTGTATCCCCTGTGACGATCCGTCCCCTCAGCGGTCTAAAGGTCTCGAAAAACGGAATATAGGATTGGACCGCCTGCTGCCAGTCAGTGGGCAATCCGTCCGGGATCACCGGCAGTTGGGGTTTGGGGATATTTTGCCAGGATTGTGCGGTTTGTTTGGCATGTAATATCTCGTGCTGATGCGGAGCCAGAACCGGACAGAGTAAATGACGATATACATCGCGTTGAAACGAGCCTGCAAATGGCGGTAATTGCGGCATGGGCACGGCTTTTTCTCTGCGCTCCACCAGCGCGGCATCGATACTCACGGCAACAGGCAGTTGCATCTGTTCAGATACCTGAAACGCCTGTTCGATTTCCTGCAACCTGCCTGTACATTTCAGGTGGGGCAAATGAAACCCCTGCACCAGGGATTCGACATCCACAATAGAATCCGAATGCGACCCGGTACGGTCATCGAATACCATTATAACGAGTCCGGCCAGCGTCCCGGCAGTGACCGCATCGAGGATACTGTTGCCGGCTTTGGCGAGGCCATGGGATTTGATCAACACGGCAGAGCGGGTGCCGGCCAATGCAGCGCCATGAGCGATCGTAAAGGCCATTTCTTCATGAAAGGAAAAGCGGGTTGTTCCGGCAATCCGGTTCCACGCCTGAAAAACCTGTGTCGCCCCATAGCCGGGCACATGCGTGACCACTTTTACGTGCAATTTTTGCAACAAAAGGGCCAGGGTGTGGCTGGTTTCCATAAAGACTCCGTAACAAAGATCTGTCTGTAGCACGGTTTTTCCAGAGCATGCCATTGCCGGAAGGGTTGTGAACGTCCACTCCTCACGCTCGCAGTGAAAACCATGAGGCACAACCGCATCTATTGACTCGTCTGAATCGTTTCAAGCAATCGCGAGACAACCTCTTCGCTGACGGCAATGCTGATGGTGGCATTGATGATAAATTGTATGCCCACACAGAGCAACAAAAAGCCCATTATTTTAGAGAGGGCATTGATCCCTGTGGTGCCAAAAAAATTCAGGATACGGTCAGACATGCGAAGCGTGATAAAAGCCACCACGACCACAACAAGAATACCGAAAATAATCGCTGTATAATCCAGCCATTGCCGGGTTCCGGCGGAAAGACCTATGGTCACTGCGATAGCGCCCGGACCGCTGAGACTGGGCATGGCCAGAGGAGTAAATGAAATATCCTGCTTTTGTCGGGCCTCCATCTCGGTCTCTTTTTCCACCCCACCATTTTCAGCTTTGAGCATGGACATGGCAATGCGAATGACCATCACTCCACCGGCAATTCTCAGGCCGGGAATCGAAATTCCGAAAAATCTCATAATCAGAGTCCCGGCGATCAAAAACACCGTCAGAATGCCAAACGTATAGATCACACCGCGCAAGGCTTGTTGTTTTCTTTCGTCCAGGCTATCTTTTGCGGTAATGGACATGAACAATGCTGCAGTACTCACCGGATTCGTTATCGGCAGCAACGCAACGATGGTCGCCAAGGCCATATTGAACCAGCTGGTCAACATACTCCCTCCTTTTTATAACCCATAAACATCTATTTTAAATAGGGTAACGAAAAAAGAAGAGAGATCATTCCTGCTCGCCATTCCTCAAACACACGTCATACAGGGATATCCCACAGATACCAAACTGTTGAACAGGGTAACCTGATCATTCTGCCATGCCAAAGACTCGCTCTGACTCGCTATTCTTCATTGCCGGCATCCGGTCCCTGATTGAAAATTTCCAGGATTTCATCCCTGAACTCGGCCGGGGCTTCGAGATAGCCCCACCCTTTGGAATACTGAAACAGACCATCATATGCCAGGTCGTGATAACTGCGAATCCGGTAAGGTATATCTCTATCTTCAAGCATGGATCTCAACCATCCTGCCTGAATCTCGTTTTCCAAATCGACGATTCGTTGCCAGTCTGACATGATAACCTCCAATGCTAAATCATGAATTATAATAAGGATTTGCTCAAGGGAAAGCAACCAGAATTTACGGGCGTGATAAGATTTTGCCTACCTGTACAAAATCCACCCCGTTGTACCCAACAAAAGAGCAAAAAAGGTTTTGATTTCCGGCAATATTGGCTAATTTTGGACATGTCATCGAACTAGAGGCTTTGATTCGAATCAGAACTTTAGGGGAGAACATGAATCCATCCCGCAATCGTCTGGTCTATTTCTCTACCTTTGTCGCTGCCCTGGGCGGCCTGCTGTTTGGTTATGATACGGCTGTGATTTCCGGTGCGATCGGATTTTTACGCCAGCACTTTGATCTCTCGTCTGCTCAGATGGGCTGGACAGCCTCCAGCGCTCTGGTCGGCTGTGTGGCAGGTGTTTCTGTTGCCGGCATTCTCAGTGACCGGTTCGGCCGCAACAGGATCTTGATTGTTTCTGCGGCGCTCTTTTTGATTTCCGCTATCGGCTCTGCCCTTGCAGGCAATGTCACGGTCCTGATTATCTACCGTATTCTGGGCGGCATAGGCGTGGGAATTGCCTCGATGCTTTCTCCTCTCTATATCGCTGAAATCTCGCCTGCGCGAATACGCGGCAAAATGGTCTCTTATAACCAACTCGCCATTGTCTCGGGAATGCTGATCGTCTATTTTGTCAATTATCTGATCGCAAAGTCTGGTGCAGTACAATGGAACATCGCTTCGGGATGGCGATGGATGTTTGCCTCTGAGGCGTTGCCTGCAGCTCTGTTTTTGATCATGTTGCTGCTCGTCCCCAACAGTCCGCGCTGGCTGATCAAACAGGGCCGGGAGCAGGAAGCGATGGATGTGCTGAATCAGATTTCCGGCCCGCAAAAAGCGCAAATCGAAGCAGAGGAGATCCGGTCGGCCCTGGCCATGGAAACAGGTTCCCTGACGCAGCTGTTCAAGTCCGGATTACGGCCGGTATTGATCATCGGTGTGGTGCTGGCTATTTTGCAGCAGGTCACCGGCATCAATGTGTTTCTCTACTATGCACCGGAAATATTCAAGAATCTCGGCTCCGGAACCGATATCGCTTTCCTGCAAACCGTGATTGTGGGAGCATTCAATCTCGGATTTACCATTATTGCCATTCACTCGGTGGATCGATGGGGACGCAAGCCGCTCATGCTGACCGGTTCGGCAGGCATGGGACTCTGTCTGGCAGGCATGGGGCTGGCTGCCTTTTATTCGCAAACCGCGATTTGGGTGCTGGTTTTCGTTTTGGGCTATATCTCTTTTTTCGCTCTCTCTGTGGGACCGGTCACCTGGGTCATTCTCTCAGAGATCTATCCCACCCGCATCCGCGGCCGGGCGCTCTCGATTGCCACCTTTTTTTTATGGTCCGCCAACTGGCTGGTTTCGCAGACCTTTCCCATGCTGGATGAAAATCCGTTTTTGGTCGGGATGTTCAATCATGCCTTTTCGTTTTGGCTGTATGGTCTGTTGTGCGTGGTATTGTTTGTCTTTGTCTGGAAGGGGGTGCCAGAGACCAAGGGCAAATCTTTGGAAGGGATCGAAAAAGAGTGGACCAGGGATTGATGGGTCCGGCCAAAAGGGAGAAAAAGCGGTATCTGACCGATACCGCTCCCGAATATTCTTATAGTGAATCGATGATTTCGTTCAATATCGCACTGGGTCGCATGGCTTTGTCACATTTATCGGGATCCGGCAAATAATAGCCTCCGATATCCACAGGTTCTCCCTGTGCGGCAAGCAGCTCCTGGTTGATTTTCTCCTCATTCTCTTCAAGTTTTTTTGCCACCGGTTTGAAACGGGCCTGCAATTCGGCATCTTTGATCTGGTTTGCCAGCATCTGAGCCCAGTACATGGCCAGATAATAGGTACTGCCGCGATTGTCCAGCTCGTTGACTTTGCGTGACGGCGATTTGCCGTTCTCGAGATACTTGCTGATGGCCTGATCCAGGGTTTCCGCCAGAACCTCAGCATGAGGATTCTCATCGCGGTTGGCGATAAGATCGAATGACGGTACCAGGGCACAATATTCGCCGAGCGAATCCCAGCGCAAGTGGCCTTCTTTGAGAAACTGCTGCACATGCTTGGGAGCCGAGCCGCCTGCACCGGTTTCGAACAAACCACCGCCGTTCATCAGACGCACGATCGAGAGCATACGGGCACTGGTGCCCAATTCGAGGATCGGGAACAGATCGGTAAGATAATCGCGCAACACATTGCCGGTCACCGAGATGGTATCCAGGCCTTTACGCACCCGTTCCAGAGAAAAACGCATTGCTTCCCGGGGTTTCATGATGCGGATATCGAGTCCGGCTGTCTCTTCATCCTTTAAATACCTTTGCACTTTTTTGATCATTTCTGTATCATGTCCCCGGTTTTCATCCAGCCAAAATACAGCCGGAGCGCCGCTGGCTTTGGCCCGGCTCACTGCCAGCTTGACCCAGTCCCGTATAGGCTCGTCAAGCGTCTGGCACATGCGAAAAATATCGCCGTTTTCGACTGGTT
>WJME01000101.1 GCA_014728115.1 Candidatus Zhuqueibacterota bacterium | reverse complement strand
TATGCGAGTCTCCCTGTTTATCCCTTGCTTGTCAGAGCATATGGCTGCAGAATCGGCGATGAATATGGTCAGGGTGCTGGATCATCTGGGGTGTGAGATTGACTATGTCGAGGACCAGACCTGCTGTGGCCAGCCGGCGTTCAATTCCGGATACCGCAAAGAGATCGTGCCCATGGCCGAGCGGTTTATCACCCTGTTCAAAGACAAAGAGGTCGTCATCTCGCCGTCCGGATCCTGTGCCGCCATGGTCAAGGTGTTTTATGACGACCTGGATCTGTCAGACCAGGCGCGCCAGGACCTGGAAGGGCTGCGTCCGAAATTCTATGAATTCTCAGAATTTCTGGTGGACAAGCTCGGGGTGCAGGACTGGCAGGGCCGTTTTCCGCATCGCGTCACCTACCACGAGTCGTGCCACCTGTCGCGCGAGCTGGGTATCGTACAGCAGCCGCGTCAGCTCATCCGCCTGATCAATGATATCGATTTTGTGGAAATGCAAGAGGCTGACACCTGCTGTGGTTTTGGCGGGACGTTCTCGGTCAAATACAGCGACGTGTCCGTTGCCATGGTGCAGCGCAAATGCGAGTTTATCGAGGCCAGCGGGGCAGATTATTGTATCGGCTGCGACAGCAGCTGTCTCATGAATATCGAAGGGTATCTGAGAAAACACGGCATGAACGCCAAAACCCTGCATCTCGCCGATCTGTTGGCGCAGAGCCTGAACCTATAACGAGTTGCCTATGAATTCCCAATCTTTAAAATTAAAACCCCTGATCTCAGAGGCCATCGAGGATCCGCAGTTGCGGTCTGCCGTGCGCAAGGCCATGCAGTCCACGCGCGAAAGCCGGGCCGGCCTGGTGGCGCAATACGACGAGTGGCAGCACTGGCGCGACCGTGCGCATGCTATCAAGCACGAGGTCATGAATCATCTGGATGAATATCTCGAGCAATTTGAGTCTAATTGTGCAAAAAAGGGCATCCACGTGCACTGGGCCCGCGATGCAGAACAAGCCCGGCAGCTGAGTCTGGATCTGATCAAACATCACAAGATCAAAAACATTGTCAAATCCAAATCTCTGACCAGCGAAGAGATTCATCTCAATGCTTTTCTCGAGAAAAACGGCATTCATCCGCTAGAGACCGACCTGGGCGAATATATCATCCAGCTCAAGCAACAGACGCCGTCGCATCTCATCATCCCGGCCATACATCTCAGCCGCCAGGAGATCGGCCGGTTGTTTCAGGAAAAGCTGGGTATCGACTATACCGACGACCCGGAGGAATTGTTGCAGGTGGCGCGGCAAAAGCTGCGCGAGCGGTTTCTGGCGGCCGAAATGGGCATCAGCGGCGCCAATTTTGCC
Source organism: Candidatus Zhuqueibacterota bacterium (assembly GCA_014728115.1). GTDB lineage: Bacteria > Zhuqueibacterota > Zhuqueibacteria > Residuimicrobiales > Oceaniaggregativiventaceae > Oceaniaggregativivens. The sequence goes on along the minus strand of WJME01000101.1, from coordinate 7,286 downwards.
GTGGCTGATCCCGGGGCGCTGTGTATCGTGGAAAACGAAGCCAATGCCCACCACACCACGCACCTGCCGCCGATTCATCTGGCGATTTTGGGCATTGAAAAGATTCTGCCGGACTATGAGGCGCTGGCCACATTTCTGCGCCTGCTGCCGGTGAGTGCCACCAGCCAGAAAGCCTCGACGTATGTCAATATCCTGGCCGAACCTACGTTCGAGCGCATGGGCGAGGGCGCCAAAGAGATGCATATTATCTTGCTGGACAATGGCCGCTCCCGCATCCTGGCCGATCCGCAATTGCGTGAAACCTTGTTCTGTATCCGCTGCGGCGCGTGTCTGAATCATTGTCCCGTCTATGAACACATCGGGGGCCATGCCTATGGCTGGGTCTATATGGGACCCATCGGCATCACCCTGTCGCCCCAGTTTCTGGGCCGCAAAGAGGCCAAAATGTCGCCGTTTTTATCCAGTCTGTGTGGCGCCTGTTATGAGGTATGTCCGGTCAAGATCAACATCCCGCACCACCTGGTGCGGCTGCGCAACGATGTCATCGAGAGCGAGGCCAACTCGCCGCTGGAAGCCCTGGTCATCCGGGCCTGGGCAGCGCTGGCCCAACGGCCGCAGCTCTATCGCATGGCCACCTGGCTGCCGGGCAAAGCGCAGCAATTGTTACCCAAAGACAAGGCCTTTCCGGTGCCCGGTTATACCAAAGAACGGTCTTTGGGACGGTTCGACAGCAAGGGATTTCGCAACCGTTTTCATGAATGGCAAAAGCAGAGGGGGCAGCAATGAACGACTCTCGCGATAAAATTTTGAACGATATCCGCCAGGCTCGTGATAAAGCGCAGGTGTCCTCTGAAGCGATTCCTGAGGAACAGGAATCCCTGCCCGGGAATCCGGATGAGCTATGGCCGCGCTTTGAGCAAGAGCTGGTGCGCATCGCAGGCGAGTTTCATATACTCGAGGATCTCGGGGCGTTGCAGGCGCTGGTCACCGGTATTTTGCAACAGCTCGGCACCAACGAGTTTGCGGTGGGACGTGCGTCATTGCAAAAAGCGCTCGGTGCGAATGACCGTCCCCGGCCTGTTCTGGTTCCGGAGACCGATCCGGTAGAACGCCGCACCCTGCTCGACACCACCAAACTCGCGGTGAGCATGGCCAGCTTTGCCATTGCCGAAACCGGATCAGTGGCGTTTCTGTATGGCGAAAAATCCGAGACCCTGTCCCTGTTTTTATCCGAGTGTGTGATCCTGCTGGTGGCGGAAAAGCATATTGTACGCGACAAGACAGAGTTTTTCCGGCGCGTCAGGCCGGGTACCAGTCTGGTCTTTATCAGTGGTCCCAGCCGCACCGCAGACATTGAAAAAGTGCTGGTGTTGGGTGCACATGGTCCCAGTCGGCTGGTAGTGTGTTGCGTCAGGAACGCGCTCTGGGAAGAGTTGTCATGAAAAAGACCGCGACCATCAAAGACATTGCCAGAGAACTGAATCTGCACCACACCACTGTATCGCGGGCGCTGCGCAATCATCCTGATGTCAATGAAAGGACACGCGAGACGGTTTTAAAGATGGCGGACGAGCTCAACTATGAGCCCAACGTCTTTGCCACGGGATTGCGCAGCCAAAAGAGCAAGGTCATCGGCATTATCGTACCCGAGATCTCGCACGACTTTTTCAGCTCGATTGTCAGCGAGATCACCAACCGCGCCGATGAAACCGGTTATTCGGTGATGATCTGCCAATCCAATGAAACCCCGGAGCGCGAGATCGAGAATGTGGCTGCGATGCTGTCCAACCGTGTGGCCGGAATCATTGCGGCGATTTCCGTCAATACATCGTGTTATGAGCACTTTGAACGGGTGCTTCGCCGGTCCACGCCTCTGGTTTTTTTCGATCGCGTCTGTCACGAATGTGACACAGACAAGGTCATGCTCGATTTTTATGGCGGCGCCGTGCAGGTGGTGCAGCATCTCATCGATCAGGGATACAGGCGCATCGCCCATGTGGCCGGCCCCACATCATTGTCCGGTGTGCGGGAACGGTTACAGGGTTATACCGATACATTGCAAAAAAACGGGTTGTCCGTGGATGAGCGGCTCATCGTGCACGGGGGCTTTTTGCCTGAACATGGTATCTTTGGCGCGGAAAAGCTGTTGCCGCACCATCCGGATGCGCTCTTTTGTGTCGACGATCAGGTGGCGCTGGGGGCCATGATGAGACTGCGTGCAGAGGGATTTCACATCCCTGAACAGATCGCCATCGCCGGATTCGATAATGACCAGATCGCACAGTATGTGGAACCGTCCCTGACCACGGTCGATATCCGGCGCACAGAGATGGGACAAGCGGCAGTAGATCTGCTGATCGAACAGATCTGTGGCAAGAAACGACCGTTCCGCACGGTTCGCATCAAATCTGAACTGATCGTGCGGGCGTCGACATAATGAACCCTCCCGGAGGCCGGGACAATTCAGTCGTTGAGACATCTTGGTAACACATTGTGGGAATTCTAAAACCGTGCAGGTGAGAGATATGCCAAGGATCCAGGGCTCAAAAATACGCTGTGGCAGCTGTTTTTGGGCTTTTTTGCGTTTGGGGAGGGCATACCGCTAGGGTTGATGCGTCACGAATCAGCTTAAGCCATGTGTTTATGACATCTGTGATATGGATGGGCAAGCGGTGACTCTTGAGAATGTCAAAGCGATCTATGATACAGATCCGGATAGGAATACCTATATCAAAAGCGATCTCAACGCGCAACAGCTCGGCAAGCTCGACCAGGTTTTGGCCTAGGAAAAAAAGACACGGAACGACCCTTTTCAGCATTTAAAACTCAAATATGTCCGTTTCACCGCCGGTTTCATGTGGATGAAAAAACGGGATATCAAGTGTGTTCAAAATGCTGGCATCAAAAGGAAGTGATCGAGATTGTCAAAATGATTTTACCTCCTCTGTCACAGAGCATCTTGCGACAACAAGGATTTGTCGTGGATGCTGTCCCTAAACACAATCCCCATTGCACCGCATTCATGGCATCGAATCATATCGAAATTATCTATCCTGTTCAGGACATTGATATTGTGTTACCACGAAATTTTCAAGGTGAATATGAATGTCTGGTATTCAGGGCCAGTTCGCAACGACCAGAGCAGGCGTTGTTATGGTTTCTGGATGGAAATATTCTTGGGGAGACCACTCATCATCACACCGTTACAGCGATACCGGAAACAGGTCCACATCAACTCGTTGTGCAGGATCATGACGGCAATACTGCGAGGTGTCGCTTTACGGTCCATCGAATGCAGAATACGCAATGATTGGTTTATCCGTGGGTTAGTTTTTTTGATCAAACAAGAGTGCTCACTGACGAGCCAGATCTCGGGCATGTTCGAGAGAATTGAAACATCACCCAGTTAGCGGTTTTTTTGATTTTACCGATCACGTGTTCTGCTGCAGGATTGATTTTTGAACAAAATTCACCTTGATAAATCAGAGAGAATTCTTTACAATAATAAGAATTATTATTGTTAAGACTATGGCGAAATTTGAACCTAAAACTATCCGACAGAGCAAGCAACGCAATCATTTATTGCAATTGCTGCGATCAACCGACCGTCACCCGACCGCGGATTGGCTATACGAGCAATTGAAAAAAAATTTTCCGAATCTCAGTCTGGGAACGGTATATCGAAATCTCTCGCTGTTGATCGAGCAAGGGGAGGTGAAAAAGATTCATTGTGGCAGCACCTTTGACCGGTTCGAAGCGAATACGCAACCGCACTATCATCTCATCTGTGAATCGTGCGGTACCATGACTGATTTAGAAATGCCCGGGATGTACAATGATCTCAATAAGCAAGCAAAACAACTGACAACGTTTACCATCAGCCATCATAAAATAGAATTCTATGGTATCTGCCAAAAATGTGCACGCAAGGACGCAAGGGCACAGAATGCTCACGCAGAAACACAAAGACACAAAGAATAAAAAAAAAGAGTAAAAGAAATAGTTCTTTTGGTTTTTTGCGTTTCCAGTCAGCGATGATATTGTACTTGTTTTAGTGTTGTGTATTGCGGCTTGGCATCGCAAGTGTTGTTTTTTTTAAATAATAATCGTTCCGAATTGCAGTGTTGGCAATATCTATGTATTCATCGCCGATGATGGCATTGGCGATATGCTATGGGGGATATATTCTGATCATCAAGAAAACAAAATAAAAGGAGAACACCTGATGAAAGAAACAAGCAAATGCCCGGTCACGGGCCGCACCGCTGGCGGTGGCACATCGAACCGCGACTGGTGGCCGAATCAGATCAATCTCGAGATTCTACACCAGAATTCCGAATTGTCCGACCCCATGGGAAAGGATTTCGATTATGCTGAGGAATTCAAGACACTCGATCTAAAATCCATCAAACAAGACCTCTATGATCTGATGACCGATTCACAAGAATGGTGGCCGGCAGACTATGGTCACTATGGTGGCTTGTTCATCCGCATGGCCTGGCACAGCGCCGGCACGTATCGTATCGGTGACGGCCGCGGCGGTGCCGGATCCGGCACCCAGCGCTTTGCGCCCTTGAACAGTTGGCCGGATAATGCCAACCTGGACAAGGCCCGGCGGCTGCTCTGGCCCATTAAAAAGAAATACGGCAACAAGATTTCCTGGGCTGACCTGATGATCCTGGCCGGCAACTGTGCGCTGGAATCCATGGGCTTTCAAACCTTTGGCTTTGCCGGCGGCCGGCAAGATGTCTGGGAACCCGAAAAAGATGTCTATTGGGGCACAGAGACCGAATGGCTGGGTGATAAACGCTATAGCGGTGAACGCGATCTCGAGAATCCCCTTGCTGCCGTGCAGATGGGACTCATCTATGTCAATCCTGAAGGACCGGACGGCGAACCGGATCCTGTTAAATCAGCCCATGACATACGCGAGACGTTTGCGCGTATGGCCATGAACGACGAAGAGACGGTGGCGCTCGTCGCCGGCGGGCACACCTTTGGCAAGTGCCATGGTGCCGGAGAGCCCGAGCATGTGGGACCTGAACCCGAAGCCGCAGGCATCGAAGAACAGGGTCTGGGCTGGACCAGCCGTTTTCGCAGCGGCAAGGGCGACGATACCACCACCAGCGGCCTCGAGGGAGCCTGGACCCCGAATCCCATCAAATGGGATATGGGCTATTTCGATATGTTATTCGGGTACGAGTGGGAGCTCACCAAGAGTCCGGCCGGCGCCTGGCAATGGGCACCCAAGGATGTGGCGGAAAAAGACCTTGCCCCGGCAGCGCATGATCCGTCGAAAAAAGTCCCGACCATGATGTCTACCGCTGACCTGGCCCTGCGTATGGATCCGGAATACGAAAAGATCTCGCGCCGTTTTCACCAGAATCCCGATGAATTTGCCGACGCTTTTGCCCGGGCATGGTTCAAGCTGACCCATCGGGACATGGGACCCAAATCCCGTTACCTCGGCCCGGAAGTGCCTGAGGAAGATCTGCTCTGGCAGGATCCGGTGCCTGCGGTGGATCATGAATTGATCTCCGAAAAAGATATCGCCGACCTCAAGAGTAAAATCCTCGACGCGGGTTTGTCTGTTTCAGAGCTGGTCTCCACAGCCTGGGCTTCTGCGTTTACCTATCGCAACTCTGACAAGCGTGGGGGTGCCAATGGTGCCCGTATCCGTTTGGCGCCACAAAAGGACTGGCAGGCCAATCAGCCCGAGCAACTGGCAAAGGTCCTGAAAACCCTCGAGGGCATTCAAAAGGAATTCAACGATGCCCAGTCCGGCAAGAAAGTCTCACTTGCCGATCTGATCGTTCTCGGCGGTGCCGCGGCGATCGAAAAGGCAGCACAAAAAGCCGGACAGGAAGTGACCGTTCCCTTTGCACCGGGACGCACAGATGCCTCGCAGGAACAGACCGATGTGGACGCATTTAGCGTGCTCGAGCCGGTTGCTGACGGCTTTCGCAATTATCTCAAGCAAAAATACGCCGTCTGTGCCGAAGAGCTGATGCTCGACAAGGCACAATTGCTCAATCTGACCGCGCCCGAGATGACCGCGCTCGTGGGTGGCATGCGCGTTCTCAATGCCAACTATGAACAGTCCCGTCATGGCGTGTTTACCCATCGCCCGGAAGCGCTCAGCAATGACTTTTTTGTCAATCTGCTCGACATGAATACCGTGTGGAAGCCGACCTCAAAAGACGAGGAGGTGTTCGAAGGTCGTGACCGCGCTACCGGTGAGCTAAAGTGGACTGCCACTCGTGTCGACCTGGTCTTTGGTGCCAACTCACAACTGCGCGCCCTCGCCGAGGTCTATGCCCAGGACGACGCCCGAAGCAAGTTCGTACAAGACTTTGTGGCGGCCTGGAACAAGGTCATGAATGCGGATCGGTTTGATCTGGACTGAGGCTGGCTGAACAGTCTTGTATTGCGACTTGATCGTTTATAATAATTCAATCTTTTCCCCAATTGCCGGCAGGCCAGAGTATAATCAATGTTGCTCTGCCTGCCGGCTTTTTTTCAATAACCAGACCCTGTCTTTTCCTGCAAATACCCTTATTACCTAAAGTCTGAAAATTTCCTTGTTCAAGACTATCTTTTTCGCTATTATATAACCTGTGAATAACTCGGATCCGGCTATATGCCGATTTAATCATGAAAGCGTTATTGGGATTTATTGACGATGTGCCATGAACTCTTTATAACGGCCACTCATCCTCCTCGTGAATTGATTAAAACAAAATGGGTAACCTACGAGCCTGCAGAAAATTCGTTTGTCGAGGCTGTTGCTCCCTATTTTATTTATGATCACAACTATTATATTTGCTCAAAGACCGGGTGTGGTTGTGCCTTTCGGTATTGGGACTATGAATTGGGCTTTCATAAACCACAAAAATGGAAATATGAATATTATGAAAATCTTCTTGGGGCAAAAGCTCTATACCACTCATTACTCGAGTTATTTCCTCAAAAAACTAAAATGGTATTGATTCCTTCCTGGAATGCAATCGAAGACATCCCAACAACGCACACTCGTGAATTTCAATTGGCAGAGATTGATGAACGAGAATTTTTAATCTTTAATGACAGATTATTGAATCTTGTTATATAGATGTTCTTGTTTAATTTGATTCGTATGAATATGGATAGTTCCTTTTAGATTGAAAAGGGTTTGTTTGTCGGATAGTTGGTTTCTCCTGTTGTCATGCGATACTATTTTATCAGCGTACATTTTTGGATTGCAGTTTTGTATGGTGTGCTGAGCTGAAGAAAATAGATTCCTGATG
>WJME01000014.1 GCA_014728115.1 Candidatus Zhuqueibacterota bacterium | reverse complement strand
GCGCAATGTCTTAAAGCAACGCCATTGGATAAATACACCCTTTTTTGTATTTTTACTTGATTTTTGTCGCTTGAATAACTATTATTGCAAATAAACGACAAGAAAAAATGCAAAAAATGTATCCAGAAGCAGAAAAGTTATCCAGAAGCAGAAAAGTCACTCTAACATCCTGGTATTGGAGGCTCATTCAGGCGTATTTACCCCTTTTTAGTGCTATACGGGGAAAATCAAAATTCCTATCAGTCTATACGGGGAAAATCAAAATTCCTATCAGTTATACGGGGAAAATCAAAATTCCTATCAGTAATCAATAACATCAATCCAGACAGATAAAATCGTTTCATTAAAAATCGCATTTTTCGCCCTTTTTTTTACTCGAATCGACAATCAAAGACAATCCAGGCCAGTGGCGGCTCTCAAATTTTCAAGCCACTCATATGGACAGTTCTATACACTAAAACAGGCTTGACACATCATTATACCTGAAAAGTAAATTATCAATCAGTGTTGCCTTTTCAAGAGTGTCCTCTGTATTTAATTTTTTATACGGGTTTAACCTGATAAAATGGACATTTGAAAGACACTTTTTGTCATTATTTTGTTGGTCTGACCGAATAAAAGCCGGATTCAGTTGGTTTATTGAGTGTGCGAATATGACGTCCGTTAATGGTATATAAAACAATTGACACATTGGATGGTTCAGGGAGTGAAGATTGTATCCGAGTCGAGGGATTAAACAGATTGGGGAAATTTGGGTCCGATAGAATACAAGTATCCCATCCAGAATAAAAAATACCCATTGATTTTGGAAAACCAATGGGTATAGCATTAATTATTCAACATATCCGAGTATTTGCATGTAGACACCCAAAATATGTCTTGTGCTTCCGCTTTGAAAAGGGGAATAAATATAGCATTGGCCATATTGATCAAGTCTAAGGATACCAGTTTCATTCCCAAATGCGCCCTCATTGTCGGCTGTAATACCGTAATAGCGTGGCGAAGATATAATACTTGCAACACTATTATCATCGATACTGTGTGCCGCGCATGCCACTCCCATGCCATCCGTATCCTTATGGTCATCCACTCTTAATCGAACATATAAAGCACGACTTGCAGAATTGGTACCTAAAAGGGGGCGTAAAGCCTGAATGCCTCGCCAACCATGAGCTGTCTTTTTGGCACAATAGCTACTATTATTTGTGACTTCAGTCCATGATGAGCCGGGTGCACCAGTGGTTTCATTGATGTCTTGACCAGGAAATATACCACCTGGTATATCACTATCCGCATAATAAACGCGCATTAGATCTATATTAGATGTACCATCCGGAAACCATAGATAGATGTATCGCATTTGATCAGGAAAAATAATACCCGACGAAGAAGGTGGAGATTGCCAACTGCCATTTCCCGATGCGTCTGATGTTAAGACCCTGCCGCTACCCGGATTGCCGCCGGTGATCTGGATCGTCGATGTTTTGGTTTTGCCGTTTACATCCAATGCTGCAGCATTATCAGGATATATTGTTCCAATACCGACTCTTCCGTCATAATCTACGGTTAAACCATTATTAGGGCTAGAAATATTAGGAAAAAGATGAATCCCGTTGCCACCTAAAGATGTGAGAACCGTAGCATTGTCATCAAAAGTACTACCAGTATCAGGTGCAACAAATAAAACTTTATTAACAAAACCATCCACACGTTGTAATTCAATGCCATTTCCCACACCTCCAATTCTGATGTTTCCACCTTCAATGTGCAATTTTTGGGCAGGATCGGTTGTTCCAATGCCGACATTACCTCCTTCCCGAAACGTAATTCTGGCCGTTGTACCATCTTCATAAATACCGAAATGCTGGTCACTAAAAGTTGTTAATGTCCAGACTTTATCGCTTGTTACATCTGTAACCCGGATTTGATGGTTTTCTCCTTTGACTTCTAACTTGCTCTGCGGATTTGCTGTCCCGATACCGACATTGCCATCATCGGTTACACGCATGATTTCTGTTTCAGTGTTATTTTTAATAACTAATTGTCCAAAACCCGAAGAAAAGAATACCAGTACTAAAAAAATGCCCCAATATTTCATAATGCCTCCAAAATTAATTTCAAGTGAAATAATAATGATAAAATAATATTCTTTTCATATAGTGAAAGCAATTATTGTGCCAATAATCAAAAAGATTTCTTGTCTTGCAAGTTCTTTTTTAATAATAACTTATAATATGCAGTTCTTTTTTGTTCATTGTTCCCCTGTCACAATTGTGTGATATCACCGTCTAAAGAGTGAAATCACCTTTACCTTTTTCTCCAGCTTTCCACATGAAAAACTTTTCAGTAATTCTCCAACATCATTTTATAAAACAAAGACCCCTGCAGAATGATCGTTCATGTTTAAATTATTATATGGGATATTCCCGATAAATTGGACATTTGAAAGAAAATTTTGTCGTTATTTTGTTAATCAGACCGAATAAAATCCAGCTTCACTTGATTTTTTTACGTGTTTAGGTTCAAGGGAAATCGGACAAAATGATCAAATAAAATAAGCTATATATTTTACAGTTTGTTTTCCGACCTCACCCCTTCTGATCTTACGAAAGGGGATTAGGTCGGAAAACCTGCTATGCTGTTTCTTTGTACTTTTTACGATAATTTTCTTTTCTTTTTTGTCTGGCATTTTCCAACTTTTCGTCGCGTTCTTTGAAAATTTTCTCAGCTTTGCCGATCAACATGTCATAAGGAGCGATG
>WJME01000100.1 GCA_014728115.1 Candidatus Zhuqueibacterota bacterium | reverse complement strand
GGTTGATTCTCTGAATGTCTCTGTCGCCGCTGCGCTCTACTTTTTTCAGGCGCGACTGCAAAGATCAATAAAATAAGATGCGGAAAAAAGGGGACTGGCCTTTTTTCCGCATTTGGGGCGATTATTTTTCAGATTATTTGAGTAATGTCATTTTTTTACTGGTCTTGAATGATTCCGTTCTTAACTGATAGATATACGACCCGCTGGGAACAGCCATTCCCATATCATCACGACCATCCCAGACCACTTTGTGTTCACCTGCCAAGACTTGTCTTTGCAAGAGCTGACGAACCAACTGGCCACGCATGTTGTATATTTCCAAATATACCATTGCCATTTCCGGCAGTCTGAAGCCAATTGTTGTTTCCGGATTAAAGGGGTTGGGATAGTTTTGTTCCAGTTCATAGCCCTGAGGAGTTTTGGCCAGGGTTTCAATTTGAACCGGACCGTGACGTGTCTCCTGGCCATATACATCAACATCTGCAAGAATATAAAAATAGGTCTTGTTCCACTCTATGGTTTCATCTACATACTCATACGCCTGGAGAGCCTGACTGTTGAGCGCTCCTGAGATCAGGCGTGGGGTGATGACCTCATAGTCATTGTCTTTTCTTTCAGAACGATAAATTTTAAATCCTAAATTTTCCGTTTCTGATTGTGTCTGCCATTTCAGCAAAACACCCTTGTCCACGACATCGAGGGTAAAGGATGAGAGCTCTATGGGATATGCTTCACCATTGGTAAACCCGAAATTGGCTGTGCGATGACTCTCACCCGGTCCTAATTCAACCGTATAGGGGAGATTGGCCGTGGTCAGAACGAGGTCATCACTCAGGCTCGTCGGGTCGATCTCAATTGTATAGTTGCCCGGCACCAGGTTTGCAAACAGATAATGTCCCTGAGCATCACTGACCTGCTCATCGATCACTATTCCATTCGAATTAAAGAGTTGCAGCACAACATGTTCTATACCCTGTTCCTGGCTGCTCTTTGCTCCATCTTCATCCAAGTCCATCCAGATATGTTCACCAAGGCTGCTCAATTGGCGAACGATGTTTTCATCCTGTTCCGAGGGAATCCTGTAATTTTGGAAAAGGACATCTGTATGACGGACAAAGGCTTGATTGATGATATCTGTGCCGGTCAGGTCATTCACCCTTACATCGAGCGTGAGGACGGTGTCCTGCGAAGCATAGAGCATACCTAGATTCCACTCTACAATGGTTCTGCTGCCATCGCTCGTAATCTGAGCATTTCCGCTGGCGGTGACATAATCGAGCCCTGCATCCAGGGTGTCCACGACGCTCACATCTATAGCTGGCCCGTCTCCCTCGTTGGCAATAGACAATGAGTAGGTATAGGTTTGCGAAACATCAACGATTTGCAGTGTATCTGCTTTTGTCAGGGTAATACGGGGATGAGCCGGTAGTTCGTGAATGAACACGGCCTGTGGCACATAGAGAATATACTGATTTGAATCTCCGATGCAGACTCTGCTTTCCCACCATCCGGGGACCGGATTGTCCAGGATATCCCCTCCGGGAGGTGGAAATCCGAGATCTCCGTTGTTCCATGACATATTCTCAGAAACCGTTCCTGGCATGTCCACACCATTCGGATCTTTATAATCGATCGATATTTCGCCATCCATATCAAAATTATAGATCGCAAACTGTTCCTCTGGCGGAATATAGAACCAATACAAGGCACAGCCCGCTCCAATATGCTGAAATGTCGTTTTGACCGGTGCCAAATTCAGCTCATCACCCGAGCCCGGGATTCCATCAGGGTCATCCTGTACGAGTTTGAGTTTATATCCATTCTGATCATCTGTCCCTGTTCTGATTTGCAATTTAAATATTCCGCAGCCGAATTGTCGCTTGGAAAACTCGGCAAAAGGAATCCATTTTTCCGACGTTTCTGCAGAGGGAGCAAAAACCTGCTCGGCAATCACGGTCTGGCTGTCTGGTGTCAGGAGGACGAATGTGGTGCTATCCCACCCTGCTCCTTCGAGCTCATCGAGATCCATTCCCGTATGAAACGATTCCGGATCATAAATCTCTAACGTGATTGTAAAATCATCATCTACCTGACATGGAATGTAAAGATTCCACCAGTGAGAATCATTGCCATATTGCTCATTTGACCACCAATCACCATGTTGAACCAAATCCTGTGGTCCGTTGGTTTGGATATAAACTGCTGATTCGTCAGGTGGAATGATCTTTTCATCTGCATAAAGAGTTCCGCTTTGAAAACCGGTTATGATCAGCATTAGCCCGATGCTGATTTTGGTTTTTCGCCTTTTCATAATACGCCCCTTTGTAAAGTTTGATTGGTTGAATGTCTCTAGTGGCAAGACATCCACAATTTGATTAAATTTTGTCCCGTGTTAGCCTCATCGATGTTGGAGTTGTTTGTTTGACAAGTCTAATATTTTTATAGCCTTGTCTGGAATTATGGGATTGGGCGCAGTAAATAATTTATTTACTAAATAAATTATTTACCAAAACCGTGCCACAACGGCATGGTAAAATTGCAGGAATTCAAAGCAGAGTAGAGGGGCTATGGGTGAGAAATTTGAAAAAGGGTGATTTCAGGAGGACAAAAGAGGCGTACCGGTATATTTGCGGTGCCGATACCGCGATTGATATAGATTTGGGTGTCTTTGTAATGGTGGAGTCCGGACATGTATTTTCTGTCGAGGTTGGTGCGCGAGAATAATGCCCCCCAGCCTGGCAAACATACCTGTCCTCCGTGTGTGTGACCGGATAGCTGCAGATCGATACCTTTTCGACTTGCATGCTGCACAATGTCGGGCGAGTGAGCGAGAAGTACTGAAAAAGCAGAATCAGGGATCGTCGGGCAAAGAAAATCGAGAGCTTTAACCTCGTAATTAAAATCCACCCAGCCATGTGCCGGAGGGGTAAAATCGCTAAAGTGTAGGTGATGATTGTCAGTTCGGGTCACTCTGATATCATCGAACTGATGTTTGCCAAATTTTGCACTCCAGACCCCTATGGTTCCGTTTTTCAGGCGCTCGATGCTGGTATCCGCGGCTGTAGCTTGCCATTGAACCGGTTCCTGCATCGAATGATTCCACACCTTGGCCGCCATGATCGTACGGTCGGCGAGTGTCTGCACTCTGATTTTGAAATGATACCATTGTCCGGTTTTCAGGTCGACATGGGTGTCGAGATTTTCCCCTTTTAGCAGAGGACCGTGTGCATCAAAATGCATGGTCGGGCGATTTTTGTAAACCCGCAAGCGGTAGAATTCATCCAGACCTCGATGGGCTTGTGAGTAAAAGGTTACTCCTATTGCATCTGCGTGCCCCATCAAACGCAATCGGCCAGAAAAGATATAATTGTGCCATCGAGAAGGATCGATGTCGAAAAAGTGTGAATATGAATTGCGCAGTGATTGTCCGGACTCGAGAACATGGTTATGATCGGTTTTTACAGGTGTGAAAAAGGTGACCTGATCGGCGACAAATTCCGGGTAATCGATGCCTAAAAGATACCAGTTGAATGACTTTTCATGTAGCTTTATCTTGTTGTTGGTTAAGACATTGATGTAATGTTCTCGTAATTGCTTCACAAGGATATTGGAGGATTCCTTGTCGTTACCAAAATCATGGTTACCGCGAACCAAAAAAATGCGTTCCGGATCGTGCAATTGTAAGATAAAACGAGTGATGTCATCGAGTTGCTTTTTGAATGCAGGACTTTTGGGTCGTTCGAAATCTCTGGATGTCTTGAACAGATCACCGGTAATGACCACATAATCAGGGTCGAGCATTTTGACTTTATCAATCACTTTTTTTTCCCGCCTTCCAATCGAGCGCATGTGCAGATCGGAAATCTGAACCAGTCTCAAAGACTGATCCCGTGGTATTTCACTTGTTGTAATCATGATATTCTCTACATGGACTGTGAAAGGTTCGATGTAAACAGAATAGCAGATGACAAGAAACACAATGGACAGGATAACGATCCAGCGCATGATTGAAAATTCCTCCGAGTTTCTATTCAATACCGTTGAATCCGGGAATTGCGTAATTAATTCCTTAAATTATCAATCTGTATATTGTTTTTTGAAAAAAAATGCGTATATTTGAGATTGTAGATAACCCTTTTTTCGAATTGTTTTAGAATGAACATCTTGTATCTGTCACAATATTTCCCGCCTGAAGTAGGCGCAACACAAACTCGAGCGATCGAGATGGCTTCGTATCTGGCGCATGCAGGTCACAAGGTAACGGTCTTAACCGAATTTCCCAATCATCCACACGGAATCATTCCTTCTCGTTACAAGGGCAAATGGATCGAATATGAACGTCTAAACGGCATAGACGTTGTCCGTTGCCGGGTTTATGCACGCCCCAACAAGACGTTTCTAACGCGCATGGGATTCTATATTTCTTTTATGTTTGCCAGCGCATTTGCTGGAATATTTTTACGTCATTCTGTTGATATTGTCTATGCAACGAGTCCTCCATTTTTTGTCGGATTAAGCGGTCTGCTCCAGAGTCGTTTGAAATCCGCCAAATTTGTCTTTGAGGTAAGAGATTTGTGGCCGCGTTCCGCTGTAGAATTGGGCGAGTTGGGTAATATGACCTTTATTCGATGGGCGGAATGGCTCGAAAAAACCTATTATACCCGCGCCGATGCAGTCATCGCTGTAACCCGGGGCATACAATCGGACTTGAAACAAATGGGTTACAACTCTATGTTGGTGCTGAATGGGACCAATACACACGTTTTTAGACCCATACCTGGGCATAAACAACGATTCGGCTGGGACAATAAATTCATTGTCATGTATGCAGGAATCCTGGGTATCGCGCAGGGCATGGAGCAGCTTTTGGAAGTCGTTGAACGATTTAAGAAATTTACTGATATACAGTTTGTTTTTGTAGGTGAAGGGCCCATGAAGGAAAAGGTTGAAAAAATCAAAGCCGACAAACAACTGGATAATCTGCAACTGATGGGTCAAATAGCCAGGGAAAATATGGCTCAGGTCCTCTCTGCGTCGGACTGTTGTCTTGTGCCTCTGAAAAAAAATCCACTTTTTCTCGGTGCCCTGCCTTCAAAAATGTTCGATTGCATGGCGTGTGAGAAACCTGTTATTCTGAGTGTCGACGGTGAAGCCCGGGCGGTGCTTGAGAGTGCAAAAGCCGGTATGTATGTAGAACCGGAAAATAGCGATCAAATGGAGGATGCAATCCTTTGGCTAAAAGCGCATCCTGATAGAGCCCGCGAGATGGGCAGGCGAGGTAGAGAATTTGTCAGGCTAAATTATTCCCGGCTCAGTCAGGCAAAGCAGTTGGAAACCTTTTTAATCGATATTGTACATTCTTGACGAGATGAATCATGCGATATGCCATTTATGCAGCAGTATTGATACAGGCCTTATTACTCTCTTATATGATGGTTCCCATCCTTATCCGGCTGGCCTTTGCTTTTGATGTTACAGACAAGCCAGGCCAAAGAAAAGTGCACCAGCAGGCAAAACCTCTTTTGGGTGGGGTTGCAATCTTTTTTTCCTTTTTTGCGACCATTGTCGTCGATGTGGTGATTCTCGTCTTGTTGCGCGAAACGGGTTTTGTACAAGGGACCTTTCAAACGGTGTATACCCTTTTGCCTCGTATCATGCGAGTCTTGCCCATACTTGTGACCGTGCTGATAGGTGGGTTTTTGATCCACTTGTTGGGGTTGATCGATGATATTTATAAAGAAAAGCTGACCTATAAACCGAAATTTTTGGCCCAGTTTTTTATTACCGTTCTTGTTGTGCTCCTGGGGGTAAGAACCCACTTTATGCCAGGCAACTGGCTCGATATATTGGTTTCGATAATATGGATTGTCGGCGTGACCAATAGCTTTAATCTGCTCGATAACCTCGATGGGCTGACGGCTGGAGTGTCGGTGGTCTCGGCCTTGATTTTTGGCATTGTTGCCTTGTTACAGGGACAAACGTTTATGGTGTTTATCTTGCTTGCTCTTGCAGGGGCCGCTTGCGGATTTTTATTGCATAATTTTCATCCCTCCAAACTTTTTATGGGCGATAGTGGCAGTCTTTTTTTAGGATACATGTTTGCCTGCCTTACTATTCTGGGAACGTATATAGTTCCCTCGACACCTTCTCTTGTACCTGTGGCTATGCCACTGTTAATACTCAGTATACCTCTTTATGATACATTTTCGGTCATGTTTATACGTTGGCGGGAAAACCGGCCTCTTTTTGAAGGAGACAAGCGCCATTTTTCGCACCGTTTGCTGGATTTGGGCATGAGTCATCGACAAGCCGTGATTTTTATCTATTTGGTTAGTTTTTGTGTCGGTATTGCGGCCAGTCTTTTGCCCTATGTGAGTGTAACAGGAAGCATTGTACTGTTGATACAGGCAGCTCTTATTTATGTACTGATCACCATTTTGATTGCTATCAAGAAATAGTGGAGCGAGTATGAAAGCATTAATCACGGGGGGAGCAGGGTTTATCGGTTCTCATTTGGCTGAACGGCTTTTAGCCAAAGGGGTGGAGGTTTATATCATCGATGACCTTTCCACCGGTCGCCTGGATAATATTGAGCATATTCGTAGTCATCCCCATTTTCATTTGGCGGTTGAAGATGTAAGAAATGAGACGGTCATGGATCGGCTCGTCAGCGAGTGTGACGTGATCTACCATCTGGCCGCTGCAGTGGGGGTTGAATTGATTGTCAAAAGTCCAGTCGAAACCATTGAACGCAATATTTTAGGCACCGATGTGGTATTGCGTCTGGCCAATCGTTATCTTCGCAAAGTGTTGATTACCTCTACCTCTGAGATTTATGGCAAGAGCGAGGCCGTGCCTTTTAAGGAGGATGATGATCGTGTCCTGGGGCCAACGACAAAGTCGAGATGGAGCTATTCGAGTTCCAAGGCCATCGACGAATTTCTGGCGTTGGCCTATTTCAAGGAAAGAAAACTGGAAACCATCATCATGCGTCTGTTCAATACCGTAGGACCCCGGCAAACCGGTCGTTATGGGATGGTGATTCCCCGTTTCATTCAGCAGGCGTTAAAGGGGGATCCTTTGACCGTCTATGGCGATGGGCAGCAGGTGCGCTGTTTTACTTATGTGCTCGATGTTGTTGAGGCTGCGATAAATCTAATGTCAACGCCTTTGGCAGTGGGCCAGGTTTATAATGTTGGCAATGATCGCGGCATCACCATAGAGTCATTGGCGCAAAAGATTATCGAAAAGACCGGTTCTTCGTCAACCATAGAATATGTACCGTACGCTAAAGCCTATGAGGAAGGGTTTGAAGATATGCGCGTCCGGGTACCGGATTTATCCAAAGTAAAAGCTGCCATCGATTATCAGCCTCGTTTCCATCTCGATGATATTCTTGAATTTGTGATTGATCACTTTAAAAATCCCCTTGATTGATCGATGTGGATAAATGTGAATAAAGTGTTGACAATCTATTCGATTTTATTGTGCAATTATTGAACACTTTTGGCTTGCGAAATTCTATAATTATTTGGATTTATCGCGGTTTGCTAAGTGCAATATAATCAATATGTGCTTGTTGGGATCTTTATCAGAAAAACCCCTTGATTTTTTATAACTCTAATATTTTTAAGGAGCATTGAGTTTTGATTCAGGCTTGTGATTGGATAAAATGTGGATAACTTGGGGATATTTGTTTTCTCTTTCTATGCTAGTCCATTCAATCACCCTCATCCTATATATAGTCAAGATGGGTTCAGTGGTGTTTCTAAATAATGATTGATTTATTAGCTGATTTTTAGTAAAATTACAAGATGTGGATGTGAACAATAAAGTACCCGTTTTTATGGGATCCCGTCTATTTTTTAAAAAGGTCATACTTTGATCCGTTCCGATTGGATATTTTTTTGGATTTTTCTAGTCATCCTGATGGGTATTATCGGGTTTTCGGAATGGTTACGTAAAAGCCAAAAGATGCCCGCTGAAAAATCACGTAAAATGGTTCATGTTTTGGTGGGTCTTTTGGTGGCTCTGACGCCTTTTATCTTTCGGTCCATGTGGCCGATGATCGTATTGGGTTCTCTATTTACTATTTTGGATTATGTGGCGATTAAGTATCATTTGCTCAAAGCCATGCATCATACGAAACGGCAAAGCCTGGGCACGGTTTTTTATCCGATTTCCTTTGTTCTTTTGACGGTTTTGCTTTGGCATAATCATAAGCCGATTTTAGTGATCTCTATGCTGATTATGGCGGTGAGTGACGCGATGGCCGCTGTTGTGGGACAAAGATCTCCTCATACGCTCAATTTGCATGATCATCTCGAAAAAAAATCCCTTCGGGGATCTGTCACCATGTGGGTCGTGACATTTTTTATTGTCATATCTATGCTATCGTTGTTTACGAGTTTTCAGTGGCATGTCCAGCTCGATGTTTCGCATATTATCTGGATCGCCGTGATCGTATCTTTTATGGCCACAGCATGTGAAATGGTGTCGATAAAAGGATCTGATAATTTGACCGTACCGCTGGGCTCAGCCCTGGTCATGCACTATATGTTGACAAATTCTGTGACAGATCGAGCTGGATTTTCAGTGGGTATGGGGCTGTCTCTGATCGCGGCATTCTTTTCATTGCGACTACGCTTTCTCGACAAAAGTGGAGCGATAGGGGCTTTTATTCTCGGCACCATTGTCTTTGGATTGGGTCGATGGGCGTTTACACTGCCCATGTTGACCTTTTTTGTTTTATCGAGCTTGTTATCAAAATTCGGCAAAAAACATAAACTCGCGGTCAACCAAATTTTTGCCAAAAGCGGAGTGCGGGATATTTTTCAGGTGCTGGCCAATGGCGGCCTGGGTGGTCTTTTTGCCACGATGTGGTACCTCTATCCGACGGAATTGTTCTATTTTCTGTTTATTGCCTCTCTGGCTGCGGTGACTGCAGACACCTGGGCGACAGAAATCGGTGTACTTTCCAAACGTTCGCCCCGTTCAATACTCGATTTTAAAAGAGTTCCCAAAGGCGCCTCAGGAGGAATCACTCCGATCGGCACCCTGGGGGCAATCCTGGGCTCTTTTGTTTTGGTGTCGAGCGGGTATATCGTTAGTCCCCATAATTCACCCCGATTGATTGGGGTGAACGAATTGTTTTTGCTCGTCTTTAGCGGCTTTGCTGCGAGTTTGGCGGATAGCTTGCTCGGCGCGACGGTTCAAGCACAATATCAATGCCCAAAATGCCAAAAAATAACCGAAAAAGAGCGGCACTGTGACGACAAGGAGACGGTGTTGGTAGGAGGTTATCGTTGGATCAATAATGATATGGTCAACATCATTGCGGCATTTTCCGGTGTGCTCATTTTCTTATTGCTGTGGTTTTGCTGTCAATGACGGCCCATTCTGCGATTAAACCCTAATAATAAATGATAATAAAGGAGGTATCATGACCACGATTCTTGATGTATTTGCCCGTGAGATTTTAGATTCTCGCGGAAATCCTACGGTTGAAGTTGATGTTATACTTGAAGATGGCAGCATAGGCCGTGCTGCTGTACCCTCCGGTGCATCTACCGGTGAACACGAAGCCGTAGAACTTCGTGATGGTGATAAAGGCCGATTTATGGGAAAAGGCGTTCAACAAGCTGTAAAAAATGTAAATGAAGTCATCGCCAATGAAATTATCGGTGAAGATGCTGCAGAACAAGTGGTTATCGATCATAAAATGATCGAACTGGATGGCACCCCTAACAAATCAAAACTCGGTGCCAATGCCATTTTGGGTGTCTCTCTTGCCGTATGTAAAGCAGCTGCCGAAGCGTTTGGATTGCCCCTTTATCAATATATTGGTGGCACCAACGCCAAAACACTGCCTGTCCCAATGATGAATATTCTGAATGGCGGCTCTCATGCGGATAATAATGTCGATCTTCAGGAATTTATGGTGATGCCTGCTGGTGCCAATAATTTCAGTGAAGCGCTGCGAATGGGCACAGAGGTCTTTCATCATCTGAAAGCAGTGCTCAAGTCCAAGAATTACAATACTGCCGTAGGTGATGAGGGCGGTTTTGCTCCTGATTTGAAATCCAATGAAGAAGCGTTAGAAGTGATCATGGAAGCCATTGACAAGGCCGGCTACAAGGCTGGTGAGCAGATTTTTATCGCCCTGGATCCTGCATCGAGCGAATTTTATGATGCAGAAAGCAAAAAATACGATCTGGCTTCAGAAGGACGCAAATTGGATGCATCTGAAATGGTCGAGTACTATGCAAAACTGGCAGAAAAGTATCCTATCATCTCCATTGAAGACGGTATGGCTGAAGATGATTGGGATGGCTGGAAAATGCTCACCGACCGTATCGGCAACAAGGTGCAGATTGTTGGGGATGATCTTTTTGTGACAAACACCAAACGTCTGAACCAGGGTATTGAAATGGGCGTAGCAAATTCTATTTTGATAAAATTGAATCAAATCGGTACTTTGACCGAAACATTGGATGCCATCGAGATGGCTAAAAATGCAGGGTATACGTCGGTCGTATCGCATCGCTCAGGCGAGACAGAAGATAATACCATTGCCGATGTTGTCGTTGCTACAAACGCAGGACAAATCAAAACCGGTTCAGCGTGCCGCACCGATCGGATCTGTAAATATAATCAATTGCTCCGTATCGAAGAAAATCTGGGCGGAGTCGCACGATTTGCTGGGCTGGGCGTGGTAAAAAGCCGTTAATGTCGGATAAATAGATTCCGCCTCTTGCAGGCGGAATCTATACTTGCCAAGCTGATAACAAGACTCTGGTTCACTAAGCAGAACTGAGGTTACCATGAGATGGTTTCCCAAATCATTGGTCACTTTGCCATTTGCCATTGACAAGCGATGGTATATCGGCGCTTTGATTCTGTTTTTTCTCTATTTTTTTATGGGTGGAGGTACAGGATTTATAAAAATATTCACTTTGAAACGACAACAAAACAAGCTTGTAAAGCGCATCGATGACCAAAAGAAATGTTATACAGAATTATCCCAATTGGCAAATGACCTGACTCATGATCTGGCAACCATAGAAAAAATCGCCCGCAGTGAATACGGTATGGCCGCTAAAGATGAAATTATCATCAAGGTGAGACGAGAGCCATGAAACAACGTATAAGCCTTGGCAGGAGGTTCCGAATTTATTTTTTTGCAGGGCTTTTGGTTATTATCCCCCTTGCGCTCACCGTATATGTCGTGTGGAACCTCTTTATTGCTGTCGATGGTCTGCTGGCTACGCCTGTGTCTCAGGCCATCTACAGGGCGCTTGATATTGTGCCGAAATACCGCACCATTCCGGGACTTGGCTTTATCGCCCTGATACTCGTCATCCTCACAGTGGGATTTATTGCACGCAACTATGTGGGTAAAAAGCTGCTTGGATTTGGTGATGCCGTGCTGGGCAGGATACCGGTTGTAAGGCATATTTATACCACGTTTCAACAAATCAGCCAGGCATTCCTGGCAGATCATAGCGAAACGTTTAAAAGAGCTGTATTGATAGAATATCCCCGTAAAGGCATCTATTCTATCGGATTCGTGACTCAGGATACCAGGGGCATTGTTCAGAGCAAACTGCCTGACGATGTCGTTTCGATATTTCTGCCGACAACACCCAATCCAACATCCGGATTTTTGTTGTTCGTGCCTAAAAAAGATATTGTTTTGCTCAATATTACGGTAGAAGAAGCTCTCAAACTCGTCATATCCGGTGGAGCCATTGTGCCCTCAGTAGTTGAAAAGCAAGAACTGATAAACGGTTTTGGAATTGCAGAGGATGAGAATTTTTTTCAAGAATAAGTTGCAACTCCAATACGCATATCTACAGTGCCATTGCGCGATCTTGCGGCGATGGCTTTTTTTTTCCTATTGTCTCGCTCTTGTACTGGGTTCAAAACCGGGGTTGACACAACCGATCATGCAATCTCCTGTGAGCAGTCAGCCCGTGGCCAACCTGGGATTTAAACAAGAGTTCAATTCCTATATCTGGACGTTAACCGCGGGAACCAGGCAAGAATGGAAAAAGTGGAACGTCTCATTCCGGGAAGGATTCCGGTCTTCGCTTCTTCGCCTGGGAAACAATAACAAGTGGAAAGACGATCAGGATGCCTCACTCGACATCATGTATGCACTCTTGCCCAAGCTGGATCTCTTTTCACATACCCGGTCTGTGGTGTTTAAAGATCGTCAGTCGGGGTTTAATAATGATGTTCAAACACATAGCAATATGATGGGGCTTTACTGGCAGCCTTTGGCTGCTTTGCAGATCCAGGCCGCTGCGGGTCCAAAGCTCGATCAGCGTTATGAGCAACGCGATGCAGGGTGGTCGTTCCAGCTCGAGGGTCAGACAGATCGGTTCGATTGGCAGGATTATAGCCACACTTTAAAAATGATGTTGAGCGGAGATCAGCTGGGATCGCGACAAAACAAAGATGTACAGTTTAATTATCAGGTTTATAAATCATTTTCTCCCGGAACCAGCGATTCTCTCCATGTCTACACCTTGCAACGCAGAAGAGATAATTATTCATCGATTTTTGGAGAGATTGAAAGCTTTCGAGAAAATTTCAACGGACTGGATAATTATCTGAGTTACAGGGTCAATTCCAATACCAATTTTCAATTCATCACTTTATTGCTGAATAAAGATGTACGGGTTCTCAGCTATGGTCAGCAAAGCGAAAATCGTGAGCGGCATCGAACAGATCTGTCAGTGGATAATCGTATGAAACTGGATTTTCAGTGGTCGGGTGCAAGATGGCAAAATCAATTGTCTTATTGGTCCCAAAATCAGCAATACGATCTGCAGGTCGCCAATTCAGGGTTGCCGTTTTCCAGGCGTACCGCATTTATTACTCCGGATAACAAAAGCAATCGTTTGTTATTTTCCTCTCGTCTAGATCTCGGGCTGGGTCAGGCGGATTCATTGCATAGCTATACCAGCATCAGCCGTTTCCAATACGACACGCCGGACACGAGCAACTTTGATGACAGAGATGAATTGCGCATCAATTCCACACTGCACTATTTTTACAAGCTGAGCCCCTTTTTGAAACTCGAATTGGAAATGAGCGTAAACCTTTATCATATCGTGTATATTTTTGGGGAACGCAGTGCCGATAATAACTGGAACCGGATCTTGAGACTCCGACCCTCGGTTAAATATACATATAAAGACAGATTTAAGCTCAGCCAATCGGTTGAAGTATTGGCAAACTATGTTGACTATGATTTTGAGGAATTTATTTCTTCGACAAAGAGTTTTGTTTTTCGGAAATTTGCGCTTGATGACTCTATCACCTGGGTCCTTTCCGATCGATCGACAATCCATGTGGATTACCGTTTTCAGATGGAAGAAAATGGTCAGTTATTCTGGCAGGACTGGAGCGAACGTCTTATGCTTACTCGCCAAAGTCACTGGATAAAATGGTATTGGAGATACCGGACGAAAAAAGGATTGAGTATTGCCCCGGGGATGACCATCTATCTGCGCAAGGCCTGGCGCCACCAAACCGATCCTTCAGGGATTGATAGAAAAACGGCCTTTTCGGAACATAAAAGCTATGGTCCTGTTTTCAGAGTCTTGTATCATCCTTATGACAGGGCCAGAGTGGTCATCGATGCCATCAGACAGCGTGTGATTTCCAATAATTTGTCCGAATACTATATCAATACAATTCATTTTAATCTACAATGGGCGTTTTGACACAAATCCGGTAAATCAATATGAGTCCCAAAAAGAAAAAGTTTACAATGACCATTCCATCCCATCCGGAGCAAATCCAGGTCGTTGAACAAAAAGCTGAAAACCTGTCGAAAAAAATTCCTTTCTCTCCGGATGAACGGGACAGCCTCGCCATTGCCATCACAGAAGTGGTTGCGAATGCCATTTTTCATGGCAACAAGGAGGCAAAAGATAAAAAGATTTTTATCACATTTATTGTTGATGATACTTTTCTGGAGGTGCGGGTTCGTGATCAGGGCGGAGGTTTTAAATTAGACCAGGTGGCAAATCCCCTGCACCCGGAAAACCTTTTAAAGGACAGCGGCAGGGGAATATTCATTATCCGAACATTGATGGATAAGGTCGAGTACAAATTTCATAAAGATGGAACCGAAGTGATTATGGTCAAGAGCCATGATCCATCGTCTGAAAATTAAGGAGCGTCTATCCCATATGTCATTACAAAAGACGATTATACTATTGGCCATGCTGGGCGTTATATCTCCTGCTCTTGCACAATTTGAGTTCGATAGACTCGACGATGATCCGCTTTCCATGTATAAACTGTTTGATTTTTGGTCCAGTCCGCATTTCAATCGCGTCGAGGGAGCCGTTTTGCATGGCGGACTTTTTTTCAAGCCCTGGATGCGATCTCCTCTGGCTGGCCGTCTCGAGGTGGGTTATGCGACAAAGCGCAAAAAAGTGAATTTTTCCGCCGGCTTGGAATATCGTTTATTGAGGCACGAACGTTTGATTCTTTATGCGGAATATTTCGATGAAACGATGACAAATGACCACTGGATCATGGGAACGCTTGAAAATTCTTTGGCTGCTCTGTTTTTGCGAGAAGATTTTCGTAATTATTACGGTAAAAAGGGTTGGCGAATTTTTGCCGATAAGCGATTTGGTGAATCGTTGATTTTTCGAGTGGAACATAGTCTGGCTCGATATGAAGATATGGCGACATTTAGCAATTTCAGTGGCACTTTGTTCGGCGGGAATAAGGCATTTCGACCCAATCCTGCCATCACTCCAGGGTTGGAACATTTGTGGAAATTTTCTGCCTTTATCGACCGGCGGGATAATCCCTATTTTCCCAATACCGGATGGGTGTTTGTTGCGAACCTCCAGTCTACATCCGGTGATTTTCGAACCACCGGTCTCTTTTTGTCGAGCAAGATTTATCTGTCCGCTTTTCAGTATCAACGATTGATCATCGAAGGACTCGCCGGCAGCCGCACCGGAAGTCTGGCCCAGCAATATCTCATCCCTATCGGTGGTGTTGGAACCTGTCGGGCCTTTTCGGATTTTGACCACTATGGGCAGAATCTATTGCTGGCTCGTATGCACTATGTCTTTGGCGGACAGATCTTGAAAAAGACCGGTCTCGTGAATTGGCCCATAATGGACTCAGCTTCTCTAGGTCTTTTTTTCGAAATGGGTGATGCATGGGGTGAACAAGAACCTTTTCGTGTCCTTTTTCAGGCTATCGATAGCTTTAAGCCAATGGCCGATGCCGGAATTTCTTTTCTTTTGTTCGATGGCTTTTATCGTATCGACCTGAGCCGGCAAATTATTTCCGGCGATGGCGATTGGCGATTAACCATGCGACTCTTTAATAAACTCTGAGGAATATCGTTTGAGATTGTCTTTTTTTTATTTGTCTGTTATCGTCTTGGCTTTGTTTCATTCGGCTTCCGGACAAGATCAATCCGATAGTCTGATTGTGAGAGAAATTATTGTCCTCGGGAATGAAAAAACCCGTGAATATGTGATCAGACGGGAGTTAAAGACCAAAATAGGCCAACACCTCGACTATTCTTTGCTGGAACAGGACCGTAAGCGTATCCAGAACTTGCAGCTCTTTAATAAAGTCGTCATCGAACCCGTCGCTACCGGCGACGGAGTCGCATTGCTCGTTGTGGTCGCCGAGAGATGGTATATTTTTCCGTATCCCATACTTTTTTATAATGAGAGAGATGTGAAAAAGCTCTCTTATGGCGGGGGAGTTGTACATCAAAATTTTCGGGGGATGGCCACCCTGATCGGTTTGTCCGCGTGGTTCGGATTTAATCCGGGTTTTCAGCTCTATTATCGCAATCCCTATTTTAACCGGGACCGACAATTGTACACGTCTTTTGGGCTTTACTCCCGCAAGATGAAAAGTCTGGCCACAGATGTGGAACGGTTTGATGAAATTCATCGGGGAGGTTCGCTGGGACTTGGCAAGCGGTGGGGATATCATGCATTTACCACCGTTACGATGGGATATCGCCGTATCTCTTTTCCCGAATCTTTCAAGGCCTGGAGCCACGGCAATGACGGCGTGGATCATTTGCCCTCTCTATCCTTTGAGTTGAAATACGATAATCGCGATTTGATCGAATACCCAAAATCAGGGTGGTTTGCTAAACTCGACATAAATAAAGTTCATTTTCCCGGTGAAATCGATTATACTCAAATGGGAGTCGATTTTCGAATCTATATTCCACTTGTTTTACGTACCGCTCTTGCGGCGCGTTTTGCATATGACAGAGTGAATGGAGATACACCTGCTTATGCAAAGACATTTATCGGATATTCCGAGCGAGTCCGCGGTCAGTTCGGCTTGCGTCGTGCCGGGCAGCAGAGAGCGATCGGGAGTCTCGAATTACGGATTCCCCTTTTGCCCGTGACGTTTTTCAGTCTGGGAGGAGAAGGACTGTTGGGAGACTATGGCAATCATTTGCCATTTGGAATATCCGCAGGTTTTTTTTATGACAGTGCAGCAATGTGGAAAACCCAGGATATGACGGCCTGGGATTCTTTGATAGAGGGATATGGTATGGGAATTCACTTTCATCTGCCATATATTCAGTTGTTGCGAGTGGAAAGTGCATGGGATCCGTACGGAAATCAGCAATGGATCATCGACGCGGGGGTGTGGTTTTAAATGTCACATCAAGAGAATTATTATATAGAGCCTGACAAGGTTACCGGACGACATTTTATACTCCAGGGTAAAGAAAGCAAACATGCTATCCGGGTCTGTCGAAATAAGGTCGGAGACGAGATCGCTGCCGTGGATGGGCGGGGAAATACCTATAGAGGAAAAATAGACAAAATTCAGGATCAATCCTGTCAGGTAGAAATTCTAGAGACCACGACAAATGCGAACGAACCCAAACTGCGTCTGACCCTTGCTCATGCACTGCCTAAAGCAAGCCAATTTGACCTGGTTGTGGAAAAAGGCACTGAGATAGGTATTTGTGCTTTTGTTCCACTTGTCAGCCAATACTCTATAGGTGAGCCGTCAAGTCGGCTGGAGCGATGGCGTAAAAAGGCGCTCGCTGCGATGAAACAGTGTCTGCGCAGTTATTGTCCGCCTGTATACGATATCCAGCATTTCAATGATTACATAAAGGTTTGCCCCAGACCTGCTTTTATCGCCCTGGAATCGGAAGATAATAACTCTATTAGCAGTTTACATGAATGTCATCAAGCCACTCTGTTCGTAGGGCCAGAAGGCGGATTTTCAGATAAAGAGATCGAATATGCGCTATCCATGGATATCAACCCCCTTTATCTCGGAACCAGACGATTGAAAAGCGAGACTGCAGCGGTGGTCGGAGCGACTAAATTATTCGTATTCAGCAGAGATATCTAATATAACGATCTGGGAGGAGTCAATGGATTGTTTATTTTGTAAAATCGCAGCCAAAGAGATTCCGGCAAAAATTGTACATGAGGATGAGGAGCTCGTTGCCTTTGAAGACATTTCACCCCAGGCACCTGTGCATATCCTGGTGATTCCCCGACAACACATTTCCCGGCTAAATGATTTGCAACCTGAACATGATGAGCTTGTTGGGAAAATAATCAGGTTGGCAAAAAAATTGGCAAAAGAGCGTGACATCGACCAGGCCGGGTACAGAGTGGTTATGAATTGCAATGAGCAGGCCGGGCAGAGTGTTTTTCATATTCACCTTCATCTTTTGGGGGGGCGCGCCATGCAATGGCCTCCAGGTTGATTCATCTCAAGAGTCTTGTATCGCGTGGCGTTTCAGATTCGCGAAAAACATCTTGATTTTCTCCAAATATTTATATAACTTGTTTATTACGGATTATCCCATAAATAGTGTAGGAAGGAGGTGACCTTTACAGGATGCCTGGTGTTCGCGTTAGAGATAACGAACCATTTGAAAAAGCATTAAAACGTTTCATGAAGGCTTGTGAAAAAGCGGGTTTGATGTCGGATATTAAAAAACATCAACATTTTGAAAAGCCCAGCGAAAGAAAAAAACGCAAGTTAGCAGCAGCTCGAAGAAAAATGCGCAAATTACAAGCCATGGAAAATCGCTGATTATCGTGTAATCTATGGGGTTTTGCTTGAGTATCTATGAAAAATTGACTGAGGACATGAAGACTGCCTTAAAGGCAGGACAAAAAGATCGCCTATCAACCATTCGATTGCTGCGCGGTCAATTAAAAAATGCCGAGATCGATAAACAGGACGCATTGACCGAACAAGAAGAGATCGAGGTGTTGAGCAGTGCAGCAAAAAAACGCCGTGAATCTATTGATTCCTATACTCAAGCAGGCAGAGACGATCTTGCTGATAAAGAGCAAAAAGAACTGGATGTCATCACCGAGTATCTGCCCAAAGCACTTTCTGAAAAAGAGGTAAAAGCCATCGTGGATCGTGTCATCGCCGAGCAAGAAGCTGTATCTATGAAAGATCTTGGCAAGGTGATGCCCAAAGTGATGGCAGAAGTCAAAGGACGAGCCGAGGGAAAAGTGGTGAATGAAATGGTTCGGAATAAACTGGCATGAAGGGCAAAAGACAAATTGTACGCATGTTTTGTCTTTTGATATCTGATCCTGATTCTGGTTCACCCTTAAAGTTTCAACTCGATAATACCTTATGGTCAATAGAAAAAAAAGTGGGTAAATTTATCCACTTTTTTTTTAACTTGGATTGTGTATTATGAGCATTATCGATATTTTGATTATTGCTGTCATTACCCTTTTTGTGTATCGAGGTGCTAAAAATGGCATGGTAAATGAGCTTTTGGGTTTTACCGGCTTGGTTCTGGCACTCCTTTCGGCGTTGCGATTGGGTTCGCCTGTAGGGCGCTTTTTGGCGCCAAAGCTAAAGATCATCCCGGAGCAAATTGAAGGGATTTTTGGATTTTTTGTGGTCTTTGGATTTGTGCTCATTGGATTTTCAGTCCTGATGAATTTTTTTCAAAAAGCGTTCGATAAAGAATTGCAGGGTAAAGTCAATCGATTCGTGGGGGCTGTATTCGGTTTTGCTAAAGGACTGTTTTTTGTCAGTGTGCTTACCCTGGGACTGTATGTTCTACCTTTGGAAAAACAATTGAAACGCGCAGAACAGGATTCGGTTTTGTTTTCACACATGACTTATTTTGCCCAAGTCATCGCTTCGGCCACGTTCAAAGCGGTTCCACAGCTCAAGCCACCTATTCAGAAAGCCGCTGAAAAATTAGACAACCAATCCGAGCCGTCTTCCCAATAGAACAACCTTAAAATTATGAATACATTTGCCTTTGAAACTCTGGAATTTGACAAGATCAGAGAGCGTCTGTCTGTTTGCGCATCCTCTGTTTTGGGGGCTGAGAAAGCCCTCGCCTTGCAACCTCTTCAGGATCAGCAAGATTGTCGGTTGGCTCTGAATCAGACCACAGAACTGGCCGATCTGTTGCGTTATGATCAGGCCCTGCCTATTGACGGCATTTCCGATATCAGGCCAGTTCTCAAGAAATTGCGAATCGAAGCAAGTCGCCTCGATCCGGAAGAGTTGGTAAAAATCAATCGAACTCTTTATGTCAGCCGACAATGTGATCGCTATTTCAAAGCCCGAAAGGAAAAGCTTTCAGCTCTGAGTGCAGTCACGCGCCATCTTTTACCCGATCCAGAACTCGAACAAGCGATTGAAAAAGCGATCGATAGCACCACGTTTGCGATTCGTGATTCAGCCAGTCCGGAGTTAAAACGAATACGGGAACGTATCACCAAAGCGCAGGCCGCGGTGCGCAACAAGATTGAAAGTCTGGTAAAAAATCTGGGTGAACAAGGTCTGTTGCAGGAAAATATTATTGCCGTACGCTCCGGACGTCTCGTGCTTATGGTCAAAGACGAGTACAAGCGCAAGATCAAGGGATTGGTCCATGACCGCTCTGCGAGCGGTTCAAGCCTGTTTGTCGAGCCTATGCAAACGGTTGAAGATAATAATCGGGTACGAGAGCTTTATGCCGATGAAGAACGGGAAATCAACCGTATCCTTTTGGAACTGAGCGAAAAATGTCGTGCCAAATTAAATGACCTTGATAACAATTTGCACACTTTGACTCAGCTGGATCTGATTTATGCCAAGGCTGTTTTTTCCAACAAAATGGAAGGCCAGGCTCCCGAGTTGAGTTCTGAAAAATCCATCCATTTGGCCCAGGCCCGGCATCCACTGCTTATATTGCGCATGCCAAAATCAGAGGTGGTTCCGCTGAATTTAGAGCTGAATGACGATAAACGCATTATGGTCATAAGCGGCCCCAATGCAGGGGGTAAAACCGTCGTATTAAAGACCGTGGGCTTGCTCACTTTGATGGCAATGAGCGGCTGCCATATTCCGGCCGAGGGCCATTCAAAGATCGCCTTTTTTCATCGCATCTATGCCCTTATCGGGGATCAGCAATCCATTGAAAACGATCTTTCTACCTTTTCATCTCATCTGAATAGTCTCAAGGATATTGTTTCATCTGCTGATGAGCAAAGTCTGGTTCTCATCGATGAAATTGCCAGCGGCACTGATCCTGAAGAAGGAAGCGCCCTGGCTATCTCGGTTCTCGAAGCTCTATGTCGCTTGGCTTCGCTGGCGATTGTCACTACCCATCAAAGCGCCTTGAAAGCTTTTGCCTATCAAACCGACCACATTGAGAATGCCTCGATGGAGTTCGATGTTTTGACACTGCAACCCACTTATCATTTTCGAGAGGGCGTACCCGGTTCCAGTTACGCCTTTGAGATTGCAAGCCGCATGGGCTTGAATTCAAAGCTGGTCGAACGAGCCAGAGAACTCGTCGGAGCACATAAGAATCGACTTGAAGGTTTGATTCTGGAATTAGAAGAACGAATACAACGCCATAAAGAGCTGATCAGAGAAGCTTCTATAAAAGAAACAGAGCTTCGTGGCCTGACCAATCTGTATAAAGAGCGTACACAGTCCATAAAACGCGAGACCCATCGCCTGAAAAAGCAAGCCGTACAAGAGGCTGAAGAGATTCTTCGTCAGGCCAATGCTGCTGTAGAGAATGCAGTCAGAGAAATCAAAGAATCTCAGGCAGCAAAAGACAAGATCAAAACAGTACGCCAAAAACTGTACGATGAAAAACAAAAGTTAAATAAACACAAGCAACCCTCTGTTTCTGCAGAGAGCAGCAGCCAGGAACTATCGATCGGTGATCATGCGCGCTGGACCAAAATGGGAGCACAGGGAGTTATCGCCTCCAAGCCTGACAAACGAAACCGGGTATTACTTGAAACCGATATGGCCAAACTCTGGGTTCCTGTAAAAGAACTCTTACCGAGTAAACCTTCCAAAGAGGGTAAAAAAGGCGGGGTTAAATTTAACTATGAGCGTGAGGAGCCTGTCAGCGATGAGATCGATCTCAGAGGCCTGAGAGCAGACCAAGCCTGCGATATCGTGGACAAGACCATAGATGAAGCCTTGCTAATGGGTTTGAAAACCATTCGAGTCATTCACGGCAAGGGTACCGGTGTACTGCGAAAGCAGATCCATGATTTTCTTGCAAATCATGCCCATGTCTTATCACATCGTATTGGTCATTGGAATGAGGGAGACAGTGGGGTAACGATTGTACAATTGCGCGACGGACAAAAAGAATAACAAAAGGTTAAAAACAGGAAAACCTTATGATAAAAACCGCCATTGCAGCTGCCAAGCAAGCAGGAGAAATTCTTTTAAAACACCACGGACAGATTGATCTTGCTCATGTAGATACAAAGAATCCCTCTGATTTTGTCACCCATGTCGACAAAAAATCTGAACAGATAATTATTGAGGTGATAAAATCTGATTTCCCGGATCACAAGATCTATGCCGAAGAATCTGCAAAGGATACACGTGGGGGGTATCGATGGATAATCGACCCTCTGGATGGAACGACGAATTATATGCATGGTTTTCCTGTGTTTTCTGTGTCGATCGCACTCGAATTCGACGATGAAATTGTTCTCGGTGTTGTATTTGATCCCACCCGCAATGAACTTTATGTTGCTGAGCAAGGTCAGGGAAGCACCTGCAATGGCAAAAAGATCTGTGTGTCGCAAGTTCAACAACCAGAGCTGGCGTTGCTGGTCAGCGGATTCCCTTTTCGGTCCAAAAAATTTATCGATCTTTATCAGCAATCATTCAATCGACTGTTTTTAAAAGTCGCGGGTATCCGGCGTCTCGGATCGGCTGCCTTGGATTTCTGCCATATCGCTGCCGGTCGCAGCGAAGGTTTTTGGGAAATCGGCCTTTCTCCATGGGACGTGGCTGCTGGTTATGTATTGGTCAAAGAGGCAGGCGGGAAAATCACTGATTTTGTGGGGGGACCTAATGCGATCTGGGATGGAAACGTTATTGCATCAAATGGTCATTTGCACCCGTTAATTTCTAAAGTGGTTAAAGATGTGTTCAAAGGCAAGCTATAGTTTTTTGGGTAAGCTCTTGCCTGTTGCCGGCTTGTTTTGTTTAATCCTCTATGGCGCACACAACCAGCCGGAATTAACCCTGACCCAGGCCCTGAGCAATCCTGAATTTCATGAGGGTGACAGTTTATTCGTCGGTACAGAGGCTGTCATCACTCGAATTGAAGCCGAGGGATTTTATATCTCTTATATGGATCAACAATTTTGGGTCCTGGGGCAGCATCCTGATCTGCAGGTGGGTGAGTTTATCCAAATGAACGTGATCTTTCACCAGCAGGGGGGGCTGGAATTGATCGCCTGTTATGTTCCGGATAATCGGCGGCTAAAGATCTGGTATTCGATCCTTCCTTTGCCTGTGTTGTTACTTTTCTTTTTTATCCACTGGCGGTTTCAAAAAAATGGGTTATTGCCCCGGGGAAATTCTCATGCCTGATCTGGTCACCCATACGGCATTGGTCTATTTTGGCACCAGATGGTGGGTCAACGCCCCGATGCGGGTATTGATCTATATAGGGGCGGTTTTACCGGATGTTCTATCTCGCCCGTTATATATTTTAAAGCCGCAATGGTATCCCTATACGATTGCCATTCACACTCCTGTTTTTATGTTGGGACTCGTCTGGCTGCTGGGATACTTTTTTCATGTAACCTGGCGCACAAAGGCACGATGGCTCTTGTTGGCCGGTGTCAGTGCCCATTTTTTACTGGATGCATTGCAGCGACATCTCGATAACGGATATTATTGGTTGTTTCCTTTTGGATGGCAAACCTTTAGTGAGGGGCTTTTTTGGCCAGAGACCGCAACCTATTGGACACCGATTTGGATCGGTTTGGTCCTGATATGCGAATTATTGCTATGGCTGAAAAAAAAAGGCGGGATCAAATAGTGTTGTTTTGTAATTAAAGGATCACTCTTGTCCAAAATAGACAAAAACGATAAACGCAGAGGACTAGGAGAAAACGCAAGGGTCGCAGAGGAAAGAAAATTGCAAAAACCAAAAGCCAGAATGCATCAGTTGTCCGGTAACCTGACTCTATGCTATTAAAACGTTTTGGCTAAATAAATATTTAAAAACAGCACACTCTGAAAAATGGGTTTAATGATGCGAGTGATACAAGATTGCTGAAATTTTGTCTTGCTCTGCGTCCTCTTTTTTTGCCATTGCGATCTCTGCATCCCAGTTTACGTGAAACCGTGGGAAAATGGGACCTATTTTTGAGAGCTTTGTTTTGTAAATACATAAAGCATGTGAATACACGGGGAAATAAGGCTATACTCATTTTTTTTGGGCAGCAGTGATATTTTTTAAAAGGTCACGCGCCCCTTTTTTTTCATCTTTAGCTCTTTCTTTTACTTTTTCTCCCACTTTTAAATTCAACACGAGATTGCAATATTTTTCTGCTTGTGGCCAATCATGGATTTTCGCAAAGGCTTGTGCCAATTTCCAGTTTAGAACCAGTTCATTATAATGATTGTTGAGTTCTTGTCCGCTCTGAAGGGAGGCGAGAATTCTTTTAAATTGATCGATTGCCAAAGCGAATTTTTCTTGACGAAATGCAGCCTCGGCCATGGGCCAGAGAAAAAAGCGACTTGGGATTTCATCATATCCTTGATGGGCATAGTCATAGGCCTGTTCATATTGTTGCTCTTCCATATATATCCACGCAAGACTGGAAAGGGCAGCCCACCGGCTAAATTCAGAGTTTTCGGCAGCCTTTATGATTTTTTCTATGCCCTCTGTACGTTGATCTGAAAAAAAGGGCAACCAGGTTAAACTTTTTGTCAGGTGACTGCGCCAGTATTGATACAGGCCGATTCCAAGCAAAGGATCAAAAAACGCTGGATTTTGTTCCATTGTTTTCTCTAGTTCATCGACAGCGGCCATACCTAATTTTATTGCGGGGAGGTATTTTTTTTCTCTCCCCAGCTGCAAACTTTTATAGGACAAGCCAGCGCCAAAATAATATCTAAAGGGGATGATGCCGTCGTTTTGGTCTATATTTTTCCGTGCAAGAACGATTGCTTGATCGATATGTTTGTGAAAATCATCTTGCCACTTTTGGGTTTCGAGATCAGTCATTCGGGCTTGCAAAACGGCTGCAAAGAAAAAGTGTCCTGCAGGATGTTGGGGATTGTTTTGCTTTAGAGAGTCAAACAATGCAAGGGCGGTATCATATTTTTCCGCAATACTTGCCCGGATGCCTCGTTCAATCGTAGAGAGCAGAGGAGCAGTGGGCGCGATACTGGATGTTAAAAAAATGAACAGAATGCAAAAAAAATTTTTCATATTTCAAATTCGTGATTCAGGTCACGTCTACAAGCGCACAGAATCGTATTTTATGTACAAAAAAAAGGCCTGTCAGAGACAGGCCTGTCATCAGTTGAGAATAAAATTTTCCGGATCTTTATGCTTGCCCTCCAATACAACTTCATAATGCAAATGGGGTCCTGTAGATCGACCGGTGTCACCCACTTGTCCGACAATCGTATGTCGTGTAATTTTTTGTCCTTTTTTAACAAGAATCTTATGGAGGTGAGCATATTTCGTCACGAGCCCGTAACCATGGTCGACTTCTACCATTTTACCATAGCCGACATTGGGTTTATAGCGTTCAACGACATCGGTCACGACGCCATCAGCAGTCGCATAAACCGGTGTGCCGCGTGGGGCAGAGATATCGAGGCCATAATGAGGGCGAATTTGTTCGATCAAGGGGTCGATACGGGGGCCAAATCGGTCTGTGTATCTTCCCTGAACGACGGGACGAATTGAGGGCGTATGTTTGATCTGTTTGAGATCTTGAGCATATTTTTGCAGAATTTCTTCCCGGCTTTCCTGGGCGACCTGGATACGCCGCTCCAGATTATCCAATATGCCCTTGACTTTAAGTGCAGAGTTTCGTGTGTCGTCTGAGATACTGGAAAAATCATTGATGGTAAATTGATCATGTCCACCAACACCTAATTTTCTTACGTCACTGTCAATTTGTGGCAAGTCGACAAAAACACGGAGGTCATTATCTTCCTTTTCAAGTACCGAGACTTGCTGTTGCAAGGTTTTGACCTTTTCTGTCATCTCGTCGAGAAAGACCAAGAGTTGACCATTGGTTTTGTTCAAATGATTGACCTGCCAGTTATGATAAAAGTCGGTAAACAACCCTATCATAACAGAGACAAAAAATAAGAGAATGGTAAATGTGGCGACGGCAAATCCAACAATGTTTTTCCAACCCAGGCTAATTTGCTTTACATCTGATCCCCCATACGAAAAGTAAATTAGCTTGATTTGCTTGTTTCGCATGTTCCGCTCTTCCTTTGTCCTATCGTTTCGATTGCCTGCTTGACGAAGCTGCTCAGAACGATGAGCAATGATCTGTTGGATGGTATCTTTGATACGGAGGAAACGGTCAATATTTCTAAAATATACGAACATATTTTTGTCTTGTCAAGCACGTTTTTTTTATGAATTATCCGCTAGTGGAAACATAAGGTGAAATCCATTTTTATCCCAAATATTTGCGTAAGATTTTACTTCTGGATTTATGTCGTAATCTTCTCAACGCTTTTTCTTTGATCTGCCTGACACGCTCGCGGGTCAGGGTAAACTTTTCCCCGATCTCTTCCAGTGTCAAGGGATTTTCTTCTGTCAATCCAAAGTAAAATCGTAATACCTGGGCTTCCCTATCGTTTAGGGATGATAAAGCGCGTTCTATTTCAATTTTCAAAGATTCACTCAAGAGCTGCGTATCTGGTGATGGCTGCTGTTCATTTTCAATGATGTCGATGAGTTTATTGTCTTCCTCATCTGAAAAGGCGGCATCGAGCGAAAGATACTTGCTTGCAGAATTCATCGTTGCATAAACATCGGCTGTTTGCATGTCGAGTTCTTTGGCGATTTCTTCTGCCGAAGGCTCACGCTCATATTCTTGCTCGAGTGCATTAAAGATTTTTTCAATCTTGTTGAGGGCTCCAATGCGGTTTAAGGGGATTCGCACGATACGAGCCTGTTCTGCCAGTGCTTGCAAGATTGATTGCCGAATCCACCAAACAGCATAAGAGATAAATTTGAATCCCCTCGTTTCATCAAAGCGGTTTGCAGCTTTGATGAGTCCGAGATTTCCCTCGTTTATAAGATCTCCAAGCGACAGACCTTGATTTTGATATTGCTTGGCAACACTAACCACAAACCGCAGATTCGCTTTCGTGAGTCTCTCCAGTGCCTCTTGTTCTCCTGACTTGATTTTTTTTGCAAGCGCAATCTCTTCTGCAGGAGTCAAAAGGGGAACTTTACTGATCTCCTTGAGATAACGATCAAGAGAATCTTTTGATTGCGGTCCATCCCTGGTTGGCACTTGTTCCACAGGCTCTGTCAGCTAATTACATACCTAATTTTTTTCAAAGTATGAAATTTTATGTATAATGTCAATATTATTTAATAGCTAATTTAGTGATGCACCCTGTTATGTGTAATTGCTTTTATTTTGAAAATTTTCGTGAAAAACCGCTACTGTTCAAAACAGATAAAAAAGATAAACGCAACAGACACAGAAAAACCGTCAAGTTTGCCGAGTTGGCTATGTACATGAATTTTGGACAACTGTACGAAAAAATAAAAAAAAGAGTTGAATTTTTAGGTATATTGTTGTACTATACAATGAACAGGTAAAACACAATCAGAATGATTTCTATATTTTATGTCTAGCCAAAAACATTTATTTTTAATTTTAATTGTCCTCTTGTCTGTCGTGCCTCTTTTCGGTGGTGCGATCATTAATGAATTTAGCGGCGAAGCCGGGCATAACCGGGTCGAATTAAAATGGGTCGTCAAAACTCAGGTCAATGTAAAGGGCTATGAGCTCTATCGAAGTCTCGACGGCACAAATTTTGAACGACTTAAATTTGTCCAGGCCAATTATGACAAAGATACTGATATCGTTTATACCTATACCGATACCAAGGTTTTCAAGTCCACCGGCCATACCTTTCATTATAAATTAAAGATCGTCGATAATGATGGCACGGTCATTGACTATGATAAAACCTTAACCCTAAGTCCTCACATCTCTTCGGCGCGCCAGACCTGGGGCAGCCTCAAGGCTATGTTTAGATAGAAACTTGACATTTCCTTTATTTTGTCATAATTCTGTACCAGATTTCCCCCCTTTATCTTCTTACCCCCTTAATAGCAGGAATCATGCCAATTCCCGATTATGATGTCT
The DNA here is from genome assembly GCA_014728115.1 of Candidatus Zhuqueibacterota bacterium. Classification (GTDB taxonomy): domain Bacteria; phylum Zhuqueibacterota; class Zhuqueibacteria; order Residuimicrobiales; family Oceaniaggregativiventaceae; genus Oceaniaggregativivens. Next base: position 128,663 of record WJME01000100.1, on the reverse strand, counting down.
CTGTGGAACTGCCCTTTGATTGATCCTGGTCGGGTTTTACGTTGATAAGCTGATCGAGATCATTCATTCGGGTGATAAATTGCTGCAAGTCATTCAATCCACGGCTGAGTGCATTTTGAGCATGATTCAGATGATGAAATGTGGTTTGCAGAGTGCTTTGAACCTGTGTGGCTTGCTGGCGAAGACTAAAAATTCCCCTGATTAAATCCTGTGCCTTTTCATGAATCTGAGCGGATTCCAGTCCCATCAGGATTATACGCAACAAATAGTAGAGCGTATGGGGTGAAACGTAGAGAATTTTTCTGGATCTGGCAAACTGTAATAAGGATTCACTATTTTGAATTTCCATAAACAACATTTCAGTGGGGAGATACAAAAGGGCAAAATCAACCGTCCCCTCTGCAGGCAAAATATATTTCTGTGCGATATTTTCAACATGCTTTTTGACATCCTGAAAAAACTGTTTTTTGTAGCGTTCATCATTATGCTTTTGCCATTTGATAAAATTTTCCATGGGAAATTTTGCGTCTACGGCAATGGCTCCTTTGGCTGTGAGTACCAATGCATCCACTATCGTGCCGTTTTTGAACCGATACTGCCATTTTATCTGCGAAACCGGCAAGACATCATAAAGCAAGTCCTTGAGCAATTGTTCGCCCACTCCTCCGCGCAGTTTAGGAGACCGAAACAAGTGCCCTAAATCCCGCATCTGCTCGCCCATTTCTTTTACTTTGGCCATATCTTGATTGAGACTATGTAATAATTCATAAGAATGGTCGAGTCGATTGGATAACATTTGACTGGATTGATAAAGATGATTCTGCATGATATCCGAGTTGTGATCCAAACTCCCGCGTAGCTCTTGTAACCACTGGGCAACCACCTGCCATGGCTGATCAGACTCGGACTTTTTGCTTTGCCAGACCCATAAAAAGCCGTACATTAATGGAGGCAACAAGATCAAGAGCAAAAGAATAAAAGGTTCAATTTGCATAACCACTTAACCTTTCTCATACAACGCGGGCAAGGATATATCGATGCGCGTTCCTTTGCCTTTCTCACTATAAACGGACAATTCACCGCCGTGGTCCTGAATAATCCTTTGCACCATAAACATGCCCAGGCCTGTTCCCTCTTTTTTGGTGGTAAAATAGGGTTTGAATAGTTTATTTATGACTTCCTGTGGCATGCCCGTTCCGTTATCTTGCACGGAAAGCTTTATTTGGCGGTTTTCTACGAGTTCGCAGCATACAATGATGGTGGGTTTGCCTGGTGAAGCTTCAATCGCATTTTTGATGAGGTTATGCATCACCCGTTTGATCTGTTCAGGATCCATAACAGCTCGGCAGGAAGAGACGGATTCGAATTTAATATCGATCTCTTTTTCTTGTTCATAAAGCTGAACGATCGAACGCAAAAGCGGAACCAGGTCGATCTGTTGTAAATGCAAGGGGGGAGTCTGAGCAAATTGAGAGAATGCATCTGCGAGCTTTCGCAACGTCGTGATCTCTTGATCCAGCATTTCTACTGTCTGTATTAGCGCTGGAAAATGTTCCAGTTCTGTTCTCAGACGATAGAGAGAGAATTGCATGGGGGTTAAGGGATTTTTGATTTCATGAGAAACCTGGCGAGCCATATCTCTCCATGCTGCGGCTCTTTCTGCTTTTTGTAGTTTTATGCGGCTGGATTGCAGTTCTGCAATCATGGTATTAAAGGATTGCACCAAATATGCGATTTCATCCTTTGCTTTCACCTGGATACGGTGCTCCAGGTCTCCCTTGCCGGCCTTGTGCATGCCTTTGGTCAAAGCCATGATAGGTTGGCTGATACCGCGAGATAATCTGCGGGCAAGCCAGGTGTTGAATACCACGAGCATGGCAATGAGCCCCAGCGCTATGGCAAAGAACCAACGTTGATCTACCAGGTGTTGTTGTAATAATGATATGGACGAGACATTTCTCAATGCCCAGGACATTTCATTTTTTGTGTGCACGAACATACTATCAAGGGGTAAAATGATTCCGGATAATGTTGAATCGGGGTGTCTGTAAATATATTGATAATATGAGATCGAGTCGGACGTCAAAATGGTTGTATGGTATGAGTTCAAAGGTTCAGGGTAGACTGGGGTTTGGGAAAATAGTGGTGCTATAGCCGAATCCTTGGTCTGCCAGTTCAGCTGATCCGGGTCCTGAGGTGTGGCCATAGCCACGACGAATGGATGAAAAGCGAACTCGTCAGGATCTTGCAAAAGCTCTTTTAACATATAGTCACAGTGGGTATCGAGTTGATTGCGCACCAATTGAACAGAATGTTCCAGAGCTTGTCGTAAAGCGGGCAACCTCAACATCTCGGTGGTTTGATTCAGGGTCATGCTGACAAACAGGATCAGCGGAACGGTCGATACGAGTACGATAACAAGAAACCACACGGTCAGGCGTGCCTGAAAACGAAATTGCTTTTGAAGGCGATACCATAAAAATACGCTGTATGCCACCAGGATCAGAGCAATGATGAATATCCAGGTGAAAAATGTGAGCATGGCTAACCGCCAATTTTTTTTCGCTTGATCAGATAATGGAGTAAAGCACGGTCATAAGGTTCGCTGGTATCCATCAGCATATAGTCTATTCGATGCTCATGACACTGTTTTTTTATTTTGGCGATATAGTCAGCCACAAGCCGTCGATAGTCTCCCCGGATGGTCCAGGGTTGAGTCGGTAGTTTTTCACCTGTTTCCATGTCCTTGAATACTGCAGAGCGCTTGAAATCAAAATATCGCTCAAAGGGATCCAGAATGTGAAAAACAATGACTTGATGTTGATTATGCCGAAAATGTTTCAAGCCTCGCAATATCTCATCGGGAACATCCAGGAGGTCGCTGAAAATAATGATCAAACCGCGTCGATGGATGCGTTCTGCCAGTTCATGAAACGCTTTGCCCATCAAGGTCTTGCTGGCGGGTTCTGTGCGTTGCAATTCAGATAATATTTCATGCAAAAAGGTTTGAACCGATCGTGGGGGTAGAAATCTCCTGATATGTTCATCAAAGGTGAGTAAGCCGACGGCATCCCGTTGTTTGAGCATCAGGTACGCCAATGCCGATGAAAGATGGATGGCATAATCCATCTTTGAAATTCCATGAGAAGAATATGCCATTGAAGCCGAGGCATCGACCAACAGATATGATTTTAGATTGGTCTCTTCTTCATACTGTTTGACCACAAACCGGTCGGTTTTTGCATAGACTTTCCAGTCCATATGTCGAATGTCATCACCAGGCATATACTGGCGGTGTTCGGCAAATTCAACACTAAAGCCGTGATATGGGCTTTTATGTAGTCCGGTCATGAATCCTTCCACAACGAGCTTGGCAATCAAATTCAGATTGCGTAACCTGGAAACGACATGAGGTTGCAGGTATTTTGCAGAATTTTCACTCATTATTGAACTTTGACCTCTTTGAGCAAACGTTCAATGATTTGATTCACCGAAACCCCCTCTGCCTCTGCATTAAAATTGGGGAGAATTCGATGTCGAAGCACGGGAAAGGATACATTTTCGACATCAGCTATATCCGGAGTTGGCCGGCCATCCAGAATGGCACGCGTTTTGGCGCCTAATATCAGGTACTGTGAGGCCCGGGGGCCGGCTCCCCATCGAATCCAATCTCTGATAAAATCAGGAGATAATGAATCCGATGGCCTGGTCGCACGTACCAGTTTTACCGCATATTCGATGACATTATCGGCAACAGGAACACGACGAACCAGGTCTTGCAAGGCAATGATCTGATCGGCATTGAGAACGGCATTTAACTCTGCCTGGTAGGCGCTTGTTGTGGAGCGAACGATTTCTCTCTCTTCTTGTTCTGACGGGTAATCTACCCATAAATTGAACATGAAACGATCCAGTTGGGCTTCGGGTAACGGATATGTTCCTTCTTGTTCTATAGGGTTCTGGGTTGCAAGCACGAAAAAAGGTTCATCCAAATGGTGTGTTTCGCCGGCTGCAGATACCTGGTGTTCCTGCATCGCTTGTAACAAAGCGGATTGGGTTTTGGGAGGAGTGCGGTTGATCTCGTCTGCCAGGACAATATTGGCAAATACAGGACCCCGTACAAACTTGAATGTCTTTCGTCCTGTACTTTGGTCTTCTTCTATCACTTCTGTGCCTGTAATGTCAGAGGGCATCAGGTCAGGGGTAAACTGAATCCGGCTGAATTTTAAATCAAGTACTTTTGCTACCGTACTGATAAGCAGGGTTTTAGCCAGGCCCGGTACCCCAACCAACAAGCAATGGCCTCTTGATAGCAGGGAAATGAGCAACTCATCAACGACTTTATGTTGACCCACGATTATTTTCGATATTTGTTTTAATATTTCTTCACGTGCGCGTTCTAGTTCCTGCACCGCTTCGCGATCATTTGCAGTTGTCACAGACGCTCCTTTTTGATTAAAATAATCCAATCCTAATGACAGAGGGATTGACCTATTGCATGGCTTCCCTACAGAGAAATGACCATTAAACAATTAACATAGGGTATTTTTGAATAAAAGTCAAAGGGTTGTTCATATAACGCTAAAGAGACAATGGCGTTCCCGGGATTCTTTGGGGTAAAATAGTCGATAAAAAACAACAAATATTCGCCTGATTGTTGTAATATTACAACAAATCATCGGGTAAATTTGACTGCTAAAATCGCAAGTGTTTGAAGAATAATGTTTTACAGTGAACATTTTTCTTGGCGTGGTTTTTGCTTTTATATGAGCAGATTTTAGAGCCGGGTGCGTACCGCTGGGAGGGGGGGCCAGCGGTACCATCCAAAAATCTCGCTACTCTTTTTGACCTTCAAGCACCCCCCTTTGCATCGCTATAAAACCAGGATTTCCATAAACTCTTTACTTGATTTTTCTTTGACGCCAAGTTGCATGCATGCATCGATGATGTGTTGCTGTTGGTTTTCCGGTACGATATTCTGACAGTTGGCCTCGAATTTCGCGATCAATTCTTGATCGCTGAGTGGATTCTCCGGACTTCCTTTGGCATAGTCGACCTTTTCTGTGAATGTTTCATTTTTTTTCGTCGTGATGGTCACCCGTGCGCGCTTGACTTGAGGGAAAAGGTTGTCGATTTCTTTGTCCGCTTTTACGGTGATTTTTTTAAGCAAGGCGCGTAGGGTAGGATTGAAAAGGTTCTCTTTTTCAAAACTCGAAGGCAATACATGGCCATCAGCGAGAGCTGCGGCAATACAGTAAGGCAAACTGTGATCAGCAGTTTCTTTGGTTTGAGGATCGAATTTGCTGGCATCAGACAAGATATCTGCTCCGCGGGTCGTGGTTTCAACCAAAACCGATTGGATGTCAGCAGGCGACAAATTCTGCTTTTCCCGTATGAGCAGGGCTGCCGATATGGGCTGATGTGTCAATGCTTCGGTGGGAAATGCTTTGTATCCGCATTTCAATATCATAAATTCTTTATCCGAAAATGAGCCAAGAATATCAGTATCCCATTGGACGCTATTGATGACCTCAAATACGCCTTCTTTTCCTTCTATCACCTGCAAGGGACCCGAATATCCTTCTGCTGCGAGTAAAGCAGCCCTTACACCGGCTTCTACAGCCATCGGATCTGCACTGTTTTTCATGTTGGTAAGGTGACCTGCCACGACACCCCCTAAAGTAAAGTGGCTGGATCCGCTGATGCCCGCCGCAGCGACCATCTGGTCTCGATTCAATCCCAGCATCAAGCCTGCCACAAAAGGGGAGACGAATTGAGTCAGGCTGGCATGGTGCCAACCGATTTCTCGAATGCCCGGTTTTGCAGCTAAACACCAACGACATTCCAGTTCATAAGCAATAACACTTGCCAGCAAAAGATCCTGTGTCGATCGGTTCGCTTTTTCAGCTGTTGCCCAGATCGCCGGGAGGATATCCGAAGGATGACTCGGATCTTGTTCCCAAAAGATGTCATTATAGTCCAGCGCTCGTACCAGCAAGGAATTCATAAACGCAGTGTCCGCAGCATTGGTTTTCAGGCCGGAGCCGATGATCGTGCTGTCAGCACTGCCTCCCAGCTTGGCAACATATCGATGCGCTGCGATCATATCCGGACTATTCAAAGCTGCAAATGCACAACCGATACTGTCCAGAGTAAATCTGCGGGCCTCATGCAAAACTCTTGAGGGAAGATCTGTATATTTGAGGCTCAGGACAAAATCTGCCATTTGACGGGTGATACTCATGAGACTCCTCCTGTTACGATCTAACCGTATCGATGTCTCGACAAGATAAAAAGACAAAGCTTTTGATATCTGTTCGGGAGATATCCCTTTGGTCTAAGCGTAACATACAAACCTCCGATTCATTGTGCAAGTAAAATGATGAAAAGGGTTGAAATTGTTGGTTAAAAAAAGAAATGCAGTCATTCTGGCGAGAGGAACCAAAAGGTGGAGAGGGCATATCCCTTTTTGAGAAACCATGTGATGATTTTTCTCTTGACCGGTTGCGATAAAGTGCGTATATTTAAGACAACATAGTCTTAAATGGGTGAAATATGGTCCTTTCCAAAGCATGTGATTATGGAATAAGAGCGATACTCTATATTGCAGTCAATACTGAACGACAATTTGTACCGATTAATGAAATCGCTAAAGAATTGAATATCTCATTTCATTTTCTGACAAAAATTTTACAGGTTTTGACGCAAAAAGGAATTTTGGCTTCCTTTAAAGGTCCCAAAGGCGGGGTTCGACTGGCTCGTCCGGGTAACGATATTTTGCTATATGATATCGTCGTTGCCATCGACGGAGATGACCTGTTTACACAATGTGTACTCGGACTCGAGGGATGTGGGGAAGGAAAACCTTGTCCTTTGCATGATGAATGGGGACCGATTCGGGATAATTTGAAAACAGTATTCCAGCAACGTACTATAGCCGATTTGGCCAAACAAATTACCCATATGAATTATCGCCTCACCGATCTGATAAAATCTGAATCCGTTTAAAAAATTTACTTAAAAATAAGATAAAAATGTCTGAAAATACTAGTTCTTTTTATGATCGATTATCCGGTGATTATGATGAAATGACCCGGTTCAACAGTCGCCTCGAAACACAAATCGAAATTTTGCGTCCCTGGGTGGAGAGATATCAAATTCGCTCTGCTATCGATGTCGGCTGTGGCACCGGATTGTACAGCCTGGCCTTGTGCCAGCTCGGGATTCAGGTTCATGGTGTGGATAGCAATGCCAAAATGCTCGCTCAAGCCAAAGAGCATTCCGAGCGATTAGAGTGCCCGGTAGAATGGCATCATCTGGATATGCTTGAACTGGACCGTCTTTCTGTCAGAGCCGATGCGCTTTTCTGCTTGGGAAACACCATCCCCCACATTCTGAACGAGAATGAACTGCACCAATCCGTATATGCGATGAATCGAGTCCTCGAAACCAGAGGTATCGTTCTTTTACAGCAACTCAATTATAACCGGATTCTCAGAGATAGGGATAGAATCGTTGGCATTCAAAAGAAACACCAGGGCGAAATCATTCGATTTTATGATTTCATCTTTCCTCTGATCCGATTCAATGTACTGAAAATCGAATGGCAAGAAAGCAAGCCGCAACATGATCTCTATAGTACCCTATTGAAACCCTATAAAAACGATGAACTAATCTCTGCTTTCAATCGAAATGGTTTTCAGGATCCGGAGCTTTATGGATCATTACAAGGCGATCCCTATGATGTAGAGAGCCGTGATCTTGTCCTGTTGGCGAGAAAATCCGGATCGAATAAATCATAGAAACAGCAATGTCCGATACGCAATGGAGGTATGGGTGATATGAAAGTCAATCGAAAAATTATTCATATAGATGAAAACCTGTGTGACGGGTGTGGCTTGTGTGTTCCTTCCTGCCATGAAAAAGCTATTCAGCTTGTTGATACCGCTGCCGGCAAAAAGGCTCGTCTTGTAAAAGAGATATATTGTGATGGTCTCGGCGATTGCCTCGGTGCCTGTCCTGCAGGTGCGATCACGATTGCCGAGCGGCTCGCAGCTCCATATGATGAGCTGGCGACAGCAGAACACATCCGGGCAAGCCGGAAATCACAACCGGGGTGTCCCTCGGCCATGATGCAATCCTGGAAAACCGGGTCAGAACCGGATGAACCCGTGTCCGATCAATCCTGTCTCCAGCAATGGCCCATCCAGTTACATCTCGTGCCTACAGAGGCTCCTTTTTTTCAGGGGGCTGATCTCCTAGTCCTGGCTGATTGTGCGGCCGTTGCTTATGGAGCGCTTCAGAGTGAACTGGTCAGGAATAAAGCTGTTGTGATGGCTTGTCCCAAACTCGATGACACCTCGCCGTATTTACAAAAATTAGCTGCTATTATTACCAACAATCAGCTAAAGAGTATCACTGTGGTTCATATGCAGGTTCCGTGTTGCAAGGGGATTGTGACGCTGGTACACCAGGCTCGCAATATGGTCGACATTGACGTGCCATTGAAAAGAATAGAGATTTCCATTAAAGGAGAAAAACTCGCTAAAGTCTCTGTTGCTGATTCTGGTTGACTTTTTTCCAGCTGATTGGCAGAAAAGCATGAGGGCCAGTGTTTCTATGTATCATCAAAAGGGGGCTATACCTGTTGGTTATCGATTCCTTGCAGATTATGTTTTTTGCCAAAGATCTATTTTTAAATGATGTAATTTTCTGTACAGATTGGCCCTGTCGACCTGCAAAATCTGAGCGGCTTTTGCAACATTGCCCTCTGTCTCTACCAGAACCGTTGTTATATACTGGCGTTCAAAGGTCTCTCGTGCTTTTTTCAAACTCACGAGTCCCTGAGAAACCTGGTCGGGATCTTGCAAGTCACTCAATAAATGCCGAATATGTTCAATATCCAAAACCGGTTCGTTGTACAAGATCATCATCCTTTCCACAAAGTGCTGTAGCTGTCTCACATTCCCCGGCCATGCATAGCCATAGAGTTGATGGCGGGCAGCTTGTGTGAGTTGTGGTTTCAACGTTCCGTGCTTTTCTGTGTATTCAGAGATAAAATGGTTCAAGAGAACGGGGATATCATCCCTTCGCTCTCTGAGGGGAGGAATGGCAATAGGAAAGACGCAGAGTCGATAGTATAGATCTTTTCTAAAATCTCCCTTGTCCACCATTTTCTTCAAATCACGATTTGTCGCGGCAATAATCCGTACATTAACGATATGGATTTCACTCGATCCAATACGTTGAATTTCACCGCTTTCTAAAAAGCGTAATAAATTGGCTTGAGCAGAAAGAGAGAGCTCTCCGATTTCATCCAGAAACAAGGTGCCTTTATCTGCTTGATACAATCTGCCGCTATAATCCACAGCAGCACCAGTAAATGAACCTCGTTTATGCCCAAAAAGCTCACTTTCGATCAATGTTTCGGGTATAGCGGGGCAATTTATTTTTACAAGTGGTTTGTTCGCCCTGGTGCTATTATTGTGGATAGCCAGGGCAACAAGTTCCTTTCCCACCCCGTTTTCACCCAAAATCAGAACAGGAGAATCCAACGGAGACACTCTTTCAATTAATGAAAAAACCTGTTTGATCGAAGGCGATTGCCCGACCATTTTAAAGCAGGCAAAGGTTTGATGTTTGAGTCTGTAGAGTTGTTGTTGGGCATTTCTCCACGAGAGTGCATTGCGGATGGTCAGCAGGAGACGGTCCCGTTCGAAAGGCTTTTCCAGAAAATCATAGACCCCCATTTTGGTTGCCATTACAGCCTTTGAAATCGTTGCAAAGGCAGAGACAAGAATAATCGGTATCACTGGATGGGATTTAATGATATTATGCGCCAGTTTTATACCATCGATATCAGGCAATTGTAAATCCATCAGGATTAAATCAGGAGGATTCTCGTCTATTCGAGCCTTTGCTTCCTGAGCAGAATAACTCAGTGTGGCATGATGATTTTCACCTCTGAGAATCTTTGCTAGAATTTGACCTGTGGCATGGTCGTCATCAACGACAAGAATTTTTGCACGGGTTTGAACCACGTCTATATCGCTTATTTTTTGAATTTCATATTGATGGTCTCTCTGACTCGCTTGCTCTCTACGCTGTTCGATCAATGTGCCGGATATTAAAACAGTACTCTTTGCGCTATCGGAAAGCAATACAAGAGTGTCAATGTGTTCTCCTGGCTATGGATTCGTGCTTTAAATATTGCTCCTGCAAGAGATGCAACTATTGAATAATGTCGGAGTGATTGTGAGCCTCGTCCCTATAGTTTAATATAAAAGATATCCATAAAGTCGCAATTGTTTTTAACGTGAAAAATGAAATTTATTCATTGTCATTTTTTCTTGTTTTTACCCGAATCAGAAAACCGTTGGCTAGTTATCACTCCGATACATGATTATTTTTTCGAATCTGTTTCAGTACTTTATGAGTCCGAATCAATTCCTTTAAAACCTTTTTAAAACTTTTTATGGCCGATAGGCGGCTATCCAGGTCGGCTGTCCATTCGAGTGGAAACTCTGCAATACGATATCCTTTTTGCTGCGCAAGGACAATGATTTCTATGTCAAATAAAAATCCGTTGCACCGGCTTGATCCATAAAGGGTTTTGGCAATTTCCCCCCTGTAAATTTTAAATCCGCACTGGGTGTCTGAGAGCCTGGGGATTCCCAGACCATAGATAAAAATGAGCCGCATGACCCGGCTGATGATCCTTCTGTGCCAGGGTTGAGGTCGGTGGATTACGCTTTCCTCGAGTTTGCGTGAGCCATGGGCAATGTCGCATTTTCCGGATTGAATCAGCTGCATCCCTCTTAATGCATAGATAAACGGCACACACAGGCCGCTGTCTGCAAACATGACAAATGCGCTTTGACTGGCAAGCATCCCTGTTCGTACGGCAAATCCTTTGCCCCGTTGGGGTTCCACTCGCAACACACGTACGGGCGTGATGACTTTATCACCCGCTTGTTGAGCTTTTAGTAAAGTTTCATCCTCGCTGCCATCATCGATTATCAGGATTTCTCCCTTTAACCGGTGAGCAATAAAAAAATCGTTTGCTGCCCTGATATCATTTTCGATTTTTGTACTCTCGTTAAATGCGGGAATGATGAGCGACAGGTCCATTGGTATGCCTTTCTGTGGTTATGATATAAACTAACAATTTATCCCGATTTTGCAATATTTGATAAAAGTTGTTTGGTTTTTTTATTTTTTTCATTAAAATAGATACCATCTGTATCTCATCATATGATCCTGTTTTGTCAAAAATTATCATACACATAGTTTTTGAAAAGGTTGAACATGAAAAAAATTATAGAATCGGACATAACACGGCGGCAATTTATCAACTTTCTGGGTGCAGCTGTGGGCTCTGCGGCAATGCCTTTTGCGGGCCGGGCAAATACTGCCTTAGCTTCTGAAAGAATTACCCTGGGTTTTATTGGCGTTGGAAAGCAGGGGGCCGGCTTGCTGCGGGGATTCTTAAATACCCCTGGTACACAGGTGCTGGCTGTCTGTGATGTGGATATGTTGAAAAAAGAAAACGCTCAAAAAATGGTCAATGATCACTATACCCAAGAGTCCGGCCATCGTTATCACTCTTGTGATGCATATGATGATTTTCGATACATTCTGGAAAGACCGGACATCGATGCTGTGGTCATTGCCACTCCCGATCATTGGCATGCCATTCCTGTCCTCATGGCTGCAGAATCGGGCAAAGACATCTATTGCGAAAAACCCTTGTCTTTAACACTCTATGAAGCGAGAGAAATGGTAAACGCTGTGCGCAAATACAGGAGGATTTTTCAGACGGGCAGTATGCAGAGATCGGACAATAAATTCCGTCTAGCCTGTGAATTGGTTCGCAATGGCTATATAGGTGAGATTAAAAAGGTAAATGTCAGTATCCGTACCGGTTTTATCGCCCATCCCGTAGAATGCGATCTGCCTGCTGAATCTGTGCCCTCTGAATTAAATTGGGAGTTTTGGCTGGGGCCTGCCCCCTGGCGGCCTTATCATTCCATCCTCGCTCCTCCGATCTCATTTTCCGGATGGCCTAAATGGCGCGACTATCGTGATTATTCCGGTGGTGGCATGACTGATTGGGGAGCCCATCATTTTGATATCGCTCAGTGGGGATTGGGTATGGATCATAGTGGTCCGGTCAAAATTATTCCCCCTGATGGAAAGGAAATAAAGCAATTGACTTATCTCTATGCCAATGGTGTAGAAATGACCACCGATGTCGAAGACAATCTTATACTCTTTACGGGCACCGAAGGCAAGGTTGCGGTCAACCGAAGTTATATCAAGACTTGGCCCGAAAAATTGGTACGGCACCCGATCAGTGCCCGGGATTTACATCTATATGAGAGCAATAATCATAAACAAAATTGGCTGGATTGTATCAAAACGAGAAAACATCCCATATGCGATGTAGAAATCGGATGTCGATCCGTCTCGGTTTGTCATCTGGGTAATTTGGCCGTACAACTGGGCCGTCCCCTTTTATGGAATCCTGAAGCAGAACTGTTTATCAACGATCCAGAGGCGAACCGGTTACGAGATCGGTCAAAGCGTAGCCCCTGGAGTCTGTCGTAATTCATTAGGAGATCAGTATGAAGGTCACACGATCTTTGCCAAGACGCAGGTTTTTGAAAAATCTTTCAGTTGCGACGTTGGCTCCCATCATTGTTCCGGCGTCTGTATTAGGGAGGAATGGCCAGGTAGCTCCCTCGAATCGCATAACCATGGCATGCATTGGCGTCGGATGGATGGGAACCAGCAATTTGGAGCGGTTTCTTGAAGAACCTGATGCACAAATTGTAGCGGTCTGCGATGTGGATCGAAACCATTTGTTGGATGCCAAAAGTAAAGTCGATAAAAAATATGGACAAGGATGCACTCTTTATAGCGATTTCAGAAAAGTAATGGATCGTAAAGATATCGATGCTGTCATGTTAGGTCTTCCCGATCACTGGCATGCGATTCCTGCGGTCATGGCAGCAAAATCGGGAAAAGATATTTATGCTGAAAAACCCTTGTCTCATTCCCTGCTGGAGGGCAGGGCCATTTGTGATGCGGTGAGGCGTTACGAGCGTGTGTGGCAAACAGGCAGCTGGCAACGCTCTGAAGCGAATTTTCGTTTTGCCTGTGAGTTGGTGCGAAATGGCCGAATTGGCAAAATTCATACGGTCGAGGTGGGGTTGCCCGCCGGCCATACTGACTTTGCCGGGACTAAAGGCCAGGACGAATTAAAACCTCCCCCACCTGAACTGGATTACGACTTTTGGCTCGGCCCCGCTCCTTATCATCCGTTTGCGGTCTCTAGGTTACATAAAAACTGGCGTTGGATTATGGATTATGGTGGCGGACAGCTCATGGATTGGGTCGGTCATCATGTAGACATTGCGCACTGGGGGTTGGGATTCGATCAAAGCGGGCCTCTGGAAATCAGTGGTGTTGGTGAATATCCCAAAGAAGGATATTACAACAGCGCTACACGATATCGAGTCAATGCAAAATATCCTCAAGATATCGAAATGGTGATCGCAGGAGGGTATGATGACATTAGAGGGGGGACCAAATGGATCGGTGATAAAGGTTGGGTATGGGTTAACCGTGGACGCATCGATGCCCACCCCAAAAGTCTGTTAAGGGAAAACATCGGACCTGATGAGAAACAATTGTTTAAATCCCCGGGCCATTGGCGCAATTTTCTGGATTGTGTTAAAAGCCGTAACCAGACCCTGACCCCCTGTGAAACAGCTCATCACTCTGCCATACCTGGACATCTGGGTCAAATCTCCATGTTACTGGGTCGTAAATTGCGCTGGGATGCAGAAAAAGAACAGATCATCGGCGATGTCACTGCGAATGAAATGTTGGATAATGCCATGCGCGATCCATGGCATTTGTAATCAAGTTGTTGTGGCTCATAAATCCTAACCATGGGTGATATCATGAAAAAATTTCAACCACTCGTTATTCTCTCGGTTTTGACGCTCGTTTTCTTTATATCTGCTCCGTTTGCCAATGAATTGCCTCCCCAAGTTACGCCTGCAAACGCTGTGGATCATGCAGAAGAAGAGATTGTCCGCTTGCTTGAACAAATTCAGTGGTATGAATATGGCATGAGCCGGGAACCGTTGAGCGAGCTCTCTGATCTTTTGGTGAAAATCGAATCAAAAGAGACCCTTGTGGCTGCAGAATACATGTTTATCGATTTTCTCAAATCCGATGCCACTCTGCCTGCCAAACAATTTATCTGTCGCAAGCTCAGCATCATCGGCACAGACGCTTCTGTTCCTGTTCTGCAGGAAATGCTGATGAATGACGAAACCGCGGACATGGCTCGTTATGCCCTGGAGCGTATCCCGAGCCAGGATGTCGAGCAGGCCTTACTCACCGCTCTGGAAAAAACCGATGGCCGCACCCGCATTGGGATTATCAATTCTCTGGGCAAACGAGGCTCTCAAAAAAGCGTCAAACCGTTAAGCCTGTTTCTCGAAAAAGGGGACCAAGTCACTCTTCAGGCAGCAGCCACTGCCCTGGGAAAGATAGACGGATCTGATGCTGCCCAGGCACTGCAAAGAGCTCAGAAAAGGGCTATGGGAAGTGCTGAACTTGCCATAAAAGACGGACTCTTGCTTTGCGCAGATAATCTGCTGGAAAACGGTGAGGTCAAACAGGCCACAGAAATCTATTCGAATCTTTACAAATCAGAGTCTCCGGCACCGATTCGAGTGGCAGCGCTGCGCGGCATGATAAAGACCAGTCAAGACGAGGCACCCTCTATCCTGTTGAATGCAACAAAAGATGAATCTGCAGCAATTATTTCGGCCGCGATCGACCTTTTGCGTGAATCTCCCAAAATTCCATTTCAAAAGATGGCGCCTGTGTTTAACGAACTCGCACCGCGGTTCAAAGTCCAATTGCTTGCTGCACTGGCGGATTTAAAAGATGAGACCTATCAACCCATAGCGGTCAACGCATTACAAGCCGAAACTGTCGAGGTCAGGAAAGCTGCTTTGCAAGCGCTCATCCCTCTGGGAGATGCCTCGGTCGTGATACCGGTAGCTGAAATTGCTGCGACAGCCCCCAAGGATGAGGCGGATCAAGCCCGGTCAACCTTGGCACGGATGCCCGCATCTTCTGTTGATGAAGCGGTATTGAATGGAATCGAGAATACCGAAGGTAAAGTCAGAGTTGAACTGATCAATGCAGTGAGTGAACGATATATCACGACTGCTGTGCCGACAGTATTGGCCATGAGCCGACAAGGCGATGACGCATCACGGAATGCTGCCATCAAGGTCTTGGGAGATATCGCTAAACCCGAGGATTTGAGCAAACTCTTGGATGTTCTCGTGCATACGAGAAGCAATTCAGAAACAGAGGCTGCCGTGTTGAGCGTTGCCCAAGTCGCCTCTCAAATCGATGAGCAGGCAGAGCGGGGTGAACTGGTCTTGCAAAAATTAGATAATACCGAGGATGTTCAGGACCGCATCGCTCTGATGAGAGTCCTGGGCAAGATAGGAGATCCTGATGGTCTCGATGTTCTGCGTCAGGCTCTTGGCAGTGATGATGAAGAAACCCAAGTTGCTGCTGTTCGTGCTCTTTCTGATTGGCCAAGCTCAGCCCCTGCAGATGAACTCTTTGACCTGGCAAAAAACAGTCAAAGTCCGCGTGTCAAGGTTCTGGCTTTACGAGGGTATATCGAGTTGATTCGCAATGATCAAGATCTTTCTG
Source organism: Candidatus Zhuqueibacterota bacterium (assembly GCA_014728115.1). GTDB lineage: Bacteria > Zhuqueibacterota > Zhuqueibacteria > Residuimicrobiales > Oceaniaggregativiventaceae > Oceaniaggregativivens. The sequence goes on along the minus strand of WJME01000100.1, from coordinate 112,904 downwards.
ATGATGAAAAAACCGCCATGCTGCAAAACGCCATGCACATTGCCGAGCAGGTCAATGAAAAGCGGATGATCCTTTCCGGGTTGGGGGAATTAAACAGCGTGATCGCTCTGAATGCTGCTTTAGGTTATTTGAAAATGGATTCTGTCGTCAACGAAGCCGGTGCAGCGATTGTACAGATTTCCGATTCGATCAGAGGGCAACAACCCGAGAAAGTAAAAGCCGCATTGCAGACGCTGTTGGAAACAGTTGAAAATCCCAATATCCAAGAGGATGCAAAAAATGTCCTGGAGAAAGTAAAGTAGAACTAAAATGGTGTTTCCTGAGGAAACCAACAGGATCAAAAAAACCTTGAATAAAAAGATAAAATTCAATACAATAATACCTAGTGGGTGAATAACGATCTAAATCAATTATGAAAGGGACTGAGATGGATAAACAGAAACAATCGTCCCCATTGGAGAGCACAGGTGTTTCCCGCAGGCAGTTTGTGGGCGGGTTTGCAGCCACTGCAGCAACCATCACAGTGGTTCCACGGCATGTGCTGGGCGGACCCAACCAAAAGGCCCCAAGCGATAAAATAAATATTGCATGTGTGGGTGTAGGCGGTAAAGGGTTTTCCGATAGCCGCGCCATGAAAGAAGAAAATGTCATCGCTCTCTGTGATGTGGATGAAGTGCGGGCAACCGCACCACACGGTGACGAAAAAGTCACTATACCCGATCTTTTTCCCAAAGCAAAATGGTATAAAGATTTTCGCGAAATGCTGGAAAAAGAAAAAGATATCGAAGCCATTACAGTTTCCACACCCGATCATACTCATGCTGTAATTGCCATGGCTGCCATAAAAATGGGTAAACATGTCTTTGTGCAAAAGCCACTGACGCATACGGTCTACGAAGCCCGTGCATTGCGGGAAGCTGCCCAGGAAGCAGGTGTTATTACCCAGATGGGAAATCAGGGCCATGCTGAAGAAGGCGGCCGCCTGGTGAACGAGTGGATCTGGCAGGGTGCAATCGGTGATGTGACCGAAGTGCATGTATGGACCAATCGTCCGGTGTGGCCTCAGGGGATGGTCGCTCCCAAGGAAATCCCCTCTGTTCCTCCTACACTGGACTGGAACTTGTGGCTGGGCCCGGCTGCGTGGCGACCCTATCATCCAGATTATGCTCCCTTTTCATGGCGAGGATGGTGGGATTTCGGCACCGGTGCATTGGGTGATATGGGTGCTCATATCCTCGATCATGCCTACTGGCCATTAAAGTTAAAATATCCCACAAGAGTTCAAGCCAGTTCAACACCTTTTACAGAAGACTCTCCGCCAATGTCGGAAATCGTGACCTACGATTTTCCCGAACGGGAAGGAATGCCGCCAGTGACAATGACCTGGTATGATGGCGGATTGAAAGCCCCTCGACCCTCTGATTTGGAACCCGGCCGTCGAATGGGTGATGGAGGAGGGGGTGTTCTGTTCATCGGTACCAAAGGAAAGCTGATGTGTGGAACCTATGGTCGCAATCCTCGCCTGATACCTGAAACCTTTATGAAAGAGGTAGGCAAACCTGAACAAACCATACCTCGTTCACCGGGTATCCATGAAGAGTGGCTTGAAGCGATTCGAACCGGAAAAAAAGAACTGGCAACAACCAGTTTCGATTATTCCGGGCCGCTGACCGAAACCATGATGCTGGGGAACGTAGCCGTTCAGGTCGCCGATAAAAACATGCACCTGGAATATGATGGTGAAACCGGCAAAATTACCAATCTGCCCGAAGCTAACGATCTTTTACATATGGAATATCGTGACGGCTGGACCCTCTAATTTTTGGGTGCATCATAAACGACAATCGAATCCCCGGATGATATTTGTAAATTAAACAATGGTTTATCCGGGGAATTCTTTATCCTCTCCGCAAAATCGAACTCTACACTGATGAAAACGATCATTTTTCGGGAACCAGAGGAGTCATTCAAGGGTTTAAAGCTATGACAAAAGGCTTGACGCTTTGCAAAAACGTTTTATGTTTTGAGTAAAATTTGTATATTTAAAAATTGCTTCAAGTTCAATCAGAAAAACAGGATGCAAATTCGGAGGACATATGTCTAAACGTCTCATCATGGTCGTCATGGCCATCGTTGTCGTATCTGTGCTTGCTTTTTCTTTGCAGGCAGTTGCACAGGAAATGGTACCCATAAAGATCGATCTTCCCAAGCCTATGTTTATCGGTACCCCAACCCCCATGGATATCCCGAAACTTGAAAAACCTTCTGGCAAAGCGCGTCCGCCGTTTATGGCCCCCAAGGGAACCGTGAATGTCGCAGCTGACAAGCCGGTAACAGCCAGCGATGATATGCCGGTGATCGGTGAAGTCGATATGGTCACAGATGGCGACAAGGAAGCCTCAGATGGCAGCTATGTGGAACTCGGACCTTTTCTGCAACATGTAACCGTTGATCTGGAAAAGAAACATGATATCTATGCCATCATCATGTGGCATTTTCACAAACAACCCCGTGTATATTTTGATGTCATTGTTCAGGTTGCCGATGACCCGGATTTTACCACCAATGTTCAAACTCTGTTCAACAATGACCTTGATAATTCTGCCGGCCTGGGAGTGGGTGAAGATTGGCATTATGTAGAAACCTCCGAAGGAAAGCTTATCGATGCCAAGGGTGTACAGGGGCGATATGTACGCTGTTATAGCAATGGTAATAATAGCAATGACCTGAATCACTGGATCGAATTGGCTGTATTTGGAAAACCCACAGAGTAGCGGATGCGTTCCAAAGTCTGGTTGGCAGGTCTTTCCGTTTTTATTCTTGCACTGGCGCTGCGTCTTCCTTTATTGACGCAGCGCCCCATGCATACGGATGAAGCCGTTCATGCCAGCAAATTCGGCTCCCTCCTTGAAGAGGGATACTATGAGTATGATCCTTATGAATATCACGGTCCCACATTAAACTATTTTACTCTCTTACCCGCCTGGCTTCAATCTGCTTCGAATCTGGCACAAATCAATGAAGCGACCCTGAGAATCGTACCGGTTACTTTTGGGGTGTTGCTGGTGCTGTTGATTTTTTGGGGAGTTCGCTTTCTGGACACCCGGTTGATTTTCGTTATTGCACTTTATACCGCTCTTTCGCCCGCCCTGGTTTACTTTAGCCGTTATTATATACAAGAGATGTTGCTCGTTACCTTTTCCTTTCTGGCTATTATGGGACTGTATCGCTATTTGCATACCCAAAAAGGGATTTGGATGCTCTGGCTCGGCATTGCCCTTGCCTTGATGCACGCGACCAAAGAAACCTGCATATTGGTCTGGTTTGCCATGGCTGTGGGGTTGATAGCTGGTGTATGGTTACCTGCTCGAAAATCATCTATTATATTTCCGACTATCCATCCCAAACATATCGTCTGGGGTCTTTTGGCTGCGGTCGCTGTCTCTGTGACATTTTTTTCTTCATTTTTTTCTCATCCGCAAGGCGTTCTCGACTCGATCTATACCTTTGTCAGTTATCTGGATCGCGGAACCGGCGGCCATCAGGTACATATCTATCCCTGGTATCAGTATCTGGTCTGGCTTTTGGTTAACCCTTTTCAAAGTTTTGTATGGAGTGAAGGATTTATTCTTTTGCTCGGGTTGTTGGGTATAGCATTATTTCTTTTTAACCAATCGGACAAGTCATCCGCTCTCTTTTTTCGGTTTTGGGCATGGTATACCCTGACACTCGTGGTCATCTATTCGCTTATACCATACAAAACTCCTTGGAGTATGCTGGGGTTTTATCACGGATTCATCGTTCTTGCCGCTCCGGCAACGATTCGACTTTGGCAATTGATACGGGGGATCCGTTATCGCTCTATCACGGTTTTCATTTTTATGCTTTTCTTTGGATACTGGATATGGGTCTCCTACGATCTTAATTATAAACATTATGCCGAACCGGAAAATCCATATGTTTATGGACATACAAGCAAAGATATTTATCACATGGTTGACTGGATCAACAAGATGGCAGATGCCCATCCCAAAGGCAGAGATATGCATATCGATATTATCGCGCCAGGGGGCGATTATTGGCCATTTCCATGGTATCTTCGTTCCTATTCACGTGTAGGATACTGGACCGAGGTTCCTCTCGAAACCGCATTGGCTCCGCTTATGGTGGCCAAACCTATAGTAGAAGAACAGCTTTTGTATAAAATATACGAAATACCTCCTCCGGGAGAACGAAATCTTTATGTACCCTTGTTTGATGAGAATACACAGTTGCGAGCCGGGGTGGAGATGCGCGGGTATGTGGCAGGGTGGCTCTGGGAGCGCTTTAAACGTCAGGGGAACCCACTGTAATCACCCGCTCTTTCGTACAGGGAATGAATTTCAGGAAAGGGTCAGAAAATAATCTGGCCACCCTTTTTTTATCCAGAGGTTTTTTAATGCAAGATTTTGGTCAAACCATCTCTTTGATAGGAATCGAGGATGGACAAAAGTTGTCTGCCCGGCGCTACTCTCACCATGCCATGGCCACGGTTTGGGAGGTCTTTATCACCCACAAGGATGAGAGCTATGCCCAGCAAGCTGCTTTTGCTGCGTTTACAGAGCTGGATCGCCTGGAACAGGATTTGAGCCGATTTTTGCCCAATAGTGATATCTCGCGAATCAATGCCTTGCCTGCCGGCCGTGCAGTGCGTGTCGGTATTGATACATTTCAATGCATTAAACGGTGTAAAGAAATCTATGACGCGACAAAGGGAGCGTTTGACATAAGCATTGGGCCGCTCTATGACGCCTGGCTTAATCCTGACAAGTCGTTGCGCACTCCCTCTCAAAAAGAGATTTCTCTGGCCCGTGAACGGGTGGGTATGGAATGGGTGGTCGTCGATGAGGAGCAGATGGCGGTAGGCGTTTTAAAGGAGAATATGCGACTCGACTTGGGCGGTTTTGGCAAAGGATATGCTCTGGATAGGGTGCAGGAGACATTATCAGAATGGGATATTTTGAACGCACTGGTTCATGGGGGAAGCAGCTCTGCTTTAGCCATAGGAAGGTTGCATGATCTGGAAGGTTGGCCGATTACGATCAGTGATCCGCGTGATTTCAAGAATATCGTGGTGAAACTGGCCCTGAAAGATCGGGCCTTGAGTGGATCGGGCTTACGAAAAGGAAAGCATATCCTTCATCCCAGATTGGGCAAACCCGTAACAAACAAGTTGGCAGCATGGGCGTCCACGCCGGATGCTGCCACCAGTGATGCCCTGTCTACGGCCTTTATGGTCATGTCGCCGGAAGAAATCACTGCTTATTGTAAACGCTTTCCTGAAACGCAGGCCCTGGTATACCTTCATAATGATCCGGTCGATGACTTGACCGTTCCACTGTCTGACAAAGGTGTTCTCAACTTGGGATTTGATCTGATCAAGTGAGCCAGAATCCGGCGTTTGTTTGTAGGATCATCATAGCCACCCCATCGTTATGGCAATAAAACTGGGGCCATTGATCGCAGCATGAATCCATACACCGATCCAGGTATTCTGGCGTTTTTGTACGACATACGGCAAAATAAATAATATGGGTAGCATAATGATCAAGAGTTTCCAGCCAAAGGCGATATGAAAAACCGCCCATCCGGCGCCATGCCACAGCCACACCTGACGTCCTCCGGCAAGCGCTTGCCGGGAAAGCATGACACCCCGCCACAAGATCTCTTCGCCCATAATATTGAGAATCCAGTAGGGAAACCATAGAGCCAAAAATCCCAATTGTCCTGTTTCAGGAGGCGTAAAGTGCATAAAAGGGGGATTGTGGTCAACCGGGCCATATACGGCTTGAAGACCTTTGAGAAGAGCAGCAGATAACGCACCGATGACAAAAATCGAACTAATTGTCCAAAGCCAATCCTCTTGGGTCATCTTGCGAAAGAACAATCTGGATTTCCACCACTGAGGGCTCTTAAAAGCCTCTTCCCTGACTAGGAGAATCCAGGCCAGTATGATTAATGGTAAAAATACCCCCAGCCCCCCCACTAAAAACCAGTAGAAAATAGGTTCATGACCTGTGCTTTGGCTCAGATGAGGAATGGTAAAACGAGTTTGTATCCATAACAACAGGGCCGCGGACAGAAAAATGAAAAGTGAAGCAACGGGTTTCAAAGGTCGCATGACTAGCTCTCATTTAATTATTTCAACGTTAATGACCGTATAGAGTCAAAGGCCTTTAATATGAGCCAGGGCGGAAATGATCAATCATACCTTTTCATAGCTATTTGTAAAATTCTGCAATGCTTTGCATCAAAATCCGGCCGGATTCGATATTTTCCTCTTTTGTATAGATACTCCCTGCACCTTCACACAATATCGTGGTCATTCCGTATTGGATATGCGGACCATTGGTCCAGGTTGTCGGATTACCGGCTTCTTTTCGTTGTCTCAGAGGCTCGATTAAATCCGGTGTATCGTTGCTTTCGACAAGATCGCGAAAGGCTTCCCAGGAATCCAACTCTTGACCAAATTCCGGGCCCGTAAGAATAATGGGCTCCACAGGACCTTGCCAGGTATGCATACCCCATAGGGTCGTGACAGGGGCATCTGACTCCATAATGGATTGCAAATCCTTTTGCCAGATAAACGCCTCATGAGCCTGCTCATTTTTATCCGCCCCCTCTGCCCGATATGAACGATTCATGTCCACACCCTGGGCGTTGGTACGATACCAGCCGTGAGTGGGGGCATCCGGACTCATCATAAAAACAAAATGTACAATAGAATTTTTTCTTGTCCGAGCTCCTTGATCACTTAACAGCCAGCGCAACATGCCCACCATGCGCCACTGACTGTTGTGTTCACCTGGATGTTGGTTGCTTATATAATGCACCCATCGCTCGCTTGCAGCAAGGGTACCGGATGGATCTGTGACGGTCAGTCGAAGGAGTGGCCGGGCACCCAGGGATGAGCCTACTTTGGTTACGTTGACATGGGGATTGGATTCGACGTTTTTGATGATCCCGAGAATTTTTTCAAACGACATGGGAACCTGATGGCCCACAATCACTCGGTCCTGTTCGAACACCGGAAAAATTAGGGTATCGCCTTTGGCAGAGTCCTTTTCTTTTTGTTGCCAGTGGATGGGATGCCAGCTTTCACCATCATAAGACCAGGAATAGAAATAATCGTTGAATGCATAGGCATTTCCCTGATTAAACACCACGACAAGAGTGAGGTCATTGTCTTTGGCATGCTGTTCGATTTCGAATTGCGCCATATTGGCCCAGTTGTCATGATCGGGAGCATGTCCTAGAGTCATGCGAAACGTATTTTTTTTGATTTTCTCGATGGTGGCTCCTTTTGAACCCAGAGGCCCGTTAAAACGAAAATCATCAGATTCTAGGTCCTGATGCGTGGAACATGCAAAACCAGAAAGTGCGATTAAAAGAACAGCTTTAACACGAGTACCCATCCGCACGATTGTTCTCCAAGTTGAGTGATTTTACATTTCATAGAAACAAAAAAGGCCAACCCTGATGGGTTGGCCCGAATGTTTAGATTTGCGAAAAAGATGTGGGAGCAAGAATGATATCTGTAATGTTTGAAACCGTATCACTATATTCGGGTTTTACTTTTAGTTCGTCCCATTCGGGTGAATTACGGAACTGATCCCAATTTTTATCCCGTTGATCCATGTTATCAAACCCGAGCATATATGTCAGATTGGGCATGCGGGGACCGATAAGCGTTTCTCCAAAAAAGACCGGATTGAGACCGGTTTTTTTAAAAATAGCAATTTCCCCGCCTTCGTTGAACATATGGATTTTCTTTTTTGCTTTGAGCAGGCTATGGCTTTCATAGATACGCATTTCAAAAATCCTGGTTTTGGCCTCGGTGACAGCTTGAACCTTGGGCAGGTGACTAAAGGCCCGCATCAGGGTGCTATCTATTCGCACATATCCTGGATTGGAGAGTTCAGTGTTGAGAAACTCTGCTCCATCCCGAAGAAAGGTTTCATCCTCTACCATGCGATCATTTAACGTCGCAACGGATTCGAGGGTGGGGTGGGGTAAAAGCACGTACAAGGTGGGCCGATTTTGGCCATAACGGGGGGTAAATACACCAACGGGTTGTATTCCCAATCGATTCCAGGCAGGAATCGCTGCTTTTTCGATAAAGTTTTGCAGCCGTTTTTTACCTCCGCCCAACATCATTTCATACTCTCTTAACTCGATAAACTGCCGAGGTTCACCGGTCGCTGCTCTGGCAGATGGCATACCCCATGCAGCGACACTTGCAGCTCCTGCTGCTGTCAAAAAGTCACGTCGTTTCATTTTTACCTCCAAGTGTTCGGAAACTTTATAGTTGTCTTACCATACCGGTTTAATTTTTATTCGGTAGAAAAGAAAATGTGAGGATAGGCAATTCGTGAATTCGAACAGATGTTCAAGGTGACATGGTAAAAGCGGATAAACGCCAGGTTCTATGCCCTGGATCTCGGTTTGTTCGAACCTTTGCACGGGTTTTATTGTCTCAAAATACTTGTCCCGCGGTTAGAGAATTGACCTTGTCATGAGATGGTTGTATGCGTATTATTTGCAGAACCATCCCGTTAACAATATAGCAGGATTGTCTATAATTCCAAGGACTATTCGTTTTTATGCAGATGAATCATTTTCAATTTTTATTGGGATGTTGAGTTTATTTGCTTTTTGTTTTAAATCTTTTGAGAGATCGATTTGGTTGAAATAATCCATCGAGTGGAATGAAATATGCTTTTTTGCCTTTGTGATGACCAGAGGGCTTGAGTTTATCAGGTTAATGTGGTCAATTTCATTCCATTTGAGTTCAACGAGTTTGCTGAACCAATGATATTTTATTTTTAATCCATCCTCATCGATCGCCACTCTGGGGGTGAAACGGCGCCAGAGCTGCTGATCGAGCAGGGCAAGGCTGGTGAAAATCATCGCCAATCCTATCAGAGGATAAATCAGATCAAAAGGCGTTTTTCGCTCTAACAGCAAGAGCCCGACGATTCCAAAAACGAAAATAAAAATAGCCACTCCCAATTGAGTCCATAGCAATTTGTGATTGATCAATGGATAATCGCGAAATAACACCTTTGATGTGCTCATATATCCCTCCTTGCAAAGTAAGATATTTGTAATATAATCATATTTCGCAAAAAGTCAATGATTAAGCGTGCTTTTCTTTATTGGGAGGGTGTTTTTGAGTTTTTGGCCCATTCGATAGCCTGGATCAAGAGTTTTTGATAGTTTTTATCCTCATAAGCATGATGATCATGACCGGGTTGGATCGTGACAATCCTGGCATTATAAAGTTTATGGCACCATACCAATTCGCGACTGCTCGCAGGATGGTCGGTTGTCAACAGGACGGTCACATCCGGTTTTACGACAATGTTACCGTAACCTTCATCATAGAGCGTCCAGTTTTGTAATCCTTTGGTAATGGGATGATCTTTTTTGACAATATTCACCGGAATGTTTACATCGTGTTGATAGGTGCTTGCAGGGTAGGAATTGTTCATCAGTGTTTGTGCTTTGAGCAGATATCGGCCGCCAACAATATCAAAAAAATGATCCCATTCCTGATATGAGGCCAGACTGTGATGCAAAAATACCATTCCTTTTCCGGTCTGTAACAGATTAACCAACGCTTGCTTTTGGTCGGGAGTGATTTCTTGTACCATGTCATAAAAAACCAGAACATCAATCCTTTTCATTTTTTCCAAAGCATAAAGATCATTGGCATTGGGATGCTCTGCATAGTGCACCTCGAGTTCGTTAAAAGAATCCCACATTTTGCGAAAGGATTCCTGTTCATAGGTGTGGCCGCCAGTGATGACCAGGATGTGGGTCTTGTCCATAGCCTGAGCAGAACTTAGAATAACGACAAGTAATGATGTAATGATTATTTTCAAGGTTACCTCCTAGCTGTTTAGAGTCCTATCGCTTGTAATGTGCACACTTTAAACGTGTAAATCAAGGAAAAGCCATATTGGATATTATCATTGCCTTTCATTTTCCAGGATTTGGATAGCGATGATCGAGTGTTATGCATGCCTTGATCGTTTTTTGGAAAAAAAAGGTAAACGCAAGTTTTGGATTTTTCGTATTATAATAAAAGGGGATTTATGTGAACAGAGTATTTTTTACTTGAACTGTGTATCCATCCCTTGTATATTACAAGTTGGTAAAATGGGAGAATCGATATGAAAGGCATCATCCTGGCTGGTGGTAGCGGCACGCGTCTCTATCCTGTGACCAAAGGCGTTTCAAAGCAACTTTTAGCGGTCTATGACAAACCCATGATTTATTATCCTCTTTCTGTTCTGATGCTGTCGGGCATCCGTGAGGTATTGGTGATTTCGACGCCCGAAGATACGCCGATGTTTGAGCGTCTGCTCGGTAACGGACATGAATTGGGCATGCATTTTGAATATGCGGTGCAACCGAGTCCTGATGGACTGGCTCAGGCATTTTTGATCGGAGAGGAATTTATCGGCGATCAGGATGTTTGTTTGGTTCTAGGTGACAATATTTTTTACGGCGCCGGTTTACAAGAGCGTCTTTTAAGAGCCGTAAACACCGTGACAAATGAACGAAAAGGCGTGGTATTTGGTTATTGGGTCGAGGATCCGGAGCGGTATGGTGTGGCATGTTTTGATGAACAGGGGAATGTAACAGATATAGAAGAGAAACCCCAAAATCCTAAATCCAGTTATGCCGTAACCGGTCTTTATTATTATACCAACCAGGTAGTGGAATTTGCCAAGGCTATCAAGCCCTCTGCACGTGGTGAATTGGAAATTACCTCCATCAATCAGATGTACCTGCAAGAAAATCGGCTCAAAGTCGAATTACTGGGTCGAGGATATGCGTGGCTAGATACCGGAACACATGAATCTATGTTAGAAGCCTCTTCTTTTATTTCTACGATTGAAAAGCGGCAGGGGCTCAAAGTCGCGTGTATCGAAGAAATTGCTTACTTGAAAGGATATATCGATAAAAAAGATCTCGAACAACTTGCCGAACCCTTACGCAAAAATGGATATGGCGAATATCTTGTGCAGCTGATTCGGGAAAAATAGCGGTTTCGATCGTCGAAACGAAAAAAAAGTGTATGCTGAATACCAGAAAAAATGTAAAAAATATTGCTTCAAGTCTGGGCATTCGAACAGCCAAATTTTGGATCGAAGCGCTCCAAACCTTACCTTTGCATCGCATTGGCACCATTAAGGTAAGTGCTCAGATACAGCAAGCCAACACCTTGCAGCAACTGGCTGCAGAAATTGCCTTTCTTGCCAGTGAAGCCGGCTTTTATTTGCCACTCGTCCTGGGCAAGGGATCTCAGGTCATGGGGCGTACAGAAATAAAGTCACAGCAAGATCTTGTTGTCGATGCCTTGCACAATGCCGGAGTTCATGCGGTTGCTATTGATCCCAGATGTGTCTTGCTGCAATCCCAGGAAACCATCAGCGGCCGGTCTCTGCTCGTGGTCACGATTGACACCAAACCCATTGTGCAGGCCATTTATGATCATAAAGTTCCTGTTCTGTCGCCGGTCGGGTATTGCCAGGAGGACAGGCTGTTTTACGAGTTGACAGCTATAAATGTTGCCAAGGAACTTGTGAAATGGTTGCAAGCCTTAAAATTGATTGTGGTTGGCAATCGACCCCTGTCGGTTCAGGATCCACAACTGATCTTTAAAACCTATTCCGAGCTCGAATTTCAAAAAATGGTGTATCAAGGTGTGCTACCCCCCGATCTGTCGGCATATATGCGTGAAGGGTTTGATTTGCTTAAATATCTGGGTCCGAACCATTCCATGCAAATCACTTCTCTGAGTTATAGAGAAGGAAAATTGCAATCGACCGGTTTGTTGGAGGAACTGATCGGCAATGGCAGTGGCATAAAACTGGTCATTCCACCGGTCATCACGGCCTATCCTTTCAATGTAGTCAAGCGTGATTTGCTATTACAAATGGCTAATCAATCCTTCTCTGGTCAGGGAAGGGAGATTATAAATGGATATTTTGAACATATTAGGGATAAAAATCCTACTGTTTATCTCGATTCACAAGAAAAAGGGGGGGCAATCACTTATCCGATAAAAGATAGTGAATATTTATGCAAGCTTTTTACGTTATCAGATTATGAGGGTCTTGGCATCGGATCAAGTATCATCGAAACGGTTATCATGCAAAAACAAAGACTCGCCTGGCGAACCAGTCTTACAAATCAGCAAGCAGTTGACTGGTATGGCAAATTGATTCAAGAATATCAGGGCATTTCTGAAAAACATGATCCCTATATGATTTATGGAATCGGCATTCCGCAACAGGCATGGAAAAAGGTCGTTCAACAAATCGTCTCGATCCCTGCTACAATGATATATAAAACTGGCTAATACGCTCAGATGTGCAAAACCGACATGAATATTGGCATCACACAACTTTGGCCCGTTCCTTGCAATTGATTGGAGTGAAAACGCAATCGATTTATGAACGTAAAGGTTGGGACGGAATAAGCGTTTTAAATTCAGGCAACTAGGAAGCATTTATCAGGATTTCAAAGCCGAAGGAAATAGGCTGTTTGTTTCGAGTGTTGAATCCTGATGTGACACTGTATCAAATGAGGGCAATCAAAATGTCGGTCAAAGTCGAGTCCAATTCCTGGATGATAGAAACTAAAGGGGGAACTCTGGGGCCATTAACTTCATATGCATTAGCATTGTGGGCTGTGCAAGGATTACTTTATCCCAATGATATCCTGGTGCATAATCATCACTCGAGAGCCAGGGCAGGTGCGCTCGAGATCTTGCACCCGTTTATTCGCAATAACGGCCATCTGAATCGGGCAAAAGTCTGGACCTTTGCCAGCGGCAAGGGGGGTGTGGGAAAATCTCTCTTATCAGCGCTATTGGGCATTGTTTTGTCGATGAAAGGCCGTAAAGTGGTTATTGTGGATGGCGACTTTGATGGTGCCAATCAGCATGAATTGTTTAATATTCAAAAGAAAACCCCGAATTATTGGTATTGGCTGGACAAAAAACAGCCACTAAAGAGTTTAGCACTGCCCACAGGTTTTGACAATCTCAGACTTGTTCAGGGCCCGCCATCTGATAAAGGAGAACCTTCTTCTCTGTCAAATAAAATAAAATTCATATCTGCGTTGCGTTCACTCGACGCAGACGTGGTGTTGTTGGATCTGGGGCCACGCATGGAATACGAATACCTTGATTATTTTGTAATGGCAGATAACAATATTGTGGTGACAACCCCTGAACCCACTGCACTGCAAAACACGACTGCATTTATGAAATCCATATTTAAACGAAAACTGGAAACTGCCGCGCAGACTCTGTTGGGGAAGAAACATCCGTTTCAGTTGGATATCCAACAAAACGAAAGCTCTATATTGCAAAGATCCATCGAATTATTGAATCAAGTGTCTTTGCCAGTCACGGATTTGATCTATCGTTCGGTCGCCAGCCTGAATGCCAAAGTTGTTTTTAATATGGTTGATTCACAAACCAGCGCACCGGTTAAACAATTAAAGAAATATGTCCGCAGAGATGTCGGTATTCTCATCGATCATGCAGGCAATGTCCGTTTTGATCCTGCTGTACGGGCAGCCCTGCAAAAACGACATCTGGGCGAACTTGTTATGACATTTCAGCCGATTGTACAGGATATTCATCATGTGTCAGGCGCGTTGCTACAAGGTCCAAATGTCAAACAGGCGGATTTGAGAACGTTTACAAAACCTCTACAAAAAGCCACAAAGGATGTCATGTGTGGTACCTGGTGTGATAGCTGGCGGGATTGTAGATTTAAAACACCCGGTTACCCTTGTGCTGTTAGAAATATGAACTAGAGGACAAGGATAAACTCTTAAAAATATCTTTGACAATTTCATGGTCTACCCATTTCATTTTTCAAACACTACCCATTACCTGCCTCGATTTGATTTGCCTGCCATGCTAGCGCAGAAATTTAATCGAATGGCCTGCCATCTTGACAATCCTATCTAGATTATATATATTCTCCTATTGATAGAATGGAGTTAATGAATGCAGTTTGAAGAAATAAAGACTTTAATTGTCGAATCTCCCTTTGCTTCTGCATTATTAGACTCGCGAGGGCGAATCATTGTCGCGAATGACCAGTTTGCATCATTTCTTGATACCCCTCTCCAACAAATCATAAATCATTCTCTGGCTCCCTTTGTGCCAGGATTCCATTTCATTTGGCCTCTTTGGCTCGATGGCATAAACCGCCGAACCATCATTTTTAAAAAAACTGTCGAACGACTTTTGTGGGTATGGACCCAGAGAGTTAAAATAGATCAGTCTTTACATGTTCTGGCTTATGCATCTCCTTGTATCGGATCAAATGTTTTACCTGTGGCCCGTTCACGGATCGATGACAAAGGAGAACTCTCAAAGCGAAACCGATTTCTCGAGCAAGAGTTACAAATGATGTCGGTGAAAAACCAGCAGTTGCAGGATGTCGTCCAGTCTGAAACCGAGAAACGAGAACAAGTAGAGTGTGCCCATCACGAAAATGTAACAAAATATCAAATCGTTGTACAGTCTTTACAGTATGCTTTGGTTTTGTTCAACCGGGATTGCCGTCTGGATTTTATTAATGAATTTGGTGCCAAGAAACTCCTCAGTACGCCGCGCGCTCTTGTCGGCAAACATATCAGAGAGCTGTTTCTCTCTCAAGCGGCACGTCTTCAGGAAACAGATCTGACCCAGGTGTTCAATACCGGTAAATCTGTTGACCGAATAATGGAATATACACGGCGTAATCAGCGGGTTTGGATCTCTTATTCTATGCAACCGATCTTTGATCTCAATCGAAAGGTGAATCAAGTCTTTTTGTTAGGCAGTGATATCACCGAACAAATCTTGCAAGAAAAAGAGCTCGAAAACCACCGCCACCATCTCAAAGAAATGGTACAACGACGAACCGAAGAACTGACAGAAATCAATCAAAAACTAAAGGCGGAGATTAAAGAAAGAAAGCGAACCGAAAAGCTGTTAACAGAGGCGAAAGCTCTATATCAGTTGCTGGTAGAAAACCAGAGGGAGCTGATTACGACGACTTCTCCCGAGGGTATCATTACCTTTGCCAGTCCGTCTCTTTGCCAGTTTTTTCAACTTGACGAATCCCAACTGATTGGCAAGCACTTTTTGCCGTTTATCCATTCTAAAGACCGACAGTCCGCTGAACAATTACACAAGTATGTTTTATCCTCTCGTGACCATGCTGTGGTCGAACAGCGTGTGATGAGCCCCAACGGTGGATACAAATGGCTGTCCTGGTCATGTAAAACGGTCACCAACGAGCATAACGAGCCGGAACTTGTCATATGTGTCGGCAGGGATGTTACACAAAGAAAAGAGATCGAAGAACATTTACGCGAGTCTGAAGCTCGATTTCGAGAGGTCATTGAGAGATCTCTGGACGGTTACTTTTTTACAGATCCTGATGGCAATACCTTACTCGCCAATCAAGCCCAAAGAGATTTGTTCGGATATGTGGGAGATGAAATCATTGGGGTTAAATTTAGGGATGTTATGGCTCCCGAGTCCATGGAAAAGGCCATGAAAAACTTTTCTCAGATAAAGTCGGGCCGGCCGATTGTATGGACTGAACTGGAATGCCTTCGAAAAGATGGGAGTCGATTTTGGGTCGGACTCACAGCACGTCGGGTCATCAAAGACGGTATCGTGATGGGGATGGAGGGATTTTGCAAAGATATCACAGCTAACCGCCGCGCTTTTGAACGATTGTCAGTGTCTGAAGCGCATTTTCGTGCATTGTTTGAAAATATTCCTCATCAGGTTTTTTCTCTCAATAAGAGCGGATATTTTCAGGAAGCCAATCATAGCTTTATCCAAAAGTGGGGGGATATCAAGAAAAAACGTCCCTGCGATGTGTTTAAGGAAAACAAAGTGGGAGAATTCTTGCAACAGTTTTTTGTCGAGGTGGATGGCACTGATCATGTGTCAACAAGTTCCTTCTCATTTCAAGTTTCTGATCCCCCTCAATTGACCTATTATTCTCTCAGCATACGCCCGGTCATTACCAAAAGTGGTGAATTTTTGGGGGTCATTGGCCTGAATATCGATGTCACCCACCAGGTGAATGCCCTTGAACAGAGTAAAAAGTTGGCTGGAAGAGTGGTGCAAGCACAGGAAGAGGAACGCGCCCGCATTGCGCGTGAAGTTCATGATACGATCGGCCAACAATTAACAGCTTTGCGTTTGGAGCTCCAGGCGGTTCGCAGTCATCTCAATCAAGATCCTGCCAAATCCGAAAAGCAGCTAAATAATGCCATGCTAACGGTAAAAGCTTCTCTTGCTACCGCTCAAAAAATGTGTTATGAACTCAGACCCTCTCTACTGGATGATTTTGGCCTCGAATCGGCTTTGAGAGACCATATACATGATTTTGATACCCGATGGGGTATATCTGTTTATTTTCAATGTGAACCTCTGGATAATCTGCTTTCTCCGGAATTGGAAACCACCTTGTTCAGAGTCGTGCAAGAGAGCATGAATAATGTTCTGAAACATGCAAAGGCCAAAAAGATCTTTATCAGATTTTGGGTCCGTGATGACCATTTGTATTTGATCGTTCGTGATAATGGTAACGGTTTTGATATTGAATCACCCAAGCGAGAAAAAACCGATCGGTTGGGGCTCTTGGGCATGAAAGAACGAATTGAAATGTTTTCAGGCAAACTCTTGATTCATTCTTGGCCCGGCAGAGGAACCCGGATTTTTGCTTCCGTACCGATCGATGAAAAGGCATGATTGCTTTAAACCAGGGACGGTTTTTGAGTCACAAATAAGAACCCTAGCAGGGGAGTCATGTGCGTGGGATGACCATGACGATACAATATGTAAAAGGACATTTTCAAGATGAGGGATGTGTACGATGTCATTCAACATTGTCATTGCTGATGATCATGCTTTGGTACGTGCCGGTTTGCGAGAGCTTTTATTGACACTTTCTAATGTCAATGTTGTCGGAGAGGCCGGAAACGGCATGGAAGCCATAGACATGTGTCAGGAAAAACAACCTGATATTGTGATTCTGGATATTGCCATGCCCAAAATGCGGGGTCTGGAGGCCATCAAAGAGATAAAACGCTTTTCCCCAGATTCCCGAATATTGATTATCAGCATGTATGACAAACAAGATTATGTCCGTGAAGCCTTGAAAAATGGAGCAAAGGGATATCTTCTCAAAGAAGCAGCCGCTGAAGAATTAAAAATCGCAATTCAAACATTGATCGAAGGAGAGGTTTATGTCAGCCCGGCCTTGTCAAAAACCATTATCGCAGGCTGGATTCGCGGAGAAGGAAATACTTTTGTAAAATCTCACAAAGGTTCAGAGTTGACCGAGCGCGAGTTGATGGTGGTTAAGCTTTTGTGTGAGGGGTATACCAACCGAAAAGTAGCCGAAACATTACACATTAGCACCAAAACAGTGGAAACACATCGTCATAGAATTATGGATAAACTAAACCTGGATAGTTTTGCCGGACTGGTAAAATACGCAGTCCGGGAAGGGATTGTTGAGGTATGATCAGTGTCACATCATTGTATATCATCCCTGATTTCTCTAGAGCAGATATCTCATGATGGGATTGGAAAGCTCGAGATCTTTTTCCAGGCTGCGATAGGGTTTTATTTGCAACCTCTCCAGTTCGGCATGATACAGTTTGACTCCCTCTTCTGGTGTCGTCTCTCCATCTGCCACCCATCGTAAGCAGGAAATGAACGCCAATTGGTGTTCTGCATTGTTGATTTTTCGTCCAAACAGGGCAACCCGAGCCCCTGCCTTTTTAGCCTCAGCGAGCATTTTAAACGCATCAAACGTGGTACCGGAAGATCCTCCCATAATACCCGGGACCAGTGTCGGATCATAGTTAACCAGCTCTTCCAAATACTTTGGACCGAGAAATGGAATTTTCAGAAAACGGGGACGTGCGTTATCCGGTACACCGGCTAGAATGCGCACAATATGATCATTTATGAAATGACCGATCTGATCCGTGTCCACAGCATCCTTTACATTCGGGATAAAGATTTCGAGAAAGTATTTAAAGTTTTTTCTCTCTGCCTCGAACCTGAAATCCCGGAATGCTTGTAAGGACTGGAGGTCAAACACAATATCATTATTTAGCGTCATGGAATAAAGACCCAGGTTTGCTCCTGATGCTCTTTCTTGCTCACTTGGGTCCAGTTTTCCTGCCTGGATATGATCCAGTGTTGTGGAACGGAAAGGTCTTGAGGGTTGGCTGCTATAGTTGCTGCCCCTGATGATATGAATATCCGTGCTGTCATTCACGCGCACAGCTGGAGTCACAGAGCTTTTATCAAAAATACGATCTTTGATGGTCAAAGCCTTACTGGTACTCGCCGACATGAGCATAATGTCGATTTTGGCCTGTGCAACGATTTCTCTGATGATCTCTTGCCACCGGCTCAGTGAGCGATATCGAGTTTCCGAACCATGGTCTTCCGGATCCTGACCGGTACAGCGAATACCAAAGGCCATATCAGCGTCTTTGGCGTCGGCAAGAATAAATTCATTGCTGGATGAGTTTTGCAAGATACTGACGAGTTTGGCATCGAGAGATTTTTTCATTATGAGCTCTGATTAAAGACATACGTGATCAAGTGGTGAATTTAGTCCAATAGAATAACCGTCATTGCGATCGTGGTCGTACAAGAAAAGCATGGTGGTAATTCAGGTTAGCAATCTTTTGACAAAAAAACAACCCCTTTCTCAGGAGGGTAGCAATGGCCGTAAATGTTGACCGGTAAAAGATGCTGCTACTGAGGCAATATTTTCCGGTGTTCCCTGGGCAACCACATAACCGCCCTTATCCCCCCCTTCCGGTCCTAAATCGATGATATAATCAGCATATTTAATGACATCCATATTGTGTTCGATCACGACCAGAGATTGTCCGCGGTCGAGGATACGATCAAATGCATCGAGCATTATCTTTACATCTGCAAACGAAAGTCCTGTCGTGGGTTCATCGAATATATACAATATTTTTTTACCCGGTTTCTCGCCCAGGTGGGCAGCCAGTTTTACACGCTGTGCTTCTCCCCCGGATAATGTGGTTGCCGATTGTCCCAGCCGAATATATCCCAGGCCAACATCGGCTAACAGTTTGCATTTATCTCGTATCTGTTTATGATGACTAAAAAATTCGATTGCCTGATTTACGGTCATATTGAGAATATCGGCAATATTTTTTCCCTGATAGGTTATATCCAGTATATCCTTTTTGAATCGTTTGCCGCCACACTCTTCACAGGTTAGCAACAGGTCTGCAAGGAATTGCATTTCTACTTTTACCACACCTGATCCCTGACACGTCTCGCATCGTCCGCCTGACACATTAAAGGAAAATGCCCCGGGCTTTAATCCATATATTTTTGATTGTCTTGTTTGTGCAAATACCTGCCGTATAAAATCAAACATTTTTATAAATGTCGCTGGATTTGATCGGGGTGTTCTGCCTATAGGCGATTGGTCGACCATAACAATGTCATCCAAATGTTCAAAACCTTGTATCGCAGAATGCTGACCTATTTTATGATTCCAGGTTTTTTTGCTCTTCATCCAGGAGGCATAAAGGATATCGTGCACAAGTGTGCTTTTACCCGATCCAGATACCCCTGTTATCACGCACAGGGTTTGAAGCGGTATCTGGATGTCGATATTTTTTAAATTATGTTCTCGGGCTTTATTGATTTCTATGCAGTTTTCTTTTAAGGCTGGACGACGTATTTCCGGAATGTCTATCTTTTTATCATTACGCAAAAATGCCGCCGTAAGACTGTTCCCGTTCTCTGGCAAGTTCTTTATGGACCCCTGAAAAACGATTTCTCCGCCATGCTCGCCGGCCCTGGGGCCCAAATCTATAATCTGATCTGCCTGTTCGATCATTTCTCTGTCGTGTTCTACCACGATGACGGTATTTCCGATATCCCGCAAGGATTTGAGAATATCCAATAATCTTTTCGTGTCACGTGGATGCAACCCGATGGTGGGTTCATCCAGGATATAAAGCGAGCCTACCAATTGTGACCCGAGAGCAGACGCCAGGTTGATTCTTTGGAATTCACCTCCAGAGAGCGTCGAGGTGCGGCGTCCAAGCGAAAGATAACCTAGACCTATGGTATTCAGATATGAGAGCCGCGTTTGCAGTTCTTTGAGAATCTGACCGGCAATAGCTTTTTCGAATTCCGTTAAGACAAGTGTTTTAAAAAAATCCTCAATGTCCTCAATGTTCAATCCATTAAGGTCGGCAAGTGTTTTTCCCCCAACAAACACATTTAGGGCATCCTTGCGCAATCTGGATCCCCTGCAGTCTGGACACCGGATATATCCCCGGTACCTGCTCAAAAGCACCCGGGCGCTAATCTTGTAACGTTTTGATTCAAGCCATTTAAAAAAAGCGTGTACACCGGGGTAATCTGAAAATCCATCCCATATCATTTTTTTCGACTCTGGGGTTAATTCTTTGTAGGGGATGTCGATATCAATCCCTTTTTGGGGAGCCTTTTTCAATAAAAGCTGTAACAGGTCGCGGTGTGTGGGGGTCCTCCAGGGCAAAATGGCACCCTCTGAAAGACTTTTGGTCGGATCGGGAATAACCCGGTCAGGATCAATATGAATGATATCCCCAAACCCTTTGCAATTAGGACAGGCCCCGTAAGGATTATTAAAAGTAAACAATCTGGGCTCTGGTTCGGTAAATGTTCTGGAACAGTGAGGACATTCAAAATGCTGAGAAAAGGAAAATTTATCGGATTTATCCAGATAGAGAGTTGTATAACCGTGACCGTGCCGATACGCGAGTTCAACAGAGTCGCTGGCTCTGTCAGCGATTTCGGGCTTTACAATGAGACGATCTACCACCACGTCTACAGATTGCCCGAAAATCAATGAGTCGATAGAGTCGAGATCTGTTGTGGTATGGTTGAGATAGAGTCGATAAAACCCCATTTCTTTCAAATGTTCGACATCTTTGTAACTCTGAAGCGAAAAGGGAAAGGTGATAACTATTCTGGTTTTTTCTTGGCGATGGAGAATGAAATCAACAATGTCGGTTACGGAATCCTTCTTGACAGGGCGTTGGCAATCCGGACATATTGTTGTACCGATGCGGCTGAAAAGCAGTCTCAGATAGTCCTGGATCTCTGTGGCCGTACCCACTGTGGAACGCGATGTTCGAGTGGGGTTTTTTTGTTCAATAGCGATGGCTGGCGCAATTCCCCGAATTTCATCGACATCGGGCCTGTCCATTCGTTCCAGAAATTGTCTTGCATAACTGGAAAGAGATTCAACATATCTTCTCTGACCTTCGGCATACAATGTGTCAAAGGCCAGACTTGATTTACCCGAACCTGAAACACCGGTAATCACCGTCAGGCGATTGCGGTTCAGGACCAGAGAAATGTTTTTCAGGTTGTGGGTTCTGGCATTTATGATTTCAATGGGTTGTTTGTGTGTATTGAGCATAGTCCTTTGATCTGTAATGAATGTATAGACAAGCGAACGGTTAAAGAGTGAATAAAGTTCCTTTAACGTAACAGAGGAATAGGAGCGGTTATTCTTGAAAGTGATTCTTGGGAAAAGCGATACCGGCTCTCTGCATCAGGTCGAAAATAACCAGGGCCAAAATTCCACCGATTATTGCCGTCACAAATTGGGGGAGAGCCATGGCCGCGATGACAGGAGGGGGGAATGTTTTTCCCAATAAAAGAGGTATTATCATTAAAACAGAAACATATAGAAACAAAAATTTACATAATGCGCCAAACACCAGACCCAACCATGAAGACACGGAACGGAGGGGAGAACGACTGCCATCAAGAAATCTACGGCTCAAACCAAATATAAAGACCAGTATGGCATTGGCTAAAATAATAAATGGAACCATAGGCAATAAAATTGCAGGCAATTGGCCTCGCAACACCGCTACAAGGGGTGTTATAATCCCTAAAAGGGCTCCGGATAGCGGGCCCAGCACCAGAGTCGTTAATACAAGCATCATGTTGACGAGAGGACCCGTAAACGGTTGTGGCAATCCCAACATTTCGATGGCAATCGTCAGAGAGGTCAACAGTACCAGTCGAGTACCATGCTGTGTTTTTGTCATAGGCAGTCCAAAATTTTATCATTTTAAAAAAAAAGGAGGTGAAAAACAAATATAATCTTGATAAATCGATTATAAAAATTATATTTAAATAGGCAGCGGCAGAGAGGCACCCGGTGTTTAGCAACAAAGCGTAGACTCTGCCAGAATTCAAGCAGAGGGACAGAAATATGGCTGATAAAGAGAAAATTAAAGCCGTCATGCAGCAGCACGAATCCCACTTGTTTAAAAAAGCAAATGTGCGGGGTGTCGGAATCGGCTATAAAGAGGCTGCAGGTCAACGATCAGAGCAGCTGGCTCTGATGATCCTGGTTCAGAACAAAGTTCCGACGAGTGCGCTGTCTGCCCAGGATGTCGTTCCAAAAGAGATCGACGGGGTCGTCACGGATGTTGTTCAGGTAGGAAAGATTGTTGCACTGCAATCTCCAACGGACAAGTTTCGTCCTGCTCCGGGTGGAGTGAGCTGTGGTCACTATGCCATTACCGCAGGCACTCTTGGTGCCATTGTCAAAGATGCATCAAGCGGCGAGTATTTGATCCTTTCGAATAATCATGTCCTCGCAAATAGCAACAATGCGGATATGGGGGATGCAATATTACAACCCGGTCCGTTGGATGGAGGAAAGGTGGGTCGTGATGATCTGGCAACGCTTGAGCGGTTTATTCCAATCAAATATAAGGATGAGCAAAGCGGTACCTGTTCACTGGGGCAGGCTGTTCTTTCTTTTTTAAACAGTGTCGCCAAATTATGGGGATCTGGGACGCGTTTTCAGACGGTTGCCGCAGACCCGGTCAATCTCGTGGATGCGGCCGTTGCAAAACCCTTATCACAGGATCTCATTACCCCAGAAATTCGAGGCATAGGTCAGGTCGAGGGTACTCTGGAGCCTCAGGTGGGGATGAAAGTTCAAAAATCAGGCAGAACAACTGATTATACAACAGGCACGATTACGATAATCGATGCGACTTTGGAAGTTGGTTATGGGGCGGGTCGTGTTGCCAAATTTGAACACCAACTCTTAACCACAGACATGTCTGATCCCGGAGATTCGGGTTCTTTGATTCTGAGTGAGGATAACCGGGCTGTTGGTTTGCTCTTTGCAGGGTCTGATACCGTTACCGTGATGTCTCCTATTGCCACGGTATTGCAGCAACTCAATATCACATTCTAGATATTCAACAAGAGACTCGGTTTTGAATTCGAGTCTCTTGTATAACATCAAAAGTTGCCCAATCTGACAGCCTTTTCTGAATGGTCAATCGACAGGTATTTTTGTGGTTGAAAATGGCAGACGAGTAAAGTCCGCTCACTCTTTTGTGGGTTGGTTAATTCACCCGGTTGAAAACAAAAGGAATATTGACAGTAACGTCGCCTTGCGGAATCGCTTCAAAAGAGAGGCGCCTGATAATATTCATCAAATCTCGAATGAAATTATTATTATTCAGCGTTGATTCCACCAGTTTTATATTTGAGACATTACCATCCGCAGCTATGGTCACATCAAAGCTTACCTTGCCTCTGAGATCAGGATTTTGTCGCAAGTATTTATTATATGTATACATGACCCGGCCTTGCTGGCTGTTAATGACTGACATGACAGACTCGGCTGATCGGCGTCCTATGGCTTCTTGCGATCCGGTGATTTTGCCTGGGGTTTCGATGTTGACCTGACCTTTTTTCTCCATACTCACGCTTTCTACTTGTTGGACATCTGACAAGAGGTCATCGATACCGCCATCCATACCAATATTCATGAGATCATCGATCCCGTCTCCGCTCGCCTGTCCGTCACCACTGCCGGATCCGCTGCCTCTTCCATAACCACTTCCCTTTTTCAAAGGCTTTAGACCGATCAATTCATCGAGTTCCTGCACCAGGCCCTGATCAACGAGAAAATCGGCTGCCGAATTGCCAGAGGATTCGCCACTGCCACCAATGAGGGCCAAAAGTCCTTGTGAAGCCACGGTATTATCGGTATTTCCTCCTCCGGCACCGCCACGCCGTTCCTGACGATTCGTGCTTTGCTCCTGTGCGGTTTCTGTTTGTTCGCCGGTTTGTTCAGCGACAGCTGCCGCGGTACTGGTGATTTCGCTCTCTGCGGGTTCGGCGGGTTTTTGTACCACAAATTTTGCAAATCTTTTGGGAACCTGCTCGATTTGTGGTGCTTGTTCAGGAGCAAGTTCGATGCCACTGATGGTAAGTCCAAACCATAATTCAAAAGCCAGAAAAACTAAAAATATTGATTTAAAAGCCATATCCCGGGTCAATGATCGGCTTGTCGCTTTGAACCAGGAATAGCTGGGCTCATCCATTACCGGGGCTCTGACACCCTCATAACGGAAGCCAATACCCACATCGCCAATATGGATCACACCGGAACGTCCTTTGGGTATCTTTAATGTGTAGGACCCGTTCTTGCGCGGAATGATTTCGTGCTGGATGAGATCCTGAAATTTCAGGACAGAGTCGCCATAACGAATCTCACCAGTCATTCCTTTGTGGAGATATAAGTTACAGGTGTTTTTATCACATTGGATAATGGGCATTGATTTTGGATATTGGTCACCATACAAAACGATATCATTGTTCGGGTTTTTTCCGATTCTCAATGTCTCTCGTTTTTGCAGAGTCCGTTCAACAACCCTTTGGCCTTGTTTGATCTTGATAGCGACTAGAGAATGTTTCAGTTTCTTGGCCATTTATTGCATCAACCTCTTTAGGTTTCGATAAATCGACTATTCTTTTTCAAGTACCGTCAATAACAAATCGTTATATCCGACTTGACCACATGTGACCATTATCCGCTTGATCAGATCAAAAGTAATATCTTGATCCGCCTGAATAGCGATGTTGCCCCGAAATCCCCTCATTTGCAGAGAAAGGGAGCCAATTCCTTCAGTAATGCTTTTCAATCTTGTCAACTCTTCCTGCAAAGCTGGGATGATGATCGAGTCGTTACTCATCGTGTCTTCGATTTTAACGACAGGTCTCCCATCCAACAGTATCCATTCCAGAGTAACAGAGATCACCGAGGTGGTCTGAGGGGGTTGCTGTGACGTAGATTCCGGCAACCTCAAGTCTTTGGTGATGGTGACGATTTGTCCCTCTGCACTATAGCTTTTGAGCAAAAAGACCAATAAAATGGTAAACATGTCGATCATCGAGGTCAGACGCAGCTTAAAAGTGCCTCGATTGCGACGTCTTGATCGTTGTATAAAGAAAGGCTTCTTGTTCATAAGTTATCCACTGATAGAGACATTCGGAAATCCTGCTTCGCGGCAGTAATCCATTACCGTAATAATGGTCTCATATTTAATCATATCTCCCGGAGCGATAAAAATATCTTCAGATTCCGGATATCGTGTTTTTGCTTTGGAGAGCTGCTCTGTCAATCCTTGCCAGTCGAATTCACCTTGGGTTTTTCTGGGCAAAGGAGGGAAATTCAAATCCGGACTTTTAAATTCAAATCCATTCTCTTTTATGAACAGAAAATTGAGAACCACGCTTTTATTGGGTTTGTCTTGCTGAACGCTCTTGCCTGCCTGGTTTAAATTGGGCAGCGACAGCTCCAAAACTGCGATTTTCACAAAAACCGCTGTGAGCAGGAGAAATGGGATAAGAATAAGAAAGATATTCATGACTGCGGTCAGGTCCACATCTGCATCATCATGCTCACGGCGTTTTTCGACTGCTTTTTTTATGTTCATAAATTTCCTTTAACGCACCATATGCTTGTAGAGACGCGCTACATTCTCATTGATCTCGTCCACGATTTCACTTGTTTTTTCGCTGAGATAAGTGTAACCGATGAGACAGGGAATAGCGGTCATAATACCAAACGCTGTGGTATTCATGGCAAGAGAAATACCAGCTGACAAGAGAGTTGCCTTGTCGGCAGCGTCGGCATGGGCCACCGCAGCAAAGGAATTAATCAAGCCGAGAATGGTTCCCAACAAACCCAATAAGGTCGCGACATTGGCGATCATGTTTAAATAATTTGTTCGCCGTTCAATTTTCGGAATTTCAACTGTGGCCGCTAATTCCATAGCATTTTGTATTTCATCTGGTGAACTATTGACTTCTTCCAATCCCGCTTTTGCAATTCGAGGTAATGCAGCTGAAGAGACATTGCAATATTCAATCGCTCGATTGATATTGCCGCTTTTAATCAACTCGATTACACGATTGACAAAGGTTTCGGTATCTATACGATTCTTGAACTGAATGTAAATCACACGTTCGACAATGATCGCCAACCCGAGAACAAGGGCGAACAGAATCACATACATTACGGGGCCACCCGTGGAGAAAAAGCGGATAATGCTTTCCAAGTTTACCTCCTTAACAAAACAATGACATGGGCAAAAGGCAAACACTCTTGCCCGACTATTGGTTGCGCTTGATAAATCTACCAGGGAATATAATCGTTACGATTGGAAGGCTCTTCGGTTGGAGAGCTGATAAATCTTCCCCTCTTTTCCACTGGTCGAAATATTTCTCTAAAAAAAGACCTCTCAATACGAATATCGTCAATTTCAGGATTTTGTCCGGGAATAATAAACACAGCTTGAGGTTTTTCCAGCCGCCCTGAGACCTGGATCTTGTCTAAAAAGAGTTTGATCGCACCCTCCTCTACACGGGGTTCGGGCTTTGTTGTTTGATCTGACTGTGTTTCCTTTGTTGTTTGTTCCTGAGCGGTTAGTACGGAGGAATATACAAGCAAAATGGAAAAAAAGCAGAAAAAAATGGTTTTCATGATCCTGATCCTTGTAGGTTTTCTTTGACAGGCACAGTTTCCATATTGGCAGTGTCCAGTTCTTTTTCCAGAATGTCGATGCGTTCCCGACTTTGAGTTACCCAGGTATTCTCGATCTGATTTATCTCTGCTTGTTCGACGACTCTTTGATAAGTTTTTAGGGCACTCTGTTTATAGGTTTTGGTGCTCTCTGCAAGATTACGCGTATACGCATCGCTCTGTTCTGGACTCAGTCCGGAAGGAATCGGAGATTCCATAAAAGCCCGAACGAGTTCTTCGAATGCCATCCCGATCTTGTATGATGCAGCAGTGCTCCAGTCTGCTACCTGAAATTCCAGGGCTTCTTTATAAGTGTTTAACACTTTTGCGAGCAAATCACGTTTTCTTTTCAAATTTTCCCTAAAGGGGGGGAGCAGTTCAATATTGGCAAAATCCCGATAGTAAATCTCTCCCAACATGAATTGGGCCTGGGCAGCAAAATAGTTATCAATAAATTTTCCTTTACTGCTCTCATAATGAAAAGCGTCGAGTGTCTGCTGGAAATCTTTTTCAGCCTGTGAAAAATCTCCTGATTTATAAGACATTTCTCCACTTTTATACAGGCATTCAATAACTTCTTGAACATTCTCTGGAAACGCATTGGCATACTTGCCATAAATCTTTTTGGCTGCGAGCCAATCCTCGATATTTTCATAGCACATGGCTGCATTTTTTAGGGCCCGGGGAGCATGCTTGGAACCCGGATAGGTTTCATAGAGGCGTAAATAATCCATTGCAGCCAGGGCCCATTCGCTGTTCTGCTCACGAAATCCAGCAGCGCTGTAAAGCGATTCATCTGCCAATTCTGCACTTGGAAAATCCTGAGCCAGTTTTTCAAGAGCCAGAGCCGCTTGAGTGATTTGACCCGATTTTTGAAATTGCGCGGCAGCCGCATAGAGTGCACGCTCTTGAAATTGTGGATCTGTAGAAGTGGTAACCACCGATTCCAGGACATTCGCAGCGTCTTTAAAATTGCCTTTTTCGCTCAACTCTTCAGCAATTTTGAATCTGGCAGATGCAATCAGTTTGTTGGCTTTATCAACATATTCTGTAGAATCCTTAAAGTCAACGACGATCTCATCCAGCCATTCTTCGGTTTGTGTATAGTAACCGGATTCATAGAGCGCTCTTCCGGCATTGAGTTTGGCGGCAAGATAATATCTTCCTTGAGGTCCTATATCCACAACCTTTTTATAGACCTTAACCGATGGATAGAAAAGATCAAGTTCATGCAGCGTTTCGCCAAATTTCATCAATACCTGATCGTAATAGTGGCTGTCTTGAAAGTAGCGGGTGAAATCGTTGCAGGCCCTTAATAATTCAATTTCCGATTCGTGGGTCAGCTTGGCGGTAAGTACATCACCCGTACCGAGAAATTCTTCGATATATACACTCGTACTGTCCATTTTACGATCTGTACCCAGAATTTGATAATAACACAGGATACGATTGTATGCAGCATCCTGACGATATTGCGTGGAATCGTATTTCACCACGACTTTATGATAGGCTTCTGCCGCATCTTTGAATGCTCCTTGCTCATATAGAGATTCAGCCAGCAGATAGTTGATTTCTGCTGCATCCGAATGAAAGGGAAATTCTTTGAGATAAAGTTTGTAAAACTGTACCGCTTCCTGATAGTCTTTGACCTGATTGCTCTCTTGAGCTTTTGCTTGATAAAACTTGCCGAGATAGCTCATGTACTGACGACTCAGGCTATCTGCTTTATCTGCATATTCGGTATCCCGGTATCCATGCGCCCATTCGCTCGCAGGTCCGTATAATTCAATCGCTTTTCGCCTTGCATCATTGGCTTCCTTGATTTGGCCATCCAGTTCATAATTGTCAACAATCCCCTGATAAATTTGAGGCGCGTATTTAAACATCGGATAGATTTCAAGAATCGTCAGATTGGTTCGTATGGCTTCATCATAATAATTGCGATTCTGATACAATTCTGCCATCTGTTTAAGGATGGGAAGTGAATACATTTTATCTTTTCTCGGAAGCAAAAATTTTAACGCTTCTTGCGGACCCCCATACTCTGTAAAGCAGCTTGCGATATATTGTATTGACTCTGTTTCCAGGTCTGCTTTGGTCTTTCCGATCGTTTTCGAGTCTACTTTATCCAAATGCATCAGATCTTCCAATAAATAAACAAAAGTACTGATGGCATTCGAATAATCGTTTACATTGTAATATGACCAGCCTAATTTGTATAAAGCAAGATCAAAATAGGGATTATCCCATTTACCTAGTAATACACTAAAGTGTTTGATGGCATTTTTGAAATCTCGTTTGTCGAAATAGAATTCACCAATTCTAAAGTGAGACTCGAGATTGATTGAAGAATTGGGAAAATGGATAATGATTTCATTAAAATAGTCTTTGGCTTTTGCAAGATTGCCTTCTTGCAGGTGGGTCATGGCCAGTTTGTAGAGGACTTTATCCTTGAATCCTACACTTGGATATTCTTCTATGATGCGCTCGCAATGCCGCTGTGTTTCACTAAAAGTGATTCTGGGCATGATCGGTTCCTGGGCAATCTCCCCTTTATCGAATTGCGCCAATTCCCTTTCATATTCTGCCATCTCGTTTTGGAATTTCAGTTCAGCTTTTCGTTCATAAAGCTCTGCCAATTGAAACAAGATCGTTGAACTAAAATCCCCATCAGGATAATTATTTAAAAGCAATTCATGTTCTTGTATCAGACGGGACAATTTTTCCAGATCCTGGCCTGTTTCTCTGATAATCGCCTGAACCAGATCACTCTCTTGGTTATAAGCGACGGATATGAAAAAAAGGATAAAAAATATTAGTTTTTTCATCTGCAAAGGCCATGATTTTTTTAGGCCTCAGATGCATTATTGCACCTGAGAGTTGTTGTCTTTATCTTGAATTTCTTTAAGAAACTTGGCACGGGTACGACCATATTCGGCATAGGCTCGCCAATCGCGACGATCCTGCTTTACTTCGGTGCGGCGTTTCATTTCATCTATCAAATATGACATTTTTTCAAATGTCTGGCGTTCCTCCCGGATTCGCCTTAACAGGCCAATACGGGCTTCTGCGATGCGGTCTTGTTCCTCCTGAATATGTTCCGGCATGGATTCTTCGGAAGAGATCTCGAGCATATCGAGTAATTTGGTCTCGAGCATCAATAGATCCAGCTTGATGCGTTCCATTTTGATCGATTCTGCTTCCAGAGTCAAATTGATCTCATTGACCATGTTTGGAATCACTTCACGTCTTGGAAATATGCTGATAAGGTTTTCATAAACGGACTGCGCCTCTGCATAGAGACCCATTTTCAGATAACAACGACCAAGCAAAAAGAGTCCCTCTTCGGCCAATTCATCAGTAGGATTGTTGGCTACCAGTTCTGTTAAAGGTAATGTTGCTTGTTTGAACTGGTCGAGCTTTACGCAGGCCCAACCTGCAGCCAAAAGCGCATCCTGGTGACGGCTGTGGTCCGACGATACATCATTGAACTCGTTCAATGCTTGCTGGTAATACCCTAATTCGTAATAGATATAGCCAAGGGTCAAATGCGTCTCATCGAGAACGCGTTTGCGTTCCGGGCTGGTTATCGACAATTTTTTAATCCGCCGAAAGGCTTCAATGGCCTGACGAACATTTTTTAACCTCAAATGGCTGATGGCTAATGTGTAAAGGGCATGGGGATAAAACGGACTGTTTTCTCCTACAGCAGAGAGTATATTGACGGCTTGTGAATATTCATGCAGACGTTGATAACAGAGACCGGCAATATATCGTGAGGCATCGTGAATCTGTTGAGGCGGATTGGTTCTGTTGAGCACCTTGAAAAACTCTAAGCTTTTTGTATAATCGTGTTGATCATACTCTACCCGCTGCAAACCTAACAGGGCATTGGGCAGATGCGGACTGCGAACATGTTTTTTTACCAGATGGCGGTATAGTTTGTTTGCACCGTCATTGAGGCCGATTTCATACAAGCAATCGGCCAGTATATAAGTCGCTTCATCGATGCGTGAATACCGGGGATAAAAATCCAATAACACAATAAGATCTCGCGCCGCTTCCCAATACTTGCCATTTTCAAATCGACGCTCAGCCTGGATAAAGAGTTTATCCGATGCCTTTTCAAGTTCACGTTCAGCATCTGAATAATCTGTCTGCGCAAAGACAGGCGCAAGGGTGCCGGCAATAAGAGACGTAAAAACTGAGATTTTTAATAATAGATTTTTCATGCAGGTAACCCGGATACAGAACTGGAGAGACCGAAAGATCGTTAAAGAGGCAAAATATGTCTAGTGCTATAAAAATGTCTGATCACTGAATGGGGTAGCCGGACTCCAGTCCGAAACCGTAGTATAAATACCTCTCGTTTATTCGTTAGGGTCTTTTTTCTCCTGAAGCTTTTCTCGCATTTCTTCCAGTTCTTTTGAAACCTTTTCTCGTTTTTTGCGAATCGCTTCCAGCTTGCGCAACTCTTCTTCTTTTTGTTGCTTGATCAATTTTTCTTCAGGAGTCAAGACCCGAAAGAGTGTATGTCGAACACTGAGACCCAGGATGATCTTCCAGTCAGCATAGCGTTTTAAAAATTCTGGATGTTTCGCTTGCTCTAATATCGTAGGTTTGGTGCTGAGCCCATAATCAAAAGCAATGTCCATGACGATATCCCAGGGTCCTACAAAACGCAATCCCTGTGTAACACGCATCGAGTTATAGCTCATGGGCACGGTTTCGGTATTATTTATAAAAAGTTCCCCGGTAAGTTCAGAGTAAAGAATCGATGAACGTATGGGAAATTTAAAACCAAAGCCACCGATAAGCTGGTCTTTCTTTTCAGAAAAGTATCTATCATACCAGGAATGATCCATATATCCGATATTGAATGAAAATTTCAAAGGGACTGCTGATGCTGTATTTTTAAAATCAAAATTCCAGAGGCCCATTAAAGCCCATCCCGGATCTTTGGTAGAATAGGGCTCAAAACGAACATTATGATTGATTGCCGTCGGAAATTTGGCGAATCCTAATACCCCCCATTGAAAAAACCGGTTTGGTGACGGCCGGTGAAATTTTAATCCAACACGAGTATCACCGATAGGGCCCCATACATGTTTTTGGTCATCTTGATAAGGAACCAATTGTGCAAAAAACTCGAATTTTCTTGACAATCCCATGGAGAGCCCGATATTGAGATTGTGATCTTCTGCAGAACTGTTTCCTTCGCTGGTATAAAATCCCAGATAACTGGGATTAATGACCAAACGTCCTGCAGTCAGGGGTTCAGCATCCTGAATGCGGAGCAGTCCCTTGCCACCATATATTGTGACCTGAGCTTCTGCCCGGGGCATGACCAGAAATAAAAAGATTAGAAATATAATTAACTTTTGACTCATTGGGATCTATCTCTGTTTATCGATGCTTTGGACTTTTGAACTCTAACCTATGCAAAATTTAACAGCTAATGTACACCATTCGAAAAAGAATTGCAATACTTTTATGAATGATTATTTTGTCTGCTGTTAGATTAATATAGAAGCAAAATGGGTAAATTGCGTAAGACTGACTCTGGACAACATATACTTAGAGCATCCCCTTTTGTTTGCGAATAAACCACTCGACGGAGAGTATCGCAATAATAACGAAAAGCGTCCAGCCCAGGTTCCAGATTTCACGTTCTTTTTTTATTAATCTGAACCTGTTTTTCCCTTCCAAAGAGGAAAAACCCGCGAGTGAATCTATATACGCTCCATTGGTTTCCATGGCCAATGTTTGCAATAACGCCTTTTGCAACCGAACCTCGGTATATTCTTTGTTATATTGTCCAACTGTCAAGAGCGACGATGCCGTACCAAGCTGCTGCCCCTGGATCGATGCAACGGCTCGTAGGGTATAATCTCCGGGTTGCTCTGGAATCGACTGAAAAGTATAGGTACCATTCCCCTGCGGGGAGGCAAGTTTTTCTTCCAATACTTTGCCATTTCGTGATAATTCGCATATAACCAACGCACTATCTACAGGTTGAAAATTTGGATTGTTCACAGCGATACGGGCTGTGATGCGTTCCCCAAATTGGAACTGGTCTTGCATGGTTTCAAACCGGACAAGATCATCCGTTTGTTCTGTCTCTAACCAGCGAATCATATTGCCAAGGAGGTTGTTAAAAGGGCTTGGAATGTCCTTGTCGGTCAAAAGCAATTTCCAGCGCCACAGGTCATGCGCTGTAACCAGCAAAGATTTGTTTTTTTCCTCTCGAACGATGATTAAGGGATGCTCTTGCGGATGGTTGTCGGATGACTTGCCACCGAGTAAGACCATGGCATCGGATTTGGGCTGAATCCCAGGGTGACTCAGGAATACCGGAGGTAACTCTAGCCAATCAGGGACTCTGGAATCATTTTGCTCCTCCAGAAAAAGTATGGGATGAGTACGTCCCATGGGGGTGGGTGCTGCATAGATATTGATCGGAGAAGAAGGCAAGCTCAGAGGGGCTGCCGGCAATGCAGGTATGGTGTTTAGTTTTTGAGTGTCAGAATTAGGGTGTATAAAAAAGGCTGTGGGCTGCAGTTCGATCAATCTCTTTATTTGTTGAAAAATCATGTCGTTGCTTTGAGGGTTGGGATATCCGTATAACAAAAACATATCGATTTCATTGAGATTTTGAAGTGATTGATCCGGGTCGAAAAACTGTCCGTTCGGTTGCTGAACGATAACAGAAACTTGATATCGTTCAATATTCTGTATAGCGTTGCGGATAAACGAAATGTCCGGGGAGGGCAATCCTGCAATAAAAAGAATGTTTATTCGGGATTTTAAAACATTGATATAAAACGTTTGCTGATTGTTTGTTGCGGTAATTTCGTTGTCAAAGGCATCCAGGCGTGCAACGATTTTTTGGCGTCCGGGTTTATCAAGGATCAGAGGAATATCCACGGATTGATCTGATGGTGATGAAGAAAACCGTATCGGTTTCGTGACGAGAACCGAATCCCCGGTTACGAGTTCGAGCTGACGGGTCTGTTGGGTAAATCCCCTATTCGAGATGGATATTTTGACAGGGGTTTCTTCACCGACATAAGCAAATGCGTTAAACTGCACATCTGAAATAGACAAGTCGGGCATGGATTCTGTAGACCCAATGCCCATAGGATAAACCGGTACACCCAGTTCGGCTGCGGTACGCACCGGATTGTTGCCCTGGTTATAGTTTCCATCAGTGATCAGGATAATTCCATTGAGGTTTTCCTGCGCATGCAGCGTATAAAGTTCTTGTAATGCGGCGCTTATATTTGTTCCATCCTGCTTAAAATGCAGGGAATCTTGCGGGCCGGACAAAGGCTCGACTGTATTGCCAAATGTATAATAGCGGGGTTCCAGGTCGTTCCATGAGTTCTGATACAAGAATTCTACAACCGAATCTATTTTTGTGGGTCTGGCGCCCTGCAAATCTGTGACACTCATACTGGCCGAATTGTCAATTGCCACGGCAATGAGGGGCGGATCCTTGTGGTAATATTGCCAGCCCAATGTCCATTCGTAAATAACCAAAAGCAGCAGCAGCAATGCAGCTGCACGCAAAAAAGTCAACGTGATTTGCAGCGGACGGCTGACGATGGGGTTGGTCTGTCGATAATATAATGTTGCGGCAATGATTGCAACCAAGGCCAGTAATAATACCAGCCAGGTTGGTGCAGAAAATTGCCAGATAAGATCCAGATTTTGCATAAGTCTACTCTAGTCTACGTACTTGGATGCAACTATTATCCCACAGAATTGTTCCTACAAGGAAAGATTGGGTTTGACATCCAGGGTGTTTGCAGAGAATTCTCCTCGTTGCAGACGAATGTGTCCGACACGTGCAATCATGGCGGCATTGTCGGTGCAGAGTTCCGGGGCAGGCACTCTAAAGTCGATTTGGTTTTCTCTACAAGAGTGTGAAAATGCATCTCGCAGTGTCGAATTGCGGGCAACCCCACCGGATAGGATGAAATTTTTGATTTTGAATCGTTCCAACGCTCTCATGCTTTTTTCCACCAGAACGTCTATGACGGCTTGTTGAAAGCTGGCTGCAATATCGTCGACTTTATCTTGTCTTTCCCGAGTGGACAGTGACTGGGCATAATAGAGCACAGCCGTTTTTAGGCCGCTAAAGCTGAAATCCAGATGGTTTTTGTCCAGCATCGCTCTGGGAAAGTCTATGGCCCGGCCATTACCGTTTTTGGCATGGCGTTCGATGATGGGGCCTCCGGGATAGCCTAATCCTAAAATCTTGGCGGTTTTGTCGAATGCCTCCCCAGCAGCATCATCGATGGTTCGTCCGACGATTTCGTATTGAAGAGGGTTTTCGACTTTGACCAGCAAAGTATGTCCGCCGGAGACCACGAGCGCAAGATAGGGAAAATCCGGTGGCGCTTTCTCAGCGGCCACAGCCATGATATGGCCTTCCAGATGATTGATGCCGATCCAGGGGATCTTTAAACTTTGGGCTAATCCTTTACAAAATAAAAGCCCGATGAGCAGAGACCCTGCCAGTCCGGGACCATAGGTCACCGCACAACCGTCAAGATCGCAGATTTGCACGTCTGCTTTTTTTAAGGCCATACGGACAATGGTCGGTAATTGTCTGATGTGAGCCCGAGAAGCGAATTCCGGGACGACGCCTCCAAACTCTATATGCTCTGTTTGAGTGGCGACTATATTTGACAGTGTGCGATTTTTATCGACAACAGCTGCGCTTGTTTCATCACACGATGTTTCTATGCCTAATACTAACATTCTGGCTTTCTATTGTCGTTCGAGCACAATTTTAAATTTCTGAGGTTTGATGTCTCTAAATCTGATTTCCGGCAAAGGTTCGATCGAGACCGGAAAAGGTGTATCCTGGGGTTCCTCGTATTTTTGATAATCTATGGTTGCCACAATATCTTCCGTCGTTACCTTTGAGACTACATTCACTCCTCCTTCTACAACCAAGGATAGAGTAGAGGGGACGACAATCGCTTTGGTCTGAGGCGGAAGATTGATGACTTTGATGGGAACCCGCTCTATTTGCTTTTCCATCAATTTCTGAATATCAGCAAAGACCTGGACTTTATTTTCGAGCAAGATCAGCGTTTTAAAAGAAGGTTCTTTAAGATCGATGCGGTTGCGCAAGGGGCGTTTGAGGTTATCCCAGGATGCATCTTCTGTCTCGACATATTGACAGGTGTCGACAATGGATTTGGCTCCTCGAATCTTGATCCGTGAGGGAGTGAGTTCTATATCGCCTACAATCGTATATCCGGGTTGTGTTTTAAGTGTAAAACCCGGTTTTACCGGTACCTCTTTTTCCACCAGATCTTCGATGTTCAGGACAATGGTTTTGGGTGAAATCAGTTCCAAAACATTGATGTTTTTGGCATTTCCAGTAACCAGGACATTGTCTTTGTCCGGGTGCAATTCAAGGGTACCTACCTGCCAGGGGAAATCCAGATACAAGCTCGCTTCACGAAATATTAAAAATCCCATCAAGGAGGTTCCATTGCTACGTACCCGAATTCGGGCTCGTTTGGGAATCTCGTTTGTGATGATATGGGTGGCAGAACTCTGCGGTGTTGTAATGGGAACGGTTACGATATGAGTAAACGTTCCCCCGGTCACGACCAAAAACCAGATAAAAATGGCCAACAGAGTGGAAGCAATTTTTAGTTTATAACGCGCCCAAAATGAGGGCTTTTCTTGCTTTTTATGTATGATACGCGGTTTAGCCATAGAGGCAATCCCTGCAAATGAAAAAGGGTGGAAATGTCCCCACCCTTACCAGCAGCCCCACATCACACCCTTTAATGCGTGCTGCATCATTGGTGACAAACAGTTATTTGGTCGATTCTTTGATGTCTCGGCCGCGACTGATCTCACCATTATCAATACGGATATTGAATCCGCAATCCGGGTTCGTACACACCCAGGCCTTATACATTATTGAGGCTCCCTCCCGTCCATAATCAGAGAGTGGTATGAGTACACCTTGCTGGCATTTTAGACAAGCCGGATACTGCTTTTCCATTGGTTTCCCCTCTTTATGGAGTCTACACATCTTTTTGGCCGGATCATGGTTTACGACGTTAAAAGATATGGAATCGTCAGAAAAGACAAAAGGAAAAAATACTTAATGACGAACTATTCTCGTACTACCCATACTTTGATTGTTGCTTCTACCTGAGGATGCAGTTTTACAGGCACATCATAAACACCCAGCGCCTTTATGGGTTCATCCAGAATAATCTTTTTTCGATCAACTTCATGCCCTGCATCCTTGAGCAGAGTGGCGATATCCTGGTTTGTCACAGATCCGAATACTTTGTCTTCTTCACCTACTTGGACTGTAGCGGTAACAGAAACCTTGGATAATTCATCTGCCCATACCTGGGCTTGCTCTTTTTCTTTTTCGTGCTGGCGTTCCATCCGTTTTTGTTCTTCTTCAACCATTCGAAGAGCCGAGTCAGTGGCACGCATTGCAAAACCTTTGGGAATCAGATAATTTCGGGCGTATCCTGGCTTGACATCAACGATTTCGCCTACTTTGCCCAGATTATCCAAATCTTGTTTTAATATGATTTTCATATCTATTTCCTGCCTGCTTTTATTATTTTGTCATTTCAGAAACGTATGGAATCAGTGCTAATTCTCGGGCAATCTTGATCGCACGGGTCAACTGGCGTTGATGTTTTGCACAAGTGCCAGAGGTCCGCCGGGGAATAATTTTACCCTGCTCTGTGGTAAAGCGGGAAAGCCGTTTATCATCCTTGAAATCGATGTATTCGATACCTTCCTCGCAAAATCGACAAATCCGTTTTTTCTTTAGCATGCAAAGCTCCTATATTTTTAAATCCTGATAACCAAAATCAAAATCAGTCGGGGGAATCTCTTGATCCTCTTGACCGAATTTTGCCCGAACCAGGTCTCCAACCGGGGCATCTTCGGAATCGATGTACACCTCTTCTTTGTCCACCTGGGTTTTTAGATCGAGAAACTGGATTTTTTTGGCAATGACTTCCAAGATATGGCGGGTATTGTTATCTTCGAGATTCTGGAATTTATTGGCCAATTCACCCTCGATCAAAACAGAACTCTTGGCTTGCAACACATCACAGCAAAGTTGTGCCAACTGGTTCTCAGCCGAAACGTGTACAGCACAATTGTTGTCTCGCCATACACCGTTTTTATCTTTATATTTCCGATTACTGGCTACAATAAACGTCACACGCGGGGATCCTCCTTCTGTATTATGCAACTCGGGTTGGTTGATCAAGTGTCCCGCGATCATTACGTTGTTTAGGTCTGGAATTTTGGTATTCGTCATATTCAAGCCTCCAAAGTCAGAATGCGGCACCTATTCTTCTGCTTTTTTTTCTTCCGGGGCTTGTTCCTTTTCCTGTTCCTCTTCTTGTATGCTCTCTTGCACGGCCTCGGCTACCGGTTCTTCAGCCGGGGGGTGCTCTTCGGGCTCTGGCTTGGCAGGCTCGGGTTGTTTTTTCTCAGGAGATTCTGTACTCGTTGGCTTGGGAGCTGGCTTGGACACTTGCTTTTGCTCGTTTTCCATCGATTTCAGAGCTTGTTTGCTGAGGCGCAGAGTCATAAAGCGCAATACAGACTCGTTAAGACGATATTCACGTTCGAGCTGTTTGATCATCATGGCAGGTCCTTCAAATCGAATCAGGACAAAGTAACCATACTGACGCTTTTTAATTTCAAAAGA
Source organism: Candidatus Zhuqueibacterota bacterium (assembly GCA_014728115.1). Lineage (GTDB taxonomy): Bacteria > Zhuqueibacterota > Zhuqueibacteria > Residuimicrobiales > Oceaniaggregativiventaceae > Oceaniaggregativivens. The sequence continues at coordinate 74,162 of WJME01000100.1, read as the reverse complement.
CAGCCGTTTTTTTCCCCAGGGTTCGATATCTTGTATCTGCCCCCCATTAGCCGAGATGAATCGCTGATACTTTGTGATGATGCTTTCGATCTCATCCGGCTTTAGCAAAGAGTCGACGACGAATATGGTTTCGTATTTGTTCAAGGTTATCCTCCTTTAAGGAAATTCCTTTTTTGTTCCGGTCAAAAATCCTTTTGTATACGATTATATTGATTCATACTTTTTTCCAGTCCATCCGAGATAAACATCTCTACAGCACGGACCGCCTGGTCGATCATGCCGGAGAAAGAGTCTCGATCTGTCTTTTTAAATCGACCCAGGACATAGCTTACCGTATCTGTGTTGTTTATCTCTGCCGTACGAATTCCGCACCGAAGCCGCGGAAAGTGTTCTGTCTCCAGATAGTCGATGATAGAGGCAACTCCTCTATGGCCCCCGGCGCTGCCCTTTGCCCTGATTCTTATCTTTCCCAGAGGCAAGTCAAGATCATCATAGACAATCAGGCAACGATCCACGGGTAGCGCGGATTCCTCGAGCAACGCCTCAACAGCCATACCACTCGCATTCATAAAGGTCGTGGGCTTGGCCAGAGTTACGTCGTTTTTATCACCAGTCCAGATTTTTGCCAGGTCGTGACGTTTTCGCGATACAGACAGTTTTTTTCTCAGGCGATCAATCACCATAAAACCGATATTATGTCTCGTCTTTTTATAACGCCACCCGGGATTACCCAACCCTACAATCAAGGCTGGTGATGTTTCTGTTGGGTTCATATGCAAACAGCGATTATTCTTCCTCTTCTTCCTCTTCTTCAGACTCTTTACCAATGACTTCAGGCTCGAGAGCTTCTTCTTCTTCGCCTTCTTCCTCTTCCTCTTCCATTCTGGGAGCGGTTACTGCTGCAATTACGCGTTCGGGTTCAGTAAGAATTTCATACTCTCCTGCAGAAATCTGACTCACATCGATAGAGTCTCCAATCTCCAAATTCTCTACATCGATTTCTATAAATTCGGGAATATCCTTGGGCAGACAATAGAGTTCAATTTCACGCAAAATGTGGTTCAGGATACCACCGCTGCTGCGTACACCGACAGGCTGCCCTTTGAGTTGCAGCGGAACCGTCACGGTGATCTTTTCACCTGTCTTAACTCCCATAAAATCGATATGAGCCAATAAACGTAAAGTAGGATCGATCTGGGTATCGCGGATAATGCACTGCATCGGTTCTTTATCATCCAGGATTGCATCGACAACCGTGATATTACCATGGTGGACCAATTTGACAAAGTCCTGACGGCTTACATAAATAGGAATTGATTCACGGCCATGATAGTAATAAACGCCCGGAATATTTCCTTCGCGGCGTAATCTCTTTGCCGCTCCCTTTCCGGTTTCGGTGCGCGAATAAATATGCAACTTGAGGTCTTCCATTGCACTCTCCATATGTTTAAAGAATAGGTCCTTTTTCAGGGAACAGATCTGAAATCGATCGTTCCATGTGTATTCGTTTTATCGCTTCAGCGAGCAAATCAGCGACACTGATGATTTGCATGTTTTTTTCAACGTTTGATTTTGAAATGTTGACCGAATCGGTTAAAAATATTTTGGTAATCGGGGACTCTATGATTGCCTGGGTAGCATTATCAGAAAGGATCGCATGGGTACACGCGGCATAGATATCTTTTGCTCCTTGTTCTTTAAGCACTTTGACACCGTTTACCAATGTTCCTCCCGTATCCACGAGATCGTCAACCAACAGGATATTCTTATCCCGTACATCGCCAATCAGTTGGGTTACGGCCGAGACATTATGAGCCAGTCGCCGCTTGTCCAGCATGACCAGATCTGTGTCGAGCCGCCGGGCATATGACCGAGCCAGTCGGATTCCTCCAATGTCAGGCGAAGCTACCACCAGATTGGGTATTTTTAAGTCAATCATATGCTTGATAAATACACTTGCGCCATAAAGATGGTCCAGAGGAATGTCGAAAAACCCCTGAATTTGCGGCGTGTGCAAATCCATCGTCAATATACGATCGGCTCCGGCTTGAGTTATGAGATTTGCGACGAGTTTGGACGTAATTGAAACTCTGGGTTGATCTTTACGGTCTTGCCGGGCATAGCCAAAGTAGGGAATCACGGCTGTAATTCGTTTGGCAGAGGCACGCCGTGCAGCATCGAGCATGATCAACAGTTCTACCAGATTATCCGATGGGGCATGGGTAGACTGGATGATGAATACATCTTTACCTCGGATATTTTCATCATATTTGACCCAAATTTCTCCGTCAGAGAAATTTTTAATGTCCACTCCACCAGCAGTTATCCCTAAACTCTTGGCGATCTTTTCGGCTAAGGGTTGATTGGAGCGTCCAGAAAAGAGATGTAGATCCAACACTGCGTTTTCATCAGGCATAAGCATTACAGGTTTAGATATTCGTATTGACATAAAAAAAGGCAAAGACCATGATCTTTGCCTAGAGAAAGTAGCTGGGGTGGGAGGATTCGAACCTCCGAATGCGGGTACCAAAAACCCGTGTCTTGCCACTTGACGACACCCCAGTTTCTATGTCTAGTGCGGGGGTAGAATATTGATTATGGATTCTACCGATCGTAACCGATACGACCCTGGTCAGCACACTAAAATATAGTGAGATTATTCGCTCGAAATTGACTGATTTCTATCGATCACAGGTCTGAACATCGTTGTTTCTCCACGATCTCTGCATTTGTCTGCAGCTCGCCGGGCCTGTTCTCGATCTGTAAAGAGCCCGAATATCGTCGATCCGCTTCCTGTCATATGCGCATAAAACGCACCTGAATCGTACATCGTGGCTATGATTTTATGCAAAAGCGGATATTTTTTTAACGCGATGGGCTCCAAATCGTTAAAAAATAAATCTTTCCATGCGTCTGGGCGATTTAACACATCGGAAACGATAGGTAATGTAAGATTTTTTTCTCTTTTTGTCAAGATAAATTTGCTGTTTTGATACGCCCACGCCGTCGAGATATGAATGTCTGGCATAAACAAAACGCCATAATAACCCGGGCCCGGTGTCAGAGGATGGATGCGTTCACCGCGACCCCTTGCCCATGCCGTTCCACCGATGATAAAGAAGGGGATGTCAGAACCCAGTTGGGCTGCCAATGTGTGCAACTGCTCAGGCGAAAGGCCCCTGTCCCATAATGTGTTCAACGCCAGCAACGTCGCTGCGGCATTGCTGCTGCCACCGCCTAATCCGGCTCCCATGGGAATGCGTTTTTCAATATGAATGTGACAGCCTTTGTCCTCTGACAAGAGCCTGGCTGCCTTGATGATCAGGTTTTCCTCATTTAGCGGCAACCCGGGGTGATTACTGGATAGAGACAGCTCTGAAGAGGGGGTAAATTCCATATAGTCACAAAAATCGATTTCCTGAAATATCGTCTCAATGTCGTGATATCCGTCAGACCGTTTGCCGGTTATGGCTAGGTGGAGGTTGATTTTTGCAAAGGAACAAACTTTCATGATTCACCGTTAATGATTTAAAAACAAGGCTCGGTTACGTAAATCTCTCGTTTGGGTGGATCGCCGTCAAACACAATGAAAATAGACATTTTCATTGTGAAAATCAAGCCATTCAAGAACAATCTTGATTTTGAGGATTGTTATCTTTACCTTTTCTAAATTATCGATTCATCTATTGGAACCGTTTCATGCAACCCTTGTTCCTGGTCTCCGATGCGCATTTGGGGGCTGAAACGAAATTAAAAGAACGGCATAAATGCCAAGAGTTTTTTGGTTTTTTGAACCACGTGCAAGAACAGCAAGGACGCCTGATTATATGTGGTGATCTGTTCGATTTTTGGTTTGAATATCATCGCGTCATTATGCAGGATCATTTTGAAACCTTGACAGCCCTTTATGGGTTACGTCGGACAGGTGTACCTATTGATTATCTGGCCGGTAACCACGACTTTTGGCTTGGCACATTTCTGGAATCCCGTATAGGTCTGGTGATTCACCCTGATGACTTTGTGATTCATACGTCTGCCGGACAAATATATCTCAGGCATGGCGATGGGCTGCTTCGGAATGATCACGGGTACAGGCTCTTGAAACGCATCTTGCGACATCCGTTGAATATAAAGTTGTACCGCTTGCTGCATCCTGATGTGGGTATTCCATTGGCTCTGTTTTTTTCGCATCTTTCCCGGAATTCGAAAAAAGAATTGCAGGCAGCATATGATGATACCGATTATAGACAATTTGCATACAAAAAAATAGAGAATGGATATGATATGGTGGTTCTGGGTCATACACACTGGGCAGCCATCGAAAAATATCATAGAGGATGGTATCTTAATCCCGGATCCTGGATGTTAACGAGAACATTTCTCAAAATTGATACCTCCGGCCCTTCGTTGTTGCAGTGGAAAGGCGGAAAGGGAATCGATTATGACCCGCCTATGCCCCCGGGTAATAATAAACATGTAACTACAGTTGATCAGGAGTAAGCTTGAGTCGTTTTTCAAATTTTGCTCATCATTGGCAAGATTATCTCATACTCGTTGTGGCCGTCCTTGTCTCATTGAGTTTGATTTTTTTTAGTAATGAACAGACACATAATGGCAAAGTTCAGGCTCTTGCGATCGAAATGATGGGCAGGATTGCTTCTCCTGTTTGGAAAGTACGACAGTATTTTAATATTATGGAAACCAATCGAGATTTGCGTCGTGAAAACGCTCTCTTGCAACTTTATAATGCCCAACTCAATGAAGCTTTTCATGAAAATCAGCGACTACGCAAATTGCTTGGATTGGGACTGATGCAGGAATATGACTGCATACCCGCAAAAGTCCTGGGAAGACAGCAAACCGGTATTCATACCATTATTCTTTCAGCCGGTCTGGAGCAAAACGTACAACCCAATATGCCTGTAGTTTCCGCAAATGGACTGGTCGGTAAAATATCCCAGAGCGGACCCAATTACTCGTCTGCACAGCTCTTGATTGATCGTAATTTCAGAGTTGCCGTTCGCATGCAGAGAAGTCGCGTGGAGGGGATTTTTAAATGGCAAGACGGCAGTATCGGTGTCCTCGAAGGCGTACATCATCGCGCCGATGTACAAGTGGGTGATGTCGTTATTACCTCGGGAATGAGTTCACTTTTTCCGCCGGGTCTGTTGATCGGAAGAGTAATTAAAGTAGAGAGTGTCAGTACCGGCATGTTTCAAGATATCGCTGTACAAGCTCTGGTGGATTTTGATCGTTTGGAAGAAGTGTTTATAGTCAAACAAAATCAGCCCATTCCCATGAATATTCAAAATGAATCTGACGACTGATGAAGTATATCTTTTATGCACTCTCTTTTATCATTGTTATTCTCTTTGAGATGACCATTTCTGATCTTTTATCGATTCGCGGAATCAGTCCGCATTTTTCGATTGTGGTATTGGCCTATGTCGGCTTGGTCGAAGGAAGAGCCCGTTCGACGACAATCGGGTTTGTCTTTGGTCTTTTCCAGGATTTGGCCGGCTCAGGCTTGATCGGCTTGAATGCCTTGACCAAATCGGTCATTGGATTCTTTTTTGGTCAATTTGTCGGTCTGTCGAGAACTCATCGTATCCTGGTTCCCGGTTTGATTATTTTTATGGCGGATTTGATTCACAACTTTCTTGTGGCTCTTTTTGTGCCCAATATACCCTTTGGCACTGTTCTCATAAAGGCTGTCCTGGCCGGAATATATACTTCACTTGTCGGAATGATTATTTTTGCATTTCTAACTGAAAGTGCATGGCGAAGAATTGAAATGGTAGAGGAACCTTTTTAATCATGACAAACCTGTCCGGTAAAAAATTCATCTTTTACGCTGCCTTTACCCTCTTGTTCGCCTTTTTGTTGATCGAACTTTTTTATTTGCAGATCTATAAAGGACAAAAATATCTACAGCATTCCGAGAGCAACCGGATTCGGCGGTATGTGATTCAACCCACACGGGGCTTGATCTATGATCGTCAGGGTGATATTCTGGTCGATAACACCCCTTCGTATTCACTGAGCGCCATTCCGTTTGAATGTAACAAAAATGATTCTGTTCTGACTATTCTTTCGAATATTCTGCATACTCCCGAACAAACCCTCAAAAAGGAATTGAGACAGGCCGATAGTCCTTTTTCTCCTGTAAAAATCAAACGCAACATTGATTATAGCACATTGGTTCAAGTTGAAGAACGGCGCCTGGAATTGCCCGGCGTAATATATGATGTGGATCCGAAACGCATGTATCCTTATGGTGTCAGAGCTCCTCATCTTTTCGGCTATCTCGGCGAAATCGCCAAATCCGAACTCGAGCGCAGAAGCGAAGAAAATTTGCGAGCCGGTGATTATGTCGGAAAGAGCGGGATCGAAAAAGTATATGACCGTCTGCTCCGGGGCTCAGTGGGATATGATTTTCTCGAGGTGGATGCGCTGGGAAGAGAAATCCGGGATATTCACTTAGAAGGTGAAAAAGCACCAAAACGGGGAGCCGATTTATATCTTACTTTGGATGCAGAGCTGCAATTGCTCGCCGAAAAATCTTTAGAGGGCTCTCGCGGCAGTGTGGTCATGCTGGATGTGCGAAACGGCCAGGTCCTCGTGATGACCAGCAAGCCTGATTATGATCCTCATATCTTTGCCGATGTCGTGACCAATAAAGTATGGCGTGAATTGGTGAACAACGAGGATCGACCATTATATGATCGCGCCGTTCAGTCGGCTTTTCCTCCGGGCTCTACCTTCAAGTTGGTCTTGGCGGCTGCTGCACTCGAACAAGGGGTGGTAACACCGTCTTATAGCGTTGTATGTCCTGGCTATATGCAGTTTGGCCGGAGAGTTTTTCACTGCTGGAATGCCGGAGGACATGGACGCGTGGATATGCTCCATGCCATAGAACAATCGTGCAATGTCTATTTTTACAATCTTTCTCTCAAAGTGAATGTCGATGAATGGGCAGAATTTGCCAGACGATTTGGATTTGGTAAACGAACCGGTATTGATCTGCTGCATGAAGTCAGTGGTTTGGTGCCAGATAGCGAGTATATGAATAAAACATATGGCAAACGCGGGTGGACGCGCGGAAATATGCTCAACCTGGGTATTGGCCAGGGCGATCTTTTGACAACTCCATTACAGCTCGCCCAGTTCGCAGCAATGATGGCCAATCGCGGTCACTATTTTGAACCCCACCTGATGTACAAGTCTGTGCATATCGAACAACAGGATACAACATTTTTTCAACCCGTTCCGCATGAGGTAAACGGTATTACCCCCGAAACCTATGAGGTGCTTATCGAAGGCACAAACATGGTGATCCATGGCGATATGGGAACAGGTAAAGCCGCCGGTGTCAGAGGACTGTCGATGTGTGGCAAAACAGGGACTGCCCAAAATCCGCATGGAGAACCTCATGCCTGGTTCATCGGCTTTGGTCCGGCACAAGATCCACGGGTCGCGATTTGTGTTCTGGTCGAAAACGGAGGAGGCGGGGGAGCAAACGCAGCACCGATTGCCGGAAAGGTGCTTGGACGTTATTTTGAAAAATATCCTGTGCTAAAAGAAAAATTTGCGAGTCGTGACTAGAACCATGCTTAATCTTGATAAATCCAAAATAGACTGGACGATTTTTTTCCCGGTTGCCTTGTTACTATGCTTTAGCTTGCTGGCTGTCTACAGTGCCACAGCCGGGAGTGAGTCGCCTGTTCTCAGAGGCAGCTTTGAGAGGCAATTCATATGGATTCTGATCGGCAGCGCTATTGCCCTTATAATCACTTTTTTGCCTTCAAAACTCTTTTTTTCGCTATCATATCCTGCTTATGCTCTTTTAATCGGAATGCTTTTACTGCTGGAATTGATGGGCCCCTCCGGTCCCACCAGCCGTTGGTTCGAATTGGGGGCTATCAAAATCCAGCCTTCAGAGTTTATGAAACCCGTATTGGTCCTCGCTCTGGCGCGGTATTTTACCGAAGAGGACCGGGATCCCAATGACATGAATCACCTCTTTGTGGCCCTTTTGATGGTGTTGTTGCCATTTCTCCTGGTGATCAAGCAACCGGACCTCGGAACAGCGCTCACCTTTTTGATTGTTCCTATTCCCATGCTCTACTGGAGAGGATTGAGTCCGTTTGCCATTTTTGTGATATGCGCTCCGGTGATGACCTTTATCGCCTCTTTTAATTTTTATAGTTTCTTTCTGATTATGGCGATCATTTCTCTCATTCTTTTGTGGTCTCGCAGGGGAATTTTGATTTTTGCTTCGGTGTTTGTGATCAATGTTTTAGTAGGTGCAATCGCTCCGCAAGTATGGAACCATCTTCACCCTTATCAACAGAACAGAATTCTGACTTTTCTCGGCCTGATATCTGATCCAAGAGGTGCCGGATACCAGATTATTCAATCCAAAGTCGCTATCGGTTCCGGGGGGTTGTTTGGTAAAGGATTATTGCAAGGCACTCAAACCCAGTTGCGATTTTTGCCTGCTCAGCATACAGACTTTATTTTTTCTGTTCTGGCTGAAGAATGGGGCTTTATCGGATCATTTCTGCTGATTTCGTTTTTTTTCATTCTCATTATACGTTCGATATATATTTCCGCATCGACCAAGCATCAATTCGACAGCATGGTGGTGATTGGTTTGGTGTCGATGATTGGATTTCAGGTCATCGTTAATATCGGAATGACCGTAGGGGTCATGCCAGTCACGGGTTTGCCCTTGCCATTGGTGAGTTATGGAGGATCTTCAATGATTACCAGTATGGTCATTGTCGGACTGATTGCCAATGCATCAAAGAACCGTTATCATTTATTTCGCTAGGAGGAGTTGTGCAACCAGTATTGTTTAAAGTTGGAGCCTTTGAATTGCGTGGATATGGATTAATGCTGGCACTGTCCTTTTTATTAGGAATTATGTTGGCCGTGCATCGAGCAAAGAAAAGGGATGTTAACCCCAATCATGTCATGGATCTGTCTGTCATCATTCTGATCAGTGCCATTGTGGGATCCCGGTTTCTCTATGTCGTCGCTCATCTGGACGAATTCCGCGGCCACTGGCTGGATACGATCAATCCATTTCAAAGCAGCGGTCAGATCGGGTTGGCGGGTCTGACTCTATTGGGTGGAGTCATTCTCTCGTTTATTTCTTCATTTGTTTATTTACGACAAAAGAAACTCCCGTTTTTAAGATTTGCGGATGTCGTGATCCCCAGCGTTGGGCTGGGAATCTTTTTGACACGAATAGGCTGCTTTTTAAACGGCTGTTGTTATGGACTTCCCTGCGAGCATGGTCACCTTTGTGTAACCTTTCCTGCGGATAGTGCGGCAGGAAGCGTATTCCCTGGTGTTCCGTTGATCCCTACCCAGCTATACTCTTCTCTTTATGGATTGATCATTTTTGTTGCTTTGCTCGCTATGGACAGAAAAAAACATTTTGAAGGGTATTTGTTTTATTGGTTTCTCATTCTCTATGGCATTTCGAGATTTATCATCGATATTTTTCGGTATTATGAATCCAGCATGGTCCTGTTCAAGATCGGAGGCCTGGGCCTGAGTGTGAATCAGGGGATCAGTATCCTCTTTGTGATTGCAGGAATTGTTGCCTTGTATTTCGGATCGCGAGTTTCTTCTGAAAAAGATGCCACAGCATAGAGCGATAGGTAAAGCATTGATTTTGCAAATATTGCTTGACTTTTTTCTTGTACATGGATATATTTAGAAAATTACGCACTAGGCAGCCTTTGTGACTCTAGAGTATTGCATCAGAGTTCTTGCGTCGCGTCTCCTGTGGATGGGGAGTGTTTCAAAAGGCAACATCTGTTTTGCTATTTGGTGCTATCGACACCCACGACCCGGGTAGACAGATCGAGGTGTGTGGGGTGAGGTGATGTGATCATTAATCTGGGAGAGAACGATGAAAGGATTACTTTTTACCAAAGGTTTATTTTTATTGGTTATACTATTGGCCATTGCCCTGATTACAGGGTGTGCCGGATCCAGAGAGCAGGGGACTGCAACAGATAACGAAGATTTTTCTTCTCTCAGTGATACAACCGGCACAGAACGATCAAGTGGTCAATCGGATGAAGATGAAGTGCTTCGTCTTTTAGGTTTGTCAACAAGTGAAGAGACCACCGCATCTGCCGAAGAATCGGGTACAGGCGCACATGATGTGGAAGATTTAGAAGCTCGTATCGAGACGCTTGAGAGAAATATCAATGAGAAAAATCTCCAGGTCGCTAACCTCAAAGCCGAGCTTGCAGAACGCGATCGCCGTATTCAAGATCTGAAATCGGAAAAGTCTACGACGGTAACGACCTATGGCAGTACACCCGCTACGTCCACTGTCGCTTCGGGGAGTTTCAAAGACCGATATAACACTGCACTGGATCTCTATTACAATCGCCAATATCGCCAGGCTTTGAGAGAATTTGATGCCTTGCTGGAAATGTCGGGTAATCAAAACCTCAAAGATAATTGTCAATACTGGAAAGGTGAATGCTATTACGGCCTGAATGAGTTTCATCAGGCGATAATTGAATTCGAAAAAGTATTTGTCTATGGCAATTCAAATAAATATGATGATTCTCAATTGAAACTGGGTTTGTGCTATTTAAAGCTTGGAAACAGAGAAAAAGCTCGCGTAGAATTTCAAAAATTATTGGATAATTATCCAGATAGCGAATATGTTCCCAAGGCCAACCAATATCTGGCCGGATTGTAAGTGCGAGAGGGTGACAAGGTCACCCTTTTTTTGTTGCAATTCTCTGCCAAATTCAGTATTTTTAAATCTTAATCAATTTTTTAGCCTTTTGTTCCCGCCCCACAAAATCTGTAGGTAGATATATGAAGAATCGGCTCAGAATACTTTTTCTGGCTTCCGAAGTGGATCCCTTTGCTAAAACCGGTGGTCTGGCGGATGTGGCAAGTGCCTTGCCTAAATCCCTTTTCGAAAAGGGCCACGACGTCCGAGTGATGATGCCCAAATATGGCTCTATCAGCGAACGAAAATATGTTTTGCGGGATGTGATCCGCCTGCGCAAGCTCTCTGTGAAAATGGGAGCCAAAGAGCACATTGCCTCGGCAAAATCAGCATTTATCCCCGATACCAAAGTTCAAGTCTATTTTCTCGATTACAAGCCTTTTTTTGATAAAAAAGATCTTTATGTCGATCAAAAGACAGGTAGAGACTTTTCCAATAATGCCGAACGATTTGCCTTTTTCTGCCGGGCAGCTTTAGAAACTGCAAAACTCTTGCACTGGGAACCGGATATTATCCATTGTAATGACTGGCAGACCGCGCTGATCCCATGGCTTTTAAAAAACGAATATCGAGATGAAAAGTTTTTTTCCGATACAGCAACTTTGCTCTCTATTCATAACCTCGCTTTTCAAGGAAATTTTGCTCCCGAGTCGATCAAGGACATTGGACTGCCTCAAGCCCTGGTAAAAGAAGGGGGCGAAATGGAGTTTTATGGTCAGGCCAGCTTCCTCAAACTGGGAGTCGGTAGTGCCGATGCCATCACAACGGTTAGTCCTAGCTATGCCAAAGAAATTCAAACCCCAGAGTTTGGATCCGGCTTTGATAAATTGCTCAAAGCACGCTCAAAAGATTTAACCGGTATTCTCAATGGAGTCGACTATACGATCTGGGATCCTGAAAAAGATGCCATGATCCCTGTTAATTATACCGTAAATAATCTGCAGGATAAACTCGAAAACAAACGAGCTCTTTTAAAACAAGCCAAGTTACCTTTTGATGAATCAGTGCCCGTGATCGGAATGATTTCCCGACTTACCGAGCAAAAAGGGTTTGATCTGATCGAAAAAATCAAAGACAAGCTTTTTGAAAGAAATGTACAACTGGTGATCCTGGGAACCGGTGATCCACACTATCAAAATATGCTGGAGACCCTCAGCAAGGAAAATTCCGACAAATTGGCTCTCTTTGTAAAGTTCGATGAGGAACTGGCGCATCTTATCGAGGCCGGAACGGATATGTTTTTAATGCCCTCTCGCTTTGAACCGTGCGGTCTGAATCAGATGTATAGTCTGAGATATGGGACACTGCCTGTTGTGCACAATATCGGGGGACTCAAAGATACTGTTATTGATATAGATAAAGATTCCAGCAAGGGTACTGGCTTTACGTTTGATAACTATGATGAAACCGCCCTGTTGGCGACCATCGATCGCGCCCTGGCTCTTTTTGGCGATGATAAATCCTGGTTAAAGATTGTCAAAAGGGCGATGAAACAAAATTTCTCATGGGATTCCGCAGCTGAAGACTATGTCAAAATGTACCAAAAAATCGTTTCAGGTAAACGAAAATAAACATTTTTTTGCCGTTCACCGATGAACTGATGTTCTGTCTTTTTGCGTGATCTGTTTCAAGGTTTAACAACCGTTCATCGATGGACGGTTTTTTCGTTATCGTCATTGTGTTTGTTGAATGTGTTTATGAACTTAAAAATATTGCTGTTGTAAGTGGCTGTTTTATAACAACATTTTGCTCCCGCAACTCTTGATTGCTTTCCTGATTTCCACTCGAGTGGCATCAACTTTGCTCTTGATTTCGTCTGGTCTCCCCTATTGATCACCTTGCAAGTGAGAGGCAATGGTTTTTAATGCAAGGTCTGGATCGTATGTATGAATCGCGGTGAAATCCATATTGTACTCGATTGATTGGAAGACATGGAAGGCATTTCTATACAAATTGACCAAGTCGGCGCACTGAACGATATCTCGCTATTGCAAATCAGCGGATATATCGATACAACGACATTTGCCGAATTGCAACAAACACTCTATCAGCTTATTCAAGAAGGAAAAATCAATTTCATTATTGATCTTCAGGCTGTGCAATATGTCAGTAGTGCTGGTTGGGGCGTTTTTGTCGGAGAAATTCGTGGGTTACGGGAAAAGGGGGGGGATCTTAAAATCATTGAAATGACCGATGAGGTTAAAGAGGTTTTCGAAATGTTGGAATTCAACCGAATTTTAACAAACTATGATTCCCTGGAAGAAGCCATCGATGATTTTGATTTCTGCCGTGCTATTGATGTACAAGAGCCAATGTATTCACCCGGCAGCCAAGCCGCACACTCTGTTGCTCCAACCCTGACTCGGGTTGAACCCACGATAAAGGAATCCCCCAAACCACCTCCTGCCTCTGCGACACCCTTAACCGATTCAGAACTGCCTTTGAACGAAAAAATAAAAAAAATCGTTGTCGAGAATCCGAGTTTTGGTACCCTGTCTATTAAACGGTATCTCTATTCACCGCGATTTGGATTTGTCAAAGTTGGTTTTTTCCGTTTACGTTCGATATTGCGCCGGCTAGGCCTTGAGACCAGAGGTAAACGATTTCGCTATTATAGATCCCGATAGGAGAAATGTGATGATGCTACGCTGGATTGCTCTTGTTTGTTTACTGCTAACGAGTACATTTGCACAAATACCAGCTCAACAAGGTATTCGTGTCGGCCCCGGAGACGCTGTCCGACTGTATGTATATGATGGATTGTACCAGGTCGAAAATGACCGCTTTATCTCTACGTTTCATGACCAGGAATTTATCGTTGACGGTTTCGGACAGATCCATCTGACCTCGATCGGACGCGTGATGATCAATAATCTGAATGCAGAAGAGATCTCTAAATTGCTGCAGGAAAAATTCAAACCCTTTGCCAAAGATCCGCGCGTCATTGTCGTACCGCTGATTCGTCTGTCGTTTCGCGGGGGCTTTGGAAAACCGGGCCTGTACCGCTTTGATCTCAATATGTCTGCGTGGGAAATGCTGGAACAAGTCGGCGGTGTAACCGGTCTTTCACGCCTGGAAGAAATATATATTATGCGACAGGAAGAAATTATTTACAGCGATTTTTATGAGGCGTTTTATGATGCCAGTTCTCTCTATGAATTGGGCTTGCAATCCGGTGATGAAGTCCTCGCTCCGCGAGTAAATCGCCTGACGTTTGATACGGTGATGCGATATGTCCAGTTTGGGATGTCGATGCTCATTTTCTATTTTACCATGCTAAATTATCGTAGAAACTAAATGATGGAAGAACTCAACTATACACAGGCACCTCCCCCTCCTCCGGCTTTTGATGAAGAGCCAGAGTCTCAGTTCGATTTTGGCAAGTACCTTCGTGGCTTGTTAAAACGTATTTGGCTCGTGGGAATTTTAACTGTTGTATTTGCGTTGTTTTTTTATTATCGCACGAAACAAGAGATCCCTATTTATCAAACCCAGGCGTTTTTAAAGACCGTCGAATTTGATGATTCCGAGGGGCAAATTTTGAGCCGCGAGCGCCAGGTCGAAATGCGTACCCGAAATTTCAAGGAACAGGTCGCAGCTCGCCTGGGACTGGCACTCAAGATCGATCAAAGCACGGTGGGGACGCATCACGAAGATATTTTTCAGGATTTTTCTACGGACAAGGATCCTGTCGTTGGCGAATACAGGTTGACCACGAGTGAAGACGGGGCCTATCGATTGTACACGACCCGCGGCGACGGGCAAACAACGCTGTTGGATAGTGCGCTGGTCTGGGATGTGATCGAAGATTATCGCACCGTAAATGGCTTTTCCTTTCAGCTCAATCCACAGTTCGTGGCCAAAGATGCTGAAATTTTATTTCGTATTCGCGATTTTTCCAAAGCGCTGTGGCAAATATCCAAAGTCCAGGTCGATATCAGCAGTACCGGCTCGACCATGCGTTTGACGCTGCAGGGAACAGATCCGACAACTCTGGCAGATGAACTGAATCGGATCGCCAGAGCCTATGTCGAAGAGGCGTTGCAACTAAAGTCTCGCGATCAGTCCAGTCATATGAAAAATTTGCAACGACGCCTTGCATCGGCAAAGAGCAACCTGGAGCGCGCAGAGGAAGAGATGAGGCTATTCAATACCCGGTACCCGCTCTCACTGGAATTTGAAAAAGAATCGGTCACGGAACGACTTTTGGCTGTAGAACGCCAGCTAGAGTTGTTGCCCAGAAAACGCACAAATCTTAAAACTTTGTTGGAAAAACTGGATGAAAAACCAGAGGGGACAAATCCCGTTCAATTCCGCAGATATATCGTAACGCAATTAGCCAACTTTGAAGATATGGCCAATGAGCCCAACCTTGCGATTCTGCGCGAAACTCTAAAAGATCAACTCAACCAATATGACGATCTTTTGGATCGCTATTCCGAAGATTATGAACCCGTCGCGGAGTTGGCCACCAAAATCGAAGATACTCAGGATGAGATCGTCTCGTTCTCTTCAAAACACCTCAATACATTGACCCGCCAGGAGAGCGATCTCAAAGATGAAAAACAACGCCTGGAATCAAAATTACGAACCTTTCCCAGCGAAGAATCAAAACTCAACGAGCTCCAAAAACGTCTGGATATTGCCGAACAGATCTATAATCAGGTTTTGGCTGAAATCGATACCCGCTCTGTAGAAGAATCGGTGGCCAGCGGTAATATTGTGATTCAGGATCCGGCTCTGCCACCACGTGCCGCCATCAATGCGGATAAGAGCGGCAAAATCATCATGGGGGCGGCACTGGGATTCTTTTTGGGAGTCGCAATATCCGTGTTAATCGATATCACAGATCGAAAAATCCGTACCCTGGACGAAATGCAAAAAATATTCGAATTAGATATTATCGGCACGATTCCTATTGTGGACTTTAAAGATATTCCCGAGTATCACGATTATGAAAAAGTAAAGCAGATCGACCGGCAGTTGGTCACACATGATTATTCTCCCACACCCATAGGAGAGTCTTATCGGGCGTTGCGGACGCAATTGTTGTTTTCTAAGAAAAG
Organism: Candidatus Zhuqueibacterota bacterium; assembly: GCA_014728115.1. Taxonomy (GTDB): domain Bacteria; phylum Zhuqueibacterota; class Zhuqueibacteria; order Residuimicrobiales; family Oceaniaggregativiventaceae; genus Oceaniaggregativivens. The sequence continues at coordinate 58,319 of WJME01000100.1, read as the reverse complement.
CAAAGCCATTCAAACACTGGTATTGACCAGCGTCGGACCGGAAGAAGGCAAATCGTTTACGGCAAGTAATTTGGCGATCATCATGGGACAACAACGCTCGAATACTCTGCTTGTGGATGCTGATCTTCGCAGGGGAGTGCTTCACAATACCTTTGGCATCAAAAAGAGTCCCGGTTTTACCAATTACCTCAGCGGCAATGCAACTCTTTCATCGGTGGTACAGACTACCCATATTCCAAATCTTTCGGTGATCAGTTGCGGTCAAATGCTGCCCAATCCATCGGAGCTTTTGGGCTCTTTTCAGATGAAACGGTTTTTAGAAGAGGCACGCCGCAAATTCGATTTTATCATCTTTGACACTCCGCCGTTAGAAGCAGCAACTGATGCTGTGGTCCTCGGCACTCAGGTCGATGCAGTCGCCATCGTCGCCAGATCTGGAATGACCAACAAACATCAGGCCGAAGAAAAAATTAAAGTCTTTCGGCAGGTGCCTGTAAATCTGGTGGGTGTCGTTGTCAATGGCACGGATTCAACTCTGGTTCAAGATCAATACAGTTACTATCAATATTAAGGAGAACAAGAATGAAATTGCTGGTTACAGGGGGCGCTGGCTTTATTGGTTCCCACCTTGTAGAACATTTATTAGCCCGTGGTAATGTGGTGCACTGTTTAGATGATTTTAACGATTACTATTCACCAGCGATTAAATATAACAATATCAAAGAATCTGAAGGTCATACTGGCTTTACACTCTATAAAGGGGATATACTGGATACCACGCTGTTGGAAACCTTGTTTCAGCAAAACAGCTATGATGCCGTGATCCATCTTGCTGCCAGGGCTGGTGTTCGACCCTCTATTCAACAACCCGGGCTATACGCTCAAGTGAATATTCAGGGAACCATGAACCTGCTCGAGTGCTGTCGTAAATATCAGGTGGGAAAATTTATCTATGCCTCCTCATCATCGGTCTATGGGGCCAATAAAAAAGTACCGTTTTCCGAAAATGATTTTGTGGATCATCCCATATCTCCCTATGCTGCGACGAAAAAAGCGACTGAATTGATCACCCATACCTATCATCATCTATATGGCATTCAAGCGACCGGACTTCGCTTTTTTACCGTCTATGGGCCGCGGCAAAGACCGGATATGGCGATTCACAAGTTTGCACAAATGATTTATCGAAATCAACCTATCCCGGTGTTTGGCAAAGGAAACAGTCGACGAGATTATACCTATATCGACGATATCATTCAGGGCATCCTGGCTTCCGTTGAATGCTGCAATGGATATCACATTTATAATTTAGGTGAATCATCAACCATCGAGCTGTTGGACCTGATCGAATTGTTGCAAAAAGCCATGGGCAAAAAGGCAAAACTCGATTTTCAACCAGAGCAACCCGGTGATGTCCCCATTACATATGCAGATATAACATTGGCACGAAAAGATTTAAATTATGATCCGCAAACTCTTGTCAAAGCTGGTATTGAAAAGTTTGTAGAGTGGTTTTACGCAAATGTGCACCATCTAGTACCAGATAAAAAATAGATTCGGCTCGATTAGCACCAGGATGGTTCAATTTCAACGGATGTGATATGTTATCTGACAGAGAACGCTTTTTGGGCAAAATCATGAAGGGCTTTGATTTTATCGCTCTAGCCTTGGCCTTTCCAGTTGCCTACTTTTTTGATGAATTTATTCGTGCCATGACTTCGCTGAGCGTTAAAGCTTATGCCATTGGCCCGACCCTGTCCGGCTTTATCTATTTTGCTTCAAAATACTGGATGATGTTTATTGGTTTTCCCATTATCTGGATTTCGGTGCTTTCCGTAAACAATGTTTATCGCGGATTTCGGCTTCGGTCATTTAGAAAGCAGGCCTGGATTATATTCGTCTCCAGCATTTGGGCATCTATTGCATGTGGTAGCTTTATCTTTTTATTCAAGTTCGAGCTTGCCAGCCGTCTCTTCTTTTCGGTATATACCATTACCGCCTATTTGATGCTCTTGCTGGAAAAACGGGTATTGCTCTATATGCTCAATGTGGTCCACTCTAAGGGATATAATCAGGAAAATTTGCTCATCGTGGGTACAGGAAAGCGAGCCAGGGAATTTATTCGAGCGGTTACCCTGCATAAGGATTGGGGGCTCGCAATTGTTGGGTTGGTGGATGATGATCATGATATGTATGGTAAACAGGTGGATGGCCATCGCGTCATCGGCAGGATTCAGGACATCCCATTCCTGATCAACCATCTGGTTGTGGACCGGGTTATTTTCGTGGTTCCGAGAATGTGGTTGCACCGTATTGAAGATGCTATACTGGCATGTGAAGAAGTCGGGATCAGTACTTCTCTGTCTCTCGATTTGTATAATTTACATATCGCACGGGCCCGGCAAACCGATTTTAATGGGTTTCCGCTTTTGGAATTCGAAACGTTTCATGCCAAAGAGTGGCAGCTTTTTCTCAAACGCTTGATGGATATCGTCGTATCACTGACTGCATTGATTTTTTTCTCTCCCTTGATGCTTATTGTCGCTATTTTGGTCAAGGTCACCTCAAAGGGACCCATTTTTTTCAAACAAACCCGCGCGGGTTTAAAAGGACGCAAGTTTACTTTGTTTAAATTCCGTTCTATGGTGGTTGATGCCGAAGCGCGTAAAACCGAATTGCTGACCAAAAATGAAATGGACGGGCCGGTATTTAAAATGAAAGCCGATCCGCGTATTACGCCGATCGGATACTTTTTGCGCAAAACGAGTATAGATGAGCTCCCTCAGTTTATCAATGTACTAAAGGGCGATATGAGTATTGTCGGCCCAAGACCTCCGCTGCCTTCAGAAGTGGAAAATTATCAGATTTGGCAACGCCGGAGATTAAGCCTGAAACCGGGAATCACCTGTATATGGCAGGTCAGCGGCCGTAATAAGATCGGGTTCGATGAATGGATGAAGATGGATTTGGATTATATCGATAGATGGTCATTGCTTTTAGATGTTCGTATCTTTTTTAAAACATTTATTGTTGTCTTGGTGGGTTATGGCGCAGAATAATGGAAAACTGAAAAATATTTCGAGTGATTTGCAAATGGAACGCCCATTACGCATTCTTATGATTGCTCCACAGCCATGGTTCTCCCCGCGAGGGACCCCGTTTAGCGTGCTGCATCGTATCAAAGCTCTCAGCCTCTTGGGGCATAGAATCGACCTGGCTACCTATCCCATTGGTCAGGATATCGAAATCCCGGGCTTGAAAATTCATCGCTCTGCGGGTATCCCGGGGGTGAAGAAAGTCAAAATCGGCCCCTCGAAAACGAAAATATGGCTCGATCTCGGGTTATGGAGAAAGAGCATCCAATTGCTTGAACAGAACAAGTATGATTTGCTGCACACTCATGAGGAAGCGGCTTTTTGGGGAGTGAATCTGTCTGAAAAATTTTATGTCCCCCATCTCTATGATATGCATTCTTCCCTTCCTCAACAACTGAGTAATTTCAAATACACCAAATCCCGGTTTATCACCGGGATTTTTGACCGATTGGAAGAACGTTCTATCCTGTCTGCCAGCGCGGTCATTACCATCTGCCCCGAGTTACAAGCGTTTGTCGAAAAGCGGTTTCCGGATACAAAGAGTATTCTGATTGAAAATGTGGCTGACAATAGCCTGGTCTTCCCACCGCAACAAGCCAATCAAAAGGCACTCGTCAAGAGATTCGATATAGAACATAAACAGATTGTTCTCTATTATGGCACGTTGGAAACCTACCAGGGTATAGAACTGCTCCTCGAGGCAGCGACCCATCTCCCGGACTCTAGAAAGCAAACGTTGCGCTTTCTCATTGCCGGGGGGAGTGAAGAACAGGTAAAATCATACCAGAAAAAGGCAAAAGACTTGAACGTGTCCAATCAATTTATCTTTACTGGATTTGTTCAACCCCAGGAAATTCCCTCTCTGATCGATCTGGCCGATGTTCTGGTGTCGCCACGGCTCAAAGGTAATAATTCCCCTTTGAAGATATATTCTTATCTGCGTTCACAAAAGCCCATTGTTGCAACTGATCATGTGACTCATACACAGATTTTGAATCCCAGTGTTTCAGAACTCACGGCAATCACTCCCCAGGCTTTTGCCAGAGGTATTTTAAGAGTTCTCGAAGAACCTGAATATGCACAGGAGCTGGCCAGAAAAGCTGCCCGGTTGGCAGAAAAGCAATACAGTTATGAGGATTATCTGAACAAGACAAAATGGGTTGTACAGCAAGCCGTGAGGAATAACTGAGTATGTGCGGAATTTGCGGTTTTGTCTATCAGGATCCAGAGCGACGAACAGACCCTGCAGATCTGGATCGAATGTGCGCAGCTATTGTACACAGAGGCCCTGACGATCAGGGAACATTTGTTCGTAATAATATCGCGCTGGGTATGCGGCGGCTGTCTATTATCGATCTAAAGTCCGGTGCCCAACCCATATTCAATGAAACAAATGACTGTCTGATCGTATTCAACGGTGAAATTTATAATTATCGCTCCGTTCGCGAGGAATTGGAGAAAAAGGGTCATCGCTTCAAGACCTCAAGTGATACTGAAACCATATTGCATGCATTCGAAGAGTGGGGTAAAAATTGCGTGACCCATTTGAACGGTATGTTTGCCTTTGCCATCTGGGATGAACGAAATAAAGCACTCTTTCTGGCCAGGGATCGGCTCGGAATAAAACCGCTTTATTACTATGTGGACAAAGATCGACTCGCTTTTGCGTCTGAATTGAAATCGCTTTTGCAAATCCGAGACATCCCTCGGCATATAAATCTCAAAGCTCTTGATACTTTTTTAACATTTGAGTACATTCCTGATTCTTTGTCGATACTGGAAGATATTCACAAATTGCCGGCTGCCCACACCCTGGAATACAAAGACGGCCGTACCACTGTAGAACGCTATTGGGATGTGCAATATGCTGCAAATGATTGGAACGAAACAGCCTGTGTTGAGAAACTCCGGGAGCTTTTGTTCGATGCGGTCAAGATTCGCCTGATGAGTGAAGTTCCGCTCGGCGCTTTTTTAAGCGGTGGCCTCGATTCGAGTTCCATCGTTGCCATGATGAGTCAGGTAAGCAATTTTCGGGTAAAGACATTTTCTATTGGATTTGATGATCGCACCTATAATGAGTTGCCCTTTGCCAGAGCCATTGCATCGCATTTTAATACCGAACATTATGAAGAATTTTTAAAACCCGATATCCACGATTTGGCAGAAAAATTATTCGTTCTTATCGATGAGCCTTTTGGTGATTTTTCGATCTTTCCGACATTTCTGGTTTCAGAAATGGCGCGTAAATATGTCACTGTCGTACTCTCTGGCGACGGAGGAGACGAGCTCCTGGCAGGCTATGATACTTATGTGGCCCAGACCATGGCCAAAAAGTATCAAAAGCTACCTCGATGGATGAGAAAAGCCCTTATCGAGCCAACAATCAATGCTTTGCCCCCTATGGATAAGAAAAAGGGGTTGATCAACAGATCCCGGCGGTTCGTAGAAGGAATGCGATTGCCCGATCACCTGCAGCATGTGCGCTGGATGATTTTTTTACAAGAGGCTGAAAAAGATTTCCTGTATGAATCCCATGTCCGGCAGCAACTCGATGGCTATCGTCCCTATGAATTTATCGAGAAAAAATTTGCACGCGTCTCTTCAACAGATCCCCTGGATCAGCAACAATATGTTGATCTCACGACATATTTGGTTGATGATATCCTGGTCAAGGTGGACAGGATGAGCATGGCGACTTCACTCGAAGCACGCGTTCCTTTCTTGGATCATCGGTTTGTAGAGTTTGCAGCTTCTCTTCCCAGCTCGCTTCGACTGCAAAAAGGAAAGACAAAATATATCCTGAAAAGAGCGATGCAAGGAATACTCCCGGAGCAAATATTGTCCCGGGGAAAGGAAGGATTCAGTATCCCCATCAAAAACTGGATCAAGGAAGAGTTGAATCCCCTGATGAATGATGCCCTTTCCACGGACCGTCTCAAAGAGACCGGGCTCTTTGCCATAAATTCCGTCCATCGTATGATGAATGAACACATGGCCGGTCAGGAAAATCATAGCCATAAATTGTGGGCTTTGATTGTTTTTCAACGATGGTATCGTCAATATGTCAAGCAGTAGGAAACCAAAATGCGCCGACAAACAAATCATCTGAAAGAAACTGAATATGACCTCCTGGTTGTTGGAGGAGGAATCTATGGAGCCACAGCTGCCTGGGATGCAGCACAACGAGGATTGCGCGTCGCCCTCATCGATAAGAACGACTTTGCTTCCGGCACCTCGTTCAATAGTCTGAAAATTATCCATGGTGGATTGCGCTATTTACAGCATGCTGATATCGTACGCATGAGAGAGTCTATACGTGAACGGAGAACCCTATCTCGCATTGCACCCCATCTGGTGCAACCTCTGCCATGTGTGATGCCGACCAAGGGGCACACACTCAAGGGACCGGAAGTCATGCGGATTGCTCTATTGATCAACGATGTGATGAGCATGGATCGCAATAAAGGCGTAGACCCCGCCAAACAACTCCCTGCCGGCCGTGTGATTTCAAAAAAATCTTTACTCGACATCTTGCCCTATCTGGATCCATCAGATCTCAACGGCGGAGCGATTTGGTATGATGCCCAAATGGTCAATTCTGAACGCTTGTTGCTCTCTTTTATCCATTCCGCTGTTCAAGAAGGTGCAGATGTGGCCAATTATGTTCAGGCCGTAAAACCCGTCATGTCTGATGGCCGGGTCAGAGGAATGCTTGTTCGCGATGTGTTGGAGGAAAAAGAATTCGAGATCAATGCCAAAATGACCCTGAATGCAGCAGGTCCCTGGGTCAATCAAATTATATCGTCTATGAAATTAAACGGTCATTGGAAACCTGTGGACTTTTCCACAGCCCTGAACTTGGTCATCGACAAACCGCTTGGAAAAGACATGGCTTTTGGGTTTTATAGCAAAAATGAATTCAAGGATTCTGATGCATTGATCAGCAAAGGATCTCGTTTGCTTTTTGCGGTTCCCTGGCGGGGCATGACTTTGATCGGTACAGATCATCAACCGTTTGATAAAAATCCTGATGAATACAGAATAACCGAACAGGATGTGCTGCGGTTTCTGAATGAAATCAATCAGGCCATGCCAAAAGCAAATATTCAGCGCAAACAAGTCGTCCATGCTTATGGAGGTCTCTTACCCATGGCCGGCGTCAATGAACAGACCGGGGATGTAAGACTGGAAAAGCACTTTGATCTGATCGATCATAAAGAACGACACAATATCCCTGGGATGGTTTCTATCGTTTCTGTCAAATACACGACTGCACGAGGGGTTTCTGAAAAGGCTGTGTCACTGGTCACTCGATACCTGAATCATGAGTCCCAAAGCCGATCATCCAGCCAACCGGTGTGGGGCGGTGAATTGCCGGATTACCATGAATACTTTGTTCAACAAGCTCAATTTTATAAACAAATGGATGAAAATATCCTTCGCCATTTGATCGATCTGTATGGTACTCATTATAAGGACGTTTTGCATTATTGTGAAAATGATCCTGATTTGGCATTGCCATTTCCAGGAACCACGACAATAAAAGCCCAGATCACCTATGCCGTACAGAATGAAATGGCCCAAACACTTGCGGATGTCATTATGCGGCGGACCGAACTGGGGGCCAGAGGGTGCCCGACCAAAGAGTGTCTGAACGAATGTGCCGGTCTCATGGCAAATAAACTCAACTGGTCAGAGGAACGCCGGAACAAAGAAATCGAATCAGTTGAACGAATTTATGTCACATCTTGAAAATTATTTGGCTATTAACCAATATATGAGGAAGCAAATGCCCGATAGCATTGGAACTTATCTGTGGGAGGGGAGTGACCAAAAAACTTTGGATCAGGTGCGTAAATATTGGACTGAAAATGTCAATACCACTCAATTTTGGAAGGGTGATCCCCGTGAAATTGGGTCTTCCAAGTTTTTTGATGAGGTAGGCGATTTCATTCGAACGAATTATGAACATCGCTACCGGCTTATCGAAAATCAAGCCGCTAAATACCCGCAAGGCCATCTCCTGGAGGTAGGCTGTGGTGCAGGGTGGGAAACCGTTGCCTGGGCCAAAGCAGGCATGAATGTTTCAGCGGTTGATCTCTCTTCAGAGGCCATCGAACTGGCAAAAAAGAATTTACATCACAATAATGTCTCCGCCGATATTCGTGTCGGCAATGCAGAACACTTGCCCTTTGAAGACAATACATTTGACATTGTTGCATCCTTTGGCGTTTTACATCAGACAGAAAGCACGCAAAAAGCCATTTCAGAAGTGCTTCGTGTCCTTAAACCCGGGGGAGAAGCGGCTATCACGCTCTATTATAAATATTCCTGGAAAATTTTGCTTTCTAAATTCAGTAAAACCAATTTCGAGTTTTCGCACCAGGACGCTCCGATAACAAGACTTTATAGCAAAAAAGATCTCAAAAATTTATTTGCAGATTTTAATAATGTCACCGTGTATTTGGATTATATTCGTGCGACAAAATCTCCGCGAAAAGGATTTTTGTCAGGACTTTTTAATCATGTCTTTGTACCGGTCTATAATATTTTGCCATCAGCAATCAGGCGCCAATTCGGGCACGCTGCTGTTGTCATTGCTGTAAAATAGTAAACAGGGGATTGTCAGGATGAATGACAAGAAAACGGCGCTCGTGACCGGAGCTTCTGGGTTTACGGGTGGATACATGGTGGATCATCTCTTGGAACACGGTTATTCTGTGCGGGCTTTTGTACGGCCTACCAGCAATATAGATGATCTCAAGAAAAAAAATGTCGACATTGTCATGGGCTTTCTGGAATCACCGGAAAGCGTGTATAAAGCCGCTGAAGGAGTGGATATCATCTATCATATCGCCGCTCTTTATCGCGAAGCAAATCGTCCTGATTGGGCCTATTATGAGGTGAATGTCAAAGGGACAGAAAATATCTTAAAAGCTGCCCTGAAGAATAATGCCAAAGTTTTGCACTGCAGCACAGCAGGCGTACACGGACATGTGGAACATCCTCCTGGTCATGAGAACTCGCCTTTCAATCCCGGTGATATTTATCAACAGACCAAATTAAAGGGTGAACAAACAGCCTTGGCCTTTCATAAAGAAACAGGCCTGCCGGTGACCATTGTGCGGCCAATCGGTATTTATGGCCCCGGTGACACCAGGATGCTCAAAATGTACAAACTCGTCAAAAATAGAAAATTTATCATGTTCGGGTCAGGTCGCGTTTATTATCATTTGACTTTTGTCACCGATGTCGTCGAAGGATTTAGGCTGGCTGCCGAATCCGAAAAAAGCAACGGAGAAATCTATATCATCGGAGGCAGGGAATATACCACCCTTTCCGAATTTGCGGCAACCATTGCCGAGGTTCTGTCTGTCCCCAGACCTAAACTTCGATTGCCTGTTTGGCCGCTGTATGGTGTCGGCTGGATGTGCGAAAAGGTGTGCATCCCATTGCGTATCCAGCCACCGATTTTTCGTCGACGCGTCGATATTTTTGTCAAAGACCGGGCATTCGATATTTCCAAGGCCCAAACAGAACTCGGCTTTAATCCTCACATCTCGATGAAAGAGGGAATCCGGCGAACCGCAGAGTGGTATCGCCAAAAAGACTTGCTTTAATTGCCAATCTTATCATAAATTATACGGTTAAAAATGAAAACAATCAATGTCTTGGGGAACAATTCCGGCCGTAATGCCGGTGATGCCGCTATTCTCGGAGGCCTGTTGGCGGATATCACAGATCTGTATGATAATGTCTCCTTTACCGTGCCCACGATCAACTCGCAATTCGTTCGCAAAGCATTTGCCGAGTATCCGGTTACCCCTATTCCGCTGATGCCGTGGAATATGAGTTTGAAAATCTTGGGTGTTCCGACCTGGACTTCGGTGATGCGATCCGATCTGGTGCTGGTGACTGATGCTATCCTCTTTGACCGCAAACTCTATAATCCTTTGTTCAACTATTTGTGGACTCTGTCAATGGTGCTGCCGCGGGCGAAATCCAAAGGTATCCCGGTGGTGCTCTATAATACAAGCCTGGGTCCGATACGCACAGATGCCGGCAGAAATGCCCTCAAGCGCATTCTCGATAGTGCTGACTTGCTTGTTTTGCGCGATCGCGAATCACAGGAATTGCTTCAAGACCAGAACTTGAAACACGATCATATTGTCGAAGGTGCCGATTGTGCATTAAATGCTGTTCCTGCAAATGACAACGTATTCGAACAAATGTGTGCTGAAGAAGGGCTGTTTCAAACTGGCCGCCCGGTGATCGGCTTTAATATCAATAATTATGTCGATGCATTTGTGCGTGAGGATGGCTCTACTTTTGGTCGTGAAAATTTGATTGAATTATACGCGCAAACCGTGGATCGCGTGATCCGCGATCTGGATGTCGAGGTTGTTTTTGTCGAGACTCAACACATGGATATGGGGATTGCAAACAGTGTGCTGGCAAAGATACAAAATATGGACAGAGTGCGCATGGTTTCGAACAAAAAATACAGCTATGGCGAAATATGCGCAGTGCTGAAACGAATGGCAACGTTTGTCGGAATGCGCACGCATTCGCTGATCTTGTCATCGACCATGGGAGTTCCGCCGGTCGGCATTATTACCTATCCAAAGAACCGGGGCTATATGCGGACAATAGACATGGAAGACAATCTGGTGGCATTCAGAGATCTATCGCTCGATAGTTTTTATCATAAAATTCGCACGGTATTTGAAAATCGGGGTCAGGTAAAAGAAAAGCTCGCCCCGGCGATCGCACGCGAGAAAGATAAAGCTAAAAACAGCGCAAAGCACTTGAACCCCTTTTTGACTGAAGAATGAATCGGGAAATCTCTACAACTCGGAAACGAGGCAAAACATTTTATCTGAGAGCGATCATCAGCCTGGTTTTGCTCGCGATTGTTTTTTCGCAAGTCGGCCTCGCCGATTTATGGCATACGCTAATGCGCGCGCAATGGGTTTACCTCTTGCTTTCTTTTCTCATGACCCCTGTTCTGGTTATGGTGAGTTCCTGGAAATGGCAGGTGATTCTGCGCGCTTATCAGATCAGAGTGCCTCTGACAAAACTGTTCTGGCTTTATATCGTCGGATACTTTTTTAATACCGTATTGCCGACCAATGTGGGAGGGGATGTGGTAAGGGCTTTTGCACTGGGTAAATCGACCGGCAAACCTGCCCAGGCCTTTTCCTCTGTTTTTGCAGAAAGGTTCACCGGCCTGACCGCTTTGCTTTTTATGGCGCTGGTGGCGTTTGTACTGGCTTTACGCCAATTCTGGGATCTCCGCCTGTTTTTCGCCTTGATTCTGAGTGTGATCGGCTATTTTATCTTGTTGATTCTGGTGCTCAAACCCGCCATTCTGCAAACTTTGAAATCGCGAATTTCTTTCAAGCCTGTGTCCAAGGTATTTCTCAAACTGGAAAAATTTCAGGCCGCATTGCTCGAACTGCAAAAGCGTCCTGGAACATTGTGGTTTGCCATGGCGAATTCTTTTCTTTTTTATCTGGTGGCTGTGCTCAATGTGTATGTCAGCGCACTCGCCTTCCGTGCGGATATCACTTTTTTACACGCCCTGGTGATCACACCCATTGTGCTGATTATCACTATGATCCCTATATCTATCGGCGGCATTGGCCTGGCAGAAGGCGCCTATGTCTTTACGTTTGAACGACTGGGAATGTTGGGCGCAACCGGACTCTTGGTTGCTCTGCTGATGAGACTCAAAGCTCTTGTTGCCGGTGTGATCGGAGGATTGGCCTATTCCGGATTGGGACTCGATGTACGGTCTGAATTGCGTCAGTCACAGGAAAAGCAAAAGGATATCAAAGGCACTGTTAATTATTATTCAGGTTTTGAAGATGTGATGCGCCGCAAACAAACCCCTCTTCATAAATACCGGGAAATCGTATGTGGCCCTGTCTCCTGGTTCACGTTTATAAAGTTCGATCTGTTGACATCCCTGTTTGCATTCTGGCCAGGTATGGTCGGTTATATTTTGCGTCAACTGTTTTATCCGTTTTTATTCAAACACACCGGCAAAGGAGTGGCATTTGGCAAAAGTGTAACCCTCCGCCACGCCCACAAGATCGAAATCGGTAGCCGATGCGTCATCGATGAATATTGCTCGCTCAGTGCACAGGGAGATGAGAACAGCGCCATTGCGCTGGGAAATCAGGTGCTCCTGGGCCGTTCCACAGTGCTGAGTACGCGGAACGGACAAATAGAGATCGGTGATTTTTCAAATATCGGAGCCAACTGCAGACTGGGAACGACAAGCCGGCTCGTTCTGGGCAAGTATGTTCTCCTGGCTGCCAATTGTTATGTCGGAGGGGCACAACACAAATTTGACCGTTGCGACATTCCTATTATGCGGCAAGGGTATGACAGCAAAGGCGGAGTGGTGATCGAGGACGATGTCTGGCTCGGAGCCGGAGTGACTATTCTCGATGGCGTGAAAATCGGGACCGGATGCGTAATCGGGGCCGGTTCTATTGTTACCAAAGATTTGCCTCCTTATTCGATTGCCCGCGGGATACCTGCCAAAGTGGTTGCCGATCGGCGAGAATTAAACCAATAGGACATAAAAAAAGGGGCCATTAAAATAATGGCCCCTTTGTTTTACAAGGGTCGAATGACAAGTCCGGTGGGAGCCAAAGGCGCATCGACGTCTCCCGCATCTACGGGCTTTACGAATACAGTATACATGCTACTACTGGTCGCTCCAAAGTTTCCGCCCAACTCTACCGTACCTGTCTGAAATTCTTTTACATACACTTTTTGACCGGAATCATCATCGGATTGAATCATCAGTCCGGTGTCAGTCCATCCCTGTTCCTGCATCCAGGAAGGAATGGGAAGATTGCTCTGATATCCGATAAAGACCTCTGACTGACGATTGATCTGAAAGGTGAGAAACGGAAAGGCTGTCGATAATTTGTCATCATTGGCGGTGCGTATCATCAGAGCATCCAGGATATCCGGCGGAACATTGGTAAAGACGAATTCTCTGTCGAGATACATCTTTTCCCCAACCTTGAGGGTGTCAACCTGATATCCTGTCCGGTTGATTTGCGATATCTTTAGAACCGACTCGAATTTGTACGTCTTTTGTGTGTTTGCTGCAATGGTGTTCGGACTGGTCGCCCGGTCTTTGATATTGTTCACCGTCAAGGTATAGATTACATCTTCGGTATGAGAGCCTGTTATCAGGTTTACCGTTCTCAGATCATTTTGCAGTTCGATTGCCGAAATGGAAATAGAAGGGCTAATCTGATAATTGGATAGGGTTGTCGCCGACGTTTGCTCTACAGGTTCGCTAAAGGTGATCTGCAGATCTGTCCGCGATAGCGTCTGCAAGCCGGTAATCACCGGAGCTTCCGTATCTGCAATGGTATTGAATGTCGCAGATACCCCTGTCAGGCTTTCATTGCGACGATCATCGATGGCAAAGACCTCATAGGTATACGATTTATCTGCTTGTAATCCATAATCCGTAAACTGATTCTGGGCGACCTTGCCTATGGCTTGTCCGTCCCGATAGATGCGATATTCAGAAGCCGTATCTCCGTCCTCTGCCGGCAGTGGCTCATCCCAGGTCATGGAGATGGTATTCATCGTTTGATTGGTCTGCGTGAGATTCCCCGGCGCATTGGGCGGAATCGTATCCTGGGCTACACCATTGCCGACATGCAGAACCCAGTCACCTGAAAATGGCGGTGTCAAGGTGACAGTCGAGCCACCCTGCAGGTCTGTACGCTCTGAATAGGTGAATTCTCGAGGATTGAGCCATTCCATGGGAATCGAGCCGGTAACGTGCGATAAATCCAGATCTACACTCCCGCCTTCTCTGCTATAGATGATATACTCTTCGCCGGGCAGTGCAAGACAATGACCGGTGGAGACCAATTCGTCATGTGGATTCATCTCCCACCAGCGTGTATTTTCCATGAAATCAAACAGAAATTGCAATTCAAGTTGTTGTTGCATGTTTGCACTCATATCCCATCCACCTTTATCCGGGGCAAAGGTGGAGAAAAAGCCTGCAGTGAAAAATCCGCCCGCTGTAATGATTTGCCAGGCTCCGTATCTCACATTTTCATCCGGGTGATAGCCGGCATACGCATATTCACCATTGACCACAGGCATGTTGTATTTGCGATCCCGTTGAATGTGGTCGTAATAATAGGGGGATTGCTGCATAATAAAATCCATCCAGCTATCATACTTGAATTCCGAAGAGCTGGTCCTTCCGGTGGGATGCAGACTGGTCAAATGATCGTAAGGATCAGCTTCTTTGACCGTCCGGCCATGACGTTTCCATACATCCCATGTCAGGTTGCTCTCTGCATAGATTTCATTATATTCACCACAGATGATCCAGATGATATTATACGCGGCATAACGCGAGACCATATATCTGATATAATGATCGAATTGATCCTGGGTTAATTTTAAATATTCCTGAGCCCAGGTAAATAACATAACCGGTACCATCCCTTTGGACAGGGCATATTCGACGCGTTTATCCACCCATTTATAATAATCAGGATTCAGTTTGTCATAATTTTTTCCGGTGTTATGGAGCTCGAATGCGGGTCCACCTTCATTTTGCCAAAAAGCATCTCCGTTAATATAAGAAAAATTGATCCATTGAACCGCATTATAACCTTGAGATGCCCTTAAATCGATATAAGGCTTGAAACGGGATTCGAAAGAGATCGAGTTGGTCACCGCTCGCCATGAGGTTTCTCCTTTCCACATCCAGGGCGTTCCATCCTCGTACATGAACGTGTAGGGATAATCCGGATTTACCCTGAGAAATCCCTTGTGGTCGGAAGGAATACATTCAAAGGATCCTGATGCCGTTAATTGGGAATTAGAGGAGGTAATCGTGTACGTCCAGGTACCGATTTCTGTAGGGGCCATTCGAACGATCCATTGGTCCTCTCCATTCCAGAAACCGGCAATTTCTATCGTTTTTGTTGGACCCTGAAATACCCCCTTGACCCAAACATCTTTGTATCGATTGCCGGACGCTGTCGAGCTATAGAGGTCGATTTCAAAGATTCCATAGCGTTCCACCTGTGATGCAATGGTGGTGGATGTCGTGGTAAATGAAAATTCCAACGGACTAGCCAGAGCATTGCCGTTCATATCCCTTGCAGAAGTATCGAGGGAGACGGTATAAGTCGTGTTTGCATTCAGGGGACCCGAAGGCACGTAATAGAGTGAATTTCCGCTCCAGGTCATCGTGCCACTGATGGCAGGAGTAATATTCAGTGCTGAGGGAATGAGACTTTGATCCATGGGCTCGCTGAATTCGATCACGACTTCCTGGTTTAAGGGAACCTCTGTCTCGCCATTATTGGGTGAATGCGCAATAACTTCCGGTGCGCTCTGGTCAACATATCGCACGACCTTTAAATTTCGATAGGTACAGTTGATCGGCGTTTGTAACCAGGAAAAATGGCGGTAATGATCCGATGCTCGTCCCAGCCAGATCACATGATCATTGGGAACATATTCATGACCTGAGGAGCTGTAATCGATATCCACAGCTTTAATACCATTGATCGTCCAGGTCATACGACCATTGCCCCAGACCAGTTCGTTTGTGTTCCATTCATCCTTGTCCCACTGATATTCGTGTTCGGACATGATTTCCCAGGCATTGGGATCATCATCAGAACCGGTTGTCACGGCATGGACATTCAGACGCAAGACCACATGGCCGCTTTTCCATCTCTCACCATCCACATGACTGGCAACCCATAACTGGCATTTATAGGGGTTGAATTTGGCCTTTAGGCCATATTTTTCGAAAGAATTATCCCACATTCCAAACACAGTATGCCAAAAGTGAGTTTGATTCGGATCCCAGGGGTCTGTAGAGCGATCCCAGCCCTTGGCTTCAAATGTCGCTCTCCCGGATGTAATCGGTTCACCGACCTGATAGGCAATCCGGTCATTAAATCCGGTTGTTTTCCACCCTTCAGCAGTAAAGGTGCCGCCCAGCGTCTCTCCGAGTGTGGATTGGTTGGTCAGGGGATCATCAATAACAACCAGACTGTCCTGTGCAAACGTCAATTGATGAGTATTAAACAATAAAATGACCGTACCCATAAACCACGACAAAATCTTTTTACGTGAGGATATAGATCGCATCCTTCCTCCATCGGTTAAGGTTGTTTCTGGGAAGACGCCCCGAACATGCCTGCACACGGTACAAACATTTTACCCGTCCCAGCAATCAATAATGCTCTTTTTTTCAAGTATATCATTCAAGACGCCTTTTGCAAATCTGATGCCAAATTAATATTGTCGTATTTTTTTCTTTTTATCCCTGTAATTGATTTCAAATGGGTTCATATCATTCAAATGTGCCTCTAAATAAAGTAATTTCAATAAGTGCCTATTTAATGAATTTTTTTTCAAATAATTGGCAAACACATGTTGTGTATGCGTGCTTTTGTTTGCAAAAATTGTAATAGGGGAATTTCTGTTTTGTGGCTTAAACTCGTCATGATGAGTCAGAGATGTCTCATTTTCATTATTTTTTCAGCAATCGTCTGTTTTTGCCGCTAGATTATAGTGCCAGCTTGAACAAGACGAACAGATGGGACGGGACGGAATGCCTACACCCGTGGGACATACAGTCGCAGGAATGATTGTGGCAAAGGGCGGGATTCATATCCATAAAGGTTTATTGGGTATTGTATTGCTGTTTTCCTTATTACCCGACTTTGATTTTTTGATCGGTTTTGCTGTGGGTGACCCTAACCGTTATCATCACCATTTTACGCACAGTTTTTTGTTTATTGTATTTTGTGCATTGATCGCGGCGTTGATCGTGAGTCATAAAAGTTCTTTAAAATTTAAAAACATTTTTGTATACTCTTGCTTTGCCGGATTCGCCCATCTTGGTATGGACCTGCTAGCTGTCGATACCAGCGCCCCGTATGGAGCACCTGTGTTTTGGCCCTTCAGTAGCACATATTTCATCGCAAGCGTTCAACCGTTTGCCGATGTGCATCGCGATTCCAATACCGGCACATTTTTTATCAGTCTGTTCAATACACATAATCTCAATACGGTTGTCAGAGAAATAATCATTTTGGTACCCCTCTGGTTAGGTTCGTTATGGATATTCCGCAGAAAACAAATAAAGAAATAGATCTTTCTATTGTCGTACCGTTTTTTAATGAAAAAGAGTCTGTGCTGCGATTGCATGATGCTTTGATCAAGTCATTGATCACAACAGATATCGTTTTCGAAGCCATCTATGTTGATGACGGAAGCACTGACGGAACCCGCGACATTTTAAAACAACTGGCACAGGAAGATGAAAATGTACGGGTGATTTTGTTTCGTTCCAATTTCGGTCAGTCTGCAGCCATGGGAGCCGGATTCGAGGCCACCAGAGGTCGTATCGTCGTGGCCATGGACGGCGATCTTCAAAATGATCCCGCTGATATTCCTCTCTTGCTGGCGAAACTGGAGGAAGGATATGATGTGGTTAGCGGATGGCGAAAAAATCGTCAGGACAAGGTGTTGATGAGAAAAATTCCTTCCAAAATCGCCAATCGATTGATCTGTTCTGTAACGGATGTAAAACTGCACGATACCGGATGCTCGCTCAAAGCCTTTCGTGGCGATATGCTGAGACGTATCACTCTATATGGAGAGTTTCACAGATTTATCCCCGCGCTGATGCGAATGGAAGGGGCGCGTATCGCCGAATTGCCTGTTAAACATCACGCCAGAAAATATGGTCAATCGAAATACAACATCTCCCGCACGTTCAGGGTCATTATGGATTTGACAACCATCCGCATGCTCATGCGTCATTTGAAAAATCCGCTGGAATTCTTTATTGGCTTTGGCGGACTCTTTATGGTTGCCGGATCTGTTTCCCTGTTTGCCATTTTATACAAATTGCTGGTTATGCAAAATTCATGGGCCCAGCTCAATATTCTGATGATATTGGCAGCCCTCTTTTTGGCAACGTTCGTACAATTTATGTTTCTCGGCCTGATCGGTCGTCTGATCGTCGAAAGCGGTTCACGTAAATCACTGGTCGATCTCACCAGAGATCAATAATTGCAATTCAATATTCTAATGTGTTAGGAACCATGAGTATAACCCTATCCAAAACACCCGAAAAAGAACAGGAAGCGATTTTCGCAAATTCTTGGCAAAAATTGACCGTATGGGTATCGGTTCATAATCAGGCCAAAGCGTTACCAGAGCTGCACCAGACGTTGCGGACCGTTCTGCAGAGATTTCGTTATCCGTTTCAATTGGTCTATATCGATGATGGCAGTACCGATACGTCCTGGTCTTTGCTCAAAACATACGCCCGGGATGACCATGACATCAAAGTGATCAAGATGCGTACCACATTCGGCGAAGCATCTGTGATGGATGCGGCAATGAATGTCACCGATGGGGATGTCATTGTCTTTTTTACCTGTCGGGTAGGTGTAAACCCGGCTGATTTGTTCAAGCTCATCCAAAAATTGGAACAAGGCTATGATCTCGTCGTCGGTCAGAGATCACCGCGCCGGGATTCGCGTCTCAATCGCTTTGTGTCAAAATTCTTTAATGTCATTACCAATCGGTTCACCGGCCTGAAACTGCACGATATCAATAGTGGTGTCATGGCGATGCGGCGTGTGGTTTTGGCAAGTGTGCCCTTTTATGGCAGTCTCAATGCCTTTCTTCCGGTCTTTGCTCAACGACTGGGATTTAAAATTACCGAAACCAAAGTCGAACAAATGCCCGGCCGGTATAATCCCTCTCTCTATCCCAGAGACTATATCAGACGTTTGCTGGACCTGATCAGTGTTCTCTTTTTACGAAACTATACAAAAAAACCGCTGCATTTTTTGGGATTTCTGGGCGCACTGTTTACACTCGCCGGTGCGATCATTAACCTTTATCTTTTTGTATACCGGCTGTTGGGGATCGGCGGAATTGCCGGAAAACCTTTGTTGCTACTCGGCGCTATTTTGTTTATCGTCGGTATACAAATGATTTCTATCGGTCTCCTGGGTGAAATGATCATTTTTACTCATGCAAAAAATATCAAAGATTATAATATTGAAGAAATAATAGAATGAAACTCATTATCCAAATACCTTGCTTTAATGAAGCCAAAACCCTTCCCCTTACTCTGCAAGAATTGCCAAAATCGATCGATGGTGTCGACGAGATGGAAATTTTGATTATCGATGACGGGAGCATTGATGATACAGCACGGGTAGCAAAGGAGAACGGTGTCGACCATGTCGTGCGAATGACCAAGAATCAGGGCCTGGCCAAAGCATTTACCGCAGGTCTGGATGCTTGTCTTCGACTGAATGCCGATATCATTGTCAATACAGATGCCGATAATCAGTATTGCGCAAAAGATATTCCCAAACTCGTGCAACCTATCATAGCGGGAGATGCCGATTTGGTGGTAGGCGACCGCAATACCCGCGGGATCGAACACTTTTCCTGGACCAAAAAGAAATTGCAAGCATTGGGAAGCTGGGTCGTCCGGCAACTCTCCGGTACCACCATCAATGACGCTACCAGCGGGTTCAGAGCCCTTTCACGCGAGGCTGCTCTGAAAATGAATGTCATGTCCGAATTTACGTATACGCTGGAAACCATCATCCAGGCAGGCAAGAAAAATCTGGCCTTAACCGACGTACCGGTTCGAACCAACTCCAAGACCCGGGAATCGAGATTGTTCAGGAGTAATTGGAGTTATATCAAACGGTCAGTAGGTACCATGGCTCGTATTTATGCGCTTTATGAGCCTTTGAGAACCTTTTCTATTCTCGGATCGATTTTATTGGGCATTGGCGTTCTGATTGGCACGCGCTTTTTATATTTTTATTTTACGACTGGCGGAGCCGGACACATTCAGTCTCTTATCCTCGCTGCTGTACTCATTATTGTCGGTTTTCAGGTCGTTGTCATGGGCTTGCTGGCGGATTTGATTGGCTTTAATCGCCGGCTGGTAGAAAACGTTTTATACCGCATTCGTAAAATAGAATCGAAACGCTGATATGAAAATTTTATATGTTGCCGGTAGAGAATTAAACTATTCCCGCACCCGAAATGTCTACCATGCATTGAAAAATCAAAATTTTGATATCAAGGGCTGCTTTCCGGCGGACAGATCATTCAAGCATTATCCCTGGCTGATCCTTCGAGCTATTTGGATGGCCCGTTCATGCGATGTCGTGATTGTGGGATTCTATGGCCAACTCTTGCTTCCCTGCATAAAGCTGTTCACAAGAAAACCTATCTTGTTCGATATGTATATCGCGACTCTGGATACAATGGTCTCAGATCGTGCTAAAGCCAAACCCGATTCCCTCAAAGCCCGGATTTATAAATTTAGCGACCGACTGGCTTGCGCCCTCTCCCGACTGATTATTCTCGAAACCCATGATCATATCGAGGATTTTGCACAAAAGTTCAGGATCGATAAACAAAAGTTTCACAGGATTTTTTTAGCTGTGGACGACCGGGTGATCTATCCCCGGAAACGATCCGGAAAATCGGATTCGTTTTTGGTCCACTTTCATGGCGAGTATGCCCCTTTTCACGGAGTCGATACCATTATCCGCGCTGCTCAATTGCTCGAACATGAAAAAATAGAGTTCCAGATTGTGGGAAGAGGAATCACCTATGAAAGAGATCGCAATCTCGCCCGTACCCTCGGTTGCCAAAATATCCGTTTTATCGATCCTGTGCCCTATGAACAACTCGCTGATTTGATCGCCAGTGCTGACCTCTGTCTGGGAATCTTTGGTAATAACGACCGCATGCTCAGGGTCACGACCAACAAAGTGATCGAATCTATTGCCATGGCCAAACCTCTTGTCACCGGACGAAATCAACCCGTACAAGAACTGTTGACGCATGGGGTGAGTGCTTTTCTGGTGGAACGGGGCAATCCTCAGGCCCTGGCAGATGCGATTGTTACATTGAAACAAAATCCGGAATGGCGAAACCGTATGGCCCAAAATGGTTACAAGGTGGCACAGCAACATTGCACTCTCGATCAACTGGGCCGTTCCTTTGCAAAGGTATTGAACGAAATAACAGACAAGAGCAATAGATAAATCAGGAATTGCAATATGATCGAGTCACTGGAAGGTAAAGAGATTCTCATTACCGGAGGATTGGGCTTTATTGGCAGCAATTTAGCGCACCGGCTGGTTCATGAAAAAGCCCAGGTCACGATTTTTGATGCAATGCTGGATCCGTATGGCTGGAATAGGGCCAATGTCAAGGGCGTCGAAGATCGGATCAATATTATCAAGGGAGATGTCAGAGACCGCACTGCATTGAAAAAGGCTATGGAAAATAAAGATGTGGTTTACCATCTCGCTGCGCAGGTGGGACGCGAGATTTCCATGGAAAATCCCTATCTCGACACTGAAATCAATTGTACGGGCACTTTGAATCTGGTGCAAATTTGTGCAGAGATGCAATGTCCTCCCCGGGTGGTGTATGCGGGCAGTCGAGGACAGATCGGTGAACCGGTCTATTTGCCCGTTGATGAAGATCATCCTACCCTGCCCACAGATGTCTATGGCATCAACAAGCTGGCAGCGGAAAAATATATCCTTCTTTATGGTCATGTCTATGGCTTTCCTGCGGTTTCATTGCGCCTGAACAACGCGTATGGCCCCCGATGCCAGATGCAACACGGCTTTTATGGGATTCTCAACTGGTTCATCAAAAACGCAATGCAGGAAAAACCCATCACCGTCTACGGCGATGGACTGCAAACCCGAGATTATGTTTATATCGATGATATCGTTCAGGCCTTTTATCTTGCAGGCATCGACCGCCGCACCGATCAGCACGTCTATTTTATCGGCTCTGGAACCGAAACGAAATTTTTGGATATGGTAAAACAGGTCATCAAATCGGTGGGAAAGGGAGAAATCGTCCACGTACCTTTTCCCCCGCAACGGGAAAGTATCGATATTCGAAAATTCGTGGTAACGATCGAAAAATTTCATCAACATACCGGGTGGTTGCCTAGAGTCGATCTGGAATCAGGTATTGAAAAAACAGTAGAGTTTTATCGCCAATTTTATCCGGATTATATTCGGGATTAAGGATAGGGAATGAACCAGGAAACAGATATCCAGGAAGAGATTTGTTCGAAAGACGACTCATCAAAGGCTATTGCCTTTGTCTTGAACTATTTTCCCATTCTTTCAGAGACGTTTATCGTCAAAGAGATTATCCAACTCAAATCGCGCGGACTTTGTATCCATACCTATTCATTGTTTGAACCTCGTCAGGATCAAGAGAACCGGCAGGTGGAAGAATATAAAAAGGATGTCTTTTATCTGATCCCCTCGCTCAAGCCCTTGGGTTTGCTTTTTTCTCATATTCTCTTTAGCATACAATGCCCTGTACGATATTGGAAGACTCTGGGTTGGGCTTTGAAACATCGGGAAAAAGGACATTCCCTCCTGAGAGCTTTTTTCCGGTTATTGATAAACAAAGAGTTACCAAAAAGTGACCGTCAGGATCTTTTGCTTCATTTTATCCTCGCCGTACCGCTGGCCCGGGTCATGCAGCCCCATTCTTTTGCCCTGATACATGCTCATTTTATGGATGCAGCCACCAGCTTTGCCATGCTCGCAAGCCGGTTGCTCGACATTCCGTTGACTATTAGCGCTCATGCTTTTGATATTTTTGTACCTCAGGAAAACGCCCACACAAAGCTGCAATCAGCCAGTGCCGTGGTGACCTGCACTCATTTTAATAAACAGTACATCGCCGATCACTATCAAAAAGTCGATCTCGACAAGATTCGGGTCATTTATCACGGCATTAATCTGAATAAATTCAATCCTGCCAAACGTCGTGCACTCTCTGGCCCTCCGGTGATTCTTTCTGTCGGAAGATTGGTACCTAAGAAAGGATTTCCGGTGTTGCTCAGGGCGTGCAAAATTTTGGCAGAACGCGGGATCGATTTTGTATGCAGAATTATCGGCGAAGGCCCGGAACGCCCACGATTGGAAATGTACATAAAACTCAATAATCTGGTGAACCATGTGACGCTGATCGGCGCAGTGGCTCCTGATCAGATGGTTCAGGAATACCAAAACAGTACCCTGTTCGTTTTGCCTTGTGTGGAAGAGGAAAATGGTAATCGCGACGGCATCCCCAATGTCCTTGCAGAAGCTATGGCCATGACTTTACCTGTCATTTCCAGCTCTATCTCTGGTATCCCGGAACTGATCGAAAATGGCAAGCAAGGCGTTCTCCTCGAACCCGGCTCTGTGCCCGAATTGGCAGAGTGTATGGCCGATTTGCTCGACTCTCCCCGGAAACGCCGTGAAATGGGGCAACAGGGTCGTCATCGGGTAGAAACCATATTCGACTCAAAGAGCCATTTGGATGAATTGGCAGACTGGTTTCGTGACCAGGTGAGATAAAGGAGTTTCATGAGATCCCTGATCATAAATGCTGACGATATGGGGGCCAGCCAGGGCATTAATCAGGGGATTATCAGTGCCTTTGAGCAGGGTGCCCTCTTTTCTACATCAATTGTTGTCAATTTGTGCGCATTCCAGTCCGCTTGTTTGTATTTATTACAAAATCAGGATCTGCTTACGGGACTCCATCTCAACCTAACGGTTGG
This sequence comes from Candidatus Zhuqueibacterota bacterium, assembly GCA_014728115.1. Taxonomy (GTDB): domain Bacteria; phylum Zhuqueibacterota; class Zhuqueibacteria; order Residuimicrobiales; family Oceaniaggregativiventaceae; genus Oceaniaggregativivens. The sequence continues at coordinate 34,538 of WJME01000100.1, read as the reverse complement.
CAGACCTGTATCGATGCCCGAAACGGTCGGCTCTTTGTTAAATCGCAATGGTCAGTTCATGGGTCCATGGAAGCTGACACAAAGGCTTTATATCGGCCAGATAAACCTCGGCCATGTATGGCGGGAAATGAACGCGCAGATGGAAAAAGCCGTGCAAGTCGGTTTGCATATCAATCATCTGGACAGCCATCATCATATTCATGTATTGGCCCCGTTGAGAAAAATGGTAAAACAGCTGGCCAAAACGTTTTCAGTGAATAGAATTCGTCAACTCTCCTGGCCACAATGGGTTCGGTCTGGAAATGATTCACACAAGGCATACTTACAACAAACGTCCATGGCCCTGATGGCCGGCAAAGATCGTGCGTTGAACCACCCGTTTTATGGGTTTGAATTCGCCATGGCAAAAGATAAAAAAAAGACGGCCCGCAACATCCTGCGATCGTGTCAGGGCAAGGGAGAGTGGATGTGCCATCCGGCTCTGTATATCGACAACGAAATGCCCGGAATCACTCATTACCTGACAGAGCGGATCGCAGAGGTGAATGTGTTGAAAGATCCTGAAATTCTGGCTCTGATCGCAAATGTATCTGCTCATCCGCGCCATTAATATTAACCGGATATACTTTATATCGAGTCTTCATGCAATTAAATCAGTTCTATAAAAACAAACGAGTCCTTGTTACAGGGCATACCGGATTCAAGGGATCGTGGCTGGCATTATGGCTTTTGGATCTCAACGCCGACGTTTCAGGAGTGGCCCTGCCACCCTTTAGCGAGTCTGATAATTTTGTGGTTACCGGAATCGAATCCGAGCTGGATCACCATATCCTGGATATTCGCGACTATGAAAAACTCAAAGCCTTGTTTGATCGTATTCGACCTGAAATCGTTTTTCATTTAGCTGCACAACCGCTGGTGCGCGAGTCTTACAAGGATCCCAAGACAACGTTGGATACGAATATTGGCGGCACCGTCAATGTTCTGGAATGCTGCCGGAATACAGAGTCGGTTCGTTCGATCGTCAACATTACCAGTGATAAATGTTATGAAAACCGCGAGTGGGTGTGGGGATATCGGGAAAGCGATCGCATGGGCGGGTATGATCCTTATAGCGCCAGTAAAGGTTGCAGCGAGCTGGTGTCAGACGCTTTCAGAAGTTCATTTTTTGATCAGGCGTTTTCGCATAAAGCCTTGGCCACAGCCAGAGCCGGTAACGTCATCGGTGGCGGGGATTGGCAAAAAGACCGGATCATTCCCGATTGCCTGAGAGCCATCATCGCAAATGAACCCATCCCGGTTCGAAACCCTCTGGCAATACGGCCCTGGCAACACGTGCTGGAACCTTTGTCAGGGTATTTGTTGCTGGCGGAAAAACTGTGGAAAGATCCGGAAACATTCAGCGGGGCATGGAATTTCGGCCCTCTTGCGGAATCGATCGTAACGGTTCGCGAGATCGTGTCAAAACTGACTGAGCGATTCGAGGGAGCCGAATGGCTGAATGTACATAATGCCACTCAGCCGCATGAGGCCAAGCTGCTTGCCCTGGATATCAGCAAGGCCAGACATATACTCGGATGGCAACCGGCGATGAATATCGATCAGGCTATCGATTTGATTGTTGAATGGCAACATGCTTTTTTGAACCATCGAGATATGTTCAATCTGTGCCAGACACAAATTCGAATGTATCAAGAGTTACAAGCCAAGCAGATGAGGATTTGACATGAAAACCATTATTCTTTGTGGGGGACAGGGAACGAGATTAAAAGAAGAAACCGAATTTAAACCAAAACCCATGGTGGAAATCGGAGGAAAACCTATATTGTGGCATATTATGAAAACCTATAGCCATTATGGCTTTAAGGATTTTATTTTGGCACTCGGTTTTCAAGGCAATGTCATCCGGGATTATTTTTTAAATTACGAGTTTTACAATAATGACTTTACACTCAAGCTGGGAGATCATCGCAATTGCCAAATTCACGGGAATTCCGATGAAGCCCACTGGACCATTACCCTGGCCGAGACCGGTTTGAATTCTATGACAGGATTTCGTATAAAGCTGCTGGAAAAATATATCGATCAGGATGATTTATTCATGGTTACCTATGGCGACGGCGTGGCCGATATCAGTCTTGTCGACCTGCTTGCCTTTCACAAACAACACGGTAAGATCGGCACCCTGACCGGCGTCAATCCTCCCAGCCGTTGGGGAGAGTTGGTCATTGAACAACAGGCAGTGAGGAAATTCCAGGAAAAAGGTGCTGTCGTGGGCCGGCCCGGCTATATCAATGGCGGCTTTTTTATCTTTAAACGCGAGTTTTTCAATTATCTCGATAATGATCCGGCCTGCATCCTGGAAAAATCTCCCCTCGAAAAGCTGGCTGACGCAGGTGAACTCATGGTTTATCAACACCCTGGGTTTTGGCAATGCATGGATACGTATCGCGATTATTTGCTGCTTAACGAGCTTTGGTCAAGAAAAAACGTTCCCTGGGCCAGGGCCTGGATGCCGGCATTGAAATAAGGAGTCTTTATGGAAACTGCTTTTGCAGAGCAAATACGCACAACCTTTGAACAGTACAAGTGCCTGAAATCCCAGCACGAATTGTGCTGTGTTCCTGTTTATGACGCTAAAAGCCATTTGATTGCCTGGCTCAAACCTGTAACCTTTCACTGGCAGGAAACCAATCCCGAATTTGCACAATTGTTCAGCCGGTGGCGGGAAGAAAATCCTATTGGCTTTGCAAATATCTTCAAGATCACCCCAGAAAGAACCACCTATTGGCTGGAAAATCTGGTGCTGCGACGAGATGACCGTATACTTTTTGTGATAGAAGATTTAAAGGGACAGGCCATTGGCCATCTGGGTTTATCCTCTTTTGATTATGAACAGCGCAACGCTGAAATCGATAATGTGGTGCGTGGTCGAAAGTCGCTTATCCCCGGCCTTATGCAATTTGCAACCTGGTCGCTCTCTGCCTGGGCTCTTAAAAGGCTGGAGCTCGATACGATTTCTTTACGGGTATTGTCGGATAATGATCATGCGATCCGCTTTTATGAACGATGCGGATTTGACGAAACCGGCCGGATACCTCTCTATAAAGTCGAAACCAAAGATGAACTCAAATGGATCGACCATGAGCCCTTTCCTGATGCAAGCATTGATCGCTATTATGTGGTCATGAAATTAAATCCACAGGTGTTGCAAGATCACTATAATCACTGGAGTGTCTAATATGTGGCCCCACATGATTTTGACGGCAGGCCCGTCGATTACGGAAAAAGAGATTAACTATGTCAATGATGCCGTGACGCATGGCTGGAATGAGCGCTGGAGCGAATATATCGTGAAATTCGAAAAAGCCTTTGCAGACTATATCGGTGTCAAACATGCCATGTCGACTTCATCCTGTACAGGTGCACTTCATTTGGCCATGTCAGCCTGTGGAATCGGAAAAGGAGATGAGGTCATAGTGCCCGATCAAACCTGGGTCGCTTCAGCCAGTGTGGTGCGATACGTCGATGCGACCCCTGTTTTTGTCGATGTGGAACCCGATACCTGGACTATCGATCCTGATAAAGTGAAAAAGGCCATCACTGCCAGAACCCGTGCCATCATCCCGGTTCATCTCTATGGCCGGCCGGCCAATTTGTCAGCCATTAAAGACATAGCCGATGAACACGGACTTTTGGTCATCGAGGATGCTGCACCTGCCATCGGAGCCCTGCATAAAGGCATTAAAGCCGGTAAATGGGGGAACCTGGCCGGATTTAGTTTTCAAGGGGCCAAATTGCTGGTCACCGGTGAAGGTGGAATGTTGGTCACGAACGATGATGATTTGTTTGCCCAGGCCCGCCACTTTGCCGAACACGGACGTGTGGCTAAAGGCTTTGATATTAGTGATATCGGGTTCAAGTATAAAATGTCCAACATCCAGGCCGCCCTGGGATTGGGCCAACTTGAGCGCGTCGATGAGCTGATCGCTAAAAAAGAGACTATCTTTAACTGGTATCTGCAAAGACTCGGTGATGTCGAAGGGTTGTCTTTGAACAAACCGAACGATGATGAAACAAAATCTATCTATTGGATGAGCTCAATTGTATTGGATCGCAATTTTGGCATCAGCCGTGATCAACTGCAGGCAGAATTAAAAGCCGTCAATGTCGATACCCGGCCGTTTTTTCCGGCCATGAGCAGTTTTCCCATGTTTAGCGATGCAGATACGCCCGTGGCGCATCATCTCGCAGAAAAGGGGATTAACCTGCCCAGCGGCCATGCCCGCACCGAGGAGGAAATCGACTATGTCTGTCAACAGATCAAACGCTTGCTCAAGGTGTCCTGATGGCAAAAGAGACCAAAACAGTCATAGAATTGAAATCATTGGCCCGCGATATTCGCAAACTGGCACTGGGTATGGTCTATCAGGCTCGTGCCTCGCATATCGGCGGTGCACTCTCTATGGCCGATATGCTGGCCGTGCTCTATGGAAACTATCTCTATCATAATCCGGGCAATCCATTTGATCCGGAGCGAGATCGTTTTTTGCTTTCAAAGGGCCATGCTTGTACGACGCTCTATGCCACTCTGGCCCTTTGTGGCTATTTTGACCGTACACTCTTGACCACCTATGGGCAGGACAATACACCCCTCATGGCGCATGCCAGTACTGCCGTGCCCGGTGTAGAGTGGTCGACCGGTTCTTTGGGTCACGCTCTGCCTGTCGCCACAGGAATCGCGCTCGCCGGAAAGCGTCAGAAACGATCGTACAAAACCGTGGTGATGCTGAGCGACGGGGAATTGGATGAAGGATCGAACTGGGAAGCACTCTTGCTCGCCCCACAATTGCAGTTGGGACGCCTGATCGTGCTGGTCGATTATAACAAAATCCAGTCTCTTGGCAGCGTCAGGGAGGTCATTGACCTGGAGCCGTTGCAGGAAAAATTCGAACGCTTTGGCTGGCAGACCAACCGCGTTGATGGTCATGATGTGCAAGCCATTCAAACCCAACTCTTTTCGCTGGATCTCGACAACGCTGTACCGAAATTGCTGCTTGCTGATACCATAAAGGGAAAGGGCGTGAGTTATATGGAAAATCAACTGGCCTGGCACTACCGCTCTCCCTCCAAAGAACAGCTCGAACAAGCCATCCATGAACTAGAGAATTCACTATGAGAAACGCATTCATCAAGCGCCTGTTGGTTCAAGCAGAAAAAGATGCATCGATCTTTTTACTCGTCGGGGATTTGGGCTATTCGGTTGTAGAACCGTTTGCCGAAACATTTCCCGATAGATTTCTCAATGTAGGTGTCGCTGAACAGAATATGACCGGTATGGCTGCAGGTCTGGCGCGGGAAGGATATAAAGTATTTACATATTCTATTGCCAATTTTAATACTTTACGCTGTTTGGAGCAAATTCGTAACGACATCTGCTACCACCATCTGGATGTCACTGTCGTCAGCGTGGGAGGGGGGCTGAGTTATGGCAATCTGGGGTATTCACACTTTGCCGTGCAGGATATCGCCATTCTATCGACACTGCCTTCCATATCGCTGCTTTTGCCCGGCGATCCGCTGGAAACCCGCTGGTGCGTGGATTATGCCATCTCTACCAATGAACCCAAATATCTTCGATTGGGTAAAGCCGGTGAACCCATGGTGCATAATGAGCATGCGACCTATGCCCCCATCTCTGCGATTGAAAAACAAGCTGATGCAAAAATAGCCTTGATCGGCATCAGCAATATTCTTCCTACCGCAAAAGCGGTCTATGACCGTATTATTAAAAAACAAATTCCGGTGGATCTCTTTTCGATTCCGGTGGTTAACGAGTCTTTTACCAAGATGGTTCGTGAGTCCTTTTCAGCCTATAAACAGGTGTTTACTATTGAAGAACATGTAAAAATAAACGGTCTGGGAAGTCAAATCGTCAATATTTTGAATGAAACACAGGTGGTCAATATCGGCCTGGATAAAAATTTCTGCAAACTTGTAGGCTCACAATCCTTTTTGAGAAAAAAAGCGGGTCTCGGTGTCGATGATTTGACCTCGACTCTCCTGAAAATTATTGAACAATAGGAGTCTTTTGTGGATGCTCAGCACATACGCCAGCAGATTCTCGATCTGGTGAAACAATATCATGATGCAAAGTTTTCTCATACATCCTTTATTCCCGGCGAATCCCGGGTACATTATGCCGGACGCGTGTTTGATGAACATGAGTTGGTCAGCCTGGTGGATGCCTCGCTCGATTTTTGGCTTACGGCAGGACGATATGCAGAGACCTTTAGCACGCAACTGGCCGATTTTTTCGATCTCGATAATGTCATTCTTGCCAACAGCGGTTCGTCAGCCAATCTCTTGGCGATCAGCGCATTGACATCTCCCAAACTGGGGGATCGTCGTCTCAAACCCGGCGATGAGGTCGTGACCGTCGCTGCGGGCTTTCCGGCCACTGTGGCTCCCCTGGTACAGAATCGTCTGATTCCCGTTTTTGTGGATGTGGATCCCGAAACCTATAATATCATGCCGGACCGTTTGCAAGAGGCTGTCGGTCCTAAAACAAGAGCCATTTTTATCGCTCATACTCTGGGCAATCCCTTTGATCTCGATACTGCCACCCGGCTGGCCCGCGAACACGACCTGTGGCTGATCGAAGACAATTGTGATGCGCTGGCAAGTCGTTATAACGGCCAACTCACCGGTACATTTGGCCATCTGGCCACGCTTTCCTTTTATCCCGCGCATCATATCACGACCGGTGAGGGAGGAGCTGTCCTGACTGCAGATGATGAGCTGGGCAGGTTGGTGCGTTCTTTTCGGGACTGGGGCCGTGATTGTTATTGCGAAGGCGGAGAAAACAATACCTGCGGAAAAAGATTTACGCAACAGTTCGGCACCTTACCCAAAGGGTATGACCATAAATATGTCTATTCACATATCGGCTATAATCTGAAAATGACGGATATGCAAGCCGCTATCGGCACAGCCCAAATGGCCAAAGTCGATTCTTTTGTTGAAAAACGCAAAGAGAATTATGCCCTGCTCTCCAAGGGATTGGAGCCTTTTGCAGATCAAATATCAGTGGCCCAACCTACACCAAAAAGCGATCCGGCATGGTTCAGCTTGATCATTTCTGTAAGACCTGACGCTGATTTTACCCGGAATGAACTCACGGAATTTCTCGAAACCCATCAAATCGAAACCCGTAACCTGTTCAGTGGCAATCTGTTGCGTCATCCGGCATTTATGGATATCGAACATCGGGTGGTCGGGGAGCTTACAAATACCGACTATATCACGGAAAACACTTTTTTTGTAGGTCTCTATCCCGGTATGACCCCGGCTCATATCGATTATATTTTGAATGTTTTTTCTTCATTTTTCGATCAAAAGCGCAAAGAATAGATGACCCTGCGACAGCACAAAAAAAACCATTTGGAATAGCGCTATGGCAATTGTCACAAAGATTCCTGCCCGGATAAGCCAGGTGCACCGGCATAGCCAAACGCACTGCTCTCTGGTGCTGGAACCCCAAAGATGTCCACGGTTCAAGCCCGGTCAGTTTTTGCATCTGGCTCTTGACGAATATGATCCGAGTTTTGCCTGGCCTGAATCCAGAGTCTTTTCAATCGCGAGTTCACCGACCCGACGCGATCAACTCGAACTGACCTTTGTGGTCAAAGGCCCGTTTACCCAAAGAATGATGCAAGAGATACAGGTCGGGGATACCGTCTGGCTCAAACTGCCTTATGGCGAATTTACATTTGATTCTGGCCATCCCGCAGTCTTTATTGGCGGGGGGACGGGGATCACCCCTTTTCTATCCTATTTACAATGGGCTGCGGATAAAAAGGTGGACCGGCTCATATGGCTTTGCTATGGCGTCAAAACACCTCAAGATCTGTTGTTCAAAGATCGACTCGATAATTGGCAGGATCTGTTGCCCAATCTGTCTGTGTTTTATTTTGTCGAGCAGGAACCGGAAGGACTTTCCGGGGTCCATAGAGGCCGCCTCGATGTGTCTGCCATCTGGCCACGGGTGCAAACAAACCCAGCTCCCGAGTTTTATTTGTCCGGCCCTCCGGCAATGATCGATACACTTTCTGCTCAGTTGGTGCAAAAAGGTGTGCAAACCGAAAAAATACATATCGACGAGTGGGAATAATCATAGGAATTTTTCGTGATGAGCAAAAAGCTGATCTCTATCTTTACCCCGGTCTTTAATGAAGAGGACAATATACCCCATGTTTACGAGACCGTAAAACGGGTAATGACTGCGCTAAACGACCGCTATGAATACGAGCATGTTTTTTCCGATAATGCCAGTACGGACCGATCCGTAGAGCTGCTGCGGGAATTGAGCCAGCAAGATTCCCGGGTAAAATTGATCGCCCTTTCCAGAAATTTTGGTGTGACCAAATCCACATTAAACGGGTTATATCGCTGCCAGGGGGATGCGGTGGTACAACTGGATGCCGATTTACAGGATCCGCCTGAAATGATCATTGATTTCATAGAAAAGTGGGAGCAGGGATACAAGGTGGTCTATGGCATTCGCAAAGACCGGGATGAAGGGTGGGTCATGAAAAATATCCGCAGACTGTTTTATCGCATGGCCGAAAGCCTGTCAAACGAAACCCTGATTCCGGATGTGGGCGAGTTTCGTCTCATGGACAAACGGATTATTCAGGAATTACGCAAGATAAAGGATTATAATCCGTATCTGCGTGGGGTCATTGCCAATCTGGGGTTCCCTCAGGCAGGGATCCCCTATCATCGAAACCGTCGTGAGAGAGGCAAAACCTCGACCAATCTATACCGTCTGTTCGATTATGGTATGAATGGCATTATCAGCCATTCAACGATTTTGCTTCGCCTGTCTACCATGACGGGGATATTTTTGGCTCTGATTGCATTTGCTTTGATAATTCTTTATGCTCTGCTCAAGATCATTTTACAATCATCACCGGCCGGGTTAACGACCATCACGATCCTGATTCTCTTTTTCTCCGGGATTCAAATGATTTTTCTGGGTATCATTGGTGAATATATCGCTAAAATCTATTCACAGACCATCGACCGTCCGATGGTGATCGAACGTGAATTAATCGGGTTTAAAGAACAGGACCTTTGATGCTTGCAAAAAAACCGGGAATCATTTCCCTGAATTCTCTATTCTTCTTGTTTGTGCTATTGATGGCAATGTATGCCGGGCAAAAGGTCGGTGATTATTATGTGCCGGATAGCGACTTTTTCGATTTCCGTCACAAGGCCCAGGCGTTTCAAGACCTGACCTGGCCAGAGAATACCAAGCGGCTTCCCATGTATGCCTCGTCCATCGCCCTGATTTCGGCAATCATTCCCGGAGCCGAAGACGAATTGCTCGCCGCTCAAATGATCAATCTGATCGCGTTTGTCGGTTCCATTATCGCCTTGTTTTTCCTGGCACGAAAAATCGTCGGCAAGGCCGGATTTTTCGTGGCATGGTGTTATGCCATCCATCCGGTGACCCTGAAAATGCTCGTCAAACCCAAAGCTGATCTTTTGACCAGCTTTTTGATTATCCTGGCAGTATTGCTTTTTGTGCACCGGCGTAAAGAGTCCTATCTCGTGGTCTTTTTTGCCGCACTTTGCCGGTATGAAGGAGCGTTGTTGATTCCGGGGTTTTTTCTTGTCGACTGGTTGTGGCGAAAACGACCGCTCCGGGCCGCTCTCGGCAGTGTCACCGCGAGTATCGGTGTCGGCGGCTGGCTTTTGCTCAATGCATTGCAGTCAGGGTCTGTCAATCCCTATTCTTTTTACTATGAAGAAAATCACATGAGCACCAAATGGCTGCAATATCTCGAGGTCACCTTTTTGAATGCTGCCAGTTTCGCAACCGATCACTGGCAAGTCATTCTTGCCATTTTGCTGGCCCTGGCTACCCTGACCGGCGGGCTTTTACTTTTGCGCCGTGACCAGGAAGCAGCGGTTGTGCTTTGGATCTATCTGCTCGGATATGTCGCTTTGCATATTTTATGGCCGGCAGATTTGAATGACTATACGGTGATGGTTTTGTGGTTGATCTTTATTCTGGTTATACAGACCCTTATCGCATGGATCCCTCGTGCGTGGTTTACACAATGGCAAAATACATGGCTGACTGTCTTTCTGGGAGGGGTAGCCCTGGCTGTCCTTCTTTGGGCGGTCGATGAACCCGGGGCAGGTGTGGCCATGAATTTGGTGTCCGCGATATTTGCGGCAGGGGCTCTGCTGCTGTTTTCAGGGTGGAATGGACGAACGAGTGTCCTGCCTCTGATGTTTGCCATGTTTGCGATCATTAGCCTGGGCTATGGCGGTCAAGCCCGTACCGAACTTTATCTCGTTCGTTACGCCAAAGCGGAATATAGAGTACTGGCCGAGTGGTTTGAGAAAAATGCAGGTCCGAATGACCGTCTATTGGTCAATAAACCGGTTATTGCGCACTATTTTACCGATATGGAAAAGAGTCGGTTCGTGGCCATGTCTTCTATTCCGGCAAAAACAAAGGAACAGTTTATCGATGCCTGTATCGATTCCAATATTACATACGTGGCCTGGGTCAGTACTGACAAACGACGGTCAACAGACCCGAATATCGTGCAGGATTATCGCTATACCGTACAGAATCTTTACCTATTGGATCCATTACTCGAAAATCAACATCCGGCATTTGAGTATGTTACAGAATTGAATATTGCTCGTCGTCAAGCAACGGTTTATCGTTTTGTTCACAATGATCTCAAAGAGGAGGAGTGAGCGCTGTGCTGTCCTGGCTGGAAACATTAAAAGCACGCCCCAGGTTGTGCATGATGCTGCTGTTGGCGGGTGCTCTCGGCATGAGATTGCTCTTACTGCCGTTTCGCTGGATTAACCCGGATGAAGGTGCTCATCTTCTCGATGCCAGCCTTTTTCTTGAGGGATATCTGCCTATCGCCGATTTCGGATCGCGACAGCCGTTGTATGTCTTGCTTTTATCCATTCCGATAAAATTGTTCGGTCATCACGTCCTCGCATCCCGCCTCATTCCCATTTTGGCCTCTGTGGGCAGCGGCTGGGTGATTTATTTGCTGGGGAAACGATTTTTTAAAGAAAAAATCGGTCTGCTGGCCGCTTTGATCTATCTATATCTGCCGATTGTTTTTATTTGGGCTCCTGTCGTCAAGACCGAGCCAATCGCTATCTTTTTTTGTTTAACGAGTGTCTATTTTCTCAGCCGGACGTTTTCCACAGTTCTGGTCCGGCCCGGCTGGTTGATTCTTTCGGGAATCTTTGCTGCAGCTGCATTCTATGTCAGACAACCGACATTATATCTTCCCATAACGATCTTTATATTTTTTATCCTGCGCAGAGACCTCTCTCGCAGCAATGCTTTTTATCAGCTCTTTTTGTTTATATTGGGATATTTGTCGGTTTGTGTCTCTTTTGTTTCGTTCTATTGGAACCGTATCAGCCATAGCGAATTGTTTTTCTCTCAGCTCAATCCTTTGAATCTGATTTGGAACCGCCTGCTCCATCTCTTTGATGCCTTACCAGAGGCACAGCAAATCACGGATACCAGCGGGTTTCGCTTCCTGGGCCAGAGTATGGATGTCACTATCGCAGCCTGGCAGGATTCGGTTATTTTTAGTCTGTTTATAATTGTCGCCGCAGCGGCATCCTACAAGGCCATTAAAGCGGTCAAAGAGCCCCATCAAAAAGTCGCTTTTTTGTTTATGACGAGTTGGGTGGGCTTTGCCTTTGTGCTCTATTTTTATCAGTCCATGAGCAGGGGATTTTATACACAGTATTTTACAGAGCTCTTGCCTCCATTGGCGCTCTTGGCTGCGAGGTTTATATATCCCAGCTTTCGGGAAATCAGAGCCAATACCCTTGCTGTCGCGGTGATCTCTATGGGACTGTTTTATTTTCTGTATCTTTTACAAAGAGTCTTTTGGCAGGTATACCCTGGCCTGGCTGTTTATCTGCTTTTCGGGTGTCTTTTTGCCGGCATGGTCAGTTGGAGAATATTCGAACGGGATAAAAAAAGGGTTTTCCTCATTGTCACGCTCATCGCCGGATTTGTTTCGGGAGCAGGGTATCGCGGGCTGGTTTTTGCCGGTTTTTTAGAGATCGTTGCGCTTTTGGGAATTCTGGCGATCGTCTATCTTTTGGTCCGTTATCTTTTTGCAAAACATTTGAATTCCAAAGCCACGTTTCGTGCCGGCGCCTTTGTCGTCATGATCGCATTTATTGTCACAGCTCTCTATTCCGGGCACCTCATCGGACCGAGATACGAATCCATCTGGTCTTTATACTCTCTGGAAAAAACCGTCCATGTGTTAAAAAAGAGCGGAGATATGAACGACGACATTCTCAGCGGAGGAATGATCTGGACGTTCGAGTCCGGCTTTAAACCCTATATGAATGTCACCCATCCCACAGAGTTTTTAAAATCGTATGATCAGGAATTTCAGGATTCATTTATCGAGCACCGGCCCCGATTCATTATCAAGGACGGATATACTCATCGAAAATATCAGCGCTATTGGACGTTTATCGATGATCAAATACGTAAGCATTATAATCTCTTGACCACTGTTGAGGGCTCTTTTTATCCCATCGAGATTTATGAGCGTATTGACCGTGCAATGGAGTTTGATATTCAACTTTCAAAGCTAACCCCCTCTCACTCTTTATGACGCTCCGGGACAAGACAGTATCCGGTATTGTATGGACCGGTATAGCCAAAATGAGTATGCAGGTTTTGCTGCTCGTGGTCTCTATTATTTTGGCTAACCTGCTTTCGGCCAAAGAGTTTGGCATTATCGGAATGGCTGCACTCGTGACTGTCGCTATCGGTATGGTGAACGATAAAGGGCTGGGAACCTCTCTGATTCAACAAAAAGATCTTCGCACTATTCAACTCGATTCCGTGTTTTGGGGAGGATTGGTTTTTGCCTTTGCACTTTTTTTGTTTTTTGTGATTGCCGCTTTTCCTTTGTCTGACTTTTTTGATCAGGCCGCGTTGCGCTGGGTCATCCCTGTTCAGGCACTGGGCTTTATTATCGGAGCCTTTGGCATTGTCCAAAAAGCCTTGCTCACCAAAGAGATGTCTTTTAAAAAACTCGCCATCATTGAAATTGTCTCTGTTCTGGCCAGTGCAATCGTCTCTATCATGTTCGCATTGCTCGATGGCGGTGTGTGGAGCCTTGTGGCCCTGGTTCTGGTTCGCGATTTCGTCACCGTTTTCTTGCTCTGGTTCACCGTCGATTGGCACCCTAAAGCACAGTTTTCATGGCATGAATTCAGGCTGTTGTTGAAGTTCAGTGCCCATGTGCTGGGGAATGATCTGGCATTGTATGTCACCACCAACACGGATGTGACGATTATCGGCAGAGTATTGGGGGCCGCCATGCTGGGGTATTACAACTGGGCTCTCAATCTTATCAAACTGCCGGTCACCCGCTTGTCCGCAATTGTGTCCAAGGTAACCTTTCCGGCATTTTCCGCGCTTCAGGATGACCTGCTGTCATTCAAACGCGCTTATCTCAGATCGATTACCTTTATTTCTCTTATCACTTTTCCTATACTGGTGTGCCTGGGACTTTTTAGCCATGAATTCATTGTGGTTTTTTTAGGGAGCGAGTGGTTGCCTATGGAATGGCCTCTGGTTATCCTTGTACCTATGGGCATGCTCAAATCTGTCGGGACCATCAAAGGGTCTGTGCTTATGGCCAGAGGGCGCCCGGATATCGAGTTGAAATGGAACGTCGTTTATTTTTTACCTCTTTTGATTTTTGTCTACAGTGGTACGCACTGGGGATTGAATGGTGTCGCGATTGCCTTTAGTACATTGTATCTGCTGACATTCCCCATCATCCAAACCATCACCAACCGACAGATCAATGTGTCCGGATCAGAGTTTGTCAATGCACTCTTGCCTGCTTTGCTTGCCGTATCGGGCATGACTTTTTTTACGCTCATAGCTAAATGGCTGGCAAATACTCGTTTGCATTTTCCTGCTTTGACAGTATTTATTGTGGGCGGCCTTGTTGCGGTTGCGAGTTATACAGGCATGCTGATGGTTTTTCACAAGAATTTGGTTTTGGAATTTATGTCTATAATACGTATCAAACGGATGACGCGATGAAGATTGCAGTGATGGGAATCAGAGGAATACCCGCAAATTATGGAGGATTTGAGACCTTTGCCGAAGAGCTGGCACCCAGATTGGTTGAGAGAGGACACGATGTTACGGTGTTTGGCCGGTCTAATATCATTGACTATAAAGAACCTTATTACAAGGGTGTGCGCATAAAAATTTTGCCGACGATCAGCCATAAATATCTCGATACGGTCGTCCATACATGGGTATCGACCATGGCCAGTTTTTTTACTCCTTTTGATGTGGTCTTTATTTGTAACAGTGCCAATGCATTATTTTGTCTCTTTCCCCGGCTCTGGGGCAAGCCCACCATCCTCAACGTGGACGGTCTTGAATGGCAACGGCAAAAGTGGAATACCTTTGGCAAGCTCTTTTACAAAATCTCAGAGTGGCTCGCAACGGTCATTCCATCAGCTATCGTTACAGACGCCCGGGAAGTGGAACGCTATTATCAAAAACGATTTAACAAAGAATCGATTTTTATCCCCTATGGCGCGCCTGAAAACAAGGTAACGACCCAGGAGATCCTCGATCAATACCAGCTGCAGCCACAAGAGTATATCCTCTATGTCAGCAGGATGGAGCCGGAAAACAATGCACATCGGGTGGTCAAGGCATTTGAACGAGTCAAAACCGATAAAAAACTGGTGATGGTCGGGGATGCCCCCTATAGCAGTGACTATATCGCCGAATTGAAAAAAACGCAGGACCAACGAATCATATTCACAGGTTACGTGTTCGGACGAGGATATAAAGAATTACAAAGCCACGCCTATTTTTATGTGCAGGCCACCGAGGTGGGCGGAACCCATCCTGCGTTGCTGGAAGGGATGGGATATGGCAATTGTGTGCTTGCCAATGATGTTCCGGAACACCGCGAGGTGCTGGGACCTGCCGGAATTTATTTCGACCGGTTCGATGACCGGGATCTTGCAGAAAAGATGCAATACCTGTGTGATCAACCGGAAACCATGAAAAACTATCGCGTAAATGTAAAGCAACGAGTCAAAGACCGCTATAGCTGGGATAAAGTGACCGAGCAGTACGAAAGACTCTTCAGGCGTGCAGCAAAATCGCGCTTAAAGAAATTCGAGAGGAATTAAGAGATGGATAAATTGCTCATTCTCATTCCTTCTTTTAATGAAGAGAAAAATTTACCACAGGTGCTGGGTGAGTTGCTGCAGGTAAAGCAACAACTATGTGAAAGAAAAGTCGATGCCGATATCCTGGTCATCGATGATGGCTCTGAAGACCAGACCACAGGCGTGGCACGCAAAGCCAATGTCGGCGTCTTGCAACTCCCGGTCAATGTCGGCTATGGCGCAGCCTTGCAAAGCGGCTTTCTCTATGCAATGGACAAGGATTATGATCTGGTCGTTTCCATCGATGCCGATGGTCAACATCAGCCCCCGGATATCATCAAACTCGTCGATGCGTTCATCAAAGATCCTCATGATGTGGTCCTGGGGTCGCGTTTTGTCGTGGATACCGGCTATCAAACCAATTTGTCCCGCCGGTTGGGCATCAAATTGTTCAGTGTGGTTTTGAAAATGCTCAGCGGTAAACATATCGCAGATGTGACCACCGGTTTTCAGCTCCTGACCCGGCCGGTCGTAAGACTGTTTGCCTCAGAATATCCACACGATTACCCGGATGCACAGATGCTGCTTTTGCTGGCATTGTCAGGCTTTAGGATCAAAGAGATTCCTGTCGTCGTCAAACAGCGATTGCACGGACAGTCGATGCACTCTTCATTCAAATCCATTTTCTATCCTGTTCGTAATCTGTTGGCGATTGTTGTGATTATGCTTCGAATCCCTCAGGTCAAACAAAATATGGCAATCAAGACGGTATGAATTTAACCCATATACATCATTCGCCCCGTATCTGGCTTTGGGCTATCCTGTTGCTCGCAACAGTCTTGAGAGTTTATCAGATCGATTTCGGTGCCCCGTATTTCTATCATCCGGATGAGATAAAACTGGTTGCGCAGGCCGGTAGACTCTTGGAAACGAAATTTATGGATCCCGAAGCCCATTTTGGCATCAATGTCTATCCGCCTTTTTATACTTATATACTGGCAGGAGCGATGGCTGTTTACATTTTAGGGTCTCTGGTGACCGGCCATTTTGAATCCTTGTCCCAGTTGCCTTTGATTTATGAACAAAATCCTTTCCAATTCTTTTTATTGGGCCGGCTGCTGGTGGCCCTTTTCGGCGTTTTGACCGTCTATATGACCTACAGGCTAGGGAAACAGCTCTTTTCCCCCAAAATAGGGTGGGTCGCCGCATTCTTGTTGTCAGTGAATTTTGTACATGTGCGAAATTCTCATTTCAATACCGTTGACGTCCCTGCCACTTTTTTGGGTGTGCTTTGTCTCTATTTGATCAGTCTATTATTGGCAAGAGATGAGATTAAACTCTATATAGCCGCTGCCGTGACCATGGCCGTGGCCACGGCAACCAAATTCTCCATGCTGACCCTGCCTTTACCCTTGCTGGTGGCTCATTTCAGCCGGTATCCTGTTAACACATGGGTGAGGAAGATTTTTGACAAACGGATTGCGGTCACAGTCCTCGTCGGATTGGTGGCGTTTCTCATTGCCTGCCCTCTGTTGTGGCTCGATTTCCAGGAGACCTTTGGCGGAATCCTCGGAACCAAAAGATTCGAGCAGGTAGGCAAAATCGGCAGCGGGGGCGGATTTCTCTCCTATTGGACCGGCGACCATGCCCCGGGATTCGGAGCGTTCTATCCCAATGCCATTCCCACCACTTTTGGGCTTGTGCTGACCCTCCTGACTGTGTTGGGAATCGTCTATCATGGGTGGAAACACCGCAAAGCCGATCTTTTGTTGCTCGTTTTCATCATTCCGAGTTACTGGATGTTCGAAACCATGTCGATCAAAGCCATGCGACATGTGTTGCCTTTGGTGCCGTTTTTCATGATTTCCGCTGCTGTGGCCTGGGATTTTATCAGCCGGCCGCTGGGTAAAAATGCGAAACGCATCTTTACCGTTCTGATTATCGGCTGGATCGCCGTGTCCAATATACAATCATCATTGTGGTATTTTAATGAATTGTCTGCAAGAGATCCCAGAACTCTGGCCAGAGAATGGATCCTGGAAAATATTCCCGATAACAGTGTTCTTGCGATCGAGTCCTTTCCGCCGCCTCTGCCCGGGAAAAAAGAAGATGAATCCACAAAAGACAAGACGTTTGAGCTGATCGACGTCGATTTGACAAAGCGACAGATTCATATCAAGAATGAATTGATCGGACAAATCCATAAATCCAATGCAGAGTATTATATTTCTGATGGGTTCACCCGCCAAACCTTGCAATGGCAGGAAACACAAGAGCGATACCCCGAATTGGTTCAGGATCGTCAGCAGTTTTTTGACTGGTTGCAAAAGAATTCCACTGTGGTTAAACGGTTTGTCCCGGGTGAGGAAAAAATACAACCCAAAATCACAATCTATCGGCTCGAATTGACACCATGAAACGAATAAATGAAATATCCCGCAAGAGATTTATTTTATGGTTGTTTGCTTTTGTTCTGGTTTCAAGAGTGATCTATGTCTTTACTCTCGATGACAAACCCTACTATTTTGATACAGCTCATTATGATACAGCGGCTCAGCATCTCGTAGAAAACCAGACCTTTGGACCCAGTCTCCACTATTATAACGACTATGAACACTATTGCCTCGAACCGGTTTATCCCCTTTTTTTGGCAGCCATCTATTCTGTGTGGGGCCAGCAATATGAGGCGGTCAGGCTGGTGCAGGTTCTACTCTCTCTATTGCAAATTATCGTCCTCTGGGCGATAGCCAAAAAGTTCCTGTCTGCCCGAGCCAGCCGCTGGGTTGCCGTGGTGGCTGCATTCTATCCATTCTATGTTTACATATCCGGACTCTTGTACGTCACGCAACTGTTTGCCTTGCTACTGTCCCTGGCCTGTCTGGTCTTTTTGATCTATGATGAGCAGCAAACTCTAAAGTGGGCCGCGCTTGCCGGCGCCGGTCTCGGCCTGGCTATGCTCACTCGACCTGTGCTCATGCCCGGACTCGTGCTCTTTATTCTGTGGATGCTATTCAAATCCGGTATCCCCCAAAAGAGGAAAATCGTTCATACTCTGACAATGGTCATCCTGGTATTTGTGGTCATGACGCCCTGGACCATACGAAATTACCGGGTTTTTGGATCCCTGGCACCGGGTCGCGCCTGTCTGGCCGAAACCCGGGTGCTGGACAGGCTGAACCTGATGTTCTATTCTCAAAAAATCCTCAGCGAGGATGCACCATTTCCGCATGAGACCTTTGGTGTCAGAATCGAGGATTCCGATTCACTCTATTTTCATTGCGAGATCGATGACCGGCATTTCCTGACCCTCTTGCCCCTTGAAAAGTTGAATTACCGGCCCGACGGACATGTGGGATTGCTCTTTCGGGGGGGCGATCCCCTGGATCTCGACCACATGCAGGCCTGGACGCAATCCGGTGATTCCCTGGTTCCCCTTGTCAGCACCTCTGAGCCTCATGCGTTTGTTGCCAGTGAGGAAATTTCGGTTTCTGAGGGGAGGGTTCTTTTGGATTCTTCTGAATCCAAATGGGAGTATCAATTGGTTTTCGCCAAAAAGGATACCCTCAGCCGATTGAAAATGACATTCGCAGACCCTGTTACATCGACCCGCATGCGAAGGTCTGCTTTTTTGATCGGGTTGGACTCTTTGTCTCTGAGCGCCAATGGCTATATGGTGTGGCTGCATCCCTATTATGAAGCCGATATTTGGCTCATACAAGGCGGTGAGCCTGTAAGATCTATCGATGTCAAAAAGATGTATATGGACAAGGAACCCATTTCATTATTTCAGCTGATCAAAACCTACCCGGTTCCATACCTGACCCGACACTATATTCCGGAATTGCTCAATTTCTGGTCGCCCTGGATAGGGCGAATCACGACCACTGCCAACAGACCCGGAAAAGCAATGCAACTCGTTTCATTGCTCTTTTTTACACCGATCCTGGTTTTGGCCCTGTTTGGCATATGGGCCTTGCGGGCAAAAGGCTATAAACTGGCGCTGGTGGCGATTCCGCTTTTGACCATTTCTATGGGATATGCCTTGTTTTTTACCGAGGTGCGCTATCGTATTCCCATAGATGGCTTTTTGATCATCCTGGCGGTCGCCGGCGCTCATTCACTCTGTCGTAAATGGAGAGGAAAAGATCATGTTTGAATTTGGGATTTCCCTGCGGGGTAAGCTCGTCATCGTCTTTCTGGTGATCATATTTATCGGGTTTATATTTTCGTTGCTTAAAAAACAAAAGATCAGTGAAACCCTGGGCCTCATCTGGTTGGCCGTATCGATCGCCGTGATCATCATGATCTCGAGCAGTACGATTCTCATGGGATTCACCCATCTCATCGGAGCGCAATATCCCGCTTCTGCATTGACGATGATGGGATTGCTCTTTATTACCTCGCTGCTGCTCTATTTTACGTTAAAGATTTCTACCCTGACCCGAAAATTCAAGAGCCTGGTCCAGCAATCAGCACTCAAAGAAATCGAATGGCAAAAACGTATCGATACCTTGCAGAATGAAATCAGACGATTACAGCATGAACGCAAATAAAAAGCTGCTCATCCTTATGGATTGGCAGCCGCCCAGGGATTGGAGCTATTTAAATGCGCTCGAACCCTATTTCGATAAAGTAGAAATTTTGACCTCTGCGTCGCCGCAGGGATACAATAGCTATTTCGAAAAGGTCGTTACCCTCTGGCGTAGCTATATAATCGGGTCATGGAATGCCTTTAAACGGTCCCGTAACGTTGATGTGGTCTTTGCCTGGCATGCGGTGCTCGGACTCTTGCTGGCCTTTTGGTGTCGTATGTTGTTTCGCAAAACGCCCAAGATCGTCATTGCCCAGCTGATCGAACCGGATCGCCCTGATGGGGTGTTGCAATGGCTGCGTACTGCATTCGTTAGATTTACCCTAAAGCGGGTTGAGCTGGTTGTAGTCTATTCCCGCGTCGAGGTAGAAGAATATAAAAAACGATTCGGGAATTCCAGAACCGAATTCCGTTTTGTACCGCTGGGGCTGGATCCGCAAAAGAGTCGTGTCCGCCCTTCCCGGGGATATATTTTTAGCGGCGGACGCAGTAATCGGGATTATGGCACCTTGTTTCGGTCGGTGCAGGATCTCGATGTCTCTGTCGAGGTCGTAGCACAGCGGTTCAATATCAAAGATACGGTACCTCCCAATGTACACGTGCAATACAGTGTTTTTGGCTCTGATTTTGATGATCTCGTGGCCGGTGCCGAGATCGTGGTGATTCCTCTGGATCGACCTGACGAATCCTCCGGACAGCTCGTGGTTTTGCAGGCTATGGCGCATGGCAAAGCGGTGGTGGTTACCCATAACCGCGGCATTCTCGATTATATCGATCCCGGAGTGAATGCGATGACGGTTCCGCCCCGGGATGAGGTCGCTCTCAGAACAATATTGGTCGAGCTCATGCATAATGCCGAAAAGCGGCGGGCACTGGGTGAACGTGCAAAGCAGGATGTAAGGCAGTTTTCTATGAAAGCCAGTGGCCAAAAAATGGCCGAACTGATCGGGCGTATGGTTTTGCGGTCCGATTTTTGATGCGAATATAAACTCTCTTTGATCACTCCCTGACAACAGAGTGTCAGAGAAAAAGTGGTTTTTATGAACCTGGCACAATTATTGTTTTTTGGATTCGGTTTTACACTCTCTATAAATCAAGGGTTTACCATCGTTCTTGGGACCTTGAGCAATGGAGTGGCCAGAGGGGCTGATGTCGTCATGCCCTCTGATCTCTTTATGTATGCCTTGTTCTTTCTCAAATCGGATTGGTCCGCAAAATCCAAATATCGTAATACAGTCTTGTATGCCAAGATTTTGGGTCTATTGTTTCTGGTCTGGTCGGTATCTGGTGAATTTGTTTCGTTAGAGCCGGCAGATTTTAGATTCGGTTTGGTACATCTTTTCAGAGCTGTTTTGGTCTTTGTATTTATCATGACACGTGTCACGACCCGCAAAGATGTGATGGCACTGACCTCCGGTCTTATGATCGGGCTGGGATTTCAGGCCCTTATCGGGGTCTGGCAATGGCAAATCGGTCCTGTCTCTCTGCCGTATATCAATATTACCAATACCTGGCGTTCGACCGGAACAGTCGGCCCGGCCAATGCCTTTGGCTGCTATATCGCAGCTATGGCGCCAATGGCGATCAGAGTCGGCATGTTTACCAAAATAAAGTACAAATGGCTGTGGCTCGGAATCGCTGTGCTGTGCATGGGATCACTATTTGCCAGCTTTACCCGCGGTGCATGGCTCTCTTTTGCAGTTGCCATGGCTTTTTTTATCGCCATCGATTTTAAAAAAAAGAAATTGAGGCGTCAGCAAAAGATGATCCTGATCGCCTTTTCTCTCATCGGTATGATCTTTATGAGCGTCAAATATGGCCATGTCATTATGGGCCGTATGGAAGGCGCTGAAGAGGCGATCGTCAGTGACAAGAAACACAGCCGCATGGGGCTGGCCTTGAACGCCATGGAAATTATTAATGAACATCAAATGTTCGGCGTCGGGTTGAATAATTACCGGTATCACTCTGATGAAGACATTCAGGGAACCCGCATCGTTCATAATGCCTATTTATTGATCATGGCCCAACAAGGGATTCCCGGATTCTCGCTTTTTATTCTTTTGCACCTGGTGGTGTTCTTGTCCGGATTCAGAATTCTCAAGATCCGGGATCCCGTCCTGTATCATATCGGCTCTGCATGCCTGACCGGCATGGCTTCCATGCTGATATACCATATGATTGCTCCCGATTACCGGCTGGTCCCTGTTTTACTGCAACATTGGCGGCTGCTGGGCATGATTCCAGCTATTATGGTCGTCGATGACAGAACACGAAAGATGCTCAAACAAAAACAGTACTGGGCCATGCACATGAGGCAACAAAAGGCTGTACAAAGTCCTGGACTCGAACCCCAATGAAACAACTCTACAAGAACATCGGATTTGCCGGCATCAGCCAGTTTTTCTATACCGCACTGGCGTTCATTCTTGTGCCCTTTGCCTTTCGCTATCTGGGAACTGAGGACTTTGGAATCTATACCGTGGCAACCACTATCGGGTTCTTTATCTCTCTGTTAGCCGACCTGGGACTGACCACGATTATTACCCGCGAAATATCCAAAAAACCAGGCCTCGCTTCCCGACTGTTTGGGTTGGCCCTGGCGATTAAATTCGTGTTGTCCCTGTTTTCTCTGGCTGTGCTCTGGCTCTATCTGATGTGGGCGGATTATTCTGCCTATGCACAACAAACGATCCTGCTGTTCAGCATCGCGGCCTTTATGGGGACTTTTTCCCAATCCGCTTTTGCGGTTTTTCGCGGACTGGAGAAAATGCAATATGAAGCCATGGCCGTATCGCTGGACAAATTCTTGTCTGTCGCCCTGGGGATTGCGTTGCTGGTCGCGGGCTTTGATGTTCGCGTGTTTGTGATCTCTTTTGTCGTGGCAGGCCTCGTAAAAACAGGGCTCTCTTATTCTGTTCTCTATCGCAACATGCTCTCGTTTCGAGTCGACTTTGATCGCAGACGCGCTGTGATCATGCTTCGTGTATCGCTCTATTTTGGCCTCTCTATCTTTTTGGCGGTCTGTTATAATTATCTCGATATTCTCATGCTGCAATCCATGGCCACTCTTGAGCATATTTCGTTTTATTCCGCCAGCTACCGTTTGCTGACATTGACGACCATTATTCCGACGGTCCTGGTAACGGCATTTTTGCCACAATTGACCATCCGTAAAAAGTCTTATCCGGATCTGGCAGAGCTGTTTTCTCATGGTGTAGGATATCTGTTGATTTTTATACTGCCCATGATCCCTCTGATCCTCTTGCTTGCCGAACCGATTATCGGAATTCTGTATGGCGCAGGTTCCGAGGGTTCTATCCCTGCATTGCGAATACTGGTCTTTGCCGCTGCTGCACAAATGATCAACACATTCTTTGTGCCCCTGTATGCAGCGATTAATAAACAGCAAAAAATCGTTCATTTTCAAATCGTCGGATTGATTTTAAACATTGTCATGAACCTGATTCTTATTCCCCAGTGGTCTTATTTGGGTGCCGCAACAGCGACGGTAGCAACCGAATGGACCATTCTGATATTGATCTCTGTCTGGGCCTTTAAACATATCCACCGTCAGTTGCTTCCGGCATGGGATTTGGTTTGGCGATTGGCGATCAGTACGGCGGGAATGGTTTTTGTCGTTTTTATTACGCAAATGTTAGGGTTTGACTTTATTATTGTTATATCATTGGCTCCGTTATCGTATGGACTTTTGCTGCAGCTGAGTGGAGCCATGAATTGGATGCTCCTTTTTCAATATCTCGAAAAAAAGTGGCGTGCCAAAACCACATGAGGAAATATTGGACACCAAGATAAAGAAATTACAGGAATTCTATCAGCGCGAAAAAGCTTTGGTCACGTCTCCGTTTATCAGTCAGGATTTGGTTCTGAATAAAGAACTGCTGTCGGGCGTATTGCAACAGCTGGATTTTGATGTCGAAGGCAATGTCCTGGATATCGGATGTGGCACCGGCCTCTTGTCCACATTTTTTGATGCGGTGGATTTTTATTGCGGTATCGATCTCAATAATCATCCCGGCTATCAGGTACTGCTGGATGATAAACACCGTTTTTTACAGGGAAATGCCCTGCACCTGCCTTTTGCGGCAGAGCAATTCGACCTCGCGATCTGTATGGATAGTTTCGAGCATTTCCCGGATCCGATTACGGCGGCAAAAGAGCTCTATAGAGTATTAAAACCGCAATCCAGTCTATTCCTCTCCGTGCCGACCTATGCCAATGTCGCCGGATTGGTGAAAAAGTGGGCGGAACGCTATGGAGGCTATGAAGACAATTCCTGGGCGCCTTTTGATTTCTGGAAGCCCCAGGAACTGGAACACTTTATAACACCGGCACGCGTTAAAGAGATCTTTTCCCGGGCCGGATTCAAGCGATTCGATCTGATCGGATTTGACAAAGAAGTGGTGGTCGGATTGTTTCCCTGGATATGGCATCCGCGAATGCCGGGCAAACTGGCTGCTGCTCTCAGCAAAAGTTGTAACCTGTTTGCTCGTCCTGTGGTGTCGATGTGGCCACATTCGAGTTTACATACCTTTTGGAAACTGACCAAACTGGATAACACGAGGTAAATCTTATGGCAAAATGGCGAGTTTTGATTCTTTTACTGTTTTCCGTCTCTTTCAACCTTTGGGCTCAGATCCCGGAACGACTGAACCCGCCCTTTCCACGGACTGCTGTTTATTGCACTTATCAGGGATATGATGCAAACAATACCTATTCTATGGGTTCGAGGCTACACCGATTGGCGCAATACGATATGGCCTGTATCTATGGATCGGAAGACGACGGAGGCCCGCTGTTGGCGCAAAAGCTGAGAGATATGAATCCTGACCAGATTCTGATAGCTATGGGTCTGAATGGTTTTTGGTTCAGCGATCCGACACCCTATTATTTATATCGCTCTTATCGCGGCTATCTCAAGGAATCCATAGAACCCAACGAACGGCTCATTCATGTCACCTCGACCGTTGGCATGGATAAAGGCCTATATGGACCGGGATTGCTCTATGCCGTCATCAATGGGGATGTCATTAAAGTCGAATATATCGCCAGCGATACAACCTTTGTCGCTCGTACCGGGGAAGATGACTTTTATTCGGTAAGCGCCAGCCATGCCGCAGGAGATTCTATCTTGAGCCCTATGCGCTTATCCGGCCCCGGAATTTTCGCCAATATGAGCCAGTGGTCTGCTCAGGTCGATGGGCTTTATCCCTGGGAATATCTGGCTCAGAAAAATATCAACCGGAAAGTGGACTGGACGCTCGGGTTGTTTGACGGCTTTTTTCATGACGCATTTTATCACACCCTATATCTCGATCGCCATACCATGGATTTGAATTTGAATGGGATCGATGATTATGAAGAGTTTGGCAGTACACGGCATGCTGCGGGATTATGGATCAATAATCACTATCGGCAATATCTCGGGCAATTTATTGAAAACGAGCAAACCCTGATGGAGCAGACGCAACCCAACTTGCCCAACCTCTTTAGTGTCAATGCCGGAGGTACTCTGGAGTATTTTCGCGATATGATGAACGGGCATTGTTACGAGGGGTTTTTGCGCTGGGCCAATTATGAGTATCTCAAAGACGATTGCATGGACTGGATGAAAATCCTCGAGCAAAACGGCAAACCCAACATCATGTTCATCGAAGATTATATCCCGGAAAAATGGACGGATAACGGCAAAGACCGCTTTACCAAAATGCGTTTCGGCCTGACCACCGCATTGATGTACAGCTGCTATTATGGTATGGTGTTCGGAGATTGGTATTATATCATGTTCTGGTATGATGAATTTGAAACCGACCTGGGCTATCCGACAGGTGATCCGCAGACCCTGCCGAATGGCCTCATGGTGCGCTATTTTGACAAAGGCGTGGCCGTCTGCAATGGCACCGGCGCTTCACAAACCCTGAATGCGTCGGATTTGAACGGAACGTTCTATCGCCTCAAAGGCGGTCAAGACCCGGTCATGAATAACGGCGAGCTCTTTACCGGTTCTCTCGAACTGAACGGCAATGTGTTTACCAACAATGACCTGCGTGGAGACGGGGTGCTGATGTTCTATGAACCCACGACCGTGGTCTCGGATATTATCGTAGATAATTTTTACAACAATGATACGTCTCCCGGAAGCAAACCCGTGGAGCTCGTCGGCGGGTGGTCACGCCAGGTGAGTCGTGGTGATCCCATTCTGGCCAATCAAAATCCCTACTGGTCGCAAAGAGGAGACAAACTCCAGGCCGGTGATTTTGACGAAGCATGGGGCTATCATGCTATCGCACCCGGCGATGGCAGTTCTACGGCCACTTATCGTCCTACTATTGGGGTTGCCGGTTGGTACGAAATCAGCGAATGGCACGGTTGGCACGGGGATTATCCCACGACCAGTAATGAAGGAACCAATGTGCCATTCAAAATTGTCACCAATGATACGGTCAAAATACGGGGTTCGATTAATCAAAACATCAATTATGGTCAATGGAACCGTTTAGGATATGCCTATCTTACCGTTGGTGAGACGTGTTATGTACAATTGTCCAATAACGCCGACGGCGTCATTATTGCGGATGCCATGCGATTTCGCTATATGGGAGAGGACTTTGAACCGGATACCATTCCTCCGGCCCCTCCGGAAAACGTACAGGTCATACAGAATTAGGGCCAATGTCTGAGGAAAATGTGAATTTAGAAACTACTCGTTGCCCTCTTTGTGGTGAAAATCAGCATGAAAAGGTCATCAAGGCGTGTGATATCGTTTGTTCTTTGGAATATTTTCATATTGTGAGGTGCAACCTGTGTGGCTTTAAATATACTAATCCTCGCCCCCCTTTTGAGGGTTTAGCCGCATTCTATGGAGAGAATTACTATTCTTATCGCTCTCCGTCTGTAAATCTTAAAAAAGGTCCCGTGACGAGAGGTCGCTTTCTCGATTTTGGCTGCGGAGCAGGAGAATATTTGGTGCAAATGCACAACCAAGGATGGGAGTGCTTTGGTGTCGATATACCCGGTCCGGGTGTCGAAAGAGCCAGAGAACTCGGGTTTGTCGTTAAAGATGCCCAGCAGAAACGCGTGGATTATAAAGATGAATTTTTTGATCAGATCCGGGCCAACCAGGTCCTGGAACACCTGAGCGACCTGCAGTCTATTGTCGCAGAATTATATCGCTGTCTAAAAAAAGAGGGAACACTCGAGATTACAGTTCCCAATATCGAGTCTTTTGATGCCCGGATCTGGAACAACCATTGGCGTCATCTGGATCTACCCAGACACTTGAATCACTTTTCTCCCCAGTCACTCGAAAGACTCTTTGAGATGAATGGCTTTAAAATCAAAACTCTCTTTACCTATTCAACACCCTTGTTTGAACGGAATTTGCATTATTTAAAAGGATGCTTTACTTCCTGGAAAAGCTTGAAACACCATTACCGAAATTCCTTGTCAGGATCGCTAAAAGCGAGCTGGCAGGTGTTTGAGAAAATCATCCATTATGCGAGGCACCCTCATCAACCCATGGAAGGACAGATGATAGCCGTGTATGCGGAAAAACAGAGTGGCAAAAAGAGGCCATGAATGAAGATTCTCTATTTTAATTATATGAATGATCTTTACGGCAGTTCGATCGGCTCGACACTCAAGATCGTAAAACTTTTCGAGCGGTTGAGATATAACGGTTTCCAGGTGAAAATGGTCTGGCGTCATGAGGCCAAGGGTCGCGAAGAAGGCGAGACCACCGAGCCGCCGTTTTTCAAGATCGCACTGCGCGCACTCTTTTTTACTCCAAAAGAACTCTTTAATAATTTGCGGGATTACTTTCAAGAGCGGGCCATCATCAGGCAAGAATGCCCTGATATTATTATCGTACGTCTGGATTTGTTCAGACTCTCATCCGCCTATCTGGCAAAAAAATATCGCATTCCCCTGCTCATCGAGGCCGACGGTGCCATGTCTTATGAATGGCTGACCTTTCATAAAGGTCCGCATCTCTGGCCCAAAACGGTCAAAGCTTGTGAAAAATGGGTTCTGGAAAAAGCGGATGGCATCTTTACCCAGTCAAAGGTCGCCCTCGATTATTATGTAAACACGCATGCACTGGATCCGAAAAAGTTCAAGATCATTACCAACGGCGCTGATTGGGTCGACTTGCCGGAGCAACATGCGGTCCTGAAGACTAGAACACAACTGGGAATCGATTCTCGCGCCCGGGTCATCGGATTTGTCGGCTCTATGCACCATTGGCACGGACTGGTGCCGATGAAAGAAAGCATCCTGGCCCTGATGCAGTACGACGAACAACTCGTTTTTCTTTTTGTCGGTAGTGGCGGGGCTGAAGCTAAACAGTTTATGGATTACTTTGAACCACGGCACAGAAAACGCATCTATTTCATCGAACATGTCGAACACGATCAGGTCAAACATTATATATCGCTGTTCGATATCGCGATTGCGCCGTATCCGAAAATCGATGTGTTTTATTTTTCACCGGTCAAGATATTCGAATACATGTCTCTTGCAAAACCGGTCGTGGCACCGGATCTCGGACAGATATCTGATATTATCGATCATGCGCAAAATGGCATGCTCTATTCCGCCGGCGATTGGGACGCCTTTAAACGGAATATACTCGTTCTGCTCAATGATCCCGAACTCGCACGACAAATCGGTGCTGCAGCTAGAGAAACGGTTTACAGATCATTTACCTGGTCTGATAAAGCCAAAGAATTGGGGGATTTTATCACTACTCTGAGGAATAACCATCAATGGGAAAAATTAAAGTTTTGCAACTAGTTGAGGGGTTCAATTTTGGGGGAGCCGAAACAAAGCTGCTTGAACTCGTCCAGCATATGGATAACTCTCGTTTTGAGACCCTCGTCATGAGTCTAGGTCTGGGGAATGAAATCGAAGATCAGTTTCAACAACTCAATTGCAGGGTCATAACTTATTATCGCCAGAAAAGGGTTGATGTCAGTCTGCTCAAACGGCTGCAAGAATTTATTCGCGAAGAACAAATCGATATCGTCATGACCACACTGTTTTATGCGGATGTGCTCGGCGCATTGGCCGGTCATAAGGGAGGAGCCAAAGGGGTGTTTTCGTGGGAAACGATTTCATCACCCAAGTGGCTCGTTCCACACCGTCTGTTTGCTTATCGTTATGCCATCCGAAAGGTGGACAAGGTCGTTTCCGTATCCAAAGCAACCGCAAAGTGGCTGGTCGAAAAACGCAAGGTCCCCCCGCAAAAGATCACCATCATCCCGTATGGGGTGAATCTCGATAAATTCAAACCCGGAACCAGCGAGATAAAACGCTCGTCCCTGGGCATCGATGACAGGGACGTGGTGATCGGGCAGGTGTCCAGACTGACCGATCAAAAGGGCCATACCTATTTGATCGATGCCGCAAAACTCGTGGTTCGCCAGCATCCTCGAGTGAAATTTGTGCTTGCCGGTGACGGGCCACTGCGCAATCAACTGGAAGCTCAAATCAGACAGAATGGCCTGCAAGACCATTTTATTCTGCTGGGCTTTCGTCGCGATGTACCCGAACTCTTGCGGCTTTTCGATATTTTTGCACTGCCGTCCCTCTATGAGGGATTGCCCAATGTGGTTCTTGAGGCCATGGCCACAGCACTGCCTGTCGTGGCCACCCCTGTCGATGGTACCAAAGAAGCTGTAGCCGACGGGGAAACCGGTCTCCTGGTACCGGAAAAAGATCCCGGCCGGCTCGCCAAAGCGCTTTTATCTCTGCTTCAAAATGACGAAAAACGAATCCGGATGGGACAAAATGCCCGACAAAGGGTCGAAAACCACTTTTCTTTAAAGCTCCAGGTGGAGCAGTTTGAACGATTATACTCTTTTTACGCGAATGGAAATGGCAAAAAATCAAAATCTGTATAAAATCGTCGTTGTTGTGCTCCTGGTCTTTGCTGCCTGGATGCAGTTCTATGGCATGGACACAATCGTGCTGGGAAGCGATGAGCTGTACCGCGCACGAACCCTGCTCGGCCCGGATTGGAGCTTGCATCATTTTGTGTGGCCCGAGGATGCACAGCGCACCTATTTCAGCAATTGGCCCATGCATACGCCGGTCCTGTTCGGACTTTTGACTCGCGCAGCCGTGATCATGTTTGGTGAAAACCATTTTGCATTGCGGTTTTGGCCCTCTTTGTTCGCCATCCTGAGCACCGCAGCGATCTTTTTTCTTTTCAGGTCGGTGTATAACCGGGGCTGGGCCTGGTTGACGATCGTCCTTTCGGGCATGATCGCTGACAAGATGCTGGTCAATGCCAAAGCGCTCAAGCACTATACTGCGGACATTTTTTTTTGCAGCCTGATCCTCTTGTTTGCCTATCGTATCTGGCAATATAATCAAAAGCGGGATTGGGTGTTGTTCACGCTGGTCTCCGGCACCGGCATCTGGCTTGCCTTTGGAACCCTGTTTACCGCCGCATCTGCGTTCGCTGTATTGTTTTTCGTCTTGATCTGGCGTCAAAAAACCGGAACACAACTGGCCGGGGCCTGGCGTAACTTTTTTGTCTCTGCCGGAGTGTTTGGTCTCTCTCTTGCCGGTCTCTATTTTGCCAGCATTCAACAAGCCGTGAGCAATGACTCTTTTCTCACCCATATCTCACGCTCGGGAACCCAGCTGTTCGATTGGTCACGCTGGCACGAAATATCCTATGTAGGCTATTACCTGGCCCGTTTGGCTTATCAGGCCGTGAAACTGCCGGTCTATTTTTTCAATGATTCCTGGATCTGGGGAATGGCCGTCAATGTATTGATCGCCTGGGCGATTTATATTCATATCAAACAAAAAAAATGGCCTCTCCTGGGATTCTATTTTCTGCCCATGCTGCTTCCATTGGCCGCCTCTTTTGTCGGCAATTTTCCTTTTACCGCAAACAGACTGTTGTTGTATATGCTTCCTGCCTATGTTGTATTGAGCGTTTATGGGATTCGTGATGTATTTGGCCGGCTCCGGCCGGATCGAAAAATGATCAAACTTGCCGTCGCCATGCTTTTGTTTATCCCCATTGGCTTGACAGGTTATGACAATATGATGCAGGTCTGCCATCTGAAATATGCCGGCGGAAGACATGTCGACGAACTCGCGCACACCCTGGTCGACTCGGCACAGGATGGAGATACAGTCTATCTGCACTGGGGTGCGATTCTGCCTTTCTGGGTCTATGCCACGGATCACCCGGCCGGGTATCCAAAGCAAATCGACCTGGATGGCAAAGGCAATCTCTATGTGATCTATGGTCATGAACTCGCCGATGACATGGCTGCCTATGAGCGGCACTTTGGCGAGCTTGCTCACATCGAGGGCCGGTTGTGGGTTGCATTCGGACATTTGTATCCGACAGAAGAGATGAAACGGTTAAAAACGATTTTACAGACAGAGCGCCGGTTGCTGCAAACCATGGATTTCAAGGGGTGTCAGCTTTTGCTCTATTCACAGGTGAATACAGAGGTCAACTGATGGTTCATGATTCTACGATTGCCGTTATTATTCCTGCCCTGAATGAACAGGATAATATCGCCAGAGTCTTGCAGCGCATCCCCGATTTTGTCGATCATATCATTGTCGTGGATGACGGTTCTACAGACAAGACCGCCGCGATCGCGAAGGAGCATGGTGCCATCGTCCGGTCTCATCACCTGAACCGCGGCGTCGGTGCTGCGTTTCAAACCGGACGCGCTCTGGCGTTAAAGCTCAAGGCCGATGTGACGGTCAATATCGATGCCGACGGCCAATTCAATCCCGAGGATATCGCCTCCCTGATCGAACCCATTGTCGATGGTGAAGCCGAGTTTGTGACCGCTTCCAGGTTCAGCGATCGTGACTTTTTCCCGGTCATGGGCAAGGTGAAATTCTATGGCAATAAATTCATGTCCTATATGATCAGCAAGATGACCGGGCAAAAATTCTATGATGTCTCGTGCGGGTTCCGTGCCTATTCCCGTGACGCCCTGCTCAAACTCAATCTCTTTGGCGATTTTACCTATACCCAGGAAACCTTTTTGAATTTTGCCTTTAAAAAAGTGCAGATTCGCGAAATCCCTGTTCGCGTCAGAGGAAAAAGAGAAATCGGCAAATCACGCGTGGCCTCGAATGTGCTGAAATATGGCTATCAGACCCTGAAAATCATTATCAAGACCCTGCGCGATTACCGGCCCTTCCGGCTTTTTGCCGGCGTAGGGTTGGTCTTTTTTGCCCTTGCCTTTGTCAGCGGCGTGTTTCTGATGTTTCACTATTTTAGAGTCGGCGAGTTTACGCCGCACAAGTGGGCCGGATTTGTGTCCGGATTTTTTGCGCTTTTGGCGGTGCTCAGCCTGATGGTGGGATTCATTCTCGACATCTTTGCGCGCATGCGCATCAATCAGGAAGAGATGCTTTACTATTTGAAAAAAAATGATACCTAGATGAACGTGTCCTTGCGCACCCGACTGATCACTGCATTGCAGACCCGTAAACCATGGATTCGGTCTTTGTATCGCCTCATCGGCCTCAGTATCCTGGTCTATCTGTTGATCGGCCTGGATTATTCTCTGGTTTGGCAGAGTTTATTGGGGATACATGCCGGCTATCTCATGCTTTCGATCCTTTTGGTGATTCCCATGGTCGTGGGCAAAGCCTGGCGCTGGCAACGGTTTCTGCAGGATCATCAGATCCGGCTTTCACTGTGGCAGAGCACGCTCATCTATTTACATGGCTATGGCCTGGGCACCGTGACCCCCGGCCAGGTGGGAGAATTGATCAAGATTGTCAAGGTGGCTGAACTGCATCCCGATGCCAAGAAATCACAAATCTTTGGCACGATTGTCAATGACCGTTTTTACGATCTCGCCGGACTGGCTCTGTTTGGGTTCCCGGCTCTGTTGTTTTCACCGGTGCTGTCGTTTCCCGTTGCAGTGATCCTGCCGCTTTTTATGCTGGCCGTGGTCGTAAGCTATAATCCGAATCTGATACTGGCCATTACGCGTAAATGGTTCGATTTCAGGTTCAATAAACGATATGGTGGCAATCTGTTCATCAGCATCGCGATTACCGCCCTGATCATCTTTCGGGGTATCCTGGTCTTTATGGCCATGGGCATCAAAATACCGCTGAACATGGTCGCCTTGCATTTGCCTGTGATCAACCTGATCTCGTTGCTTCCCATCTCGATCTCTGGATTCGGCACCCGAGAAGCCACGATGATCTATTTCTTTTCACGCTGGTCGGTCAGTGAGGAACGATTGGTTCTTACCGGACTGATCATGGGCCTGGTCTTTTTTCTGTTGAACGGACTCTTGGGAAGTCTGGTCATTGCGTTGAAAAAATAGGAATGTTTGATATGAAAATCTTGATGGTACATAAATTTTATTATGTCGAAGGGGGAGCCGAGCGTTATGTCTTTAATCTTACAGAGGTGCTGGAACGGGAGGGACATACGGTCATACCGTTTGCGATGCACCATGAACGAAATCAGGACACGCCCTATAAAGACTATTTCAGCCCCTATTTTAATCCGGAGCAGCTAAAGTCGGCCAAAAATCCGGTTTCCATCCTCAAAACAGCCAGCCGCACAGTATACAACAAGGACGCACAGCAAAACCTGAGCCGGCTGATCAAAGAGACACAGCCGGATATCGCGCATGTGCACAGTGTCTATCATCATCTCACGCCGTCGATATTCAAAATTCTGAAAGAGCACGGCTTGCCCGTGATGTTGACCCTGCATGATTACAAACTCGTGTGCCCCAACTATATTTTTCTTGACGGCAAGAATCGCGTATGTGAGGCCTGTAAAGGAAAAAACTATTTTTATGCCACATTGCGAAAATGCTTCCGGCAATCATATGCGGCCAGCTTTTTGGTAACACTCGAAGCGTATTTCCATAAATATTTAAAAAGCTATCTCGCTCATATCGACCTCATGGTCTCGCCCAGTCGTTTTTTGGGACAAAAGATCGCCCGTTACGGATACGCGGATATCCCCATCCTGGTTCAACCCTATACCCTGGATGTCGATGCGTATAAACCTCATTATGGTTCCTCTGATTATATCGTCTTTATGGGCCGTCTGACGCATGAAAAAGGCGTACATTTTTTGCTGGATGCCATGAAAGAGATTCGCGGCGCCCAACTGATGCTGGTGGGCACCGGTCCGCTGGAAAGCCAGCTGCGCCAACGGATCGCGAATGAAGGCATCGACAATGTCATCATGCCCGGCTATAAATCCGGTGAGGAGTTGCGGAATCTGGTCTCCCATGCAAAGTTTACCGTCATTACCTCGGAATGGCATGACAATTCGCCGCTGGTCATATACGAATCTCTCTCCCTGGGCAATGCCATCGTCGGTGCGCGTATGGGGGGCATCCCGGAATTGATCGAGGACGGTAAAGATGGATTTGTCTATGAACCCGGCAATCGCTATGATTTTATCGAAAAAGTACAGTTTCTCATCGATCACCCCGACAAAGCCATAGAAATGGGCCGAGCCGGCCGCAAAAAAGCTGAACGCGAATACGCGCCCCGGGAGCACTATAATAAAATCATGGACCTGTACGCGAGAACCCAAGAACTCGCACAATCCTAACCCCCTATAGTTGTTTGTAGTTCCGGCTTGGCCGGCTTTTTTCCATCCGAATTTTTTCATTTTCCCGTCCCCACGTTC
>WJME01000099.1 GCA_014728115.1 Candidatus Zhuqueibacterota bacterium | reverse complement strand
CTTGAAGGCATCAACTCTAAAATTCAACTCGCAAAAGCTCGAGCTCGTGGCTATAGAAATATTGAAAACTTTATCAATATGATTTATTTCATTGCGGGTGATCTCGAATTTGATTACCCACACAAAACGTTATAGACCCAACAAAATTGACCTCCAGATACCACAATATAGAAAAATATTTACTATCTGTCTTGATAATATTTTCCTCCCCAAAAACAAGCTAAACTATTACCAGTTCGGTCAGATGACCGCTACCTCACTGACAGTTGATAATCTTATCTCAAAGTTGTACTTTGAGATTAAGAGAAAAAAGCGAGGTGGTTATGGTCAAAAAAAATGTATTATTAAAACGACTGCAATCCAAGTCACAAGGTTTTCGATTTATCACAAGGCTAAATACGCATTATAATTTATCACTCGCAGCGTCGGAATTATTGTCCCGAGAGATGCTAGATGAGATATTCAATTCTTCAAAAGAAATATTACAAGATGGTCAAGTATGGTATTCTGCTGTTCATAAAGATGAACCTGCAGGCAAGTCTTTGGCCACTTGCAGTAAAGTACGTGTAAAGTTGACATTGCATCATCCCGATGACTTTACCCAAAATACTCGTTCTTTGAAATCCAGATTAGTCTGTCGTCTTCCATGGGAAGCGCTGGATCAATCGGGAACGTTGACTATAGAAGATCTGTCCTGGCTTCTGTTTACCGGTGAAAAAACGATCCGGCGTTTGATTGCGGAATATCGAGCGCGAGACATTTTTATTCCCATCCGCGGTTACTATAAAGATATCGGGCCTGGCACGACTCACAAGTCCCAGGCAGTGCGCTTATATTTAAAGGGGTTTTCTCCATCGAAAATCGCTAATTTATTGGGACATCATATTCATTCGATTGAACGATATCTGAATGATTTTTGTATCGTTATGATGGGCAACCAAGAGAACTTTAGCGCGGCTCGAATTGCGCGCAACTGTCATTTCTCGGAGCGGTTGGTTAACGAATATCAAATACTTTATGATGAATTTAAGGATAAGGCAGATTATCAAGTTCGACTGAATCTGCTCAAAGATCGGCTTTCCCATCTTTTGAAAAAAAAGACTCGGGAGGCGTAATGACAGAAAAAAATAAACGCCTATTAGCCAAGTCGATCTATGACACAGTACAGCATAAGTCATTAGAAAACATGATTAAACGCGAGTTGGTGCTAAATTATGGCTATGACAATCAAGTGGCCATTGCCGAAAGCCTGGCGTCTCGAATTATGCAATTGCTTGAGGATTATGCACCGGATAAAGAAAAGATCAAACCGTTTCAACTGTTGTGGGTTGGTGTTGATCAGTATGATAAACCGGGTCATGGGAAAACACTGGCGCAAACGGCTCAAAGGGTCATAAAGGTGGATCTCTGGACAAAAGAAGAACTGGACTTGCTGGCAAACGGGTCAAAGCCGTCATCGCTGTTGCCGCAACGCGTGGCTCGAATCACCAAGCAGGCTTTAAAGCAAGAGGCGGTTCTCATTCAAACCGATCTGGCTTTGATGTTGGGGGTATCCGTAGCGTCTATTCGCAAAGCCATTGATAGCTGGCAAAAGCAGCATGGTGAAATTTTGCCGCTTCGTGGAACAGTTCATGACATGGGAATGACCTTTAGTCACAAACGGCTTATCATAGAGCTGCATTTGCAAAGTCTGTTCACCTCAGAGATAGCGCGAATCTCAGACCATGATCCTCAAAACGTAGATCGCTACATTGATGATTTTGAGCGTGTGCTGGAGTTCGCTCGCGAGGAGGCACCAATTTATAAAATTGCGTTTTATACTGGTATGTCAGAAAGGCTCATCAAGGAGTATTTGAATATTATCAAAGAACATCGATTGCTTGAAACCGCAGAAACCAAAACCTAATATTTTTCTTTTTTGCTTGGCGGTTTTTATTACACAAAGTGAGAATTAAAATCAAGGCCGAGTCCCGCGCTTCCCAGCGGGAGGAGCCGAAGGGTAGCCTTGATTTTAATCGCAACGGAGTGTATCTTATACAGCCAAGCATAAAAGGAAAATCCGGAATAAGATCAAGAGTAGTGGTCAGGTGACCGTATTACTCTCAATAAGACTAACAAAATCATCAGCAAAAGTTTGTGAGATTGTCTCATCTCCTGTAGCAAAAGAGTCTTCATAAACACTTATAAAGGTAAACCAATGAACTTCAACTGATTCATTCGTGTTCAGAATGTCCAACAATTCATCAGCATTTTTACCCAAAACCTCAAATACGATAGACTCCTCAAGCATGGAGCCAACATCTTCTATGTTTGCTACGCGCATTGACACTTTAGACAAGGCCTTATAATTAAGATTTTGTAAAAGAGAGTTTATAGTCTTAGCGTTTTGGAATACGTGCTTGTAAAAGGTGTATCTACCGGAGGAGACGCCTAATTGTTTGGCGTTATATTTTAGTAATTCATCTAAAGATGGATTGATTTTAATTGCAAAAACATTCCCTGCCCCGAAAAGCACACAGAACAGTAGAAGAATTCTTACAAAACACTGATATAACGAAAGACGTTTCATTCTTCCTCCCACGAAAAATAGAATTAAGACACTATTGTGGACACCTCGAAAAGTTTGTATCTTACAAACAAAATAATCAGGAGTGTTATGAATCTAAGATAACGTAAAATACAATAGTGAATTCAAAAAAGAAGCAATCAGACTGGTTCTTTCTGGTCGTACTGTTTCTGATATAGCTGATGGATTAGGGATCCAACCCAATGTTCTTTCTCGTCGGAAAAGAAAATATCTGGCTGACCAAGCAAGACAGTGTATTTCCTGGTAAAGGATATCTCAAACCAGAAGAACAAAGAATCAAAAAACTGGAACGAAAGCTCCGTGATGTAACTGAGGAGCGTGATATATTAAAAAAAGCAGTGGTCATCTTTTCAAAACCTCCGAAATGATATTCGAATTTATTCCAGATCACAGGTCCGAATTTCGAGTGACAATACTGCAGTTGAAGCCTTTTACGCTACGTTGAAAAATGAACTGGTGTATCACGAATTATTTCCAACAAGGGAAATTGCCAAAACAAAAATTTTCGAAAATATCGAAATGTACTTTAACCAAACAAGAATTCATTCTTTTTTACAAAATTTAACACCGAATGAATTCGAAAAAATCAAAAATGCAGCTTAACTACATGTCGAATTTTGCGGGGGAAGTCCACTTTGGTCTTCCTCCACAAATTGCGACACATCGTTAAGCTAATTTTCTCTGAGAATAGAATTCTATATGAGGTCATCCGAGTCACAGATTTTAAATCCCCATAATAAAATCAAAACCATCCTTTGACACCCAAATGATACTCTATATTTCAATGATTGTCAAGTTAAAATGTGCAAATTTCGTTTTTTTTTTCGATTTTAAT
>WJME01000098.1 GCA_014728115.1 Candidatus Zhuqueibacterota bacterium | reverse complement strand
TTGCAATATAGTTAATACAATTTTTTAATGCAAGCAATTTTATTTGCCAGAGAAAAAAATGACAAGAAATCGCTGACCCGGGATTGAAGCAAAAAGGCTCGAAACGGATGGGCACAAACAGAGGACCCTCACGCAAAATCAGCACAAAACCGGCTTTTTGCGTGAGGTTACTCACGGTGAAAGACTGTTATTGGCAATCCTGAAAAACGCTTTAAGGCAATTCCATGATGGTAAGAATATTTTGAGCCTCAAGAGACGTGCCACTATAGGCCGCGCTTTTGCAGTCGGATGTTGTGGCATTGCGCAACCCGATTACCAGGCGTGTGCCGGCGGTGGCATGTACGATTCCGGTCACCATCACCGCAGTAGTGGGTTCGCGGGAAGGCGTGGCATTGCCATTGACATCCATCTGCCAGGTCGCCCCATTGTCCGTAGACTTGAACACGGCCAGAGTAACTGCAACCGGATCCGCGACAACCGCGACTGTAGAAGAGATAAAATAATAGCCGGTTTTGGGAACGATAAATTCACCGGCACTGTTCAAATGAGTTCCTTGGTCAGAACTAAAGCTCTGTATAAATTTGACCTTTTTCGCCAAGCCTGCAACATCATAAACTCCGGCTTGAAATGTTTGCTGAGGAGAAATGTAACCACGGAGATAAATCAGGGATTTTGTTTCAAAAGCAGAGCCGGTCCAGGCGAGTTCCTTTCCCGAAGCTGTGGACGCAGCGCCGGGCCTGGTATCTGCATCAGTGCCGGGACTCCAGGCACTGCCATTCCATTTCAGCACCGAGTTTGTGCTGATAGAGGCAGGCATGCTCACGGGTTTGCCCTGTATACTCCCGACAGTCAAAGCATTATATCCACCACTCAGGTCACCATTCGCAATCGTCCAGGTACCCACACCAGTCGCATCGCTCATCAGCACTCTTCCCTGTCCTGCATTGGCCGCAATTTTCAGAGTGCCATTGCGCAATTCCAGCGTTTGCACAGCGTCTGAAGTGATGTTGGTTCCAATTGCCATTTTGCCTTCATTGCTAATACGCATGATGGCCTGGTCAGAATTATTCTTTACAATAAACTGGGCATACAAGGGTTGCATCCATAAAAAGAAATAGATACCCACCAAAATTTTTTGTAATGTGTTGATCATGCGGCTATCCTCCTGTAATAGTTTTATGACAAAGCACTAAATTGATGACATTGAAAAAGATTTTCAACAACATTATCTAAATTAAAAACAAGAAATTAGAGAATCATCAGTTTTCTGCAAGTCCTAAATTACAACTATTGTGCCAATGGAAAAACGTTTCCCATCCCGCAGTCATTCTTTAAGAATCTATTTTTTTGCTGGCATTTTTGTGCACTGTCAGAGGTGGCTATGGAATTATCTCGTAAAAAATCTGGTTTCAGTTTGTTAGAATTCAGATGCATGGTGTCTAGGGCACACCGAATTTCGATTGTTCTGTCTCTCCTCCCCTGCTCTGCTACATTCACTCTTCAGCCCTGCACTGGCAGTCCATAATTCCAGAAACACATGTTTTAAGGAGAATCCCATGTCAACACGACCCGTCATTATGATTGTCGATGACGAAACAAAGCAACTCGTGGCCATGCTGAACACGCTCATGAAGCGTTTTGGCAATGACTATCGTATTGTATCCCACTTGTCCGCCTCTGATGCTCTGGACGAGTTGAGACAGCTCAAAGAGAATGATGAAACCGTCGCCCTCATCATCGTTGATCAGTGGATGCCCGAAATGACAGGTGTCGATGTGCTCAAGCACGCTCACAAAATCCACCCCAATGCGCAACGCGCTTTATTGGTGGCCTGGGGCGACAAGAGCTCCTCCTCGACCATCCTCGAGGCTTGTGCGTACGGTTATATCGAAAACTATATCCTCAAGCCCTGGCACCCGCCCGAAGTGCATCTCTATCCCATTGTCGGTGAATTCCTGTCGGAATGGACAGCCGAACACGTCCCTGACATGGAACTGGTGCGTCTGATCGGCCCGGATCCGTCACCCCGCACATTCGAAATTCGCATGTTTCTGGAGCGCAATGGTGTCCCGTATAGATTTTATGAAATCGCTTCGAAAAAAGGACAGGATCTCCTCAACCAGATGGGGTTGTCCCGCAGGATGTGCCGGTGGTGACATTTTTTGAAGGGGATTACCGAATCGATCCATCCAACAGAGAACTGTCCGAGATCTTGCGCACCACAGATCTCAAAGAACACTCTTGCGATCTGGCTATCATCGGAGCAGGACCAGCCGGATTGGCGGCAGGTGTCTATGCTGCTTCGGAAGGACTCGGGACCATCATTATCGAGCGCGACATGATCGGCGGCCAGGCCGGTACCAGCTCTCTGATTCGCAATTATCTGGGATTTCCCCGGGGTATCAGCGGTGCCAAACTCGCACAAAGAGCGTATGAGCAGGCCTGGCTATTTGGCGCCAAATATGCACTCGCCAGGGCCGTGACCCGCATTCGCGCCAAAGGCAAAAATCGCATGATCACGCTTTCGGATGGAACCGAGATCTCTGCAAGATCCGTCCTCATCACCACAGGCGCAGACTATCGCCGTCTGAATATTCCAAATCTTGAACGATTCAGCGGAGCAGGATTGTATTATGTGGCCGGAAATATCACCTGGTTATTGCATGACAAAAAGGTGCTGGTGGCCGGAGGGGGCAATTCAGCCGGACAGGCAGTGATTCATCTGGCCAGGGCCGCAAAAACCGTTACTCTTTTGGTCAGGGGCGAATCGCTAGAAGAGGGCATGTCCGACTATCTCACCCAGGAAATCCGGCGTCTGCCGAATGTACAAGTACGACTGCAGACCGAAGCCGTTGACGGTGAGGGCAGTCACATGCTCGAATGTGTCAAGGTGAGAAACAATGTCAGTGGCACAACGGAAATCCTGAAAACCGATGCCTTTTTCGTGTTGATCGGAGCGCTGCCACATACCGACTGGCTGGCAGGATCGATAC
>WJME01000097.1 GCA_014728115.1 Candidatus Zhuqueibacterota bacterium | reverse complement strand
TTGGTAGACACTGGTCAGAACATTAATGATGACCAATACCAGAGCGATCTTGCCCAGCCAAATAAAAATACCGCCGCTCCACAAGAGGCTCCAGTCTCCGCTGCCGATAATGATTAAAATCGGATGCAGAAGCAGGATAATTCCGGCGAAAATGCTGATATTCCGGTGATAGCGGATCACGATATCAAAACCGAATGGCCGTGAGAGCCACTTAAAACGGGCCGCCAGCACTGCCTGTAGGATCAGAATGGCGAATGCCATTAAAGCCAGATTTTTGGCCGCATTGATGAGAAAGACATCCCCGCTCGGACCGGTTAGTAATGCCAGCAAAACCGGCAGCAGGACTATCAGGACATAGACAATAATCAAAAAAATCCCCTTTTTCATAGCTTCTCTCCGTTAATAATTTTCCCCATAGTTATTGAGTTAGTCTTATTATATCCTGTGTAGGGGAGGAATGGGAAGCTGAATCTGGCTGTCCACCCACCAGAAAAGTCATTATAGTTTCAATCGTCGGATGCAAACAATATTTGATCAAGAGTCACGGGTGTTTGCAAGTGGGATTTCATTGTTTTCAATCAGACACCTAATTTAGCAAATCAGCTTCAGTGCTTCTGCAATTTTGCCTATTCTTAACTCAGCAAACCAATTAAATGATAATCTCTATTTCATCCTTATTTCGAGGTATAACTGAGCAATCCATGGACACGGATACGAGCATAATCTGGACGGTGGAAATTATCATCCACCAATATTATTATATGCATCCTTGATAAATCTTTTTGTTTCTTCAAAATCCTTTAAGTTATTAATTGTTAATTCAAAATCACCAGTTCCAAAATGTCCAATGTTTCTCACATTTCTTCCTTGAATTGGAAAAGGCATTATTTCATCGGGTTTCACCTTTAGATAAAGTTTAATTTTTCTTTTGTGAGTTTCTAGACAAACAAAGTTTTGACTGGTTTTATAAGCAATATAATTCTTTTTTGGCGATTCCTCAATAGAATCGTCCAAGGAGATTATATAATCCCGTATGGTATTAAAAAGATCTAAAATACTTTTGTTAAGATATTTATAGTGATCTTCAATATAATAGACAGCTGTTTTCCTTGTTAAGGCTGCTTTTTTTCCCGCTTCCACCATTATTGGACTTTTACCATTCATCGGTTGAGTTTTTATTGAATTCAACGATTTTGTACGTCTAAAAACCTCTTCAATACTTAATATCGAATTTTCATAAAATTTGTACTGCCAAAGTTCTATATTTGCATTCATTACTTGCACAGCATGAATATCATATTTCTTAAATTCCGGTGCTAAGCATATAACTCGAATTTCCGACCAGTCTACCCTTACTATCTCATTCAATGCCTTGTTTGCTTCCAACTGGAAATCACCCTTGTGATCTTGAATCCAGTGTAAGTAGTAAAGACTCTGATTTATTTGATCAGAAGAAGCTGTTTTTTTGTATTCAATAATTACTGGATTATTATCTTCTGAAATGGCTAAAGTATCGATTCTGCCAGAATGAATATTTCCAGTTGAAAATTCAGTTGCGATAAACCGACAATCAAAAATTTCTTTAAGGTTTTTTTCAACTAACTTTTGGAGTTTTTTTTCAGTAGAAAATTCACTTAGCTTAATTCTTTTTGCGTAACTATTCTTGATTTCAAAAATAGCCATTTCCTTATCTTCCTTAAAAAATAATATTTACATCATTATTGAATATAAAAATCCAAAGATCAAGTAGCCGCACTCAATCAGGTAAAAGGTAACCAAAATTCGAGAGAAGGGGGTTTACAAGGAGCGAATGGTTTTGAGTGAGCAGATCAATGCCGCGAAGCTGGTGCCTATTTATTTAAAGCCGTATCTTTAATAGTCCATCCACACGCATGTGAGGAACTCGTTTTTGGTCACAGATTATTTAGATGATTTCCTTCGTTTCAAAAACTCCTGAATTGCAAACAACGCCAGGTTGGATAGCGTGCGCCGCTCTTCTTTGGCGATGTGAGCAAGCTGGTTTTTTTCTTCCGGTGAAATGCGGATGTAAAGGCGGTCGGTTTTTTTAGTCATGGTTGTTCTCTCCTTTATTGTAATTTCCCTTCATCCCCACGCATGTGGGGAACTCATATCTAAAGCGTCAATCTCCTCATTTTCCATCGGTTCATCCCCACGCATGTGGGGAACTCTTGATATTTCCGTTATTCGCCATCGCTATCTGTCCGGTTCATCCCCACGCATGTGGGGAACTCTGGTGACAATTATATTGATCATAATGATGGACCGGTTCATCCCCACGCATGTGGGGAACTCGTCAACCGTTATGGTTATCGGTTCATAAATACGGTTCATCCCCACGCATGTGGGGAACTCTTATATGTCGGCGCAAATCCATCAAGGCTAGAAGGTTCATCCCCACGCATGTGGGGAACTCTTCAGAATACCGTCAGCGAAATTAAATTCCACCGGTTCATCCCCACGCATGTGGGGAACTCAACCATTCAATCCTCCTCCTCTTTTCCTCCTCCGGTTCATCCCCACGCATGTGGGGAACTCCATATGCAGAAAATTATTATGGTCTGTTGAAACGGTTCATCCCCACGCATGTGGGGAACTCTCGGCGCAGTCGTTTATATTCTTTCATAGCTTCGGTTC
>WJME01000096.1 GCA_014728115.1 Candidatus Zhuqueibacterota bacterium | reverse complement strand
CAGGCCGGACTCGAACGCGTCATCGGCGAAATCGATCTCTTTGCCGCACCCATGATGGTGCACGACGATGCCATCTATATTCACGAAAGCCAGCAATATCATGTGGATCAGCTGGACTGGGAGCGCCGCAAGGCCTATGTGCATCCGGTGCGCGTGGATTATTATACCGATGCTCAGCTCAAAACCAATCTCAAGGTTCTCGAGATCGAAGAAGAAGAACCCCTGGCCATCGGTAAAAAGGGCTATGGCGAAATTGTGGTGACCAGCCTGGCCACGATGTACAAAAAGATAAAGTTCAATACCCACGAAAACGTGGGCTGGGGCAAGATCCATCTGCCCGAGCTCGAGATGCATACGACCTCGTTCTGGTACAGCTTTCCCGAAGATATGGCGCACCAACTAGAGATCGAGGAACAACAATTCGGCGATGCCATGAAAGGCGTGGCCAATGTGCTGCAGAATATCGTGCCGCTCTATGTCATGGGCGATCCAAAAGATTTTCAGGCTCAGCCCATGATGCGCTCGCCCCTGTGGAAGTTGCCCACCGTGTTTGTGTGGGAACGCTATCCCGGTGGCGTGGGGTTCAGCCGCAAGCTCTATCACAATATCAGCGATATCGCCCATGCCGGAGTCGACCTGGTGACACGCTGCGGCTGCAAGCAGGGATGTCCCTCATGCGTGGGTCCGGTTCTCGAGGTGGGGCAATATGCCAAAGAGACCGCCCGCCACCTGCTCGAATCGATCCGATCCAGCGGGTAACCGGTATGGCTGATCTCAAAAGCAAATTGCGCAGCATGGTAGGAGGGGGACCGGTCAAAGAACAGGAACCCGAGCCCATGCAGGCTGTGAGCGGTCCGGACTGGCAAGAGATCGATGGCGAGCTGCAGAGCAATGATGACGGTCACTATATTCTGCGCCACAAGCGATTTCCCCTGGAATTCAATCACGGCATTGAAATCGGCTCTTTCCTCGACCTCACGGCTCAGGATCTGGTCTATCTGGCCAAAGATGCGCGTCTGGCTCAGGCCTCGCCGGAATCGCTTCTCCTGCTGGATACCGAGACCACCGGACTGGCCGGTGGTACGGGCACAGTGCCGTTTATGGTGGGACTGGCGTTTTTCGGGGATGATCATCTGCACGTCGAACAATATTTCCTGCACGAGCTGGGACACGAGCGAGCCATGCTCAGACCGATCCGCGAGCGGCTCGAGAGCTGCTCGGCTTTGGTGAGCTTTAACGGCAAGACCTATGACCTGCCCCTGCTGCACAACCGTCTGGTGCTCAACCGCATCAAGCCCGTCGAGATTCCCCATCATATCGACCTCTTGCATACCGTACGTCGCTTTTGGCGGCGGCATCTGGATTCCTGCTCGCTGCAGAGCATTGAACAG
Organism: Candidatus Zhuqueibacterota bacterium; assembly: GCA_014728115.1. GTDB lineage: Bacteria > Zhuqueibacterota > Zhuqueibacteria > Residuimicrobiales > Oceaniaggregativiventaceae > Oceaniaggregativivens. The sequence continues at coordinate 7,244 of WJME01000096.1, read as the reverse complement.
CATGTGCTCGGACTCCAGCGTACCGGCGATGTGCCCGGCGCTCTGATCCCGTCGCTCTATTTTCAATTTCTGCGCGACCGCAAACTTTATCCCCTGAAACCCGTGTTTCAACACAACAGCATGGATCTGGTCTCACTGGTTTCATTCATGACCGTGATCGCACGGTTTTTCGGCTCACCCGAGTCTCTTCAGCACAAACACGCTGACGTTATGGGCACCATCCGCACCCTCGATGACCTGGGCCTGGGCGATGAACTCGAAGCCTTTTTTCAGCGCCTGTTCGAGCTGGATATTCCTGCAGATGAAGAGGTGACCATCCTGCGCGCGCAGAATCTCAAGCGCCTCAACCGCTGGCAGGATGCTATCCACCTCTATCACGACATGATCGAGAATGGCCGTCGCCTGCATTTTCATGCCTATATCGAGCTGGCCAAGATCTATGAACACCGGCAACGCGATTTCGACAAGGCGCTGGATATGGTCCAACGCGCCCAAAAACGCCTCGAACTCTATAAAGAACTGCAGGCCATCGATGAAATCCTGCACCTCGAACACGAACTCTTGCATCGTCTCAAACGCATCACAGCCAAACGACAGAGGATCCTCTCATGACCGAGCGACTCTATTACCGCGACAGCACTTTGAAACAGTTTACCGCCGCTGTGCTGGAGCAAAAGCCCATACAGGACAAACACGGTGTGCTGCTCGACCGCACTGCCTTTTATCCTACCTCAGGCGGACAAATGCACGACACCGGCACCCTGAACGGCCACACTGTGCACGATGTCATCCTCGAGGATGAACTGATCTGGCATCTGGTCTCAGCACCCCTTCAAACCGACCGCGTGAACGGCGAACTGAACTGGTCCCGTCGGTTCGATTTTATGCAGCAGCACACCGGCTTTCATCTGCTGGCCGGTGCGTTCAAGCGCGTGCTGGGCATCGAAACCATTGCCTCGCATCTGGGCGAAGAGTGGGACACCATCGATATCGACTCTGACGAGCTTTCGGCCGAACAGCTGCAGGCCGTCGAGACCGCCGCCAATGAGGTCATCTGGCAAAACCGTGACGTGCGCATCCGCATGGTCACCCGCGACGAGATGGCTGCGTTCAATGTCCGCAAAGTCAGCGATCTGGGCGATCCCATCCGGCTTATCGACATCGAGGACTGGGATCTCGATCCCTGCGGTGGCACTCATGTCACCCAAACCGGCGAGGTCGGACTCGTCAAGATCTATGGCCGCGAAAAGGTCCGCGGCAGCCTGCGCTATACCTTTGTGGCCGGCCGCCGGGCACTGGCCAAGCACCAGCAACAGTTTGCCGTGCTGCAAGAGCTGGGCAGCCTGCTGTCAACAGGCCAGGATCAGCTCACCGCTTCGGTGCACAAACTGCAACAGGAAAACCGTGACCTGCGCAAACAACAGGAGCAGGGTCGACAATCCCGGCTCGATCAGGCCATTGCCGATTGTTTACTCGAGATCGAACAGGAGGGACGCGTCAGCGAGTTTTTTCCGGATTTTGACCTCAAGACCTTGCAAGGTCTGGCCGGCACCCTATTGAAACAGAGCGAGTGCACCTGTTATCTGTTCGGCGACCAGGTCTTTGTCTTTGCCTCCAACCGTGAGTCTGTGCATCCGGCGCTGGCTGTGCTCAAATCCCTGACCGTCGTCAAAGGCGGCGGCCGTGATGATTTTGTGCAGGGAAGGGTCGAAACAGATATAGAGATGCCAGAAATTCTCGGTGCCTTTGCAGAAAAAATGTAATATCCACTTTTTTTGCCACTGCCGAGTCGCTGTAAAATCTCACACAAGGTCACATAAAGATGTAAAGGTGGGCAAGTCTCGAAAAAATAACTTGTGTAAACGTGTAGGAATACGTATAATAAAGATATTGAATACGTGTAATGAGGTGATCCTATGAACTCAAAACTAACACTTTTACTGGACAAAAAAACTATCGAAAAGGCCAAGACATTCGCCAAAACCAACAATACAAGCCTTTCATCGCTTGTCCAGGATTTTTTTGAAAGACTCGTTGACAAAGAGGGGAATGAGCAAGCCAGGTTGTCTCCGACCGTTAAGGAGCTTGCTGGTATTCTCAAAATGAAAAACGGGTCCGATCCAGATATATACAAAGAACAGTATTTGTCGGAGAAATATTTGCATGAATAAGTTATTTATTGATGCAGATATCATACTTGATTTGTTACTCGAACGTGAGCCTTTTTTTGTCTCTTCATCAAAGCTGTTTACCCTCATAGAAGAAAATAAAGTGATTGCTTTCACAACGCCCGTGATTTTGGCAAATATTTATTATATCTCAGCCAGGATGACAAATAAAAAAATTGCATTGGAAGCTATACGAAAGCTGTTAACATTACTTAAAGTGACAGCAGTCGATGAAAAAATAATGCTTTTAGCAGCGAATTCGGATTTTAAGGATTTTGAAGATTCTATTCAGTATTACGCTGCAAAAAGTGAGGGGATTGAATTTTTGATCACCAGGAACAAAGTTGATTATAAAATTACTGACTTGACTGTATGTACTTCCAAAGAATACCTGAGCATCTATCACAAACCTGCGATAAACTAACCCCACGGCACGATCAACTCTTTCATCCGTAATAAATCTACTGACTTTTAGAAACGGTAACTCTTGTTTTCCTGGCAGCCTGGTGTGAGTTCAAAGATCCGGCTTGACTACGAGGGGATGAAATCATTGCCATCCCCCGGGGTTATCAGATCAGCGTTTACATCCGGGGGTGATCAAACCTCAAATCTTCAGACAGGACTGCCAAGGCGGTTGACCAATTCTCGAGAAACGCCTGTACCTCCTGTGCATCCAAACGTTGGGGATAAAAGATGGCATACAGTGTCAGCGTGTGATCGACAAATACACATGCCAGTTCCAGTTCCGCATTGCGCTGCTGATTCGGACCATACAATTGTTGTTCGGGCAGGAAGAGAGGAGACAAGGCCGGTGTCTCTCCCCGGAAAGCCGTGGCCACCTTGCCTAAATAGTTTAAAGAGAGCTCTGCCTGTCCACCCCGCAATGTTTTAAGGATATATTTTAAAAGGCCATAGCCGATCCCGTTCTGTGGAACCGTGTCCAGTCGTTCTGATACGGTTTTCAAAGTGTCGGTTAACGAGTCCTGTCGGTCAAAGACAAACGGATAAAAGCAGGTAAACCATCCTGTCGTTCGGCTCACATCCAGGTCGATTTCCGACATCTCGCGACCATGATTGACCAGATTGACCACAAATTGATCCCACCCGATCCAGCCGGACAATGCCCACCCCATGGCTGCAACCAGGATTCGGGTCAACACACGTCCGGGCAGCAAAAACAGTTTCTGACCGGGGTGCTTATCCAGCGTATACCCTAGAGTTTGTGACCCTCTGTGAATATTGTCCACTGCATCCTGTTTAACAGGCAACACGCGTTGCATGGCCGATTCGATGGAACGCCAATAGCCGATCTGGTTCTGAAGGGTTTTGGTTTGAGCATAGTCATGCAGTGCTCTGGCCCATGCCTGATACGACGCCGTGGCCGGCGGCAGGGTCACCTTGGTTTTTGTGATCGTCGCGGAATAGAGCTCGTTTAGATCCTGGATCACGAAACGCATGGACACCGCATCGATGATCAGATGATGAAAGATCAGACGGACAAGATCGTTGGATTCGAGCCGATAAACGACGGCCATCAACAACGGGGTATCCTCATCCAGGCGTATGCGGGACTGCAGCTCGTATTCGGTTGCCTGCATATCTATCGATCCTGATGTTGCATCGATGATTTCCAGGGGAAACAAAGGATCCGGCGAATAGGTTTGCATGCCTTTTTGGGGTTCAAAGCGCAAACGCAAACTGTCATAGCGACCGGCCAGCTGTTCAAGTGCTGCGCGCAGGGCATCCGGATCGATGCGCTGAATGCTGGTTAGAGATATTTTTTGCAGGAATTGATCTCGTTCATTCACCACAAACTCAAAAAACCAGGCTTGTACAGGAGTCAATGGGAAAAGGATATTGGGTTCAGTCAAAGATTTGTCTGTTTGACCGGTTTCTCCCAGATGCTCGACCAGCTGAGCAATGGTGGGATAGCGATAGATATCCTGAGCACGCAGCGAGAAACCCTGGCGTCGGATCTGTGCCAGCATTTGAATGGCTTTGATGGAATCCCCGCCCAGGTCAAAAAAGGATTCATGAATTCCAAAGGCATCATGATTCAAGATCTCTGACCAGACAGACCCTATCATTCGCTCCCTCTCATTTCGCGGTGCAATCCTGTCTTGTTGACGAGTTTTGATGGGCCATTTTTCCAAAAGGGCGGTATCGATTTTACCGTTTGCAGTCTTGGGCATGTGATCGAGACGCTCGACATGTGACGGAAGCATATAGTGAGGCAGGCTCGTGTGCAAATACCTCTCGAGATTAGCCACATCAATGTCCGTGCCAACCACAAAGGCCACCAACGATTGCGAAATCTTGTGCAAGACCACCGCAGCCTGAGAAATGTGAGGCTGTTTCAAGATGACTTGTTCGATTTCACGGGGTTCGATACGATAGCCGCGTATTTTGAGCTGATCGTCTTTTCGCCCGAGAAACTCGATACTGCCATCGTGCAGCATCCGTCCCAGATCACCGGTGCGATACATCAAAAGCTCCGGACGATAAGGATGGGGTCCGAACACACGCCGGGTCAGTTCCGGTTGATCGTGGTACCCCCGGGCCACCTGGATGCCGCTGACACAGATTTCACCCACCGCGTTGACCGGCTGCAAGCGATCGCTATTGGCATATAGGATCGAGAGTCCGGTATGCGGCAATGGATACCCGAGACGCGTTCCGGTTTTATCTGTATCTGAATAGCGAATCTCCCGTGCTGTGACGGTGACAGAGGCTTCGGTGGGGCCGTAAAGGTTCCAATAGCTTTTCGTCGGACGTTTTGGATCTGTCAAAGGGATGGCTCGCTCACCAGCTGTCAACAGCAATCGAATGGATTTTAGCATCTCGAATCCGACCGACTGGATAAAACTCGGGGGCAGGGCAGCGACGCTGATTCGTTCTCTGTGCAACAGGTTTGCAAACAAATCCGGATCCAACAGTTCAGAGGGTTCCGGGATCACCAGAGTGGCACCACATGACAAAGTCGTAAAAATTTCAAACAACGAGCCATCAAAAGCCGGTGAAAAGAACCACAATACACGATCATCGGCTGTGATTCCCAACCGTGCAATCGAATCTTTAATCATGGTCGTAAACCCGCCATGTTCCACCTCGACGCCTTTGGGTCGGCCCGTGGTGCCTGAAGTATAAATGATATATGCCAGGTGATGCGGCGTCACCTCTGGCGATACAGGATTTTGAACCGGCTCTGACCCTTTCAAGGCGTCGACAGCGATGACCGGCATGCTATATGAGGTACAATCCTGCTCCAGACTCTTCAGGGTCAGGATAGCCCGACATCGGCTGTCCTGCAGCATAAACGCAATCCGTTCTTTGGGATAATCATCCGGAATGGGCACATAGACGCCACGGCTCTTGAAAATCGCCACGGCACTGAGAACGACTTGCGGGCATTTGGGCATCAAAACGGCAATTCGCATCTCGGGTTCGGGGTCGATCGCGGACAATAGTGCGTGTGCCAGCAGGTCACTCTGGTGGTGCAGCTGTTTAAAGGTTAACTGTAAAGTTTTATCTTTTATAGCCGGACGATCCGAGTAGGGGATGATCTGCGGGATGGTGTGTAACTCGTCATCATCCACAGCGGGCAGCGCATGCACATGACGATCGATCAGACTCTGATCCAACACTTCAATGTCTTGCAGCGACATTTCCGGATTCCGGGCCATCTGCAATAGAATATTCCGATACGCTGCCAGCCAGGTTTGCATGGTGGTCTCGGTGAACAGACTGATCGGGTATTCAAATTCGACCACGAGTCCGTTTTCATTTTTTTTACACACGGTTATCCATTCATATCCGCAGACACGATCCAGGTCTTTGAGAGGAGTAATCTGTGCATCAGGAATTTCTGGGGACTGGATACGCATGTTTTGCATCACAAACAAGACCTGCACCAGCGGCGGCCGGTTCGGCAAACGGGACGGTTTCATGTGTTCAACCAGCCAATCAAAAGGAACCTGTTGATTCTTGAACGCCAGCAAGCACTCTTGACGAACCCGCGCAAGCCATTCTCGAGCCGACAAATCGCTTTGCACCTGCATGACCAGCGCCAAGGTATTGACAAAAAAGCCCATCAAGGGCTCCAGATCCGCATGCGGCCGGCTCCCGACAGGGGTCCCCAGTATAAACTCGTCCTGATAGGTGACACGATGAACCAGACAAGCGAATGCGGACAATAAAACCATAAACAGGGAGGCATTGTTGTTTTTAGCCAAATGCTCGAGTCGGTTCACCAGATCATGATCGAGTTGTATGTGGGTCACTTGGGCTTTGAATTGTTGTTCCGATGGATAGTCGAAATCAGTGGGCAGTGATAGGGTATCGGGAATATGGGCCAGTTTTTGCAGCCAAAACTGTTTTTGTTCGTTAAAGGCCGGCTGTGTGAACTGTTTTAACTGCCATTCTGCAAAATCACCATATTGAACCTCGAGGGCAGGGAGCCGGGGGGGTTTTTGATCACAATATGCGGTATAGCAGGACATTAATTCACGAACCAATATATTCATGGACAACCCATCACAAATAATGTGATGAAAGACAAACAACAAAATGGCATGATCCGGAGAAAACCGATAAAGGACAATGCGCAGCAACGGCCCTCGATCGAGTTGAAAGGGCTTGGCGGTCATAGCTTTGGCATGATCGACATGTGTCGCGTTTGCATCCCTCGTGTGGGTTAAATCCACTACTTTAACAGGCACCTTGTAGTCAGAATGAATGGTCTGAAAAATCGATTCATCCGTTCTATGGAATGTTGTTCTCAGGATTTCATGACGCGCCACCAGGGTATCGATGCTCTTTTGAAAAACATGGACATGAAAATGACCGTCGATCTCGAGCCGCGTGGGCAGATGATAAACAGGGGTATCCGGTTGCAAATGATACAATATGAACAATCGTTTCTGCGCCATCGAGACAGGAGCGCGATCCGGCTGGCTGCGTTGGGGAATGGCATTCTGTTGCGTCTGCTGCAAACGCCTTTGCAGCGCTTTTTTTTCCAAATGGCGCCTCTGTTGCGGGGTCAGCTCGGCAAAGCGTTTGGATTTATCTTGATTCATT
>WJME01000095.1 GCA_014728115.1 Candidatus Zhuqueibacterota bacterium | reverse complement strand
TTCCCCTGTTAATCGTTACCGGAAATAGCGATCAAATCACGCCGCCGGGGATGGCGGAAAAGTTGTATGATAAAGCCGCAGCAGGGGATAAAGAATTGGTGATTATCGAAAACGGCGGTCACAATGACCTGCCGCAGCGAAATGAATACACAACTGCGTTGCGGCGGTTTTATCAGGAGATATTGAAATAATCCTCTGGTATTTTCCCGCTTATTGATATCAAGGTCGAAAGCGCAAGGAAATCGATTCGACTTTTATAGCTCTCTTTTTTGGTCTTTTATTACAACGCCTTCCTGCTATAAATCATAAAAATTTCCTGCAACTGTTGTAGCCCCCGAAAAAAGTTTGTATATTTCTTACAGGTATCGTTTTATGCCGGATACTTTTTCCGGATTCCACCCGGATTGTTTCCGGAACGGATTATTTTCGAATGAAATCATAAAGGGAGTATAACCCATGAGCACAAAAGAACCGGACAATGAAGAGATTGCCGGAATCCTGCGGCGCATTGCTGATCTTCTCGACATGCAGGATGCCAACCGTTTCCGCGTTCAGGCCTATCGAAAGGCGGCCCAAAACATCGAAGAAAGCGATGAAAATGTCGCTGAACTTGCCCAAAAGGGTGCAGAGACCCTGCAAAACAAGCTCTCGGGCGTCGGTGAACAACTGGCCCGCGTTATCGAGGAATATGTTACCACCGGACGATCCGGTCAGCTCGAACGGCTGCAGGGGCAGGTTTCTCCTGAAGATCTGTTTCAAAAGGTCCCCGGGATCGGCGAAGAGATGGCGGAACGTATCGCTAAGGAGCTCGACATCGATACGCTGGAAGAGCTGGAACTGGCGGCACACGACGGGCGCCTGGGAAAAATAGAAGGATTCGGCGAAAAACGCCTGCAGGGCGTTCGCGATAGCCTTGCCGGCATGCTCAGCCGTTCGACGCGCCGCCGCAAGGAGAGAGCGTCATCGAAAGAAGAGTCTTCTAAAGGGGAAGACAAACCGGATGTTGCTCTTATCCTGGACGTGGATGAGGAATACCGTCGCCGTGCCGAGGCAGATGAGCTTAAAAAAATCGCGCCAAAACGGTTCAATCCGGAAGGCAAGGCCTGGCTCCCGGTGCTTCACACCGAACGTAAGGAATGGTCGTTCACTGCCCTCTATTCCAATACGGCGCGGGCTCACGATCTGGATAAAACCCGGGACTGGGTGGTTATTTACTATGAACGCGACAGCGAAGAGGACCAATGCACTGTGGTCACGGCCAGTCGCGGTGATCTCGAGGGCAAGCGCATCATTCGCGGCCGTGAAAAAGAGTGCCGGCACTATTATGATTCTAAAAGTTGACCGTATGTTCATTTGATAAAGATTCTGAAGGACCATTGATTCATGAATACTCTGCTCTCTGTTCTGCAAATCGCACTCGCCCTGAAGTTCATTTCCATAACCTATACTCATGCTATTCGTCCTGACCGGACGAAAATGCAAAACGAGGGATTGACGTTTGGTCGCTTTACGGCGCCTTTGCTCGTATTAACGGGGATTTTTGCCTTTCTCGGCGGCATCGGCCTCGTATTGCCGTTTTTCATGACTCACCTGAAGGGATTTGTCACCTGGATCGCCGTTGTTCTGGCCGTATTGATCCTGTTGGGCATGATGTTTCATGCATTTTGCCGTAAACGACGCCTGATTATTGTTGATGTTATTCTGTTTGTCCTGATTGCACTTTTGGCCTGGGGGCGGTATGCGGAAATAGCGTCATTCCTCTAAAACAAAAGATACTCTGTGGCCGCGATGAATGGTTGCGAATTTTTGTTCTGAGCCGGATCGTTTGCCGGTATTGAGGATAGCGTATGAAAAAGATTGTTTTGCTGGCCATTTTCATAACAACGATCAATTATGGCGCTGGTGGACCCTGCTCGAGCCCGGAGGGTGGGTTGAATATGATTTTCATTTGGACAGCCACGCGGGTCGGGACTGGCGCACCGGTCTGAAAATGATGTTCCACGACCGCCGGCTCTATGATATGGATCGTTTTGACCGCAACGCCACGGTGGGATTTCGTTGTGTGAAGGATGTGGAGGAGGGGGAATAATGTGAGTGCTCTGTCCCGTTATGTTATAAAACGATTATTCGATTTTACCGTTAATCAGGCGGGTTATTCCGTCTTTCATCAAATGATCGCCAAAGTTTAGCAAATAGGCCAGTCTTTTATGAGATAATTTCAGGTAGGTCAGCGTTTGTTTTTTGTGTGCTTTTGAGGCAGATTCGACAGATTTAACCTCCAGAATGACCAAATCTTCAACAATAATATCCGCCCGAAACCCCTCATCGAATTTAATGCCCTTATAAATGATGGGAATAGCAACCTGTTGTCTGATTTTCAGTCCTCTGGATTTCAGCTCAAAAGCGAGCAATTTTTCATAAACACTTTCCAACAACCCGGGGCCGATTTCTTTATGGAGATTTACAGCTACGTCAACAACGATTCTTCCAATTTCATTTTCATTCATTTTTTTTCCTCGCACAAAGCCACAGAGACACAAAGGATTTCACTAAAACGATGCTTTGTGGCTTGGTGGCTTGGTGTGGTTATTTTGTTTGATCTTTGTGATTCAATCGGTTTTTTTTGATAAAATCTTCTTCATGTTGAGAGATAGTTTTTAATCCACTCGAAAACCATACGAGCCAAATCAGAATCAGCACCAGCGGGTGATCAAGCAACAGGTTTGTTTTTTCGCGTCCCAGCATCCAGGTGGCAATAACAAGTAGTATGATAAATATCCAGGGATAGTGTCTTTCGATCGGTGTTTTGTTTTCCGGTAGTTTGTTTGTGATAGGTATTTTCAACAAATGTTTGATCAAAAGAACAAATCCAAAAAAGATTACCCCGATATTTGAAAACTCAAAATCGTTATCAAACACCAGGAATCCAATACAGAGAAAGGTGATATACAGCATGTCGAGATAAAAATTGAGTTGGATTTTTTTCACAGTTGCAGACTACCTTTTATGAGCTTTGCGAATCAAGATAATATGTATTAAGAGTTGTGAAAATGTGTGTCCGATTTTTTTCCTTTAGATAACTTCCGGGTCTGCAGAGATTCTTTCGCCCCGCCAGGTGGCGAGGCTGGATATGTGTGGTGCTGGTTCCCCGGGCTCACGCCCGAGGCTATATTCTTTCCCCCCGCTGCGCGGGTTTTGGGATTGGATGCTATAATTAATTTTTAGAATCAATTTTAGACTGACAAGTAATTATTAGTGCAAAGTTTTACAGACTGGTGGTGTATTGTCAAATTGAGCTGTATTTGATTGCGTATTCCGGGGCAAAACTGCCACTCTTTCCGGATGAAAACTGCCACCTGCACGGATTAATTGATAGAGAGTTTTGATACAAACAGTGTCAGTTTAGACCGGAATGAGTGGCAACTTTTATCCGGAATATGTTTTTTTCCTATTTTTAACTTGAATCTGCAAAAGACCTGTCATCACAGATATATAAGAAGCAGCATTAAAACATTTTGTTAAACCCGCGCAGCGGGTGTCAAGAACTAAGCCTCGGACGTTAGCCCGTGGAATAAAATTCCCTCAATCTCAAGCCCGCGTAGCGGGCGAAAGGGGCTTATTTACAGTTATGAGGAGAAATTATACACTAATTTTGATACCTGAATAATTTTAATGTTATTTAATTTTCAAACCAGGATATTTTTTGTTGAGTTTGATGGTTTTTGGTCAGATCAATATAAAATTGCTCTAGGTTTGAATATCGCTTATCTCTTTGTCTTATAGATTCTATTGTACCATTAAATAATAGTTTACCATTATTAATAATTGCAATCTCATCGCATAATTGTTCTATTAAACTTATTTGGTGTGAGGATAAAAATATTGTTTTACCTTTCTCTATCATTAAGCGCAAATTTTCTTTAATCAATTTAGATGAAGCGATATCGATTCCTTCAAGAGGTTCATCAAGTATTAAAAGATCGGGATCATGTATCAGTGCAGACGCCAGTGAAATTTTTTTCTTCATGCCGGCAGAATAGGATTTAATCCATTCATTTTTTTTATCACTTAATTGTAAGAATTCTAAAAGTTCAATTGTTCGATTTTTTGTAGTTTCAATATCTAAATTATACATTTGACCGACAAAGGTTAGATATTCCTCACCAGTTAGCTTATCCAGATATACTGGCTTTTCCAATACCATTCCTATTTTTTGTTTGTATTGATAGTTGTCTTTGATTTGTTTTCCTAGTATATATAATTGTCCTCTGGTTGGACGTATAAGTCCAGCGATATAATTTATAGTGGTTGTTTTGCCGGCTCCATTAGGACCGATAAAAGCGAATAGACTACCCCTCTTAACTTTTAAAGATAATTGGTCTACTGCTAATATTTTTTTCCGATAAGTTTTACTGAATTCATGAATTTCTAATGCATTCATCTCAACTCCTGTGATTGATAAGGATATTTCTTTAGTATAAATATGTATTTTTTAAAAGCTAGAACATATATAATTGTAAGTAACACAAAACTTAATAAATGTATAGTTTTGTTTTCAATAAACATATAAAAACACAAATAGAGAATATAAAACAATGAAAAGAACAAAGGATAAATAAAGAAGTGTTTTTTTGTTAACTGCCTGAAGAGCAAGGTTACTTGTCCTGCACAAAAAATATAAAGTATTAAGGGGAGAATGTAGATAGTGTCGCTGATATAAATATATATAGCTGTCTCATTTAATTTATAAACTATAGCACTCATAATTAGGTATGTGAACAATATTATAAATACATTGTTTATTGTTTTTGCCAAAACATAAATATACGGATTTATACCCATAATAGTATATAAGAGAAATTCCTGCTCTACTCTATAAAATTGAATATGAAAAATATTTTGAAGAGCAATCGCTATTATTGTCATGATTAAAAGGTTATATTGAAGAGTGTGTTGAGGTTGTATTTGGATCCAGATGATGGTTATAATGATATAAATAGCGATAAGATAGTGTAATCTTAAATGCCGCAATAAAAGGGTAATATCGGTTTTGATCATATTGAAAAATTTATCACCCATATAATCTCTTAATTTTGAATTTAATTATTTGTAATTCAATAAATACTATTAAATCGATGAGTATCAAATATAAAAAGGCACACAACCATTGTTTATTCATAGCATATTGAAAACTTTTCCCCACCCATCCTAGAATAGGAATATGGGACAAAACATGCAAATTACCCGATAAATTCAACAGAACAATAACCAGCATAAAAGGTGAAAATATATTAAGTATTTCCTTCTTATGATTTTGAAAATTTTTGAGGCTAAAGAGATAAATGATGATAAACATGAATTGAACTGAGAAGTAAAAGGATAATAATAATATTAATGAAAACATGCCCAGATAAGGAGCGATCAAAAAGGCGCCGGTTATAAAGAGGAAAAAATTTACCATATAGATTATTGTCTTTAAATCATAGATCATATTTGAAATCAGATAAACTAAAAGAGAATTGGATGAAATCGGGAATATGATCAGATTTTCTGGTAAAATAATAGAATCATATGAATATCTCAGACACAAGGGTATAAATTCAAAAAGAAGCAAAAAATAGAGGATAACATTCAAATACGTATTCGTATTGTTTTGAAATTGTATAAAATTTGAAAAAACGAGTAGTAGTCCGATTAGAAAAAGAAATAATGTAATAAATATTACAATTGATATGTAAAATTTTTGAAATGAAAAAATTCGTTTTGAAAGAATGCGATTATAATAAATTAAAATATCTTTTAACATAATAAACCCAATTTTATCTTATATTAAAATAAATACTTTGGAAGGATAGATGCAATCCTTCCAAAGTATAAATTTTAAGGTAATTAATTAGCAACTATCATGGACAGATTTTATGGAAGCTGCATAACCAATAAATCCTAGAGCCAATCCAGCTTGACCAAGAGGGGTTAATATTGTGGCAAAACCGATTGTCATGCTGCCAACCGATGCAACAAGACCAGCTGCGGCCAACATACAACCCCAATTCAGACCACCATTGATAATTAACAGTTCCTCTTGCGATAATTCTACCATGGTTTCAACACCTCCTTTCATAAAATATCAGATCTAACATTCCGGATTGTCAGATCATTTGTCCCTGCTCGAGTGGGATGATAATCTTATGTAAAAAAATTATTTGCGTTGCATTTATTAAAATTAATTTTTGAACAAACCGCAAAGACAAATTGGATATATAATTGGGTAAATGTATTGGCCATGTTTTTTTCTTTTCCTATAAACATGTCGTCCCTAAAGGGACTTTGTTGATTTTAATTTCGTTAATCCTATAAACATTTCGTCCCTAACGGGACTATTGGTTTTGAATTTTACCGGACATCCTCGCATACCGGTGATCCGGGCTATTTTTCTAAACGCACTCTTGATTTTTTCTAAAAACATATCATCCTAACGGGACTCTTTGGATTATATGAAACAACAAAGGTATAGTTGAAAATAAACATTGCTTGAGTTTTTTTCATAAAACAATAATTTTTACATTTAAAAATATCTGGTTGATATAATTTTTGTCAAATTTTTAAAATTTTTGCAAAATGTTTTGTTTTCAAAGAACCCTTTTGGCTATTGTCCCGTTAGGGACAAAATATTTATAGCAAAACCATTGACGTTTAAGCGAGTCCCTTTAGGGACGACATGTTACCGCGCTATATCCTTGAATATATATTGTTCGTTATAGTCAATA
>WJME01000094.1 GCA_014728115.1 Candidatus Zhuqueibacterota bacterium | reverse complement strand
TTGCCGTATTCGGCATTAAAGCCGCCAGTGATGACCTGGACTTCCTGAATCGATGAAAGCGGGACTTTGAAATAGGGTAGATTGGAAATTTCATCGACCAGCATCAGGCCGTCGACGATAAAGGCGGCTTCGCGATACGCTGATCCTCGAATAGATGGCCGGGCTGTTCCTTCGATACCTACCTGGGCTGTGACCACATCTTCGATGGTTTTAAACGCCGTATCTTCGATTCTCTCGGGATCGACAACAGACTGGGTATTGGCCACATCTAGGGGAATGATGGCTCTTTCGGCCACGACCGTGACTTCGGCACCCGCCTCGAGAACCGTTGCGTCGAGATTGAATTCAATGTTGGTGGTGCGGTCGACGGTAACGGGAACATCGGTTTTGCGCGTGGTCTCATACCCCATCATAGAGCAACTCAGGGTATATCGGCCAGGCCGGACATTGATGATAAAGTAATAGCCTTCGAGGTCTGTGGCAGCCCCCATCTGAGTACCGGTGATAATGACGTTGGCACCCGGTAAAGGTTCGCCGGTTTCGGCATCCACCACACGTCCGGAAATTTTTCCGGTGGTCGCAGAAAAGACAACCCCAAAAGACAGACACAGGGTGAGGGCTAGATTCATAGCCATTATTAATTTAAATCTCATATCTCTTCTCCTCTTTACTAACATTTTTCTCGGTGGGATGTTAGAGTGTGCAGGAAAATATCTCAAATCATAATTCGCACCACCTCCTTACGGATCGTGAACCTTTTTATTGAATCCCTTGTCCCCTGCCTTTCTTTCTTAACAATCAGAAAGAAAGGCAGTAAGCAAGGGAGAGAGATTGCTGTCAAAAATAAATGCAAAGCATATAAAGGTTTAGGGAAATATATCATCACAACGTAAAATATTAATAATTCAGTGGCGAGAGTCAGAAAAATACCGTAAGAAAATCGAGTCGTTACTCTATAAAGTAATGAAATGACGGTATCATTCCAGTTTTTAACTGTGATTTAACTGTTAATTCACATGGACGAAAAATTAACTTGCTTCTTTGCGGATTCGGTGCTACTTTTTCGAAAGCTGTGTTTGAAGAAATAAAGAATTTCAATGGAACCTTTTGACAGTGAAAGAAAAGCACTCGAAAAGGTTTTGAACAATTCGGAATTCGCAGACTCGCCTGTCCTTCGAAACCTGCTCATTTATCTGGTTAAATGTTATCATAACAACTCGACGCCCAAAGAGACCGCCATTGCCATAGATGTGTTTGGCAAGGATAGCTCTTTCAACCCGGCCGAAGACACCATTGTCCGCGTCAACACCCATAATCTGCGCCACAAGCTTGAACATTACTATAAAGGAAAAGGCCGGCGGGATAAACTCCAGATCGTCATTCCAAAGGGACATTATGCTGTAAAGTTTGAACGGGTTCGGCGCTCTCCCTTTTATGTCGACCGCACCCGCAAGACCGTTTTGACCGCATTGTTGTTCATCTTTGCTGTTGCCATGACGTTCATTCTCACCCGCACATTCGGCAGTCAGGGACCTAAGAACAATCCGTTTTCACCCATGAGTGCAAATCATTTCATATGGGGGGATTTTATCAATGAGGACAAGCCTACGCTCATTGTTCTGGGAGATTTTTACTTTTTGAGATATTTTGATGAGGAGACGCAACGAGGATTTCGAATCCGGGATATTCTGATCAATAATGAAACAGAGCTGGAAAAATTCAAGCAGCGATATCCTGAATACAAATCATTGCAACGAGACACAGAAAACTCGTTTGTTCACAAGGATCAAGTGTTTGCCTATTCCAGAATTTTGCCTATCTTTTTAGCGCATGGCATTACACCCGGAATTCGTCTGGTTTCGCAGTTGCCATCCCACGAATTACTGAACAACAATATCGTATTTCTGGGAAATTTCAAAAATATCGGGATTTTCAAAAGCTTTTTCAAGCATTCTCATTTTGCTTACCAGCTGACTGCGAGCACGCCCCGGGCGAATCCACGGGATCCGTTCAAACTCTATTCCGACCAGAAAATCTTTTATGATGCAGATGACGACACCACGGTGATCACTTATGACCGAATCGGTTCTGTATATCACTCCCATACCGACTATAGCATTGTCAGCAAATTCCCGGGCCCCAATAACAATACCATCATGTTATTTGTCTCGTTCTATTCTGCAGGCATCTCTCAGGCTGTGGACTTGTTTTCTTCAACAGAAAAGCTCGCAATGATTAAAGAACGAATGCAAGCCCTTTCTCAGGACAGCACCCGCTTTTTCGAAATTTTGTTCGAAACCACCGGCTATAACCGTACCGGCCTGACCACCACCATCAAGCATTTTCATCCCATCGATCCTGAGCTTAACTTTTGGAGTCTTTTGGACTGACCAAGCCTCCGGTAGGCTCTTTAATTTAAAAAGCCCGTGCAGCAAGTCTCGCTACACGGGCTTTTCCAGTACCCCTAGCAGGATTCGAACCTGCGACCAACGGTTTAGGAAACCGCTGCTCTATCCTGCTGAGCTATAGGGGCGGATAAATTTGGATGTCAATATACAATCTCTTGTCGAAAAATTCAACCTATTTTATCAATGCAAGCTTCCCGCTTTTAGTTGAATGGTGAATTTAAAATTAAGAATCAAGAGATTTGGAAATTGGAAACCGGCTCCTTTTCTAGTTTGTAGTGCTGCCTTCAGGCAGCGAAACTCTGAACAGAACCCAAAACCCGAGCCAGGTGATTACACGGCTTTTACATTGTCATCCCACCATCCTTCCGCTGTCATCCTGGAAGGATCTTTGTCGGTGACCTCCTGCGTCAAACAAAA
Organism: Candidatus Zhuqueibacterota bacterium; assembly: GCA_014728115.1. Classification (GTDB taxonomy): domain Bacteria; phylum Zhuqueibacterota; class Zhuqueibacteria; order Residuimicrobiales; family Oceaniaggregativiventaceae; genus Oceaniaggregativivens. The sequence continues at coordinate 52,851 of WJME01000094.1, read as the reverse complement.
CAACATCACTGCCAAAAGGATCAAAATGAACATCCCAACAACCGCCGGTGACAACGCTCGACTCCAGAGATCGATCACCACCAACAAAGATGCTTACAGCATGACACTGGTGGGTATCGGTGCAAACACCCCATCACCACGCACCACCCAAGCCCCAACGGGGCGGCGTACACCAGCCCAGGGCGATAGCCCTGGGAGAAAACACAAGAGAATGAAAAGCCCCAACGGGGCGAGGTATACCAAAAAAGATGCACATAACCACCAAAAGGATCAAAATGAACACCCCAACAACCGCCGGACACAACGCTCGACTCCAGGGCACGAGCACCACCAACAAAGATGCTTACAGCATGACACTGGTGGGTATCGGTGCAAACAATCGTTGATCGAGAACTGTTCTTTGCAAGACGTCGAGTTACTCACCTCGATCCCGGGTATCGGCAAATTTTCTGCAGTCGGATTGATCATCGAGATTGGCACGTGGCTAAGATTCTCATCAGCTGCCAAGATGGCCTCATTTTTCGGGCTGCATCCGAACCTCAAGCAGAGCGGCGATAAAACCTGGGTAGCTCGAATGAGCAAACAGGGAAGCAGTGAGCTCAGGGCTATTTTATTTATGTGCGCCATAGGGGCTATAAGGCAAAATCCGATTATCAAAGATCTCTATGCACACAGCCTTGTAAAGGGAAAAAGCAAAATGTCGGTTTTGGGCATCTGTATGCACAAATTGCTGCGCATTATTTATGGCGTGCTCAAATCGGGAAAAGCTTTCGACCCAGCTATTGATCAAGCAAACCGAATCAAGAAACAAAATCAGCGAAAACCTGACAAACAAAAAATCCGTCGTCTTCAACCTATCGATGAAAATGCACCGGTATCAGCCAGGCAAAATAAAAAAAGGAAAGAGCAGAGCCAGTCTCAAGGTGAACTTGTCACCGAATGCGAGATCAAGGCTCCAGCTCTTTCCCAATTGAGCTACTTGAATCTCGCAAATTATCATGACTTTTCAAAGAACTTTTTGGGGCATCTCAGTGGCCCCAAAAGGATTTTTCTTGACTTTCAAAGGAATAACTTGGTATAAGAACCCTGAACAACCATTCTCAAAAACCTCAGGAGAACCAATGAGCATCGGTTACACGCGGGTATCCAAAAAACGTGGCAACGTGGGTGGGGGAATGGTTGCAATGATGTAAGCTAGATTCCAAATTGTTTTTTGACATCCTCAAAGCTGACTGTGGGACTGTTTTTTTCTTTGGTCGTTGCATTGCGCAAAGAAACAAGATCGTAATAATTTTCCAATTCTTCTTGCAGTTGAACAAACTCTTCAAAAGGCAAAACAGCATACTCTTTGCCATTTTTTTTGATATAGTTTGGGTGCAGCTTTATCATTACGTTCTCCATGTTTTATCGATACGCTTGTTTTCTGTGTATTATACGATATATAATGATGATATGTTCTTTGATTTCAAATAAAACTCTGTATCGACCAACGCGCAAACGATATTCAGGTGTAAAATTCGTCAATTGCTTGACATCTCCTTGTAAATTCTCGCTCAAGAGGTCCAGTTTCTCGAAAATCCTATGCACTTCTTTTGTGGGAATTCTTTTACAATCTTTTATTGCTTGTGGTTTGAATTCAATCGAGTATTCCATTTGTGGGCCAATTAAAATGATTATCAGCGCCAATAAAGTAATTTAAGCGCTCAAGTGTCAATTGCAAGTAAAATAATACCGATAAATTGTCTCCATATCAGAAAATTATGGTATGAAGGGTTAACTGGTTCAGCTCGGTTTATCTGTTCATGTTGACCGATCTTGGAGCTCTTTCCCAAATTCAGCGAGGCGCGATCGTCCCGCACCTATCGCTGACCGGCCCCATAATTGATCGAATAAAATACAAAATCAACAAATCACCAGGCTTGCCAGTACGACACGCGATAGGTGCGGGGACAGAGCCGGAGCGGCCCCGGATTATTGAGTTTTATATCCCCTTTTTCTTTAATATTTCTTTTTCAACCATATCCCCATTTCCTTGGTATAAGAATCCTGAACAACCATTCTCAAAACCTCAGGAGAATCCATTAAGATCAGTTACGCGCGTGTATCCAAAAAACATGTAAATGTAAAATCGTGCGAATGTGAAAATGGCATTTCGTATCAGCACTATGACGGAACCATTGAATACTGTTACCATTTACAAATCCGTTGCCTGGCCTTGATTTATTTTGAGAAAATCCACTCAAAGATGCTTGACAATTTAATTTATATTGATTATGATATTCTCTAGACGCAGATAACCCAAAGTGATCTTTATGAAAAAACGAGTGTATATAGAAACAACGATACCCAGTTTTTATTTTGAGACTCGCACAGAACCGGATATGGTCGCTCGCAAAAACTGGACCCGGGAGTGGTGGGACAATCGATCATCAGATTTTGAATGTGTTACAAGTATTACTGTCAATTGGAAAAAGGCACTCATCCTCATAAAAATAAAACGCTGGAACTCATCGATGAATTACCGTTACTACCCGTAAAAGACACTATCATTGAGATTGTAGAAGCATATGTAAAAAATCATGTTATGCCCAAAGATCCTCAAGGAGATGCTCTGCATTTGGCACTCGCCTCATTTTATAATTGCCATTTTTTATTAACATGGAATTGTAGACACCTGGCGAATGCGAATAAATTCGAACACATTCGATACATGAATACAGTTTTGGGATTATACTCTCCTATTCTCACGACACCCTTTGAACTTTTATAAAGGCAGACTCTATGAAAGATAAAGCAATTGAAGAAATCCGCCAAGTCAGACGAGAAATATCCAAACAAAGCAATCACGACATAAAACAACTCGTCAAACATTATCAAGAGCTGGAAAAAAAACACAAAGATCGCATGCTCAAAAATCCCCATCATAGTACCGATACCAGATAATGACACAAGAATCTGCTGAAATGAACTCTCATTTCCTCTAAAAGATGACAATATCATCCGGATCTCTTTCCCTTTTCGGTAGAACATCAAGTGCAAACATCAAAACGTTAACAGCCAAAAAGCGTCATACCTGAATTCAATTGACCGACTAAGAGCTCTTTCCCAAATTCAGCGAGGCGCGATCGTCCCGCACCTATCGCTGACCGGCCCCTTAATTTGCCGAACAAAATACGAAAAACAACAAATCACCAGGATTACCGGTACGACGGGCGATAGGTGCGGGAAAGCGTGCCGAGCCCGCGCAGGATCCTGGCCCCGCATCTATCGCCGACCGATCAAGCACCTCTCTGAAAAATCGAACAACACTGCCCTCCCCTTTCAAAAGATAAATACCGCTGCGATAGGTGCGGGGACAGAGCCGGAGCGGTCCTTGATCAGAAAGAGCAGTGAGTCAGAGGATATCGATAAAGAACGGAAATCGCCCGTCGAACAATGCGAGTCCAAAGGCCGAGCACTAGCGACAAAGATGCTTACTGTTTTGCCATCCAGTTTTTTCTTGCTTGCAATCCAATAAATTTATAAACTAAGTCCGAATCAAACCCAACAGCCCTAAAATAGTGAGCTAAAATTGGACACCAACGAATTTTACAACAAGGTTATCATCATTACCGGAGCTTCCAGCGGGATCGGTAAAGATCTCGCCTTCCGGCTCGCCAGGCTCGGAGCCAGAGTTGTCCTGGCCGCGAGACGCCTGGAAAAACTGACAGAATTGAAACATCAGATCAAAGAATCAGGGGGCGAGGCGATATCGGTTCAAACCGACATGACGGCCAAAGACCAGGTCACCCATCTTGTCGATACAACGTTGAACAAATGGCACAGAATCGACATTTTGATTTGCAATGCAGGGCAGTATATTCAACGTTCCATCGCAGAATCGAATCAGTCAGATTTCGACCGGTCGTTTGATGTCAATTTTTACGGATCTTATCATGTGGTCAGAGAAACAGTGCCGCATATGATCAGACAAAAATCCGGACACATTGTGTTTATCAACTCTTTGGACGCCAAAAAAGGCATCGTCGGGGATGCGCCGTATGTCGCAGCCAAAACTGCATTGGATGGCTTTGCCGATGTTCTTCGTCAGGAGGTGAAATCCATGGGAATCAGGGTGTCCACGGTGTTTCCCGGCCGGGTCGACACCCCCATGATCCAGGATCTCGATGTTCCATGGATATCTCGTAAAATATCCGTCGCAAAGGTTACCGACGCCGTGATCAGAGGCATCATGAAAAACAAACCTGTTATCGTGGTTCCCAAATTATTCTTTCCCCTCGGAGCACTCAATGACACGTTTCCCAGGGTGATGGATTGGTTTTATCACAAATTTCATCTCGAGGGGAGTCACCGGAACAATGCAAAGGGTAACCAATAGCCTATGGCTACTGATTTCGCTCCTTCGGATTATGGAATCAAAACGCATGTGCCTTCTTAATAAGGATAAAAGGCATTATGAAAGAATACCTGTTTATTACCCTCTCCACTGACGATCTGGAATTATGGACAAAATCTCTGTTCATTTGTCGAACAGCAATATCAAGAATCGAGGGTTGGATGAGTAAACTAGGCCTTTTCTTGTGCATCCTTGGCCTGATTCCATCGTTTGCCAATGCCCGGATCACCGATATTTCTCCCCTCACACTCGATCCTGTCGGTGAACTCGTAGACTCGACGGAAAACGCCCGATACCATATCTTTGGAACGATCGAGGGATTGACAGCGGCACGGTTTTATAACATAAATAGCGGGAAATTCCAACTGCATCTTTTACGCAATACAAACGAACGAGCGCAGATTCTCATTCTGGATTTACCTGCTGAAACGTTTTGGGAGCTGGATAAAAAGCTGAGGGACAGAATCGATGAGGGAATGACAGAAATTCCACAATTCGATCATGCCTTGTTTCCTATCGGGGAAGCCCAATGGACCGAACGTTCTGCAAACAAAAAGGTGCTATTGAGCGGGGGCAGCCAGCTCTTTGTTACGCTCGAGCGTGCTGAACAGGACACATTGATCGCTAAAACCTTAAAAGGACTAGAGATACGCTTACCGGATCATCATATTGTAAACGTGATTGACAATCCGGCAGGCCATGCAGAGTCTGGACCATTCATAACCCGTGATCCGAATAACTCGAGACTCTTTTTCGCACCCACAGGCCGCAGACTCGAATCCGGACATGCCTATTTGGCCAACTATTTTATTTTCTTTCCCACCGTGGCCGTGGGATTGACGGATTATCTCTCCGTTAGCGGGGGTGTTTCTCTGATCCCCGGCGCAGAGTCTCAGCTGTTGTACTTTGCCAAAATTAACCTATAGTGCATCTTCCCAGGTCGGCTTTGCGACCGGATTTCTTTACCTCGCCGTGCCGGAATCAGAGGATGATTTTAATCTGGGCTATGCGGTGATCACAGTAGGTGATACCCAAAAGAGTATCACATTCGGGTCCGGCCTTCCTCTTTCCTCTAATACCGACCGAAATCTTGTTTTGATGCTGGGCGGGGAAGTACAGCTTTCACATCGTGCCAAGTTTATTTCAGAGAACTGGATGATCACCGGTGAGGATGTGACGGCTGTATTCTCGGGAGGAATCCGCTTTTTTGGTGAAAAACTCGCAGTCGATCTCGCATTGATTACTTTTGAAGAAGCGCTTGAAAGCCCTTTTCCCTTGATGCCATGGGTCGATTTTTCTGTATTTTTTGGGGATTGATGATCTGCCCCACAGCTTTTATATTGCTCTTTTCATCTTGATTTACCTCTCGATGTATATCACAGCTGTCCAAGTTGAATTTGCATAGCTTATTTCCTCTTTGGTTTTGCTCACTTTAAGATCTTTAGGCAATGCCTTTTAAAACAGGTCCTATTATTCATATGTTTCACGGAAACACAAACGCAGAGATCGCAATGACAAAAAGAGAGAGGAACGCAGAGAAAGAACAATTTCAATGATAAAACAGACCAAATATTAAAAGACTGGAAAAAATTGCGGCAATCAAAAAAAACCACATTTTAGCCCGAACAGGAAAAGATGGGTTGCATTTCCAAGAATAGGTGGTTATCATGTGTCAAGGTCTCCTTTTCAAATCAAACGCACATACGGTAATAAATGAGGTTCTCATGTTAAACTCCCATCATCTCTTTTCGTCCAAACTAAAAAGGTATACTCTTTCACTCTTCATCGTCTGTAGCATGGCAGGCATCAATTTTTCACAGTGTACGCCAAACCCAACAATGCCTCGCCAGGGTATCTGTGCTCACCGAGGTGCTCGCGATACGCATCCAGAAAACACCCTTGTCGCCTTCAGGCATGCCATCCAACTGGGCGCTCACATGATCGAGTGTGACGTGCAATTATCCAAAGACAATGAGATGGTGATTATGCATGATGCCACCGTGGATCGCACGACCGATGGCGCTGGAAGGGTGAGTGATCTGACACTCGAAGAACTGAAATCGCTGGATGCCGGTTCGTGGCATCATCCGGAATTCGCAAGAGAGCGCATTCCAACCCTGCGTGAGGTATTGGAGATCATGCCGCGAAATGTCTGGTTGAATCTTCATCTCAAAAACAGTACCGAGCTCGGCAGAAGGGTCACTGAATTGCTCATCGAGCAAGACCGGCTACACCAGTCCTTTCTGGCCTGCAACAAACAAACAGCAGCTGCGGCAAAAAATACAAACAGTGATGTCAAAATTTGTAACATGGACCGAACAGACAGCTCCCAAAGATATGTCAATGAAACGATTGCCATGGACGCGGAGTTTATACAGTTGAAACGCCGTAGCCAGCAAGTTCTGCCTGAGCTGGTCAGGGATCTCAAGGCCCACGGTATCGTGATCAATTTTTTTGGCACCAATTCTCCTGAGGAGCTGCGAGTTTTATTTCATGAGGGAGTTGATTTTCCCCTCGTCGACGAACTCACTCCCATGATGAAGGCGGCACGTGATCTCGGAATCGAACCCCTAAAGCCGGTCTACTGAGATATGTGAACCACTTTTGAATCAAGGTAGAACATCAGGTCCCGGGGTCAAACCTCAGCGGTTACAAAAAAACAAGGGCCTAGAAAAGCAAACCAGACATAACATCCTTCTCGGGATCAAAAAGGATTACGGCATGGCCCAGGGGGAAGCGTGCCGAGCCCGCGCAGGCTCCTAGCACCGCGGTTCGCAGATCGTCTTTGGCAACACAAAAAAGTCCTGTTACTTGATGCCCTCTGTGAAATGAAATGAGAGTAGCCGCGGAGACAGAGCCGGAGCGGTCCCAGATCAGAAAGAGCAGCGAATCAAGGGATACCGACAAAAAAACGGAAATTGCTAGTCAAAGGATTCGACTCTAAAAACCGAGCCCCCCACAATAATGCTTACAGCATGACAGTTTGGTGGACCAGATCCGGAGCGGCTCTATGGTAAAACAAGCACAAAACACAATAAACCGAAAATCAGCGCATCCATGTAAAGATACAGAGAGCGAATGTTCAAGACATTTTTTTGATCATAAAGGCTGCCACAAAAACCTCCAGCAGACTCCAGGGGATGGCCCAGACCAATATCCCGAATGGCAGTACCCCCATATTTCCGATCACGACCCACATCAAGACAAATCCCACGAACCAGGAAAGTAAAAACGTGTGCACCAGGGTATATTTCTGGCCGAGAATATAAATGACGATCGCCAGCAAGAGCGACCAGATTGCCCAGACGGCATTGTTGACAGGTTGCGACGGAAACACGATCCCCATGCTTTGATAGTGATGAACCCAATACGATTTGAACAAAAGTTCGTTACGGACAAATTCTGACAGTCCGATCCAGCCGGTAGCCAGAAAAATCGCAAAAACAGGTTTTTTATTCATAGTCTGTGTTCTCCTCCCTGAGGTGTGGATAAAAGAATCAAGTCTGATTCATAAAGTTCACAGGCCGGCTCTTTTCATTTAATCTCTTAAAAACTAGTTTTATTCAATTTTTTTTATTGCTTTGCTTAAATATAATACATATTATACAAAAGTAAAACAGTGTTTCCCAAGGGAGTAGACCTATTTCATAGCCTACTATTCAACCAGATATCGGAACAGGTTGTCATCGCCACTCTTCAATTACAGTAAACTGCTATCCACCGCCCTGCACACAGTCTTACCTATTGACATGTTTCTCAGCGACAAAATTCACAATCTTTATGGTGACCCGCTTGCTCTTGACATTCAAATGAGGTGCGAGTTTCTTTGATATTGTATACAACCGATAATAATTAACGGGAATGATGGGTATATAAAGATCAATGGGCGAATTGGTTTTTTATCCGTTATACGAGCAGAAACTCGAACTCTAAAGCTGGAATGACAAAAAAAAGTTGATTCATTGGATATATCGGAGAACCCAACTCAACCATTCAAAGGAGGTGATACGGGCCAAATGCATCAATTAAAGGACAAGAGTGTTTTAGAAAAAGGGAGGGTGCCAAAAATCACAACGTTTTGTAATTGAACAGCACTCATCCAATGAGGATGAGCATTTTTCCTTTAATCGTTGGAGTAAAGGAGGGAGAATCGATGCACAAGAGAATTTACCAATCCGTATGGATTCTTTTTATTCTCCTGCTGGGGAGCAGCCCGAGTTTTGCGGCGACCACCGGTAAAATCTCCGGATCAGTGGTGGATTCGCAATCGGGTGAACCCCTGCCGGGAGTCAACATCGTCATCGAAGGCACCACCATGGGTGCGGCTTCAAACGTCGACGGTGATTATTTTATCATCAATATTCCCCCTGGGTCTTATCAAGTCAGGGCCAACATGATGGGGTATACACCCAAAGTCGTGACAGATGTAGTGGTTCGTATCGACCGCACCACAAACATCGACTTTGAGCTCACTCCAGAAGTGCTGCAGGCCGGTGAAGAAGTCGTGGTGACGGCAGAACGCGAGATCGTTCGACAGGACATCTCGTATACCCAAACCAACCTGGGCGAAGAAGAACTCGATGCCATCCCTGCGGCTTATAATCTGGATCAGGCCCTGACCTCTCAGGTCGGTGTCGGCTATGACGCTCAGGGTTTGACGATCCGACGCAGCAACAACCAGGAAATCAGTTTCGTGGTGGACGGCATGGTGCTCAAGGATGAACGAACCCAGCGGCCCTATCAAGGTGTCAGCAAGACCGCGGTTTCGGAAGTGCAGCTGTTAACGGGCGCTTTTTCCGCAGAATACGGTGATGCCCGTGCCGGGGTGGTCAATGTCGTGACCAAGCAACCCAAACAGACCTATTCGATCAGTTTCGAAAGCCAGATCAGCCCGCTCATGGGTGGGGATGATTCTGACTTTCCCGGTCTGAAACACTTTGGGCCCTATATCTACAGCAATGACAACTGGTATGAATATGGTCGGTTTGACTGGAACGGCGGTGCCCCGGCGGCAGATCGCAACAAAGACGGAGATCCGGATTTTATGGGCTGGAACCAGTGGGCAGCCAATAACACCTATAACGACCAAACCCTGACCCCCGAACAGGCGTTTGCGATCTGGGCCTGGCATCACCGGTCTGAAAATAAAAACGGACAGGTGCTGTATGACGGCATTCCTTTTTCCGAGTACAGAGTCGGCAATCAGACTCTGGCCGATCTGGTCAAACCGATGGATAGCCGCTATGCCAACCTTGAGGCAGGTTCGAATCCCCATCCCTTGAACTGGTACGCCTATGATCCAGATTACAACATGGACATGACCCTGACCGGACCGGTGCCGGGTCTCGGCGACAAGCTGGGATTTGTCCTGTCGCACCGCCGTGAACATACCATGATGCCTTATTTCGCGGGGCAATCGGCGTATCAGGACAACTCGACCCAGCTAAAAATGATCTGGAACATCAATCCGGATATGAAACTGACCGGAACAGGTATGTATTCGGATATGCGCCAGGCACATCGTGGTGATTTTACCGGATCTCTGGAAGCTGCCCGACCTACGCATGAAAGTATGCTGGGGGTATGGGACAATAATGATCGCGTTTATAAGATGGATTCTGAATTGATACCTCGCGGTACGTTTTATACCTTTGCCGGTCTGAAATGGACCCATACCTTGAGTCCCAGCACCTTTTATGAAATCGGCACCCAGCACACCTGGATCCATTATAATGCCCAGCCCAATGCCAGACGCCGGGATACCTCCCCCATGATTCAAATCGGACCGGTCATGCTCGGTGAAGAACCCCGGAACTGGAGTTATCAGAGCGGGGTGGGAAGTGATATGCTGAGTTTATACGGACTTCGCGGTGGTCGTGAATTTGACTTTTCCAACACCCGTTCATTCCGTATCGACGGTGACATCACCAGCCAGATCAACATTCACCACCAGCTCAAGGCCGGGTTTGAATTCACCTACAATCACATTCAGGAATTGCGCGGCTATGTCGAACATCCGGAATTTTATATCGTTTCAGGGTATGCTGCGGGTGCAGACGGGGTTATGGGCACAGCAGATGACCGGGCTCGGGGCGATCAGGCCAACTGGCATGAATATACGGTCTTTCCTGCACAAGGCGCGTTATATGCACAAGACAGGATGGAATACGGGGGTATGATTCTCACAGCCGGATTACGAGCTGATTTTTATCAACCTCATCGCACAGGCTTTGACCGAAACGACATTTTTATGCCCAATGGTGCAGAGTACTGGGACAAGCATTTCAAACACTATGGCGACAATGCCCCCAATCCTAACTATTACGGTCTTGAACCGGATACCTCGCCTCCTCTTCAAGTCTATCTGAGTCCGCGTCTGGGGGTATCACACCCCATCGGACCGGAAAGCAAAATCTATTTCAATTACGGTCATTTTTACCAAATGCCCAACTTTAGAGACACCTATCAGTTCCAGCTCGGCGTTGACGAGCCGCTGGAAGACTATCCGAATTACTGGCTAAAAATGCCCAGAACAGTCAACTTTGAAGTGGGTTATGAACAACGACTGGCTGAAAACTATGTAATCACACTGCGCGGATTTTACAAAGACGTAACCCAGGACCTCATGAATGAAGGTCTGGATTCCCGCGGTCAGGGTGATCCCAGCTATACCACCAATACCCTGGCCAAAGATATCAAAGGCGTCGAGATCATGGTGGAAAAGAAATACGGCGATTTTATCACCGGATTTATCAATGCCGATTACAGCAATGAACGCCGGTCTGAATATGGCTGGGACGACATTCGCCATCCCGAGCATCCGAATATTATTCGCGATTACTATAATACTCAGGATTTGAGAATTATCGACTCTTATACCAATGCGACAAGGTATTCCCGCGGCACCTGGCAGATCAAAGCCAATATATCGCTCCATACTCCAAGCGATTTTGGTCCTGGAGGGCTGTTCCTGGGTTCCAAACCCCTGGGTATGTGGGATGTTCAAATCTTTCACAGATGGAATCAGGGCGGATGGTTCAGCTGGAATCCGTTCGGTCTGCGCAATCTCGTCAATGTAGATAACCATCAATACAAAGACTATAACAAAACCGATCTGCATATTGAAAAACAATTTCGTTTTGCCGGTATCGCAGCAGGAGCATATATGGAGATCTGGAATTTGTTCAATATCAAAAACGGTCATGACAGCGACGGATTCGTCAGCCGAATGGATCGAGGATATGATGACGAATTTGAAAAGGCTTATGCCAGAGATATCTTTGATAATGGCAAGCGATGGGGTGACGAACCAGAGAGTGCCAATGCCTATCTGATTCAACGACCCTATATTTTCTGGTCACAGCCGCGTGACTATTGGTTTGGGTTGCGATTCTATTTTTAAACCGGATAGGATCCAACGTTTAACTATAGTGACGTTGTTCAACGCTTTGAAAAGAGGTATCTCTATGACAGACTATCCTTTGAAAAAAAGAGGAGGATATACATTGAAGGTAAAAACATTGACATATACACTCACTGCCTTGCTCATCTTTTTGCTGGCGACCAGTGCCTGGCCCCAGGCGTTTACCTATCTGGAGAACGGCCAGATCGGTGCCAATGTTGCCGCAGAAATGAGTACGTGGGGCGGATCACAGGGGTATTCCCACCAGTGGGGGATTACCTGGTTCCCCAACTGGCAACCCTGGGCACCGCCGGGTGAAACCGATATCGGCTATCACGGCGTAGACCGGCTCAATGAGACGCACGAGCGAAATGCTGCCGGATATTACGCCATCTGGACAGCCGCCAAAAACTGGACTTCACCCCCCAATTGGAACAATACGGTTTTTCCATCGGAAAATAACTTTCCCATCTTTGTTGCTGATAATGGACCCCGGACCATCAACTCTCTGGTGGATACCCCCGACCCTGATTATCGTCCGCCGGTATATTACCGTCGTTTTCAAAAACCGGCTGTGCGGGTCGATGACCCGGTCACCAACATTCCCACCGACAACTTTGATCCGGATAATCCCTGGACCTATGACCCGGATATTCCCTCCGATGGCGTCATGGAAGCCAAAGGCAACACCTCTATGGGTGTCACCACCTTTCAACGATGGCACGATTATGCCCATCCCGATTATGACCGTTTGTTATTGGTGGACATGACCGTGACCAACAGCGGCGATACCGATGCACTTGATCCAGGCCTGGAAAAAGAAGGCCAGGTACTGGAAGATTTCTGGTTCGGTCTTCCAGTCTGTCTAGAGCCGGATCGACAATACACCTTTTTCGATGATGAAAATATCAATGGAACAGAAGACTATTTACTGGATTATGATCCGGAAACCCGTACCCTGTGGTTCTGGGATGGCGATGACGAAACCATCACTGGCGATGATCAGTTTCAGCCGCGCGGAGGTCCGCGTGGCCAGGCCGACATTCCCACCGGTGAATATTGCGGCTCGGCGATCTGGGGCGTCCGCATCATTCATATCGATGCAGGACCCAATGATACGACCGATGATCCTGCCCAACCGGCAACCGCAAATTGGGAAAAATACTGGGATGCGCCCTCTCCGGTAGCAGGCGAATCTATGCAGTCTGCCTGGGAATATCTGACCGGGCCAGATGAAACAGGGTTCATCAAAGAAGGCTATGGAGATACCCCGCTTTCTGTCATCGCTGGCGATTCCCGCCTGGCCCCTATCCTCGGTTTTGGCCCCTATCAGATGCAGCCCAACGATGATCTTCACATTGTCTGGGCCGTCGCCGTGGGATCCATTCCTGAACCCAGAGCCATCGAACTGGGTTGGATGGTGCAAAACGGCCAAATGGATGCCGAAACCGCCAAAATGGAAGTCTATACCAAAGGGGTAGAAGACTTGCTCGCTCAACTGGATAAAGCAGAGGAACTCTTTGCCAATAATTTTGTAGCTCCCAAACCTCCGGATCCGCCGGACTTGTTTATCGAATCCGGTCCGGAAAGAGTCTTACTGGATTGGGATCCGGTGGATGGTGCCGTGAATTACAAACTGTATCATGCTGTAGGCGGCCTATCCGGCCACCGTGTCTTTGAGCTCATTTATGAAGGACCTGACACCGAATTTATCGATGAAGGACTCACCCGCGGGTTTTCTTATTACTATTATGTCGTGGCAGTCGATGGCAGCGGATTGGAGAGCTCGCACTTTTTTACGCGTGTCAACACCCCGGTCATCCCCTTTCGCGAAGGCCTCTCATCCAGCGACTGGGCCGAAAGAGTGCGTGTCGTCCCCAACCCGTTCAATGTCAAGGGAGGTGAATACAGAGGACCCAATACCGGCTTTAACTTTGCCGGCGGGACCCGCGAACAGAACCAAATCCTGTTTGTGAATTTGCCGGAATACTGCACGATCAATATCTACAATTCAGTGGGCGATCTGATGAAAACCCTGGAACACACCACCGGAAGTGCCGATGAAATGTGGGATCCGGCATTGACTGACCATAACCAATTCGTTGCGACAGGCGTGTATTTTTACACGATTGAAGTGACTGATGGTCCTTTGCAAGGAGAAATGTCCACAGGCAAACTCGTTATTATCCGATAACAGATTGCCCGGATGTTTCAATGATCCTTAACTCAAACAAAGAGACATGGGAGATAAATTATGAAGAGTTTTCTGAAAATATTGCTCGTTCTATCCCTGCTCATGCTTCAAGTCGGCCCTGTCCTGTCGCAGACACCGGATGTCGTCGACGATCTGGTGGATAATTGGAAACGCGCGGGCCAGGCAGCGATGCCGTTTCTGAGGTTTGGAGCCGGGGCCCGCATGATGGGAATGGCAGATGCCGGGCTCACCGTGCGCGGGGACGCTGCTGCACTGTTCTATAACCCGGCCGGAATCGCCTATGTGCAAGGCGGCTCGGTCATGCTCTCCAACATGGACTGGCTCATGGATACCAGCATCATGACCGGCGCCATCGCTTACAATCTCGGTGCACTTGGGACCGTCGGAATCAGCGCCATGTTTTACGACTATGGCGATCCCATTCAGGCCACGGTCATCGATGAGACCCAGGCCTTTGGCTACCGCGATGTCGGCACCTTTGAACCGTCAGAATATGTCATCGGTTTCGGATATGGCCGCGAAATCTCTGCCCAGTTTGCCATCGGAGGGCAGGTCAAACTGGCCTACCAGGATCTCCTCGGCGGAGATGTGCAAACCGGTATCGCCTATCAAAAAGCCGACGGAAGCTGGCAACGCGACTTTCACGATGCCACTCAAACTTCTCTGGCCTTTGATTTTGGCACCATGTATGACACTGGCTTCCGGAGCCTGACCTTGTCCATGTCCATTCGCAATTTCGGACGTGAAGTCATTTACGAACAGGAACGGTTCGACCTGCCTCTCTCATTCCGGATTGGGCTGGGCGCCGATGTATTCAATCTGTTGAATATGCAACAGGACGGCCAAGCCCTGGGCTTGTATGTCGACTGGATTCATCCCAGGGATTGGGATGAACGCGTCAATACCGGACTGGAATATGGCTTTAATGACATGTTCTTTCTGCGCGGCGGATATAAATACAATTACACCTCTGAAGGACTCGTCGTCGGTGGAGGGGTTAAGGTCGAACTACCCATGGGGTTGGTCCGCATCGATTATGCGTACAAGGACACCAAAGATACGCTGTTCGATGCTGTACATGTCTATTCTCTGAACCTCGGGTTTTAATGACATCCTAAACGCGTAAAAAGGGGTGGCTGAAGGATCTGCCACCCCTTTTTCATGAATTCAAAACCAGCAAATCCGTGATTAGAATCCAACATATACAGCCTGGACCTTTTCTCGGACTGCCTGAGAAGAATGAGCAGATGTTTCCAGGTGGTAAATTTCTTGAACAACATTGCTTCTGTCAACAAAATCTATGGTTATTTGCGTGGGAAAGGGATATCCGTTCAGTCGCTTGACTCTGCCATAAACGACATGACGGGCCATATCCCCGCGGGGAGAATAAAAGTAAAGCTCTCTGACCATGCCGCTCCCTTTTTGAATCACAATGTGAATTTCCCACTTTGATTCCTCAGCTCCCTGCAGTTTGGCAATGATCCGCGTGGAATCGGGAGTATCGGGATCAATATAAAAACTATAAAATCGCTCAAGATAGCGAAAAGGGTTGGGCTCGACAACCGTGATTTCCCGAAAGAGCAAAATATTATGGGCCTTGTTGGTCAGATCGAGATCGAGAACCCGGTCATCGCCTTTGGTGATTTTGGCATGATTTTCAGAGTACTGTAGGATAAAAGGCTGTGCTTCAGGAATCACCAATTCGGACGTATCAGCACGATCGATTTTGAGATGGCCCGGATATGTCTGGGTACCGGATTTGTCTCGGCGTGTAATCGACAATTCAGTTTCCAGTTCCAATGGAGCCTCATACATTGGATTCAACAACCCATGAATGTCGTTGATGTCCAGACCTGTGGATTCATTTTGTGAACATGAAAAAAGCAATAGCAATAAACCCATAAAAGGATATCGCATATACACCTCTTGTTTGCACGTTGCTTATGATCAATATAATTAAAATTTGTAAAAATCTAAAGAATGTTTTTCATTGAGGTTTTTTAATCAGAATGGTATATTTAGAACAAGAGTAAAACCAACGCTGGTGAAAAATGAGAACAACAAACCGTCAGGGAACAGCTCTGCTCGCCATTGCTATATTGGCACTGATAGTACGTCTGATCTATCTCATCCAATTCTCGGACAACCCGGCGTTCAACCTGTTTATCCATGACTCGGCCCTTTTCAATCACCTGGCTCAGCGTATTCAGATCCATGGTCTGATACAGGACCATGCCTTTTATATCGCCCCCCTCTATCCCTATTTTTTAGCCCTCGTCCAGACACTGTTCAATGATTCTTTGTTGGCCTTAAGAATCATCCAATCCCTCCTGGGTATCGGGACGGCCTTGTGCGTTTTCAAACTGGGCGAAAAGACGATGAACAGAACCACAGGGTTCATCGCCGCTATAGTTGCGGCAACCTATGCACCTTTTTTGTTTTTTGAAAGCCAGTTTTTGGGAACCTCGCTGGTTACGTTTTTGATAACGGCCTCGATCACCTTGCTCGTTTATGTAAAATATTCAAAAACCGGTATCCTGTTCGCTTTTGCTAGCGGATTCTTGTTTTCTTTGGCTGTCACCGGCCGCCCTAACCTCATCCTGGTGGCGCCGGTCATACCAGCCTACTTTATTTTAAAAAAACCACTTACATCCTTGAATATAAAATATACCGGAATCACCCTTCTGGGACTTTTGATCCCCATGGCTCTGACCAGTGTCCATAATTACTTGTCTGAAAGAGACCCATCACCGCTTACCACCCATGGGGGTATCAATTTCTATATCGGAAACCATGAGAATGCCGACGGGACGTGGCTCGCTCCGGAAGGATTCGAGGCCAGCGTCAGCTCTATCAATCTGGAAGAATCAAAACGGATTGCAGAGGAAAAATCAGGAACATCGCTCTCCCCCGGCCAGGTATCGGAATTCTGGACCAGGGAGGCCTTTATGTTTATTATTCACCATCCATTCCAGTGGTTTGGATTGATGGGAAAGAAATTTTTATTGTTCTGGTCGAGTTTTGAAATCCCTCTGAACTTTGATTATCATTTTTACTCGCGCTTTTCCTGGTATCTGCGAATCCCCTTTTTTAATCTGATATTTATCATGCCGTTTGCCATTGTGGGTCTGCTCCTGAATCTGCCGCATGTGAAAAAGTACTGGCTTTTATACAGCATTATCGGATTGGGCTGTCTCAGCATCATAATGTTTTTCGTTTCAGGAAGATACCGGATCCCCCTCATGCCTTTTCTGATTCTCATGGCGGCGAGTGGTATGGTGGCTGTCTGGAATATTATCCATCAAAGAGAAAAGCGCCGGTATGTTTGGCCTGGCTTATTGATTCTGCTTTTTGTGGTGGGAACCGTATCGGCACATAGTTTTGTCAGGCAATCCAATCCTGCCAATGACTATTACAACCTGTCATTAGCGCATATCAACAATGAAAACTATGAACAAGCCATCACCTGGGCCCGGCGCGCGATCGATGCTGACTCTTCTTATGTCAATGCCTATTATAATCTGGGCATTGCCCTTATGCGAACGCAGCAATACGAAAAAGCCATGGATGCATTCCAGAACGTTATCGAACGTTCTCCGAACGATGCCGGCGGACATCGTAATATAGGTGCGCTCTATCTGGTTGCAAAAGAATATCAAACAGGGCTGCAGCATCTGGAAAAAGCGGTACAACTGGAACCACAAAACATCAATGCCCTGATTAACCTCGGACTGGCCCATTATTATCTCGGCCATAAAGACAAAGCCATGAATGCCTGGCAAGCCGTACTGGATATCGATCCGGATAACGAACAAGCCAAAAACAATATCCGGGCCCTGCGCAGATCCATCTTTCAATAAATGGTTCATTCGCTGTTAGTTTCAACCGCGAATGAACACAAATAGACACGAATGACTGATCCGTGCTATAATTCAAGATAGTTGACAGGTTTTTTTAAAATAAATACCTGACAGGTTTGAATCGATTTTTGTTATCGTTCTCTGACATCGTTATTTCATGCAGGTTACGTTTTTCGGCAACCAGTGATTGTAATATAGCCAATTGTTCTATCATCGATTTTCCTGGCGCATTACTCCAGGCTTTTCATTTTTCTCCTATTTCATTTTATTGTTTTTATTTGAGTTCATTCGTATCCATTCGCGGTTCCCTTTGTGCCCTTGGTGGCCCTTTGTGGATTCATTTTTACCATCAATCAAACACCCCATACCTGACAATACAATAAAAAGAACGCAACCCATCTTTCCAGGTGATTTTCTTACCTTCCTCATAGGTCCTGCCATAATAGGAAATGCCGACTTGAAAGATCCGGATGTTTTTGATTTTTGCGATTTTTGCTGTCACTTCGGGTTCAAATCCGAATCCTTTTTCCTTGAGCTTTAAATTTTGAATCACATCGGTTTTGAAGCATTTATAGCAGGTTTCGATATCATCGAGGTCGAGATTGTTGAAAATATTCGAAAACCAGGTGAGAACCTTGTTTCCCACGGTATGCCAAAAAAAGAGCACCCGCTGCGGTTTGTTTCCGGAAAATCTCGAGCCATAGACTATATCAGCCTCTCCCATCAGAATCGGTTTTAATAACTCATTGTATTCATTCGGGTCGTATTCAAGATCCGCATCCTGGATGACGAGAAAATCACCCGTGGCCTGAGGTATGGCAGTATGCAGAGCCGCACCCTTGCCTCTGTTTTTATCGTGTTCAAAATATTTTATTTCCAGTTCGCTGTTTTCTGCTATATACCTTTGAACCACCTCGGCAGTACCGTCATGCGAACCATCATTCACGATGATGATCTCTTTTTGTATCTGATCGATCAGTTGAACGTTCTTTACCTTGTCAAGCAAACGCGGAATTCTCGTTTCCTCATTGTATGCAGGGATGACTATGGATAATTTTAAACTCATCATTTCTCCGCGTTACAAATTCGGACCTTTGCTCGCCGGGGATCTGATCATTCGGAAGGTTCGAATAGAGTCCTGGGGGTGACTGAATAATATCCAATTCTTCACGCTTTGGCAAGAGAAAAAACTGGGTAGGCTGGACACTGGGTAAAATCGAGATCCATGATCCCACGTCAAATTCATCCTTTGATCTTTCGTCGGCAAACGCGTATGTGCAACTGGATGGCAATGAACGTATTTGGATTGCCTTTACCAATCGCAAAGAACAGGAAAATGAACTGGATTATGGTGACGCCCCCGCCTCTTATGATCCCGGGCCTACCCATTTCGGGCTGGCTATAGATCCCTCTGCTATCCTGGGAAAAATAGTGGACAGCGAACCCACATATCAGGCTGATCCTAATGCTCTCGGAGACGACAATAATAACCTGGATGATGAAGACGGGATCGTTTTTACAACCCCGCTGATTCAGGGACAGCCTGCTATGGTGCAGGTAGACCTTACAAACGTAAGCATACCTGATTTTCTCGTTAGAGGGGTGGTCGATTTCAACAGCAATGGTCAATGGGAATTTTCTGAATACATTTTTTACTCTGAATCCTGGACTGCAGGCATAATCAATACCAAAACCTTTGTCGTACCGAACACAGCATCACCGGGACCTACCTTTACCCGCTTTCATATAATCGATGCCGGTCCGATTCCACCCGATGGACAGCCGGAAGGAGAAGTAGAGGATCATAAAGTGGTGATCAAGGAGGGTAAAGATCTGGCTGCCGTGGGTGATCGTGTCTGGCACGATGTAAACCAAAATGGTGTGCAGGACCCGGGCGAAGCGGGTTTGCCCAATGTTAAAGTGGATCTGTATAACATTAGCGGAACCCTCATTGCCTCGGCAACGACACTATCCAATGGGGTCTATTGGTTCACCGGCCTGAATCCGGGCGATTATACTCTCCACTTTGAAAAGCCGGCAGGCTATTTGTTTTCTCCCTCCAATCAGGGATTGGATGATACGATCGACAGCGATGCCGACTTTATTTCAGGCAAGACGTCTGTCTTTACCCTGGTCGCCAATACCGTCGATTCGACGCGGGATGCCGGATTCTACCGGCAAGATGAGCAGAAGGAACTCGACTTTGGCGATGCACCCGATCCTGCCTATCCCACTCTTTTAACGAATAACGGTGCGCGTCATATTCTTTCGCCAAATCTTTTCCTGGGCAGTACGATCGACGCAGAACCCGATGGTCAGCCATCTTCAATGGCTGCTGGGGATGATCAGGGACTCTTGTATCCCGGCGCCCCCTTTCCTTCTGGCGATGAAGATGGCGTGCACTTGCCACCCATTCTCATCGCGGGTCAGACGGTTCCGATAACTGTGATCGCTTCGGCTTCCGGTGCGGTCAATGCCTGGCTTGATTTCAATGGCAACGGCAGCTGGGCTGACGCCGGAGAGCATATCATCGCTGCACAACCTGTTATTGGGGGATTGAATAGCTTTAATATCATAGTGCCGGCAAAGGCTAAGATAGGACAGTCATATGCACGGTTCCGGCTCAGTTCTAGTCGTTCCCTCGGTTTCGATGGGTTGGCACCGGATGGTGAAGTGGAGGATTATGCGGTCAACATCCAGAATCCCGGAGATGGCAGTCTAACCATTGTCAAAGACGCCAATCCCAAAGATAACACACCATTTTGGATTACGGTCGTATTTGGAATTCATGGTGGTGCTGCACCCTATCGCGATCCGCTTGGCAATACATCGATCATTACCAATGCTCCTGCAGGCACCTATCACGTCGGCGAATCTGTACCTGCGGGATGGAACCTGACAGATATATTCGTCACAGGCGATAACGATAATGGTACCACTTTTATCTGGACGATGCCGTGTATGTATATGACCGGAATTTCCACAGCCCGGCGACGTCACCCTCGAGACCGAACCCATTGTCGAGGGATGGGATCTGGCATTTGTCCTCGGTACCGATGAATATATGCTGGAATTTGATTACGGCGATGCGCCGATGGAGCGCTATCCGACATTGTTAGAACATAATGGCGCATTACATATCTATAATCCCCGTGTTCATCTGGGCTCAGCGATCGATCCTGAAACAGACGGTCAGCCTGATCATACCTGTACCGGCGATGATCATCATGGCTTGAACGACGATGATGGGGTCATATTTATCCCGCCTGCAGTCCCGGGTCAACCGCCCGAAGCAATGATTACTGCCTCTTGCGATGGATTTCTCAATGCCTGGATGGATTTCAACAACAATGGCAACTGGACCGACCCGGGTGAGCATATCTTTGTTGACGAACCGCTGCAAAAGGGGCAATCGACTCTGGGAATACCGGTGCCAGAGGAATTTGTGACCTCTGAGATTTTCAGTCGCTTTCGGTTCAGTACCGTACCCGGACTCGATTTTGTGGGCATTGCGATCGATGGAGAGGTCGAAGATTACTATATAACCCTGGTTGTCACAGACGTCAAACAAGGATCGGCAAAAACACCTTCGAGATACGCGCTCTATCAAAATTATCCAAATCCGTTCAATCCCTCGACAGAACTGAGTTTTGACCTGCCAAACGAATGTGAGGTAGAGCTTGTCATTTATGATCTGATCGGAGAACGGGTTTGCGATCTTTTGAATGACCACATGCAAGCCGGTCAGCATCGTGTACGCTGGAATGGCAGAAATAATGCAGGCAATCTCGTGCCAACGGGGATATACCTGGTTCATATGAGAGCAGGAGAATTTACGGCAACGAGAAAGATTATCTTGTTGAAATAAGATTCAAATTATTGGCCATACACTATCAAAGACAAACGCCTGCCGAATGCAGGCGTTTGTCTTTATTTGTTTACGCTTCAAATTACAAGGTTGTAGCCAGAATGACCATTATGTAATCCAGAGAAAATACTGATCACTGCGAATTACTAGATAAACGACATAATAACAACAACTTTTCGTGGTCGATTTTTGGGAATTCATTATGGCATAATAGTTGTAAAATATTATAAAAATCGTTCAAAACCCATTCGGTATGACAAGACCTTTTTGGGAGCTATCACAACCCTGAACCAGACGACCTTGGTTATGCTTCTTTAGGTGACATCTGACATCGCCGAACAAGGCTCCATACGGACAGGGAGACACCGCAAGGTGACTCCCTGTCTTGTTTACACATGCTTTCCCATGCACCAGGGACCGGACCATAATTCCGCCAGAATCGTTTGTACAGAGCCTGCACCCGGGCTTTGCACACTGGAACGATCATGCGAACAGGCACTCTAGGAAAAGAAAAATTCCGGGGTTCGCTTTAGACCGGGGATCGGAATGATCGGATAACCGTCCGAATCAATTCGAACATTTTCAGGCCAGGCAAAATCGGGATCCAGACTCTTAAAATAGGCCTGGTCATAGGGCAGCAATTTCAGCAAAACCCGTCCCTTTTCATCACTGTCGATGACTTTTGAAGAGAGTCCGAATTCGACCTCACCCAAAGCAGTGCTTATCATGAATCGGGGAATCGTACGGCCGCTCTCATACCGACGAAGCCTGGTGGCGATATCGATCAAAATGGAAATATCCACCGGAATGTCATGGCTCTCCGGATACTGTATTGGCAAACCCGCGAGATACAAGTGATGAAACTCGATACCGCACAAACGGCACTGCCAGGCAAGCTCCAATACGTCTTTTGCAGTGTCATTGATAAAGGCTAACAAGGGTGTATTGTTATAAACGGTAATCCCCTTTCTGCGCAACTGTGCCGCCAAATTTTTGTGCAGTGATGTAAACTCGCTGGCATGCAGAAACTGGGTTTCGATCTCTAATCGTTTGGGATTGACCATATTAATGTGGTTCAACCGAGCCAATTCATTGATAACCGTCTGAGTATAGATCCCGGGCGAATAATTGAACCGGTAACTCTTGCATCGAATCGCAGTGATGTGGTCAATGTCCGCCAATTGTTTGATGATTTTTTTTAATCGATACATCATCCCCATGATATCTTCCTGACCGGTGACCACCACATCGGTTATTGCCTCATTCTCTTTGATATACCGGAGATGTCTTTCTTGCTCTTCATCGGCTGCCTCCAGATCGATTTCTACACGAGTTTTGTGCGTACGTGCCAGGCCTTTCAATCCTGTCTTTACCAAAGAAGTCAAGAATCGCTGATCTTTGAGACAACGTCTCTGCAATTCCGGGAGCATCTCCCCTCTTTGATTATAATCGTCAGTGTAGAATTCTTGATCCTGTGGATAAAGGGAATCCACAGATTTGGGCTGCCTCGCTCCCCAAAAAAGAGCCGGATCCCCAATGTCAGCCATATACCTGACATCCAGTGTACCCTCTGAATTGAGGCGGGCAAAATTTTCCAATTGAAGTATGGGTGCGAATGAACTAAAATAATCATGGGTATAAGGGGTTCTGAGCCAAATATATCGTTTATCCTCCTGATCCTGTTCAACTGCCCACCCGGATAAATTCCAGTCTATCTTGCCGATTTTCGTGGCCGTACAGATGCGCGGCATGGCCCGGTCCGACAGGTGGGCCCGCAAATAGCGCGCAACCGCCATACCCCGGGAAATCGGGGCGACGAATCTGCGGTTGCCTTTGATCGGACTGCAGGGAATATAAATATAGTGCATTTCTGCTCCGGCTCCGCGCAGCATTTGATAAAGGTGTTTCAACTCATCGCCCTGATCATTACACTCGTTCAATAAAGGCGTTTGAATATATACGGTAATCCCACTCTGGGTTAATTCACTGATAATATCAAGAGCGTCAATGGACACTTCATCCGGATGTATAAAATGAGTTGCCACTTCGATTCTCTTGCCTTTCTCCTCCAGTTCGAGATATTTTCGCTTGAGATAATTGAGCCAGAATGAGTTATTCATGTAAAAAAGATGCGGATAGTATGAAATGGAGCGGGTGGCGATGCGAAGCGTTTGAACCTGAGGGATTTCCTTCAGACCATCGATAGCATATGTCAAGGTTGCACGATTCATAAACGGATCCCCGCCCGTCAGGACGATCTCTTTGATATCCGGCGAATTTTTTACATAGAGGATTGCGTTTTTGACATGTTCCTGTTTGGGGGCTTTTTGATTGCGACACTCTTTGTGCTTTCTGAAACAAAACCGGCAATAGACCGGACACGCCATATTCAGCACAAAGATGATACGGTTGCGGTACATTTGTTCCACAATGCCCCTGTGAAACTGCCCCACCCACGTGTGAACAAATCCTTCTTCATTCAGCTCATCGACAAAGGGCAGGTATTGATAAGCTATCGCCTTGGAAAGTCGCATCTGTCGAATCGTATGCATAGAGAGCCGTACCGGAAAATGCTCGAGAACCCGCTGCATGTCCTGGCGCTCGTGCCCGGGAACCGATATATTGGTGACTTTTTCCAACTGTTGAACATTCTTAATCGGGATAAATGTGTTCCCGGGCAGGACGATTTCCAGGATTGAATGTACAAACAGGTATGGAAGCGTAATTTCCCCTATATGAAAGTTCTGAACATGATAACTGTTGGTCTTTTCTATTTTGTCAATCACGTGCTTGAAAAAACCGTGTGGATCGTTCTCATATCCGGCCGCAGCCAAAAGCCTGTTGAAACGGATCTGACCGCCATCTGTTCCGATCACCTTACAAAACGATCTCCCCAACAAGTGCGGTTCGCCAAAATGTTCCAAAAAATGGATGATATGATCGATAAGAGATTGCAGAGATACGAGACGTTTTTCATGAGAATTGACAAATTCCACTTTGAGTGAACTTTGAATAGATTCCATTTCGTCCCTCCTCGCTCCTACATGCCATCAGGATCGATGGACAGAAAGGCTAAATTGCAGGTGTGAAAATTTATACATCCTCTTGTACGCAAAATTGCGGGTGGCTAACTTATTTTTCACGATATGAAATATAGAGTTATCATGCAAGAAAAATTATCGGACTGTATGAATATCCAATAATCTCTTGTCACCCTGAGATGGAAACACGTAGAGTCTAGAGGATTCCAGATCGATATGCCTCTTTTGTAAAAGTGTGCGTTCATTTTTCCGCATATGCACAGGGATGAGAATTTTGGCACTCAGATAGTGCCTGATGATTTGCAGCTTTTCCAAAGAGTTGAAATACCAATAGGGCACAAAGACGATATCCAGGACTTTGGGCCATTGATCCCCAAAGCGAGAAAAATTCACCTTTTCTCCGCCGGCATCGCCCAGATGCAGAATCCGCAAGCCATGCCATTCAATCAGATAAGCGATATTCGATGTTTGCAGGCGGTTGCCAGAGTGATTCATCCCATAAGCGGTAATCACCATAGAATCAGACACATGCCTAACCCTTTTACCAAGGCCGGGGTCCATTTGGATGATCTGCGATCTCGGATCGAATCCCCTGCCCCCTATTTTTTCGGCCACCTGACGCGGACAACAGAGTTTTGCTATGGTATTTTGACTCAGAAATTTAATCACCTCTGGAGCTGTAAAATGATCCACATCCACATGAGTGACCAGCGCCAATGAAATAGGCTTGAATGGTTTTTGTCCCGAATAAAGGGCATCCAAAGTCTCGAGAGAAGGATTTTCATACTCGCTCGGCGGAGGGGGCAAGATGCCCGGCCGTTTTGGAGATTCATTATCAAACAGGGCGTCGATGACCAGCGCCTGGTCCCCTATCCTGAGATAAAATCCGGCGTTGGCAACGGAAATGATTTCCAGTGAATCTTCAGGCGCCATCACATCAGCTGGTGCCGTATGGAGCAAGCCATGGAGTACCATCAGGATGATGATAACCAAAGAAATCGATCTTGAGGACATGATTCCCCCTTTTGAATGTTTGGTTAGATCAAAATATAGGCTTTCATCCCACTATAGTATGACGTACCCTGTACAAAAAGGTTACCGTTTTACCAGCTGCCAGATAAATCGTTTTTCCTGAACAGATAATTTTGTATATTGACCCGAGACAGAACAAACAGACAGGCAGCCAGATGAACAAATCATTTTATTTGCTTTTTATCATATGGGGATTTGGCATCGCCCAAATGCAGCCACAATGCCCGTCTCCAATGACAGACACCACACGCAAACACGAACGGATATGCGCAGATCAGCCCCAAACAACCCCCCTGCAGATTCAAGGACTCGCAGAAAAGAGCGTCACTATATTCGTGGATAGTCAGTGTCGAAATGCCAGCTCGTATTCGTTGTGGATTCATTTCCATGGCACAGACTATGTGCCTGTGTATGCAATGCACACCTCGGCTCGTCCCGAGGTATTGGTTACCATCAATCTTGGAGCAGGGTCTTCCAGGTACGAAACGCCTTTTCAAGACAAAGATTTGTTTGGCAAGATCCTAAAGCGGGTCAAGAACTTTCTGACGAAAAATGGTCAAACAGAATGCCAACTCGAATCCCTGAATGTCAGCGCATTTAGTGCCGGCTATGGAGCGGTGCGGGCGCTCTTGCAACAACCGAAAAATGCAGAGCAGATCCGTGCGATCTTGCTCCTGGATGGATTGCATACCGGCTATATTCCGGCAGGACAGCCACTGGCTCAGGATGGACAGCTGAATACCGAAAAACTCGATCCCTTTGTGCGATTCGCACGGCAGGCAGTAGCCAATGAAAAGAGCTTTGTATTTACGCATTCCGAAATTTTCCCAGGCACCTATGCGAGCACGACAGAATGTGCGGATTATCTGATCGAACAGCTGGGACTGGAACGCAAGGCGGTTTTGAACTGGGGCCCTTTGGGCATGCAGCAGTTGAGCAAAGTTTGTAAAGGCCACTTTCAAATTCTCGGTTATGCCGGAAATACCGCGCCCGATCATATCGACCATTTTCATGGCCTCTATGAGTTTATAAAATGTATACACTAGATGCTCGCAGAAGGGTAGCGTTTTTCAAACAACTGAACGATCTCGGATTCGTCTGCCGGCTCTGGCGGAAAAGCAGAACAAATCGGACGATGCTGCCTCCCGGGTCATCATCTCAAGTATGCTTTCAGAATCTCGTTTATCCTGCGGGCCACGATCCTTTCCTGTCCGGGAGACATCATCCATGTAGTGATTTCGATCATGTCGGGAGTTCCAACCGTCTCTATGGAAGGATGACCGGTTCGCAGTTGATTTCGGATTTCGTCAGCGCTCGCGTCAATTTTATCACGGTTCCACCAAATCCTCAATGTCGGTACGTGGTTGGCAATTCTGGGGACAATGATATCCGTCTCCACAGTCTCTACGGATTTGGCAGCATCACCGATCAGGTTTACCTGTTGTTCCCAATATTGCCACTCTTTTTGGTGATCTCTTTGCAGATAATGTTCTACGGCGACCATCATGCCTATAATTTCTTCCTTGTTGACTTTCATGCCCCTGCCTATTGTATTTTCATGCGGCGGCATGGAGAGCCTGGCTGCCTGAATATACTTTTTTTTGCCCAAGAGTAATCCGGCACTCTGTGGGCCTCTCAATCCCTTGCCTCCGGAAAAGGCCACCATATCAAATCCCATTTGGGTATATTTCCAGAGATTTTCCACCGGAGGTAAATCAGCGGCGGCATCATTGAATGTAGGAATGCCATATTTTTTCCCGATTTCCACAAACTCGACATCCTGTATCTCACCTTGGTAATTTTGGGTGTTCAGAAACCACAGCATAGCTGTATTCTCATTGATGGCATTTTCGAGCTCTTTTCTGGTCACCACCTCGACGAGCCTGACTCCACAGGCTCGAATCGCATGGTCGAATTCGATGCGGTGACTCTTTTGCAGGATAACCTCATTTTTCATGCCTGTCAAATCAGGGAGTTGAACGACCTTGTTTTTATCCATGCCGGTTAAAACACCGGCAGTGCCAAAGGTTATAGCCGAAGCAGCACCCGAGGTGATCACCGTATCCTCACAGCCGAGGAGATTTGCCAGACGCTCGCCAACCCGACTCTGCAATTCATCAAGATCCACATAGTCATGTGAGGCATGCATCATGGCATGCATGACTTCTGGTAGTAAAAGCGATCCTGTCAGTCTCGTATAGGTTCCGGCAGCATTGATAAACGTTCTCACGCCCAGCTCTTTAAAATAATCTTTTCCGGACACAGACACAGAATCGCGGTCATGTCTTGAATGGTTTGACACCATTGATCTTTTTCTCCTCTCCAGTAACTCATATTAGATTATCATGCTAATTGCAAAAATGAACAGCATACTGTCGTGGTTATTTTTAAACTAAAGTGGACAAAACCGGTTCAAATCATCTTTTGCCTCTTTAATATTTGTTTTCTCATCATCGCTGAGATATGCCTCCAAATAACTCTAATAAATCAAAAAATTTCGTAAAACCCAAGAAAACTCGGTCTCTCCAAAACATCTGAACCCAAAGACGCAATTAATGGTTTCCCTAAATTGTTAGCAATATAAAAAGGACCTAGGGAATCATTTGGACAATTTATGTTTGATTTTATCAAAAAAGTGTATTTTTCATATCTCGAAGACAAGGCCATGGCATGGGCTGCAGCTGTGGCCTATTTTACCACCTTTTCCATTGCACCGATGCTGCTCATCGCCATTTCTGTAGCCGGACTCTTTTATGAACCTCAGGACGTGAGAGGCGAAATCTTTAAACAAATCGAAAGCCTGTTGGGACAAGAGGGTGCTTCAGCCATTCAAACCATGATCAGCGCAGCAAGCAGAGAAGGGGGAGGCATTGTAGGCACGATCATCGGGTTTCTGATCCTGGCCTGGACCTCCTCTTCGGTGTTCAGATATTTACAGCTGGCCCTGGATCAGATCTGGCATGTTGACCAAAAAGAGGGCAATATCAAAACCTTTGCCAAAGCCAGGGCGATTTCATTTGGCATGGTCCTGACCATCGGCTTTATCCTCCTGGTTTCCTTGATCATCAGTGCGCTCTTGTCCGCTTTTTGGGGCAGAGTGGACGACTATTTGCCCTTTTCGTCCACCCTGATCGCAGGTATGGATTTTGTTGTGTCCCTCCTGATCATTACACTATTGTTTGCCGCACTGTTCAAGATTCTGCCCCATGCTGACTTGCAATGGAAAAATGTCTGGTTCGGGGGATTTGTTACGGCGACACTTTTTGTCATTGGTAAAACCGCTATCGGTTTTTATATCGGACAAAGCGATCTCGCTTCGTCTTACGGGTCGGTAGGATCGTTGATTATTATATTGATTTGGGTATTCTATTCCGCCCAGATCTTTTTCTTTGGAAGCGAAATCACCAAAGTCTATGTACAGCATAAAGGCCAAATCATCACGCCTTCGTCGGATGCGGTCAAAATCGAACGAATAGAAAAAGAGCAGGAAAAACTCTGAATAAAAAACGTCGATACAAAAAAAACTGACTATATCTTGAAGATTTTCCTAAACCCATGCAAAATTCGAATATATAATGGTTTTCGATACAAAAGGGAATACAATTTTTTTAAAAGTCTTGGATTGTGGCCCGAAGTTTCGAGTTCGGGCAAATACCTAGTGCGGAATTTTTTTGCCACAACCGCCGGAAATTTACAATTGAGATTGTCTATATTCAACGGTTTATTAAAAGAAGGGAATTTCAAGAGTACGCCGGCTATTTCTAATTGGACCATCGTCCGAACACACTTTTCGCATTCACAACAGTTAAAAGCCCCATTTCGATTTTCCCAGCAAACCCTGAGTACGCTTCTGACAATTTCATCTTTTGCAACATATTTGGCTTTTTGCACCCGATCAGCCTCACAGCCATCATGAACAATTTCCAATGTTTCAGTTCCCCATAGAGGATCGAGAAGGGGATGTGATCCATAGGGGTAGAGATCTGCATAACAAGCCGTTGCTGAAATCAAAATCTTGGTATATTCAGAGGATAATAAATGCGCAACGCTTGCCATGGCCAGTCCATGCGTATCTGGCCATGATAGGGACATCTCACACTCGAGAAACTCTCGCAAATTGGTATGAACGATGACAAGTTTTTTGTGTTTTGCTCTTGCAACTCTATATAACCGTTCCCTAACATTTCGATACAATCCAACATCGTTCAAGGAAATGTCAAACCCATTGACAAAAATCAGTGCATCCAATTCGTTTAGATGCTTGAGCAATGAATAGCTTGAATCCAGACCTCCACTAAAAAAGAGAGCCTGCTTTTCAGTACCATTTAATGGAGATGTGATCGTTTTTTCTGGGAGAATCTTCACCGGCCGTAAATCAGGAAACCAAGACAGTAAAATATCTTGAATCGTACAAAGGTTTTTTAAATATGTTTTTGATATCGGAAAAGGACAATGAATGTCCATGCCCAAATGCATAGCAGGAAAAAGTGCGGCTGTAATGAAGGCTTCAGCCCGCCAGATTGCTTCCGAGCTATTAATCTCAAAATAAACGTGAAAAGACTTGCCTCCATATTCCAATTCGGCTGCGAACTTTTTGTTCGCTTTTTCTTTGCAATCCGCGGATTTTTTAATTGTCAAAACTTGCATCAGATTTTTACTTTCGATCAAGGACAAGAGTTGGAAATCGATCGCCGCACTCGTATGAAGGAAGATAATATTGGGATATCCTGAAATATGGAGTCAGGGCTGCATACAATTCCTTTTTTGTTGGAAACGTATATCTCCTGTTCGATCTGCGATAAGCTTGTATGGTATGAATGCTTTCTATGGACCACTGCATGGTATCGGCCAAAAACCGTGAATCTATACTCATTTTCTCCCATATTCTCCAGACCTTACTCAGTGAGACACCTGTTTCGACATCATTGTGCATTGCCATAGCCAATCTCCACTTGAACAAGTGAAAATTACATATCTTTCCTTTGAGCAAGTCGGAAAACACCTGATCTGACGTCTCTATTATTTCCGGTCGGATAAAAAACCGTATGATAAATTGGCCATTCGGTTTTAAGGCCTTTTCAATCGATTCAGAAAGAAGAGAAAAACCACGATGATAATCAAACATAACATAGCACCCATCCCCAAGGATAAGATCGAATTGACGATCCAGAACCGGCAATCGAGTCCAATCTCCCTGTAATACCTGGAAACCTTGTTCAGAGTGACCGGGATATACATGCTTGATCATTTCATCATTGCGATCCAATGCCAAGATCTGACTATGAGGAGGCCATCGCATCTTTACAATTTCAGGCGTTACACCCAGCAAGAGACATTGGGGATGGTGTTGGCCGGTCTTTTGGCACCAGGTATGGACAAATTGCTCTCGTACAAGAGTATCTTCAGATGTTGGACGAAGAGGTGGCCCCACAAACTGCCACATATTTGCAAGATGATACCAATGATCACCTTGATATTGTTCAGACTTTTCAGATTCAGCCGTGCTAAACAAATTTGTCTCGTTTAGATGGCACGAATAATTCGTGTTTGGCTCCTCAAAAGCAATTGTACGGGGACCTGAGTACATTCATTCTCCCTTCAAATGAGAAATCACAAATCCAGCAGACAGCATATTATGTGTCAAGTATTAAAGCATTGTTTATCCGGCAATGGTAATTCGGATTGCAGTGATCTTACGGTCTTGTATGCCTCTAACCGATGATGCAACTGTTTTACATATCGAAAAATATCATAAAACTCTTGTCGTAAAAACCATAGTTGCGTTAATTTGCCTTTTTCGGTAGCAAGACGTAACAACAATGGTTTACAATCGTAATCAGTCAAGAGAGTCTTATGGAGCACAATATACAGAGAGAGATATTTCTTTAACGTTTTTATAAACATTGTTCTCCAGCTATCTATGGGAATAGAGCTGGTGCTCTCGAGAAAATGTCTGTACATATAAAGTACCGGCGCAGAAGCTCCAAATCCATTATGTACGCGTAGCAGATACTGCCAGTCAATTCTCTCCCTATTCATATAGTGATAAAATTTTAGTCTGGGTTCTTGCCATAACCTCCATCCAGCCATTCTCAATGCATAAAAAAGTTCGATATCTTCTCCACTTGTTAATCGTGTTCCACACCGACCAACAAGTTGGTAACGGAATCCGAGTTGAACCAGAATCTGCCATGCAGATTTTCGAATAATCGACCCAGCCCCCCACAAATGCCCCCTGGTCGTTGTAACATCTCCTTGTTCGCAATTTGGCGGACCAATGGTAAAGGCGGTCCACAGTGATTTGTCAAACCATGCCGGGGGTGCGATTTCAAACATAGGTACGGAATACCCGCCACATGCCCCAATCGATTCATTGTTTATCATGGTTTCATACGCAATTTGTACCCAATCTGGAAAAACAAAATTGTCATCATCAATAAAACTAATAAAATCATATTCAGCAGTATCAAATCCTTTCGAGCGGGCATGGCTGAGTCCAGGTGTTGTTTCGGAAACCACCTTAAACGGGACTTTGGAAAATAACGGCCATGCAGCACGTGCACAATCGGCGGTTCTATCTGTTGAACCATTATCGACAATGACAATTTCCCATGGTATGTCAGACGAAACATTTTGTTTTTGCAAATAGGACAATGTCTTGGCGATAATCCTACTACTATTATAGCAGGGAATAATAATGCTGACACCCCTTTTAATGCTTTTGGTATTAGATCGTCCCATAAAATCAATAATTGATCGCTTTGTTCAAAGTTCGGAAAAGATACCGGGTTAATAGAGCATTCAAATCCTGCAAAATAATTTGTATTTCAAAATTCAATTTCTTTCCAGTCAGGTATTTGTGGCCGAAATCCATCACCAAGAAAAGTGTCATCCATACCGAATAGCTTTTGCATTTGGGCATCAAACACCTGTTGCCATACAAATGTTGCATTTTCACTCTTTTTAGATAAGCGATCTCGAACCAATGTATCTGACCAGTACTTCATGATATGTCCTGCGCTTGCTGTTGTAAGATTTTGTATATCACAGGACAAGCCAGTTTCCTGCCAAAATAGTTCCAGAGATTTTGCTTTTTGAGCATAATATTCACTCTGATAAACACAAAAAGCAGGCACGCCCTGGCAAAGTGAAAAAGTGCAAAAATGGAACGACGTGCCAATCGAACCAAAAGCATGACCGAGTACTGCTTTTACAAGAGCAGGAAATGGCTGCAAAAGATGCAAAATTTGTATAGAATCTAACTCACTTTTCAGCAATTTTGCTGCTTTATAATCACTGTCATGCTCTGCCCATGAAATCGGCACAAAGACTAATGGCATACAAAGTGTATCAGAGAGCTCTTTAAAGACACAAATTAGGTTCGGCAACAATTTTCGCATAGTGATCGCATACCATACAATCCTTAAATTTACAGCAATAAATTTTCCTGCGACCAAACCATTCCGCTGCAGACAGTCTCGCACTATTGATGGCTTGGCAGGCAATAAATTCAAGGAATCGTCCCCCATGACTCGAAACCGGTCACGAGGTATTCCTGCATGCATACAAAATTCAGCTGAATTGCCTGGATCTCGCAGGCCTATAAAACTGACATTTCTAAACATTCTCATCGCTGCATTTCTAAAAAACAGTGATTTGATAGGTCCCAGTTGTTGTCCAGTAAGAATAACCGGTTTGTTCTGCTGTAAAAAACCCTTTATCAGAACAAGCTTTTCAAAAAGATTTTTGTAAAATATATCATTGAGATTCCCTCCCCCTGTAATGAGATAGCCGTCAAATCGGTCACAAAACTCATTTATCCGATATTTTTTATTTTCAACATAGATAATAGTCGATCCGACCGTTCGACAATATATATTCGTAAATATAGCAGTAAGAAATTTATCTAGTACATAATTTTGTTTTTTCATGAAAAACCAAATGATCTTTTTAAACCAGGGTCGCACTTGATAGGGAGCCTGTGGCACAATGCGATCTGATTGCCAAACAGAGCTCTGAAAATCCCCTTGAACTACATACAAATGAGCCAAAGGGTGTTTCTGCTGACATCTGGCGACCACTGCTTCCAACATGGACACATCCCCAACATTTTGATAGACACCATGATCGACAAGTAATTTCATCACTATATGACTGGATGACGGTCCCTCAGAGTTGTTTATCACCGCGCTCGGTCTATTTTGCAATATAGTTTCCTTACCACCAGGTTGTTTTTTCACTCATTTGCCAAAATTTATCTGTGACAACAAATGGACAACTGCTCCTCAAAAGGCACAATTTTATAAAAAAAAGTCCAGTTTCGTCCCGTCATATGAATATCATCAAAAATTATACCAAAAAGACAACATGATCTATCGACGAATATTTGGCACAGCACTTGCAATTCGTATCGTAACAGGCCATATTCTTCTGGATGTATCTTGATTATATAGCATTTAAAGCAAAACAAAAACGAGAGCTGTCAAAATCTTGGGACACCGGGCGCACTTTTTTATAACGTATGATCAATTCTGGTGACCAAAGAAAAATAGAGTATCTTAAACACATTTCAAACAATTGCGGTACTTGACGGCCATTGAAAGCTTGCTGTAGCTCTGCTACGCAGAATTGGGGCGATGATAGCGATGCAAACCATTATCGATGCAAAAAAACGGGATCCACTCATCTCGTGGTCAGAGTGGCAACAATACAGTGATCTTTTTTACTTTTTCATATGGCGCGACATCAAAATTCTTTACAAACAAACAATATTGGGATTTTCATGGGCCATCATACGCCCTTTCTTTTCTATGGTCGTATTCAGCATCGTATTTGGTAAACTGGCCAGGATGCCAAGTGATGGTATACCCTACCCGATATTCTCTTTTGCAGCACTTTTACCCTGGACGTATTTCTCTACCACTATCAACGGCGCAACAAACAGTTTATTGGGCAAGGCCGATATCTTTACAAAAATCTATTTTCCGCGTATTTTGCTTCCGCTCACATCGGTTGTTACACCGCTGATTGATATGGCAATCTCTTTAGGTATATTAATAGCGATGATGTTTTTTTATAGCATTGTGCCCGGAAAAACGTGCACAGCATTGCCGCTGGTCATGTTTTTGATGATCGTTTCCACTGCAGGATTCTCTTTATGGCTGTCAGCCCTTGCCGTACAATATCGGGATGTCAAGCATGCCGTGCCCTTTCTATCGCAAATATTAATGTATGCAGCCCCTGTTGTATGGCCCGTCTCTCTGGTACCGGATTCATTGCGATGGGTTTATGGCCTGTATCCTATGGTGGGTGTAATCGAGGGATTTCGTTCAGGCTTGCTCAATACAACTCCTTTTCCCTGGGATCTCATGACAAGTGGATTGATAGGTGGCTTGATTATTCTGGTCACCGGATGGATTTATTTCAGAAAACATGAAATGATATTTACAGATATTGCATAATTTATACATATGGATGGATAACATGTCGGCGGTCATCACCATAGATAATCTCGGTAAATTATACCATATTGGCAAACGTGAACGCCAAAATGAAACCGTTTTCGAGACATTGAAAACGTGGGCGATTACACCCTGGCAAAATTTTAAAAATTTACGTCAACTGAACCAATGGCCAGTGGATCAAGTTTCAGAAAATACGATCTGGGCTCTGAAAAATGTCAGCCTGCAAGTTCAGGAAGGAGATATCCTGGGGATTATCGGACGCAACGGCGCAGGCAAAAGCACGTTGTTAAAGATTCTTTCCCGTATTACCCGTCCAACAAGAGGACGCATAGAAATCGATGGCAGAATTTCGAGTTTGCTCGAGGTCGGAACCGGATTTCATCGGGATCTGACCGGACGTGAAAATATTTATCTCAATGGTGTCCTTTTGGGGATGAAAAAGCATCAAGTCGATAAAAAGTTTGATGAAATCGTTTCTTTTGCACAAGTCGAGCCGTTTATCGACACTCCTGTAAAACGCTATTCTTCAGGAATGAAAGTACGGCTGGCGTTTGGAGTGGCTGCTCATCTCGAGCCAGAAATCCTCATTGTAGATGAAGTCCTCGCTGTCGGAGATGCAGCCTTTCAGGCCAAATGTCTCGGTAAAATGAGCAGTGTTTCCAAACAAGGACGGACCGTCATTTTTGTCAGCCACAATATGGCCGCCATTCGACAACTCTGCTCAAAAGCCATTGTCTTGAGAAATGGTCAATTGGTGGCAAAAGGCCAAACCGATGAGATGATCGACTGGTATCTCTCTTCACTCGATTCGTCGGAAACAGGAGATGGTTTGGAAACGTGCCCCGAACGTCTGGGAAATGGTCGATTGCGGTTTACCAAGGTGTTCCTGCAGGATAGAACAGGTACGACCATACCCCAGCCGATATCAGGTGATCCCCTGACCCTGTCGTTCGAGTTCACCGCCAGAGAATCCCTGTCACAAATCACATTTCTAGCCACCCTCTACAACCAGTACGGCATTCCGGTCACCCACTTTTCTGTGGAATCGAGTGGTCAAAAGTACAAAATCAAGCAAGGCAGTGGCAGAGTGAATTGCCATATCCCCCGTCTTCCGCTTCCCCTGGGCCGATATCGCATAGATGTTGCAGCCTTTAATGAAGAAGGTCGTCTCGATTCCATTACAGGTGCATTGCATTTCAATGTAAACTCGAGCCGTTTTTTCCCGTCATTATTTGTTCCATCTGCTAAATTTTCCACTGCCCTGGTAGACCATCAATGGGAATACCAACCACAACCGGGACGGTAAACCAACTAAAACCATCCGACATACAAGGTTCGATAAGGAAGGAATGATGTAAATTTTGCAAAAACCAGAATCAAAAGCATCTCACTTGCTGATGCCTCTCTCTTGCAGTTTATCTCTCATTACAAGCTCACCATAAACCAATGTTTTCAGCCACCCTGATTTGATAATTCAATCTTTTCAAATAATGTGTTCAATAGCTCATCACACGCATCTTTGATTTTGTCTTCTGAATCGGGTTTGAGATAGGGCATGGTATAACGTTGCTGAGCACCAAAGACTTCATATCCGCCAAAAAAGAATGCTTCTGCCGTGGGCACATAACTGGCACATCCGTTACTATAGGCCAGCACCATGGTATATTTGAATGGAGAAGCCAGCTCTATGGCCAACTGATATTCCACAAACACTTCATGTGTCATGGCTAAAATCACAAATTCTTTACCCAGGGCAAAAGCCTGAATATGAAAGGGAATCCCCTGCCCGAGTTCAGGATCCTTTGACTTTCGATGCAATCTATGCGTCCAGTGGATTAAATCCTCTTGCTCCTTCAACTGCGCCTTGTTGCCTCCACGCTCCTTTAAGGTTTTCATGGATTCCTGTAGCCGCAGCTGCATGGCATGAGCAGTCTCATCGCTGACCGCATGGAATGGAAGGTAAATCTCCTTATTTGCAATATGTATACAATCGGCCTCGATTGTTTCGGATTCTGTGATTGCTTTATTGACAGCAATAGCGAGCAATTGTCCTGCTTGCTCTGCCTTTTCAAAACCCCCTTGCAAAGGCTGTACATTAATATTACCGCCACACGCCTGTGCAAACATTGCGATCGTCTGTTGACCAAGCCTCTCGTGCAAGGCCGAGGTAGCATAGCCGGGATAATCGGCAGACAGTTCCGTACTGGTAGAGTGAACAGCAACAGGATGGGCCGGATAGTTGTAAAGAACTGCCAAATGGTCCTTTGCATTATTTTGCAAACTCAGGACAAACGTGTGATCAGCCATAGGACCTGCAGGATTGGGAACCATTCGCGCCCGATAAAACTGGCTGACTCTGCGGTTCAGACCGATCTGCACTCTGTCTTTTCCTACAGCGAGATTGACAGGAAACAGTTTCTTCTGGGTGCTGGATACAAGCTTTGCCACTTTTTCCACCATTGCAGATTCCCACTGCCGGTTCCGATTGCTCATCGAAGGACCAAGCTCGACAGTAATCGGAGCATTGTGTGTGTGCGAGCAAGAGAGCATGAGATGAGTTGCCGGAATTCCGGTTTTCGAAAAGACTGCCTTTTGGATCCTGTCGACCAGCTTAAAGTCCAGGCCAATAAGATCCAGCGTGACAATAGCCACTTTTGTACGTCCATCGCTCAAGACCATTGCACGGGCGTAAAGTTCATCATGAACGCCGGTTGCCAACGTGCCCCTTGGCTCTACCATTTCCGTACCCAGGGGAGGTGTAATAACAACCTTATCTGCGTTGGCAAACAAACGGCCAAAGGTTTGCCCATGGACAAGCATGCTGTTCAGCAATATCAGGAAACATATGATTTTTGGCATAAACCAATTCCTCAATTAAAAAAAGCCGCATGATCCAAAACAGGAAAGGTCTTATCTCCAATACAGCGGATGGTCGATATGGCATGGGCTTTCATATTCACAGAGATTGATCCATTGGTTACAGTGAGACTCGTCATGTTATTCTCGCTCAGATTGCAAAGGAAAGCTTTTTCGAGTTTAAAATAGGACAGTTCAATGTTGACGCGTGTAGCTTGACCGGTTTGCTCTGCCAGCCGCAGTATCAATCCCTGACCATCCTGCGCGGCTTTAATGGTAAGAACCGTTACGTCTGGGTTGTCCAGTCGAAAAAAACTCTCTGCAACAGGCAAGGAGCCGTTTTGCTTGCCTGTTATGAATACAGGAATCAATGGATTGGATACCTCATTGCCAAATCGAACCGCAGCCTTCGATTCGAATGACTTTTCAGAGGATAAAGAGTATGTAAATAATGCATCAGAAACCTGAGACGAATTGAAATTAGTTTTAAAATTATTGGCCATGACAAATGAATAAATATGAGCGTTTTTCAGTGCTTTGGGTTGTTTCAGACTATTCTCGACGTACCCTGGCGGTGTTATCGCATGATGAGCCTGAGATAACCTGCCTGGCCCCAGTTCAGAAAAGGAGACAACTGGCGCTTCTACGCTGTTGAACAAAAGGCATGTTTTTTCATTATAAACAGCAGCCCACTCTTGTAGGGTAAAATTCTCGGTGTGTGATCCGGGAATCTGATCGACTATGGGTTCAATGATCGCAAGAGGTGCCTGATAACGAAATTTCGGTTTATCCAGCTTAAAGGGAAAGGCAAAAAAGAATTCCTGCAAGGGTGTTGCATCTTTGAGGATACGGTTATTGAACTCTATGCGTCTTATATCCCTAAATAGAATAATTTCTTGTGTCAACTGTGGACAACCATGCATTCTGTTCTTGATCACCAGCGAAGTGGCAACCGGTCCTGTTTTACCCCTGACAATTTCAGGCTCATCAAGTGTTGACACAATCCGTCCATCTTGAGGAGAGCGCACTATGCATTGATTGACACAATAGTCAGCAGCCTGATCCACGAGTTCTCTGTCAGTTTCTTTGTCAAATATGCTGGAAACCGCTCCTGTGCTGGAATCGATCTCTATTTTGTAGAATTGATTTTCCAGATAATGGGTCCTGGGATCAGAATATTCCAGAGCCTGGTCCGATTCATGCCGGGGTATGATCCTGTAGGTCTTGTACCCAAGTGCTGGTACGTCTCGAGCGATAAAGAGCAGATCATACAGTTTATTGTTTGGTGTTACGACTCTTTTCTCAGAGGTATGCCCCAGCGCCCATCGTTCAGGGGCATGGGGTAGTGCAGCATGAGGATCATCCAATCTGGATACCTGGCAAGGAACAATTTCTTGAGTTTCCAGATCCATTAAATCGAACGGATCCTCCAGAATATCCAGAGGAAGCTTGATTATTTTACGGCCCACGGCCCCTCCCCGACGGGATGTGGCAGGTTTTAAAGGATACTCGGGCGGGTATTCCCAATACGGCAAAAAGCCAGCCGGACTAGCCGGTGATGCCGGGGCAGTGACCAGTCCGGTTCTTTTATGTGCCAGTGAATTAAAAACAACAATATGATAGCCCGGATCATTCAATTCGATCTCATCTGCAATCTTGTTTGTGCTTTTTACCAGTGTGTCATGTGCATAAGCAGCTGCATTATAGGCGAACAGTCTTTTTTGACTCAGGCTCGCCTGCTGAGCAGGTCCCACCGGCCTGTGAATTCCCCAACAATGTTCATCGTACATGAGCATGTGATCATAAACCCGGGCGATATTTTCCACAGGATAACGATAATCGCTGATAAGCGACGCTAAAGAAGAAAAAATTTCACATGCGGTTGCCGTATAGTGAGTCTGGCGATTCAGTCCTGTCTCTTTGGCTGTCGATAGGGCTCCGATATGATAATCGGTATGGGGCAAGTTCCCGCGAATGGTTTTGAGTTGATTGCCGGCTTTATGTTCAAACACCTTAAAAAAATCTGAATTAGTCGCAACGATCAATTTTGGAAAAGCCCATTGGCGATTCCATTCCCTGGCAATTTGGGACAGACGGATATCGGGTTGGGAATTATCGCCCAGTCCCCCGTGAAATTTGATTCGCGTCAGGTCAAAGGCATAGTCATTGGCTTGTAACTTTTCAAGATACTTTGCGAGTTCAGTGACAGTACTCTCAAAGGTCCACATTTTTAAAGTCTCAATGGTTGGCCCGCCAAACCAGAACAGAATTTTGCTCTTATCCGGACCTTGCCACCAGAATGCACCGGGACGATTCCGCGGTAAAACCTCATCTTCATCCCATACATAGGAGGCCTTGAGTCCTCCCCAGGCAAAATAATCTTGTATTGCAGGAGCAAAATAAGAAACGCCAGCACCCTTGAGCACACTGACCAATCCCCATGCCATGCCGGGCATATCATTGAGTTCTGCTGATTGTATATCAATACCGAATCGTTGCTTCAACCGAAAAGCGGGATAGAGCAGGCGAATCAATTCTTCATGACTGCACAACTCTGTAATCTCATTACCCAGCAGGGCAGTCACTTCGATGCGTCCTTGCCGGAGATAGGATTTTAATTGTTCGATTTTCTCGGGCGGGCGATTTTCAATATAGTCGAGTACAGACCATGCTTGTTCGACCGTATACTTGAACCGGGATTCCGGAGGCCAGTTCGCAGTGCGCTCACAAAAACGCAGCACTGAATCCATATGGGAACGATGAAAACGCAAAATGTTTGCCTGAATGTCGGTATAACCCAGATCATGATGCGAACCGTGTATGAGATACACTGTCCATTTCCTTTGAGGTGACCACGCTACATCTTTACGTCCGAAAAGATTATCATTTTGATCATAAACCGATATCTGCAACCTGCCCCGTTCTTCTAATACCGGAACAGTGACACGAATAGAGTTCGCCCCCGATGTTAGAGAATCGATTTCAGTGTGGCACTGCTGATGATCCGCACGGATCACGACCTTCAAATCATGCACTGGTTTTTCTACATATAGAGAAAGATCTGCAATCTGCATCAAAGAGGACTCTGATTTAAAAAACACCGTCGGAGTCAAACGATCTATGGCACAGTCGATACGAGACGATTTTGAACAAACCGGGGTAATATCAATAAAAACCAATGCAAAAAGCATGACTATCAGATAGTAAAACCGGTATTTGGTATGGGAATGATCAGCTAAAAGAATACCAAGCATATTTAATCCTGGATAGTTAGTGTGATATTATTCAGGCCGCCAGGCCAACATATCATCCCTGAGCAAGTCAATACACTTCCATTTACAGAACTATCTGATCACAAAGGTGGTTTGGTCCCGTAAATAGAGCCCTGATCTTTTTTCATCTCTTCATATTCATTGGGATCCCAAATCTCAAAAAATTCTCCACAGCCGACCACGACTGCTCGCTGGGTGGATATGCCGGCCCAATTCATCAGGTCGTTATGAATCGTAATCCTGTGTTTCCAATCCAACTTTACTTTTTGTGCGCTTTTAATCAATTCGCGAATCAGATTATTTTTATCTTTTTCAGCCATATCTACGGCACACACTCTCGATTGATAGCTGTCCCACCCCTGCTGATCATAGCAGGCAATACACCGATCCATACCCCGGGTCATAAAAAGATGCTTTGATTTGTTCTCCCTGAGAACTCGCATCAATTTCGGTGGAACAGGGACTCTTTGCTTGGTATCGATCTCGAGTCTATAAACACCGGTGTACATATAGTCCTCCCCTCTAATAGAACAGGATATCAAGTCAAGTCTGTCGCTCAAGTTTGCAAAAGCGGGTTTCTGAGCGATTTCTGCAGCGACCAGAAGAGAAATCATTGATCACGGCGACAGAAATCCTTTATTGAGCGGCGGATAATCTTGACCGGCAATGAGCCTGCCTTTATGCACAAACCCTTCAGGCCGGTTGGCCAGTCGTTGCGTCAGTCGTTCCCTCCACTCGCGCAGTGTGGTTTGCCGTGATGAATCTGCAGACAGATCATGTTCTTCTTGAGGATCAGCCTCCAGATCAAAGAGCTGCTCCTCTCCGTTCAAAGGTCGCCAGATATATTTATACTTGCCATCGGTAAGAGCATGATAGGCTTGTGCTTTGCTATAACAGGTGGCATGTTCAAAATGAAGCCATTCACGAATTCGCTGATTCTGCCCCCTCAAGGTTGACAAGAGACTGATTCCATCGACAGGTGCCGGACTCAAAATACCGGCGATCTCGAGGAGGGTGGGCATGATATCTTCAAGGCACACAGGTTGATTGATCTTGCGTCCGGTTTTAAATGCCAATTCGGATGATGCGGTAAAAATAAACGGGATATTGGCCGAGCCTTCATAGGGCTCGCATTTGCGAAAATAGCCGTGGTCTCCCATCATTTCGCCATGATCGCTGGTGACAATGATTATCCAGGGTCGTTTGTGTTGTTGACTTTTTCGCTTAAACGCTTTGATCAGATCGGCTATTTCATGATCGAGATGCTCGATGAGGCCATAATAGCCGGCCTGAGCATGATGCAATGTCTCTCCTCGTAGCAAAACACGATGTCCGGGACGGTCTCCCTCTGGTGTCAACTCTTTCCACTCGACCCAGTCCCCTCGTGCCGGTAAAGGCAAGGATTGAGATACATAGTGATCGAAATATTTTTTTGGTGCAAAGAGGGGTGGATGGGGTGCATAGAAAGAGGCAGTCAGGAACAGGGGGCGATCAGCATTCGCCTCATGAACCACCTGCTTTGATCGATCCACAATCCAGGCAGTAGGGTGCAGTTCATCTGCCAGGGGCCAGGGCTTGGCCTGCCAGTGGTTATAGGTGAGACCGGTCTCTTGCACAAGATTTCTGATTCCACCGCTTTCGGGCGCATGGTCCTTCAAAAATCGGTCATAATCGTCATCCGCCACATAGGTAGAGCCCAATATCTGTTGTTGGTAACCACAGGTTCCGCTTTCATCAGGCTGGTGCATATTACGACCGACCAGAACGGTTTGGTAGCCGGAATTGGCGAGAAGTTCAGGCAGTGTGGGTGTGGTAAAGGGCCTGGCCTTGAATCCCACAACCCCGCTGGTTTGCGGATAGAGTCCGCTCAACAACGCATATCTGGCAGGAATACAAGATGCCACAGGGGTATAAGCGCGTCTGAACAAGACACCATTTTCGGCCAGGCGATCCATATTCGGTGTTCGCACCGCCGGATGACCAAGGATCGAAAGACAATCTCCCCGCATCTGATCGGGCATAATCAAAAGGATGTTGGGCAGAGTGTGCTGACCGGCAAGGGCCGTAAGAGCGGATGGGGCGGCCGTCATTCCCATGGTCAATGCAGTGGATCTGAGGAACTGACGACGGGTTAGATTATGCATACGCTTCTCCCAATAATGACCGGTTATAAAATAGCAATTTTAACCAAAACGGCCAATTATTTATAAGAGAAAATACAAAAATCTTGAGCCCTCATCAGGCATCGAGCTTTCTCTGTCTCAGGTAAAGAAAGAGCGGCAATCCAAGCGATACTCCTACTGTAAACGTCGCAACGATTGCAAGCCAGATTGTTTTGAGACCAAGGCGTTTGGACTCGGTAACAATGAAAACGACAAGAACCAACGCAGAAACCACGACATCCCAGGCAAAAAAGGCGCTGCCATGGGGTTCGAATGAATTAACAGAGGATTTTCAGAATGCCATTTACTCACTTTAATTTGCGATCTCGTTGTCATATCAAGGCTCCAGATTTTACACAAATATATATGGGGAATTACATCTCAGATAATCACCTTAATTTGCCTCAGCGGTATTTAATACAATTATCACAGCAACCAGAGTACCGATTGCGGCTCCGGCATGAAATTTTCCGTTTCGTTTGCTTTTGGCCTTATCTATATAACCGGATGAAAACTGGAACTGCTGCTGGCTGTTCAGAGAGCTAAGGTGGTATGGAGGAACATCAGGCTCAGAACTGGACATGATCGCATATCCCAATCCCCAACCAATGAGCCCAAGCAGCGTACCAGAGACAAGACCGCCCACAATTGCACCTGCACCGCTATATTCAAGATCCGCTCGACGCTGACCGAGATAATAGTAATTTTGCGGGGACTGCTGATTTGCTGTAGAGAGTGCCTCTTCCAGTATATCCTTTTCATTTGTAAAGGTCCTGATCACTCGATCCCCTATCTGAAGAGTTGCACCTTCTTCCAAGGAAATAACAGATAAGGCACTGGCATTCTCTCTGACCAATGCAACTCTGGCCTTGCCTATCGTTTTTTCATTTCTGACAATCACCATAAGGTCATCTTCGGCAATGCCATCATTCGATCCTTTGTTTATCGCAAAATGATTGTCCTTGATCTTGGTGATCCTTATCGTATCGTTTTGCGCTAACATGTGACAGGGAAAAAATAAAGAAAAAAAATACGTAGAAAGGATAAGAACAGCGGTCGACTTGCGCATTTTTCCTCCTGGTTTTTAGTCCGTTCTTGTAGAACGCAATGAATAAAGAGGTATTGCACATAAAAAAAGCTAGAAATGATAACACAGAATCCGGAAAGGTATTACAAAGGGAGCAACAACATTAACAGTATGAAAATTTTTGAGGAAACATTCAAGGAAAATTTTTATAAATGCAAAAAAAATCAAAAGAGTT
The DNA here is from genome assembly GCA_014728115.1 of Candidatus Zhuqueibacterota bacterium. Lineage (GTDB taxonomy): Bacteria > Zhuqueibacterota > Zhuqueibacteria > Residuimicrobiales > Oceaniaggregativiventaceae > Oceaniaggregativivens. The sequence continues at coordinate 8,021 of WJME01000094.1, read as the reverse complement.
TCGAGTCTCAGAAAAAAAATTTACACTGAATTGAAAAAATGGTGTCAATTGCCGTCACAAACTCGTGGTGACAAGATCTTGAGTAATCTAGAGAGGAGCCCTCATGAAGCTAAAGTGCACAGAGGACTATAAATTTCGTACCTGATTTGATTAAACACAAGTACGCAATTATGGGGTTTCCCAGTATCTCTCAGAGGGTAAATCTTTGCTTTTACCGGAGATCAAGCGGGCACCACGATTTCGAGTGGTATAATTCATTCCCCACTGAATAAACACGAGCAATCGATTCGAAAACTCGACCAGGTACATCAAATGGACAAACAGCCAAAGCACCCAGGCAAAAGAGCCGGAAAAGCGAAACCTGCCGATGGCAGCTACCGCTTTATTGCGTCCTATGACCGCAAGGCGGCCTCGATCCTGATAGGAATATTTTTCAATCTGCTTTTCCTTGACCCGGCGTTTAATGACGTCCGCTACATATTTTCCCTGGTCAATGGCAACAGCGGCCACACCTGGCAAAACCTCTCCATCCGGAGTTTCAAAGTGGGCCAGATCTCCGATCACAAAGATATCGTCATATCCTTTTACTGTGCAATAGGGAGATACATGCACCCGGCCCGCTGAATCAAGATCTGCTGTTGTTTGTTCAGCGATTCGATGTCCTATCGAGGAAGCTTTTACTCCTGCGGCCCAGAAAACATTACGGGTCTCGATGGATACAGATTCATCATCACATTTATAGGTCAAACCGTGTTCGTCTACCTTTGTAACCATAGCCCCTGTGCGTATCGTAACTCCCAGGTGTTCCAATGCTCTTTTGGCTTTTGCTGAGAGCTGTTCAGGATAGGGTGGCAAAACACGCTCGAGGGCATCCAAAAGATAGATGGTGGCTTTTGTCGTATCGATATCACGAAAATCATCTTTCAACGTCTCATGGGCCAATTCGCCGATCGCGCCAGCCATTTCAACACCTGTCGGTCCGGCCCCGACAATAGCAAACGTCATAAGACGTTGTCGTCTTTTTTCATCTTTTTCCTTTTCTGCCTGTTCAAAAGCCATCAAAATTCTGCTGCGAATATCCGTTGCTTCTTCGATCGTCTTGAGACCGGGAGCAAATCGTTCCCACTCGGAATGGCCAAAATAAGAATGGCTCGCCCCTGTCGCCACGACAAGTGAATCATAGTCAATGAATGACCCCGATTCCAATCGCACACGTTTTTGGGAAGGTTCGATATCAATCACCTTATCCAACAAGACCCGGGTATTGGTATGACGTTTTAAAACTGCCCGGAATGGTGAAGATATATCAGCCGGAGACAATCCCCCTGTAGCGACCTGATAAAGAAGAGGCTGAAAAAGATGGAAATTGCGTTTATCAACAAGTGTCAAATCGATAAATGAGGGCTTTAATGCTTTTGCAGCATATAATCCTCCAAACCCTCCGCCAACAATGACGACTTTGTGGTTTGCTTCAGACATGGTGAATCTCCGGTGTGTTTACAAGGCAATATCATCAGCGACTATGGCAGGTACCTTACGCAATGATATCAACTGACTGTCTTTTGACGATAATGATCCAGGGTTGGGCAAATAACCCTCGATTTTCGTGACGGGTGTGTTTAAGGGAACAGCAGGAATCCGAACGAAATTCCGACTGAAAACGGTGCACAGGTGGGTAACCAAGCGGAAGGATCGCAAACCCGTTTTCATCATTCAGAGACCTGCACTCAAAAACAGACCATCTGCTGACGGCGGTTTTGCGTACGACCCTTTATTTTCAATTTGAGATGATCCAACTTTTTACACGTTTGAAAGAGGATAAAGCATAAAATATGGTCGCCAAATCGATCCTATCGGGTCTATTTTAGTTTTGCGAGTAATTCGTCAACAAACGCTTGTTGTGCTTTGATTATCTTTTCTTTGGCTTTGTCAGGCGAAAACCATCCGGCTTTATCCACCTCTAAAAATTTCTGTTTCTTTCCGGACTTTGGAGGCCATTCCATCTCAAAGGTGTTGCTCTGAATCTCATCCGGGTCGGCGTTACCTTTAAACGCCCAGGCACAGACCTCTTTGCCGCCAGATTGTTTAACTGGGGTGAGCTCTATAAACTCTCCTTCAGCGTTAAACCCGGTTTCTTCCTTGAACTCTCTTTTTGCAGCCTCGAGGGAATCCTGATCCGGTTCATATTCCCCTTTGGGAATGGTCCAGGCGCCTTTGTCTTTTTTGGCCCAGAAAGGTCCGCCCATATGTACGAGAAAAAATTCGGGATTTCCCTGCTCGTTTTTTCTGTACATCAAGAGACCTGCGCTTTTTCGGGCCATGTGTTGATCCTTTCTATTTTATCAGGACCCGGTGACCGGACCTGCTCTATTCGGTAAAGTTTGTAAAATTTGTAATGATTTCACTGCTTTCCAAAATAAATATTCGTAGCTCATTTCCCCTTGTATAAACTCATTTGAAAAAAATGGCTTTAATTGCATTCAGTATTGATACCGGATAACAGGTGCACTCGGGCTTTTGGTTTTTGTTTTCTTTCCTTAGCGACCTTTGCAATTTTTCTGCACTCTCTGCGTTGATTTTTTGTCATTTTCTAGAGTCTAATGATACTATTTTTGCAGCAACAGCTTTTGCACCTTTACCTGTCCCCGGCTTTGTAATCGGGCAAAATAGAGACCACTGCTTAAATGCCGAGCGCTAAATCGGAGGCTATATTGTCCGGCATTTTGATTCTCATCGACCAGAGTGGCAACCCGCTGTCCTTTTAGATTATAAATGGCCAACACGACATGACCGGAATGGGGCAATTGGTAATGCAATTGCGTATCAGCATTAAAAGGATTGGGGTAATTTGGGCCGAGCTCGAGTTGTCGTCCTGCTTGTTCCGAGGGCAAAGAAATTACACGGGTTGAACCGGTCTCGAGGGTATATTCATAGTGTCCAGAGTCGACTTTGATGGTCATCCAGTTTTCTCCATAATCGACGACTCGGGTGGCCAGTCCTTGCAATGAAATTGATTTTATTGCTGGTTGGTAAAAAGTTATTCTATTCGAGGGGGTGATAAATTGACCGTGTGACGCCCTGGAAATCATGGTCAAGGGATGTTCAGCAACAATACCATCCAGGGAATCATTGTATAAAAAGGATGTACCCTGTCGAAGAAAAAACCACTCTACGCTCTGATCAAGCTGACGCCACAAGGCAGAGAGTCCATGAGCATCTATTGAATTGTAATGTAATGTAGAGGGGTGGGGAGCACTCAGGACTATATCCTCGATTCCCTGTTTGTGTTCGACGATCATTCCCTGGCCATTTTCAAGCAAGAGGCGACGAGGATGCGGAACAGGGTGGGAATCATCATAGGGGAATATTCCGGTTACGATACAAGCATGGCTGTTTTCAAGTTCATATGTCGCATAAAGGTAAGGCGCATCAAAAGCACTGCAATCACTGTACGATCCGAGATAACCGGTTCTCATATCCAGTTCTTTACAAGGGGTGGCCAAAAACAGGGAAACCCCGACCGGATGCCCGCTATAGTTGCATCCCTGGATGGGCCAACGATATTCAGTGTAATCAGAGCTGACCTCCGGCATAGACCGCGAATTGGGGTGCCAGGCAATACTCACGGGTTCAGTCTTGCTCCAGATAAATCCGGCTTGCACATCGTCGATGGTGATAAAATAGCCGGGTGAAACACCAGAATGCGATTTAATGTAAATAAAATTGCGTTGGTGCGTTGCCAGAACCAGGGCATTACCAGAGTTGCCGCAGGCATAGTCCATCACATCATCGAACAGCGTTTCGCTCACTCCCCCGCCCCGCCAGGACTGGTGATTCTTGTGACTGAGCATCAAGGTGTTAGACGATTCGGCGGTGTAGTGCAGCCATGTCCATCTCCCGGGATCCGGCTTTCCTGAACCAGTATACCCAGAATTGCGCAGTACATGCTCCCCATACGCTGCAACATGAATGGCATTGACATCAAAATGATTGTGACTTTTATTTTCAGTATCCGCATTCCACAATGCTCCGGCGAGTGCACGATCAGAATCCGAATCCTCAAAAAACCATGCTCCCCCATTGGCAAAAACTTTGCTCTTTGGCCGTTCCGGGGGGACGGGCAGACTGTCACATAACAAATAATGCAACAATCCACCGGTCGTGTTTTGCTCTGTAAGCGGACCCAGTTGGTATGAGGCAAATGCCTGAGCCCGACGCGTGAACCGATTGGCCCGCAAGGCAGCTACAGACCATTCATTCAAACTTTTTGTAGGCGGCGTATCGCCAAAGGTAAACGAACGGTTGAACGGGGTCATGGTATATCCCATCACCCATTCCATCAAATAATGTAGTTTGGGATGGGAATAAAACTCGTGATAACCCTGGTATTCACAGATATCCATAAAAATCTTTTTTTGCATGCGGTTGTCCATAAACAGACGGCTCTTGGTATATCCCGGTCCCGTGGTATAGACGCCGTCACCTGTGGTCAAATTTAAAATATAGTCTTTATAAAGATCTTTATACTGTTCGAATTGCTGACTTTTACCTTTATGATACAGCGCATGCATGCCTTTGATAGAGTAGGCGCTGGAGAGCCATGAGGATGTATGTCCCTTTGCGATGGCATCACAATCGGCTTCGATGGCCATACGCAACGTCTCATCGAGATCGTCATAAAGGATATCCAGCAACAAATACATCATAAATGCGGCATGAGCCGGAGCCACATTATGACCATGGTCGGTTTCATCCCCCTTGAGCCTGCGGATTTTGTCGATCGCTTGCCGTAACTGCGTCTCTGTTTTGGTCAATATCGCCGGTCGCGAGTCCGGTTCCAGAATATAGATCAATGCCATGGCACTGGCCATATCATGAACCCGCGTACAGAGCTTTCCCAGAGACTCGTTACCTGTAGTTTCCAGGTTAGCCGCTATGTTTTTTGCTTTGGACTTTATGGAAGACCAGGGAAAAACCCTGGATTTGGCCTGCAGAGAATCATAATCCGATTTACGAACAATGATGTGAGGATGATCGATGGCGTATAGGGGTAAAAAGGACAGGAAGAGTATAGCGAGGCACATGATGACCGGTTTAGATGATGAATCCATGAGATAATTCCATAGTTTAAACAGAATGAAATCCCGCATACAAAATCTATTCAAAATAGAGATTCGGGATCTTGAGTATCGTAATTTTATCAAAACTTGCCAGATATCGAGTGCCTATGAATTATCACCTGAATTGTCAACTTTTGCTATCGACAATAATTGCCGACAAAAACGAGTGGAACGATTCAGGTCTCCTGCCGGATCAAAGTCCATCAAAATAATCCATATCCCAGCACCTTCCTTCCCAATAACTCGTCACATGATAGAGATCGGAGAAAAAGAGATGCTCGTGATCCTTGCGAAATTGCACCAAATTTCGCAACGCTCCTTTAGCATCGTTTAATCGGTTTTGAGGCACCTCTTTTTGACCATCGTGTATGGCAGCCAACTCTATGGTCAAAAGAGCATGCTGTAATCCGATCTGCAGGAATTTTACGCGCTCTGCAAATTCCGAAAGCGGACTGGACTGTGCTTCTTTTAACGCTCGTTCCAATAATGCTGTTGCAGGAACAAACACCTCCGGCGGAAAAGCTTCATGCACCTCTAGCGGATATTTTGCATATCGCCTCACTTCCATATTCTGTATAAAATTCAGAGTATTCTCAATCGCATACTTTTCCCAGTAATCGAAATATTTTTCAACGCTTTTGGCAGCCGGACCAAAAGCTTGAAAATATTCCTGCCGGATGGTTTCGATCTCCAACTCGGGATCACTGTGCAACCGCAGATGCATATAGAGCCGCAATCCCTGTACGGCCCACTGCCCGGTATTCATATCAAAGTCGGTTCCTTCCATGCCCTGTTCGTAGGCAAACTTGAAAAACTCTCCCGACTGACGGGTTTCAAAATGGGGCAGGACATAACCATCATGCAAATAGTTGGGTCGGTATGCCATTCTGATGCCGGTTCGTTTCCAGCCCAGCCATTGTTCTTTGATCCACTCGAACGCAGCATCGGGCATGGGGAAATAACGAAGATGGGGATCACGCCACTGTACAAATTCACCAAAGAAATTTTTGCCCAATCTGATATCGGCAACCGGGGCAGTAAATTCGTTTTCATAGAGATAAGAGACAGAGACCAGAACATCCGGATTGATTTTGGCTGCTTTTTCTTGAATGACCTTCCAAAAACGGGCATACCGGTCAGAGGTTTGACCGTAAAACACATCCGTGTCCTCATCGGTGTACATGAGGGTGGCGAACCAGGGCGGGGTCTCGGGCTGGGGAGCATCCCAGGCCCTGCATTTTTCACACAGACAGCGTCCGGGAGAATCTTCAGGCCCGACGACGAGGGTGCTTTTACCATCCCATTGATCGATGATAAAGTCCTGTAGTTCTTCATTCGTTACACACAAGGAGACTTGAGGATCTTCTCGGCCGGGCTTGGGATTGCCCCGACGTCCCTCACTCGTGAGCACAAACCATTCAGGATGTGTTTGACCGTATTTTCGCCAGTCAATCTTGTTATGACCTGTTGCTGGCATGGCATCCAATCCCCCCATGCGATGCCGGCGATATAAAAAGTCCAAAGCCTCATGATACTGTTGAGCGACAGAGGGTGAAAACCCCAGCCTGGCATCCAGACTGTTCTCGTCCATGACATGGCCATGATTTCTCATATGCCGAAAGAACAGGGCCGGCTGTTCGAGCTGTTTAACAGCCGGGATTTCGATGGTACTTGCCCGGGGCACAAACGTGCCCAGTTTGCCCGGCCATAACCAGCGCACATTGACAAAGTTTTCCAGAAACTCGTAAACTCCGAACAGAGTGCCCACATCAGGATTGCGCGGATCCAGCGGGTCAGCATCACTTTCATTTCCCAGGATGAAAAGATCATTACCCACAGAACGCATGATAAAGGTCTCGCGCGGTAATCGTTTTGCATCGATGCCTTGTTTGGCAGCAGCTTTTGTCTCACCGATATAGAGACGTGAAAAAGGATCCTCCTGCTGATTCGATTCCGGAATGACACGGAGCGTTATCCCGGTAGCGAGAGCAATATGATCAACCAACTCTTGGGCGGCAAATTTGGCGGTCGCAGACGGATTGTCAGCGATGACAACAATGGCTTGCGGGGTACTGTTTGTCACTACCCTGATCTGAGAAAATGCAAAGGAAATTGAAAAAAGAATCAAAAACGGGATAGATTTTGACCCAGCCATTTTTCTACTCTTTCTGGTTTTCAAGTTTAATTCAGACAATATAATGTGTGGATTTTAGAACTGTTTTGCAAGCGCTTTTGAGCATCTGCAGGCTATTTCGACTTGGGATCGGATCGGGATGGCTGATTTTTGGGCAGAATTTCTTTCAGGATCAAAGGTTTTTTACCTCGACGTCTGCGAAACCAATTAATCGTACGATATACCGGTTTATGTTTGACTATCCAGCATTCGAGGCGATATTTGCCTGGAAAATTCAAGAGAATAATGCCCGCCAGGATGGTGAGTATACCTTGTCCGGGCAGAACCAGCATCAGAATACCGGCGATCACAAAGATAAAACCGAGGACGTTTTTCAGGACCATCAAAACACCGTAAAGCAGGGGTGGAAGATCAAGACCACGAATACGGCGTTGGCCTCTGCGGGTAAAATAGTCAGCCGGGATACGCGCCATCAACCACGGAGCTGCAAGCAGAGTGCCTACAAAGATAATGACAGAACTGACAGCCAATATCCATAAAAGGGTTTCGTTCTGTTGCCCCCAGGTGATGAGATCAGACACCATTTGCCCCCCTTTAACAGACTCGATCCATTCAGTCATTTTCATCATCCGATGCTGCCGAAAGGGCACCTGCGGTTTTGGATTCGACTTTTGGTTCGCCGCCCAGGAACCGCTTCAACGTAGAAAGGACTGCCCGCATCATTTCATCCCCCAGTCCCACCAGATTGATATCGATAAGGGCTTTTT
>WJME01000093.1 GCA_014728115.1 Candidatus Zhuqueibacterota bacterium | reverse complement strand
TTTGCATGATGACTTGAATATTTTCTAAAACAGGTCAATAGAATTCACCACAGAGCACACAGAGATCACAGAGAATAAACTCTGAAAAAAATAAAAGATATTGCACCATCATTTCGTTGTAACCAATAATTTTCAAGAAATAAATTCTGTTCGTTGTTTTTGCTTGCTTTGGTGTAAACTGTTGATACCTTAATTATATCGAGTCAGTATAAATTTCTAGTTTTTTTCTCTGTGTTTCTCTATGACCTCTGTGGTTATTTTTAAGATAAATAAGATCTATTTTGGACAAGAGTGATATGGGTATATTATGAAAATTCTTTTTATCGGCGGGACCGGTGTGATCAGTTCGGCCTGTTCCAAGCTATGCATCGAAAAAGGCCATGATCTCTATTTGCTCAACCGCGGGCACTCTTTTCGGACACCTCCCAGAGAAGCCCGGATTTGGAAAGGGGATATCCGCGATGTTCGGGCCATGCATGCGTTGCTCAAAGATCAGGAATGGGATGTGGTCGTGGACTGGATCGCCTTTACCCCTGATCATGTGCAGGCAGATATAGAGCTTTTCAGAGGAAAAACAAAACAGTATATATTTATCAGTTCTGCCTCGGCTTATCAAACCCCTCCGCAGCGATTGCCCCTTACAGAATCGACACCCCTATCAAATCCGTATTGGCAATACAGCCGTGATAAAATTGCATGTGAAAAAGAGCTTTTAAAGGTACTGGATACGAGTGATTTTCCCGCGACCCTCGTGCGGCCGTCTCATACCTATGATGCGACCAAAATCCCCCTAAAAGGGGGCTATCTGTTCTTTGACCGCCTGAAAAAAGGCAAACAGATCATCATTCACGGCGATGGTACATCACTATGGACTCTTACTCATCACAGGGATTTTGCCAAAGGATTCCTCGGGTTGCTGGGCCAGCCCCAGGCTATTGGCGAAGCCTTTCATATCACGTCAGATGAATGGCTGACCTGGAATCAGATTGCTACGCTTTTGGCACATGCCGCCGGGTACGAGCCCGATATCATTCACATCCCTTCCGATTTTATCGCACAATATGACCCCGAGTGGGGAGCCGGTCTTTTGGGCGATAAAGCCCATAGCATGATTTTCGACAATTCAAAGATAAAACATAGAGTTCCGGATTTCGAGGCCTTGATCTCTTTTCAAGAGGGAGCTAAAGAAATCGTCGAATGGTATGACAGCCATCCGGATCAACAATCCATAGACAAGGATCTGGACTCTAGAATGGAACGAATGATCTCAAAATACATCATGTGATGGTCTAGCGGATCCGCTTATGGCTGCGGGATGATAAACAGTGTCACACTTTGTTGCGGCGGAATGGTAAATTCCGCCTTGTGGGGCATATTCTGTATTTGCAATTGTCCGTCATCGAGCACGGTGCCATTCTCTGAATTCAATGTCCAGCGATAGGTTCCGGGTTCGAGCTGCCATAACCGCATACCAATCAACTCTTGTTTTGTACTGAAATTATAAAACTCTGTTATGAGCGTGGACTCGCTCCATCCCAGCACGGCTCTGGCAATGTCTGTGTCCTCTGGAAGCCAGGTGACGGCAAATGACGGTACCCGGTCCCCACGGGGTCCGGTGCCGCCGAAAAGGTGTTGCACGTATTCTGGCGGAAACCGATAGTATACACGATCGGTGTACATGACTTCTGTGGTCCACATATCCAGATTTACGCCCAGCAACGCTTCCATCTCTTGTGCCTGCTGTGCCATCCGGTCGAGAATCTGGGCACGATCGGGATCCGGTGTAACCCCAAAAGCAGAATCAAGGGTACTGTCATTGGCAAGTTGTCGATACAGGTAAAACGATTCGGGATTTTCCCGGATCGTTTTACACAGGTCCGGATATGTCTTACACTCGTTCATCACACTGAAACTCTTTTCTGCAATATCCAGCCAGTGCGAGTCACCGGTCAACTCGTAAAGTCCCAACATAAAGCTCGTAATAACTTCTTGCGAACGTCCCGACCACTGAAAATAGTCCCATTCGGCATCGGGCTTGTCCCACTCGTCGGATCGAATGAGATAATTTCCGGTTTTGGATTCCATGGCGGAAGGAAAGATGCCAGCGGGTTTACCGTGATCCGTTGAGCGCATCGCCTTGACCCATGATTCTCCCCAAAGGGATAAGCGATGAATGAGGTCCTCATTCTGGGTCAAATAGGCATACCATAAAGCGGGACCTACAGCCCGCAGATTAAAAAACACATCGAGGTCGCGATTGTTGGTCGTATCCAGTTCAGTACAATTGAACCATGAACTGCCAAAGCGCCAAAATCCATCCGGTTGTTCGGTTAACCAATGGGACAGACAATCAGTGGTCATGGCAAGTCGTTCGAGCACCTGTGCATCATCGGGATAAAGCGCAGCGAGATATGGCTCGGTATCGCTGGTGGGTTCAGCGGAATGTTCAACATCACGTATTTCGGCGTTATAACCATTTTCAATTTCATCGCTGTACCACAATCCGTCGGCCACATTTTTCACCCCTTTTGCGGCAACCAGTGATCCCAGTCCGGCTGCCTGGATGATCCAGTGCCGCAGAATTTCCACGTCATCCCCCCAGCCACCGCCGAGCTGACCGTCTGGCAACTGCCGCTCATTGACCCACCATCCTGTGATTTCGTTCAATCGGGCAGACACCCGGCGCTGTGCAACCGCCCATGCCGGAGCATTTTCCGGGGCCGTGGCGAGATCGATAGACCACGGTACAGGCGGGATATGATCCAGGTGAGTACCCATGGCATCGTATCTGGAACTGCCGAGATTTTGATTGAGGTAAGAGGCGGATATCATCTGGCGGGTGATTGGATGCTCCGGGATCTCGGCAGCCAGTGCAGATAACAGCATGTTGGTTTTTTGAATATCAAGAGGTTCGTGGTTTTCAACCGCATACCAGTAAGAAGCTCTTGTGGCGCCTAAAAGAGCTTCTTGGCGAATCTCCTGGGTTTCGGATAACATCAGTCTGGACCACAGTTGGTCCATGGGCCGTTGCCTGTCATTCAATTTTCCTTCGAAAAAGGGGTCCTCGAATTTTCTGGCTCGTTCCAGATATTCAGGAATCAGCTGGGTTTCGAATTCGTTTTGAGGAGTCATGCGAATGGCACTCATCACCCATCCTGGCGATGTGGTCTTGACAGTCAATTTGCTATTTCCCTTGACAATACCCAACAGATTGATCGTACGGATTCCTTTGGGCCGCAACCGCACTTTATCAAAGGTGATACCCTGTAGGGTATCGATGGGCTCACCATTCTCCAACAACGTAAACCCGTGCAAGCCGCCATCATCGGCAAGCATGAATATTTCGACGTACTGCGGCTCGGTCGAGTCGAGTTGAAAATGGGCATCGCCGGCTGTCCATATGCCCCGTGTAAACGAGGGATCATTGATCAGATCATCGTAACGGGTTCTCGTGCTTTGATAGAGTTCTTTATGTTCCGGAGGATTTAGCCATGTTATTTTATCCGTTGTTTCGCATTTTGTATTGGGTGACGGGTTTGTCATCAAACAGGCAGAACTGCAAAACGCTTGTGAATGGATAATGATTGGCGCAACACTGGCCAGAATAAAGAAAAACATCGAATGCCTGGTTTTCATTTCAGCTCCTTCTTGCAAACATGATCCGGGTTGAATGATCAAAATCCCGTTTCTATAATGTCGATCATTTTGATATAATTATCAAGGGTCAAAGGTTCCAGAATTCTGCCATACGGGCAGGCTGTGGGCATCAATACAAAGCCCCGTCCCGGATAGCGTGTCCCTTGCTCGAGTGCCTGAGAGACTTGCGTGGCAAATTGCGGGGTCGGCAGGTTTTCGATATCGCTGATCTGCAAATTGCCAAACAATACCCACTCTTTGCCATAATGCCGGCGAACATAATCGAGCTGAACATCTCCCTGCGGGGGAGGCTCGATGGGGTCCAGGCCATCGACATTCATGGCGGCAATGTGATCGAGAATAGCGTTGAGATTGCCATGCGAATGAATTCGCGCATATCCTCCGTGTTGCTTTATCATGTCGACAATGGGCTGATCATAACGACAGACATAGTCGCGAAACAGATCCGGAGGCAAATAGGGAGGAGACGCGTATTCCGGTCCATAGATGCGCCACAGACGTCCCGGCAGCTCTCTGGCAGCTTTTTGAATCGTGGGATATAAAAATTCGGCAAATCGTTCCAGTAATCGATGAAACAATTTCTGCTCTGTCAGGGCCAAAATGGTAAAGGTTCCGAGATCGAACAATGATGCAGCCAGACAAAGGGGATCCGGCGTATCCATCATGACAATCCCCGAATCGCCGAGTTCAGCTTCAGCCTTTAGTACCGAGTTTTTATCCACACGGTCATGCGGCCGGACAGGAGGAAGCTCGAGAAACGCTTCCAGATCTTCTTTGGTTTTTAGCAGGTGCTCTGTGGTCCATATGGTATTGACATCCTTGTCTTTACGGGTTTGCATGGTCAACACCCGGTGAGGATCTATGCGAATACGGTGAATGGTAAAGGATCGGTCGCCACATACAGTCGTTTCAGAATCTGCCAAATCTGCCACCGGATCAGGCTGAACCGAATTAAAGACCGCCCCCCGCATGACGATTCGATCGCTTTTTTCCCTGGCCAGCTCGATCAATGGCTGCCAGGAGGGATGGTTATAGATATTAAAAGGATCCTGATCGTGTGGATCTTCATCCAGACCATTGATTTCATAAAAAGAAACAGGCGGACGATCAACAGGCTCACCTTTCAGGGTTGCCATCAATCTTTCGCGTCTGGTCATGAATACAATCTCCATAAAAAAAATCCCGGGAGAGCAAAAAATGCCCTCCCGGGGAGGTTTCACTTTTCTATCGAATCACTGTTCGAGTTCTGTATGCTCGGCAACCACTCTTTTGAGCCAGGGCATCATGCTGAAAATAGCAATCACCGCGATCATGGTCAGGCCGGTGTTGGTGAGAAAAAAGTATGCCTTGTTATCAAAGGATGTCCACAGTCCGGACAATACACCGGACATTTTGTTACCGATGGCAGTGGACAGGAACCATCCGCCCATCATGAGGGCAGCGATACGTTTGGGGCTCAATTTGGAGACCAGTGAGAGTCCCATGGGACTCAGAAACAGCTCGCCAATGGTGATCACGCCATACACCCCGAACAACCAGGCTACCGAGGCTTTGGTGGCTCCGCTACCCGAGACAATGGCTGCGACCACCATCACCAACATTGACATAGCCGTTATAAAGAGTCCCAGACCGATTTTCATAGGGGTCGAAGGTTCCTTGTTGCGACGGCGCAGATAACCGAAAAAGGCAACGACCAGTGGCGTAAAGATAATGATATAAAAAGGATTAATCGAGGCCTGTAACTCGGTTGGCCAGAGTTGTAATGAACCATATTCCTGTCGTTCTTCCGGAACGATTTTTTGCCAATCCGAGTCTGTCACATCATCCGGTTTAAAAGTCAGTCCGCGGGGCACGAGACTGCCATAATTGTCAAAATAATAGCTGGGCCCCATGGATATGCCCAGATCTTCGCCGTGAGGGCCGGTACGTTGGACCTCTCGCGGAACCGTAGAGACCTCTTCGCTCATTTCGATCTTGTCCAGAATCTTGGCAAGAACCGGACCGGCTTCACGATCGGTATAGCTCCTGGCCCAATAAGTGAGAGCTGAGCCGTTTTGGTGAAAGATGGCCCAAAAGACAATCACCACGCCAAATACCGCGAGCAAGGCGGCGATGGGATTTTTTTCTCTTTCATCTGCAGTACGCCAGATGTTGAAATAGAATCCGATAAGCGGAATGCTGAGAAAGATAAAGGCATCCGTCGAATCGGCTCCGAAAATGTTGTTGGGGATGAGCCAGCCGATAACAGCAAAGACAATCGCCGGCAAGAACATTTTATAGAACACCTGACCCAACGGCATATCAGTGTCTCTTTTCTGTGCAATCTTGTCGGCCTGTTTGAGATTGGGTACAGCAAAATTACCCGCAACAAACCAGACCACACCGATCAGCATTCCTATACCTGCCGCAGCAAATGCCCATCCCCAGCCGTACTGGATACGGAGATAAGCAGCCACGAAATTGCAGACAAAGGCACCGATGTTGATTCCCATGTAGAAAATATTGAATCCTGAATCCTTGAGTTGTTCATATTCGGGTTTTTCATACAACTTGCCCAACAATACAGAAATATTGGGTTTGAACAGACCGTTTCCCAAAATGATAACCAACAGCGCGACATAAAACGCCACCATTGAACCGGGTATCGCCAGCAACAGATAGCCGGTCGCCATCAATATGCCGCCCATGATGATCGCTCTTCTGTACCCGAGAATACGGTCTGCGAGCAATCCTCCGAAAAACGGCGTCAGATACACCAAAGCCAGATATGAACCATAGATATCTGCGGCATGCTTTTCCGTCATCCCTAATCCGGCAAATTTTTCCCCGGATCCGGCAATCATGTACAGAGTAAAAATACCCAACATGAGATAAAAGCCAAAACGTTCCCACATTTCTGTAAAGAACAGCACCATCAATCCGCGGGGATGTTTTTTGAACATGTAAACTCCTTCCGATAGATGTGTGGTTCAACCAATGTTTTCCAATCCCATTAGCATTTTCCGATATACAGTGTAAGAAAATAAAAAAATTAACCTTAAAAGCAACGAGTTTTTATGCTAAAGCAGGTGCAAGTGTCAGATGATTTTTTTGTGAGATGAAATTTTTTATGGCAATCCCAAGAGTGGACCGGTCATTTGTATAAAAAAAGGGCTGGATCGAATCGACCCAACCCCTTTTTTGACAAGAGAGATTTATTTCAGGAACAGCATTCGCCGAATCATCGAAAAATCGGCGGCTTTCAGCCGGTAAAAATAGACGCCGCTGGGATAATTCGCAGCGTTCCATAACACCCTGTATTCTCCGGAAGGCTGGAATTCATCAACCAGTGTAGCAATTTCACGTCCCCGGATATCATAAACCACCAAATGTACCCTGCTTTCCTTTGCCAGAGTATAGGATATCTGGGTTTCCGGATTGAACGGATTTGGATAATTGGGATGCAGAACCGTTTCATTGGGAACCGCTGCAACCTCATGGGTTACAGCTTTGGCATGATCCGGAGCACCCAATTTTGAGACCAGTCCGTTCTCGATTTTATAAATATCCGCATCGGTATAAGCATTCTGGTACCAGGCGCGGTTGCCGGGAATGGCCATCTCCAGCCTGGGCACAACAGCTACCCACAAGGTCTGCGTCAGATCAAGTCCGGTCAGAACGGTGCCGGTGTCCCACACTGTGATAATGTCCATCTCTGATCGAGCATCTACCTCGAATGCATTTTCGTCTGTAGCGATACACACCTCATAGGCTTCAGCATAAGGTGCCTCTTGCCAGGTGATCTGCAGACCATCACTTTCCAGTGTCAATTCCAGGGGAGTGGGAGCAATGCCCATGACCAGATCCAGAATTGATATTGTCTTAAAGTATTCGCGATTCATCAGAGAGATATAGGCTTGTTCGATGGCTGTTTCGATCATCCAGGCTTCATCCGGACGTTGTTCTGCCACCATTCGGGCCATATGCAGATGCTGAATCGCGACCATGCCCAGATGGGCATCCTGTGTTTGATCAAGAGTACCCTTGAATTGCGCGATACGATTCATCGTCATACTCAAAAAGGTATAGTCATTCGCGACAGACAAGTCGATGTGCGTTCCGCGATTGAAATCATTCCAGGATTCGATCAAAACCCAGGGCATTTCCAAAGATCCGTTATAGTTTAGGACCTTTTCCCAGGTTTGATGATAGACAAGTGTATCCTGGCGGTCGAACCAACCGTCATATCCCAAAGACCAATTGCGATCATCATATCCGGGCCAAACTGCGCCGATCGTAAAAAAGACTCCAGAAGAATAAGACGTTTTGTTCATATTTTGGTATTCAAAATCGAGATAATCATCACCCCATTTCAGACCCTGAAGATCATCCCACTCTTTGTTCATCGGCTGCACCCAGGGATAGAGCAGGTCCATCTCTTTAAAGACATCCCAATCATAGCCTTCATTCCAGGCCAGAACGGTTTTCTCTGGCAGGATGTCATCTGCGGCCTGACCGATCTCTTGTGCGCTATGACCTTGAAGAGTGTGATAAATGTACAAGGGAAGCAATTCACCCTCTATCGCACCATAATAAGCCGGATGGGTTAAAATGGAATCGGCAATGAACGTAAAGCGTTCCTTGAGCGCATCTTTCTTATTGTCATGATAAGCCATGATGATATGGAATTCAAAGCCCTTGTCAGCATAGCGTTGATTCAGATCATGGGCGGTATTCAAAAGACCGCGCAATCCAATGGTTTCGAATCCGGTGGAATAATCCTCATCTTTGGGCAGCCACTCGACCACAAAGGCATCGATGCCCACCAGCCAGGCTTGCAGGATGTCATATTCCCATTGTCTCTGCAGCTGTGAATCATACAGTCCAAAATAACTGGTATCGGCAATGCCACCACGGTAAGAGGGTTCCCAGTGACGCAGCGTTGAATCATTGTCTGTGTTGCCAAACCAGGGCTCATACCAGGCAAAGACCTCGCGTTTGCCTTTGGTTTGTGGATATTCACTGCGCATATCATAAGTAAACCCGAATATGACCGGACAGGTCATTTCCCGCCCATCCAGATAGACCTCAAAGGTATCCTCCGGGGTGGTTTGTCTGAATTTTTCGGGTAGGGTTTCACGCTCTAATGTGATATAGTATATGCCTTCTGAAAGACGGGCAAATAAGGTTTTGCCGATTTCATTGGTTCCCTGTTTTAACATAAAGGTTTTATGACTATCCATAAGAACCAGTGTGACGTCCTGAATTCCGTTTTCATCTTGATCAAGTTCGCCATTGGCATTGACATCGTGAAATACGGTATTACAAATGGCACTTCGATAATGAAAAAATCCAAAATCTGCCTCTTGGTAGACATCACCTGGTTGTAACTCGGCAGAAACCTTGAGAGGAGAGGTAGGCCAGTGATATTGCGGAATAGAATTGGTGTCTACCCAGACCGTATAGGTTCCATAGACCAGATCAGCAAACATGTATCTGCCTTCATTGTCGACAAACATCGAATCCAGGCGATTGCCCTGATTGTCCAGCAAAATGACTTTGGCGTTGGCAATGCCGGATTCGCTCTTTGATTCGAGTCCGTCCTCATTGAGATCAAAAAAGACAAAGTCACCGATAGACACCGGTTCGGGATATAAACCAAAATCAGCATCGAGTTCTTCCTCGCCGGGATCCAGTTCAGTCGTGATCCGGGTGGGGGTGCTGGGCGAATGATGATCGGGAATCGTGGTTTCGTCGATTTCGATGATATATTCATCTGGCGCCAGATCATCAAAGAGATAGAGACCATTCTCATCTGTCAGCACTGAGGCGATTTCATTCCCTTCAGAATCAAAGAGAACGAGTTTGACATCTGCAACCGGAGGTTCATTGGTATCCTGCTCGCCATCGCCATCGATATCTTGCCAAACATAATCCCCGACCTGGGCGCGTTGTGGCCGATAGCCAAAGTCAGCTTGCAGATAATCTTCACCTGCTCCTATTGTTACGGTCATGGGTTCGTTGTCTGTGGTCAATTCCCAGTTTTCAGGAAGCGTAGCTTCTACGATATCCACGATATAGGTTCCGGGTAAAAGATCAGCAAACAAATAGCCCCCATTGGCATCGGTTTCCGTGAATTCGAGGATGGTTCCGTTTTGACGCAGCAGCACGCGTATGCCTTGCAGACCATCCTCTGCATCCTGCATTTTATTGGCGTTATGATCCTGCCAGACCAGATCACCAATAGAGGAGGGCAGGGGTTGATAGCCAAAGTCGGCATCGCGATAATGCTCGGTTTGCCCCAGGCTTATCTGCATGGGGTCATTGCTTGTGGTGAGATCATAGTTGTCAGGTACAGTGGTTTCATCTATATCAACTGTATAATTGCCCTGATCCAGGTTCTCGAACAAATATTCTCCGTTTTCATCGGTTAAGGTCGTGGCCAAGGTTTGCCCATTTCCATCTAACAGGGTGACACGAACATTTTCCAGTCCCGGCTCCAGAGCATCGAAAACACCGTCACCGTTATTATCTTGCCACACGAGATCACCGATCGAACCCGGTGCATAGACTGTGACGGTGGCGTCATCCTGATCATCCTCTGTGGGATCATTATTATCAGAGGTTGAATCTGTGTCGCGCACATTGCTGTGAGAAACCTGTGCGCTATTGATAATGTCCCCGGTGGTATTGGCGGTAACGGTCAGGGTCAGCGTTTTGGATTCATCCACAGTCAGGCTGCCTACTGACCAGACGCCGGTATTTGCATTATAATCTGCAGGCGAATCGACCAGAGTCAGATCAGCTGGCAAGACATCTCTTACTCGCGCTTCGGTGACAGCATCCGGTCCTGTATTGATAAGGGTGATCAGAAAATCGAATTCCACACCTTGCATGACGCTGGATACGCTACTGGATTTTTCCAGCTCCAGATCCGCTACTCCGGCTTCGAGAGAGGCGCTATCCTGGTCATCCTCAGCAGGATTGTCATTATCAGGAGTAGAATCACTGTCTTCCTGGGTTGCCAGGGTGACCTCTGCGACATTTTCATAGATCCCCGCACGATCGACAGTGGCCGTGATGTCCAGTGATACGGATGCACCTGCATTTAACGAGGCAACGGACCAGATACCGGTTGCGTCGTCATAGTCGGAAGAATTGGCACTTGCGAAAGACAAACCATCTGGCAGCACATCGGTCACCTCTATGCCTGTGGCCACATCGGGTCCGTCGTTGGTCAAAGTCAAGGTAAAGACCACCTGAGACCTTACGGCAGGTGAAGAGTTATCGACAGATTTGCTCAGACTTAGGTCGATCAACTCTGTGATCGTAATGGTCACATCATCCTGATCATCTTCATCCGGATCATCGTTATCCGGTGTCGAGTCTACATCCGGTTCATCGGCAGCAATAACCTGGGCACTGTTTGTGATCTCTCCCAGTGATGACGCAGTTGCTTTTATCGTCAGTGTGGCAGATGCTCCGGAAGCGAGTGACGGCAGAGACCATTCGGAATCCGGAAAAGACCAGGATCCCATGCTCGGTGTTACATCGCTCACGGAAAGGTCAGCAGGAATCGCATCCCTGACCAGAATAGTGTTGGCTGTTTTTCGCCCCGTATTTTCGAGTGTCAAGGTAAAGGTGATTTCTTCATTAGAGTAATAACTCGACTTGTCTGCTATTTTGGTTAATTCCAGATCGATAGAGATTGGATCCAAGGTTTCATCATCCTGGTCATCTTCCGTGTCATCGTCATTGCCGGGAGCAGAGTCAGGATCCCGCTGGTCACTGGCCGTCACCTGAGCGATATTGGTGATCTCATCGACACTGGTTACGTTTGCCGTAATGGTGAGGGTGGCCGATCCATTCACAGCCAAATTGCCGACTATCCAGATTCCTGTTTGTGTTGAATAGGAACCCTGTGAGGCATTGGAGCTGACAAATTCCAATCCCGACGGCAGCTGGTCTGTGACCTCTACATTCTCTGCTGCATCCGGTCCTGAATTTTCTATGGTCAGGGTAAATGTAACCTGGTCACCCCATTGGGGATTATTATTATCTACCGATTTTGTCAGAGACAAATCAGCGATTTCAACCGCATACACGTCATCATCATCCTGATCATCTTCACCCCCATTGCCATTGCCTGGTGTGGAATCCGGATCATAAGGATCGCTTGCCGTGACTTCTGCGACATTGTTGAGCACACCTTCATACTCGGAATTGAGCACGACCGTAAGCGTGAGTGTTGCAGAGGAATTGGCTGCCAGTGTTCCGACATCCCACACATCCCCGCTGTAATTGCCCTGGCTGGCATTGGAGGATTGTAGACTAAAATGGGTATCCAGTACATCAGTGACCTCTACATTCGTCGCATCATCCGGGCCGTCGTTTTGTACGGTGATGGTAAATGTAAAAGGCTCGCCGACACGAATCTGATCGACGCTTGCTGTTTTAGTGACACTCAGGTCGGCTGCTTCAGGCACAGAAATCGGTTCATCATCCTGGTCGTCTTCTGCGGGATTATCATTATCCGGTGTAGAGTCGGGATCATCAGCATCTGCCGCCGTAATTTCTGCGCTATTGTTTATATCGCCTGTGGCAACCACTCTGACCTGAAGGGTCACAGATTTGCTATTATTTGCGGCGAGATAGCCCACATTCCATTCACCGGAACCGGACTGATACGATCCATCACCACTGTACGAGATATATTCCAGGCCGGCTGGCAATTGATCGGTCACGACAATACCTGTGGCATTGTCCGGTCCATGGTTGGTTACGGTCAGTGTATAATTGATCACATCCCGATAATTGGGAGTCGGATTGTCCACACTCTTTTCCAGGCTCAGATCTGCTTGTGGTGGTACCGCGATCACGACTGAATCCTGATCGTCCTCATCCGGAATATCATTAGCGGGAGTGGAGTCGGGATCGGGTAAACTCGCCGCAGTGATTTCAGCGGAATTTTCGATTTCACCGCTTTGCAAGACCTCGGCCACGATTTGCAGGGTCTTGACCTCATCTACATCCAGGGTGCCTACGGTCCATTCATTGCTGGAAGCGTCATAGGTTCCGTCACCTGAATAGCTCACATACTGTAATCCTGCAGGCAGCTGATCCGTGACCACCACATTGTCCACAGCCAGGGGGCCGCCATTATTGGTGATCGTCAGGGTATAGGTGATCTCTTGTCCGATGACTGGTGTTGGATCATCGACAGATTTTTCCAGTTCGAGATCTGCTTCACGCATGTAGGTATATTCGATGATGGCGCGCAGATTTGCTTCGGCTTCCAGGACGATATTTACCGTTCCACTGGCTCCCCGCACATTATAGAGGGCTTCGGTACTACCCGGTATATTAATCGTACCGGGTCCAATAAACATCGCAAGATCTGTATCTGTATAGGTTTTTGAATATTCATCTCGATTGAGCTCATGCCCACCGACCAAATCCATATCGGTGCGACCCGATGACCCGGCATAGTCCAGTTGTCCGTCATATACTGTATAATAAACTTCCCCAACCGTTGCCAAAGACTGTAATGGCACCTCTGTTCCCTCGGGTAAGGTGGCGGCGATATTGATTTTACCGGTCACCTGGATGGTTCCGTCAGCATCAGAGGTATTTTCAACATAGATATCCTGTATGCTGCCCACTTGTAAAGTGAGTTTCGCCTGTAGCAAGGTGCCCAGGGAGGGATCGAATTTAGGCAAAGGCGCGGTTTCCTCCCAGTTTGTGATTTGCCACCCTGTAGAGTCGACAAAGGTCTGGGTGGTGATTTGCGCAAACACCAGAGATGGAAGGAGCAACAGGGTCAAAAGTAATGTTTTTACTAGCCGTCTCATATTCATGGTTTTCTCCTATATCAATCGAAACTGAAAATCGGTTATTTGAGCAATGTCATTTGATGAATCGCAGTAAACTCGCCTGCCGAAAATCGATAAATGTACATCCCGGAAGGATAATGTTGAGCTTGCCATTCGATCTGATGATGACCGGCAGACTGTTGTTTTTGGACCAATGTTTCGATTAGCTGGCCCTGGATGTTATAGATCTGCAAGGTCACAAATGACTCTTGAGGCAACGAATACCGAATCGTGGTGGTTGGGTTGAAAGGATTCGGATAGTTGGATTGACAAGAGAATTCTCTGGGCAATTCGGTCACAGATGCTGTATTTGCAGCGGGAATAGCCCCTGCCTTGTCTTCCGAATGGACACCAAACTCGACGATTTGTCGCCAGCCGCCTGGATAGTAATTTGGGGCAACGAGTTTGATCATTACATATCTCGCTTCGATAAACTGATCGAGTTTGAACCATTCCATGAGGGTCCCATCGAATTTCAATTGAAATTCTCCGACTCTGGTAAAATCCGCCAGATCATCGCTATAGAGGGAAACCCAGATTTCAAAGGTTGTGGTCTGATATTCATATGCAGAGGTGTTATCATCAGGACCATTATCGGTCAGCAGATTGATATAATTGAATTGATAGGTCGCACTGTCAGCGAACTGAAAAACAGCCCAGGCGTTATCTGATGGGGCGTCCGACCCTTTGGCCAGCACTGTTCCATCCCATCCTTCGGTATCTTGGTCGACGGCATTACTCCAGTCGAGTTTTTTATTTCCTTTCTGATAAGTGGGAGAGCCCTTGACAAAGACCAATTGATTGTCGGTATGATCTTCCGGCAGAAATAAATTTGAATCATCGATATCTGTCATTTGTACCGATATAACAGCACCATTCGTAAACTGGTTATCGAACCAGGACGCATTGGTATAGGCATCCAGGTGGGTATCGGCCGGTGTGACGGCCAGATAATATTTCTGGCTGACCTCTAACCCGGTCAATAGCGCTGTGGTGACTTTGCCCACGGTTTTGACCTCAGGCCAGATCCGTGAAGCAGCAGTGAAATCATTCGGATCAATGGAATAGTGGATATGGTAAGCGTTAGCCCGATGTGCTGCATCCCATTCCAGTTCTACAAAGGTGCCACCCGATCTGATGATACGGGGAGAGGAGATCGCAAGACCCAGCATCTGATCGATAATCGAAATAGCTTCCTGATAGTCGTGTTCAAAGAAATTGGCAAGCGCTCTGCTGACGGCAAATTCGGTTTGCCACGCCAGTTGGGGATTTTGCAGGGCAGCGATACGTGCCTGCCGGATCTTTTGCGGAACCACAAACCCCAGATCTTCCTGACAACGGGGAGCCTCATTGCCTTTGAACAAATGACTGTACCGGTTGGTCATTTGCTGATAGATATAGCGATTTTCAAGGGTCGTGACAATATCTGTTTTGCTGTTGAAAACATTCCACGACTCGATGAGGGCCCATCCCATGGGTTTGATTTGCTGATAGTCGAGTATTTTTTCCCAGGTCAAATGATAGACCAGTGTATCTTGCGGATCGATCCAGTTCCGCTCAATACCCAAAGCCGACCCCTCATCATAGCCGGGCCAGGCAGTACCGATCGCAAACAATACATCTGCTGCCCCCGGCATGTCATTCATATTGTCATATTCAAAATCGAGATACTCTTCACCCCAGCGCAATCCTGTGGTTTTGTCGAATTCTTTGTTCATCGCTTGCACCCAGGGGTAGAGCAGATCCATATGTTCGAAAACAGCCGTATCATATCCTTCGTTCCAGGCCAGATAGGCGGTGGGAGGCAATAGTTTATTTGCCTTTTCTTTTATGATTTGCGCTTGAAATGCATTTTCGTTGTCATCATAGATGAACAGCGGCTGAAAGGATTCATCGCGTACACCAAAATAGCCAGGATGGATAAGAGCAGAATCTGCAAGAAACTGCAGATTGCCCTCGAGGGTACCGATGGCTTGTTCGTGTAATACGGCAATTATTCTGAAATCGAACCCCTGATCTCCATAGTCATTATAGAGTTCCTCAGTCGTCTCGAGCAGATTGATCAATCGTTCGGTAGAAGGATTGCGTTCATTGTTTTCCGTTCCAAACCACTCGACCACAAATCCATCGATTCCGGAAATCCAGGCTTGTAAAATATCATATTCATAGCGTGTTTGGGCGAGTCCATTACCATCAAAGATATCGATATTCGCATGTGAATCGAACGTTCGCGGATCAGCTGTCAGAGGGTTTTCATACCAGGCCAGGACCAAACGAAAGGCATTATCGAGATAATAGCCTGCCGGACTCCAGAATCCAAAATCCGCGTCCATATATTGTTGGTATTTGTTCAGTGACAGTGAATGTGTTTCGGGTGTTGTGGCGACACAGCCGGAGATACAGTCTATTTTGCCGACCTTGACCGTATATCGACCTCGTGGAACATTTTGAAATACATAGATTCCTTTTGCATCAGTAGCTGTCTTTCTCGGTGGATTACCCTGGTCATCATATAAATAGAGCGTAACACCAGGTATTCCCGGCTCTCCTGTATCATAAACCCCGTTTTTATTCAGATCAAACCAGACGAGATCACCGACCGCTCCGCGATATGAATGTAGACCGTAATCCACATCCATTTTACGGGTTCCGGGAGGCAGGTCGAAGAATCCTGTGGGCGTTGTGCCCGAGGTCAATAGAAAACCAGGCGCTATGGTCGTGGTATCCAGAGTCACCTGGACAGATGTTTCAGAGATATCCCTAAAGAGATAATGTCCCGATTCATCGGTGTATGCTGTATCCAGACGGCCGTCGCTAGTTTCAAGAATCAGACGGATATTTGCGATTCCCGGCTCTTCGGGATCCTGGATTTTGTCATTGTCTTTATCCCACCAGACATAGTCTCCAACCCGGGAATAGGCCTTTGCAATAGGATAATCCGCATCCAAATAATCCTCGCCGGCGGGCAAGGTCACCTCGATGTCATCGTCTGTGAGCAGCGCATAATCTTCGGGAAGAGTCAATGTGTCGAGCCGTACTGTATAAGAGCCTGCACGCAAATCCGGAAAAGCGTACCATCCGCTGTTATTGGTTTGAGTCGTGGCCAATAGATTCTCCTGCGTGTCATAGAGATAGACTGTCATATTCTCGACACCGGTTTCGACGGCATCCTGATCCAGTTCGCGGTCATCATCATACCAGACATAGTCACCGATTATGCCAAGGCGATGGACATAAAATTCAGCCGCATCCTGATCATCCTCATCCGGATCATCGTTTGCCGGGGTCGAGTCAGGGTCCGGAATATCGGAGGCACTCACCTGAGCGCTATTGGTGATCATGGTTTCCCCTCCTGCGAGGATTCGTGCAGAAAGCGTCAGCTCTTTGGTCTCCTCGATATTCAGATCGCCGACTGTCCAGGTGTTTGTGGCTGGATTAAAATCAGCTGGTGAGGCAGAAACAAACTCTAGTTCTGCAGGCAAGGCATCATAGACCAAAACATTTGTGGTTGCAGTAGGCCCATCATTGGTCACACTGATCGTAAAACTGATGATATCATCCACAGTTGGCATGTTTGAATTGAGCGTTTTGGTCAAAGAAAGATCAGCTTCCGGTACATAATAATATATTACACACGCATTCATCACGCCATCAGTGGTAATCTCGACCTGCGCATTACCACCTCCTCCGATGACGTCAAACGATGTTTCGGCATCGAGAGGTAAATCAAAGGTGCCTGTGCCTGGAAAAAATGAC
>WJME01000092.1 GCA_014728115.1 Candidatus Zhuqueibacterota bacterium | reverse complement strand
TTTTTCTCTAGTGTGGTCATTTTATTCTTCCAAATCAAAAGTAAAACCAATTTGAAAGAATAAACTAAATTATACATTTAATTGCAATAAAATTAATTAACTAAGATAATCGATTCTAACAGGCTTTTATATTCAAGATTAATCTTTTCCGTTTACCTGTTCAGTGAATCACACCTACCAGCGAAGGAGGATTGGGTTCATTGTTCACAAAATGAAATTGCGCAGGGGATTCGCTTTTCATCTCCTGGTCACGGGTCGTAATTTTGATCACCCAATAGTCCTCACTTGTCGACACCAATGGGATACGTATAAAATCATAAAAAGAATTTTGATGATGCGTGGCGATTTTTTCATTCTTGTTGTCATATATTTCAATGCGATAATGGGTCAGCATGTGTCTGCTCCCGGCCAGATATTGCTTTCTTGTATCTCTGAAAAAGAGGGTATCCCTATTGGCTTGCACAAATTCAACAGGAGAGACACGGTTGAAAAATTCTCCCAGTATTTTTTGTTTTCTTGCCAGACAGGTCTCCAGGACATAAGCCGCAGCCTCGCTTGATGGATACTGTGCTGCCTTTATCAATTTCTGCAAATGGGCTTTTTCAAAATGGGCGATGATCTTTGCCGCCCAATATTGATCACTGGGTTGACTGCTGCGAATCGGTTCAAAAGGCTGCGTTTCTTTCCATTTGCCGGGATCGAAATAGGTGGATTCAAAGGCACCCACGCTTGGCCAGGGGGTATTGCGAATATATTCCCAGGGTTGTACCTGAAGTCCTAGGGTGAAAAAATTGTGAATGATATCTGTCAGACTGAAAATATGGTTATATCCAGCCCATCGTCTCTGATAAAGCGCAGCATGTGTGCCAAAGGCATCGTCAAAATCGACCAGATAATGTTTAATATACCCTTTGCCGGGTTCACCGACATACATATCCAGCGTATTGTCGGATCCGATATCCGGCATATTGACAAATGCTGCAAAGACCCGCAGAGCTCTCAGGACTCGACGGTGCTGATGGGCAAAATAATCGTTCGGATCATTCGGCCGGATCCCGCGTTCAGGTGTCGGTCCCAGAGGAAGGCCTGGAATGATACGGCTCGCAAGTGCGCGGTATTTGTGATCCACAGGTGGAGCAATGCGGGTGAGCAAACTGTCCACTGCAACGTTGTCTATCCTGCTCTCCGGAGATATTTTGAGATCTTTTCGTTCGAAAAAAAAGAGGTGATCTTCAGGAACGTGATATCCAAATCCCCAGAACAGCCTGTTGACAATAAACGATGAGGTCGTGGCGAGTGCGGGAAAATCGCGTGGATCGAATTTGAGCAGATACAATTCTCCGCGGCTATCCCTGACAAACAGTCTCGGCTGTCCGGTAATGTCACGAACTCTCAAGACCTGTACGGGAGATCGGGGCGGCCCAAGTTCGGTAGGTCCAAAGAGCAACTGCTCGGGGGTGATGTCTTGATAGCCCATGCGTGGCATGAACCAACTGGAAGCCGGCACATGATCGAGGCTGTTGATGTCCCTGGCCTGGTGATGATCGGTCACATAAAAGGGTTGTACCATGGGAGGAGGATCCTGGACCGTAGCATAATAACTGAGGCGGTCCTTTATGGCGTCTTTGGGGACCGGTATCGGTGAAATATCGTTAAAGTACCATACCGGCTTTTCTGCCCGGAAACGAACAACTCTGTGGCTGCAGCTCATCGCGATGAGCACCCCTAAAGCGATTGCCAGATGTGCAGGTCTCGAAATTTTATTTTTCCGGTCTGGTCTGTTTGTCATTCCCAATTGCTTCTTTCACTCGATAACATGGGTAACCCTATTGTCAATAAAAAGCGGATACCCTCAGACCCGATTGCCATATAACCGGTGGCGAGGACACTCTCCAACCCATGAAAATCAGCTCCCAGGCCGATGGCCCAGGGAGAATTGACCATAGAGAATCCCCACAGGGAATCGCTTACCAATAAATAGTCGATGAACAAATGGCCACTCAGATTAAAGGAGAGGGGCCATTGATACTCTAGTGAAGGCACCATCGAGAACCGGTCATTCCTCAAAAGCATTCTTCCGGAAACACCACGAAAAGTGGGATGGCGGGGATACTCTGTAAAGGCAATTGGACTGTCGCCAATCGGGGACACTGTATCAAAAACGATTCTGGGTATCAATAATCGATTTTGTTGAATCACGGGAATCCTGGAAAACCATTCTGCACCCCATCGTTGCAATCTTTGTGGATCGTGGTTTATGCCCCGAGCATAACCGGCATAAATCCCGAATCTGGTTCCGGGTGCTGTATAGGTGTCTCGTTTGCGAGTATCATAAAAGACTGCAATCTCCTGATAGATCATTTCATGACTCCCCAGACCAAACAGTTCATCCAGGTTAAAAGTCCTCGCTAAATTCTCATCGCTCTTTGTATCTCTGATCACTCTTTTTTGGTAGAATGCAGTGAGCAAAAAATAAAGGGGCGTTGGCGTTTGCACAGCATTGATCCATTGCACCTTGTGACGCGTCTGGATAAACGTCCCTGACTCGGAGTGGCGGGACTCGCTAAAGTGACTGCGTGGATCGATCAAGGGGTGGTTTCCGACTCCGTAAAACTCCCGGTCATCGTCCTTTTCCAGTAAAAAGGACAAGGTAGATCGC
Source organism: Candidatus Zhuqueibacterota bacterium (assembly GCA_014728115.1). GTDB lineage: Bacteria > Zhuqueibacterota > Zhuqueibacteria > Residuimicrobiales > Oceaniaggregativiventaceae > Oceaniaggregativivens. The sequence continues at coordinate 13,169 of WJME01000092.1, read as the reverse complement.
CATAAACTCTTGCCCGATCGATGTTGTATCGAGCATAATGATTCCATCATATATTTATCAGATGCAGCGAAATTTCCTCTTACCAGAGCTTCCATGCGTTGCTTTTGCACAAACAGATTCAAGCCGACACGAGGTCGATAGGACGAGGTGATATCCACCAGAGGATACCACCCCAGATGTTGTTTGTCATCAAAGTATAAGACATTTTCAATCTGACGTATCCATAGCGGATCGCTCAAGAGCCTGGCCCCATATCCCGAGGTATATCGGATACCATATATCAACTGGCGTGGGAGAAACGTCAATCCTGCCAAGAGTTTTTGGCCAATCTCATACCCGCGAGTTTCTTCTTTTGCCAATCCTCTCAGGTGAAAATAGGCTGTTTTGGCATCGTCAAAAGGGTGATTCGATTGACGGGTTGAATCCGCTGTCATACAAGGGTCAGCGGTCTGACTGGCGAGTAAATTATGTGAGCAATAAAGGGCGAAAATGAGAATGAATATATTTAAAACGATTATGCGCTGCATCCCAAGCCAGTCCCGCAGAGAAAAGTGAATTTTCCAACTCTGATCTTTTTTACCCATTTCAGGTCATCCTACTGATGTATAAAGCTAGTAAATTTAGAACGAAATTGAAATAAAAAACTCGTTTGCATGCTCTTTGATCGGACAGGGTTTTGGAATGGATTTTGCTTTTTTACAACAATACGTGTAAACAGGAGAGGCTCAGGTTGTTGATTTTTATATTTTTACTCAATGTTTGAGAGCCTTGTCTGTCCCTCACTCGCCACACATAAAACTAATAGTGTTTAGATGTATGAAATAATTCGAGGGTAAAGATGAAATTAAAAACTGACCACATTGAAAAAATTCTTTTTTTATGTTTGATCGTGATCGGAATCGGTGTCTATTCCAATAATTTTGAACATCCTTTTCATCTGGATAGCGGTCACTCTATAAAAGAAAACAAGATGGTGACGAGTTTAAAGTACATTCCTAAATTTTTTACAGATCCGACCACGTTTACGTCGTATCTGCCCAATTCCAATTATCGTCCCATTTTGCAAGCGACCTATGCCCTGAACTATCAAATCAGTGGTTATAATACCTGGTCATGGCATTTGGGCCAAATTTTGTTGCATTTGGTTTGTGTTATTGCCCTGTATTTCTTTGTCCAGCATTTGCTTGTATATCACATTTTAAAGGACCCGAAAAGTCCATTAAAGATCATCCTGCCCTTTATGATCGCTTTGATCTTTACCGTGCATACGGTGAATGCCGGAGTGATTAACTACTTGTCTGCCCGGTCATCCCTATTGGTTGCTGCTTTTCTCTTGCCGTCTTTTGTTCTGTATATGAAATACAGAACCGAGTCGCTCTCTTTAGGATATCGATATGTGGCCTTGTTGTTGTTCATTTTGGCATTGTTTACCAAAGTAGAAGCCGTTGCAGGGATTGCAGTTTATTTTTTATATGATGTGCTTTTATATGCCAGGGATAAATCTTCGCGAAACTTTTTCAGAGATATCCGGTCCGTCCTGGATCGCCCGCTTTTACTGCGCTTTGCCCCTTTTTTGGCAGCCATTGCCATCAATTTACTGATAAGACAAGTGGTCATCAAAGACTATATGGTCGAAGCACGGTCGAGCGCTGATATGTCATCTGTACACTATTTTTTGACCCAGTTGACTGCCTTGTGGATCTATGTCAAAAACTGGTTTGCCCCTGTATGGTTGATTGCGGATAATGATTCATATTCGGTCATTTCTTCAATATGGCATCCTCATGTGATGCTGGCACTTGCCGGCTGGGGAATCGTTGCCATCCTGCTGTTTAAAAATTATCGCAAATATCCATATTTGATGTTCATCGCTGTCTCAGGCCTTGCTTTGATATCCCCCACCAGTTCATTCTTGCCTTTGGCTGAAATGATGAATGAACACAGACCCTATCTTCCGATGGCGATTTTTTCATTACTTTGGTTGATTCCGTTGCTGCTCTGGATTTTCAATCAGCAAAAGAGTGTTCAACGCAATGCCATTATAGTACTTTTAATCTTTATCGGTTCTCTGGTGCAATTAACCTGGGAGAGAAACAATGTTTTTCATACCAGTGAATCCTACTATCGTGATATACTGGACAAACAGCCTTCGTGTCGTGCTTTTGTCAACTATGGACTGACTTTTATGAAAAAAGGGGATGTGGATCAGGCATTGCACTTTTATTTCAAAAGCCTCGAACTTTGTCCGCACTATTTTATCACTCATATCAATCTGGCTCTGGCTTTTCAAAAGCTGGATGATGAACAACGAGCGCTATATCACTATCAGCAAGCCATCGAAAACGAGCCTTATAGCGCATTGGCACTCTCTTATAGAGGACATTATTACCTTTTACAGGGTAAATATCAAAAAGCGATAACAGATCTCGAACAAGCTCTCCCCAAAACCCGGGATGTGTATCCGCTCTATAAAAGCCTGGCCAAAGCCTGTGCAGGACTGGGAAACTGGGAAAAAAGTGTGATCTATTCTCAAAATTGTATTGCTCAGGATGTTGAGCGTTTTGAAAAGGATATTGTGGATATTTCAGCACCCTTTTGGACAAAACAAGAGTTTTATAAAAGCGGCATTGAATATTATGTCGCCCTGTCTAGACTTTTACCTGACCGGTGGTATCTTTATTATAACATGGGAAGTCTGGCGAATAAATTAAAAGATAAAAAAACCATTCAATTTGCACTCAAACAAATGCAGACCCTGCGACCGGATATTGATGTCTCGAGTTTAAAAATAGATGGATAGTCTTTTCACGTCAAAAAAGGCTGTCGAAAAGGTAATTTTGCAGCTTTTTTTCTAACCAATGAGCGATTTACATGCTACAATAAAGCATTGCTGATTGCACCATTTTTTTTGACAGTTTTAAGATTATGCCATTAAAATGTGATGAATTTGGTATCGATCAGGCTGATGCTTTTTTTGTAAGTATATTTTTATTAATTGGTTAAAAGCTTTGGGTGTTTTGGCATAAAATTTGAAAACTGGTACAAAGATAAATTCAACTCTAGTAAAGGGGATAAAAAATGAGGGTTTTGCTAAGCGTTATAGTGGTAATGGGAGTTTGTTTTACACATGCATTCGCGCAGTTTAAAGTAAAAGACGACCAGGAAAACGAATTGATGACAGTTGATAAAGCTGGTCTCGTCAGGGTTGAAAACAAGACCTCGACGAATGATTTACAGGTGCGCGGAAATAGTCCTGCGATGGGTAAAATTCTTTATGCGATCGATGATCAGGGTAATTTGGCCTGGACGGACATGCCGACCGCAAATAGTATGATCGTTTGGAATCCAACCACAGAGACCTGGGTTTTTCAAGAGCCGGAGCCTGGTCCGACCGGTCCTACAGGACCCACAGGCCCCACAGGCCCAGCTGGTGCGACGGGTCCTGAAGGTCCAGCAGGCCCAGAAGGCCCACAGGGCGCTACAGGAGCCACGGGACCAGCCGGTCCTGAAGGTCCTGTTGGTCCAGAAGGCCCACAGGGCGCTACAGGAGCTACGGGACCAGCCGGTCCTGAAGGTCCAGCAGGCCCAGAAGGCCCACAGGGCGCTACAGGAGCCACGGGTCCACAAGGCCCCGAAGGTCCTGTTGGCCCAGAAGGCCCACAGGGCGCTACAGGAGCTACGGGGCCACAAGGCCCCGAAGGTCCAGCTGGCCCTGAAGGTCCTGTTGGTCCTCAAGGCCCGACGGGTGCGACAGGTCCTGAAGGTCCCACGGGTCCTACCGGTCCGGTGGTTCACTATTGGGATAATGATGCAGGAACCACTGCAATAGACGCCGTGGTCGCAGTCAGAAGATCAGGGGAGACCAGAATCGGTTCCGGAAGCAGCAGCAATCTTTCCATGTCTTATACCAATGGCGTGGCCAACATAAAAAGCACTCTGAATGGGGGATATACAGGTACAGAGATCGTACTCGAGGCTGCATCGGTCACGATACTTTTAAAATAACCACGAAAACAAACAGATTGAATTTACGGGCCGCATTCCTTTAGGAGGCGGCCCGTTTTGTTTAAATTATTTCAGGAGGTTTGCATTGATGATCTCGCCCTTGACTCTGGCACGATCTTGAATAATTACCTCTACCCTGCGATCTTTATCTTTGACGATGATATCTCCCATAATTACAGCCTGGTCTTTTAACACGATGGTCAATATTTTATGTCGATTTGAGTGATCTTTATTGGGCTTGATAATGATATCGCCGTCAATACGGGATTTGCCATTCAAGTTCATGTCACCGTTATATGTGGTCACATCTCCATCGACCACAGCTCCCCGAAGATCGATATTGCCGTTAATCGTATTGATATCACCGCTTATTATGCATCCCTCTCTGGCATGGATATGACCATTGATACTCTTCACGTCGTGCATGATTCTGGCATTATGATCGATATCTATATTTCCGTTGATCGTTTCCAGCCCTTTAACCCTGGATTCATCACCCACAACGATTTTACCATTAATGGTTCTACAAGTCCCCCGTACCGAACAGGCCCGGCCGATTTTAATACTGCCATTGATGGTGTTGAGACTGCCCGAGTGTTTTTCGCCATCCTGGATATGAAACGTACGATTGACTCCCAGGTCGAATGCAAATACAGTACCTGTCACGGATAACAGAGCCAAAAGGCCAATCATCTTTAGCTTCACGGTCTTCTCCTTGTCAATTGAATTCCTTGAATAAAGACGTGAATGGCAAAAAATTGTTTCACCTGGAAAAGAGGGATCAGGGCAAGGCCCTGATCCCCGGAGGGTTATTCCTTTTTATCGTCTTGTGATTTTGTCTCGCTATCAGACGACGACTCTTTTTTGCGCGGGCGTGTTGTCGTTTTTTTGGTGGATGCAGTTGAACGGCGACGCGGCGTTTTTTTCTCTTTCGCCTCAGCGGATTCAGTTTTGTCCTGTTTAGCCCTGGTTGAAGACGTTTTCCTGGGACTGGCCTTTTTCTCTTGCAAAGGCTCTGTCTTTTCCTCGCCTGCAGCCGAGGTCGCAGGATCAGCGATGGGCGTTTCTTTCTCAGGAGTGGTTTTTGTTGGCCCTTGTTCTTTGGGTTTGTCAGCAGCGGATTTTTGTTTTTCCTGTTGCCGGGTCATGATGACAAGGGCAATCGCAGAGAGAACGATTCCGAGAAACAGTATAATAAACGAAAAAACCCGCAATCGGGAAAGGCTGGTTTCCCGATCATCCAGTTCTGCTTCTCTCTGATCCAATTGTGCTTCCCTGGCCTCGATTGTATTCTCCAGATCATTTAATTGGCGTTCCTTGTCATTCAATTCCTGTTGTAAATTTTCCAACTCTTGTTGTAACAGGGTAAGCTTTTCCATCTCGCGGTTTAAAGAGACCGTATCAATTGCTGTGGTTGCAGCTTTTTGTCGGACGCTATCCTGTTTTGCAGGAGGCGCGGATCGCTCTGTTTCCGTTTTTTCTGCACAGCCTGCAAACATGATCAAAGATAAAAATATGACAGCGAGTTGTTTCATGGTTCCTCCTGTTGGCCATTGCTGTTGTCTCTTATAACCGGCAACAGCAATAGCATGGGTTTGATTCCATGTAATTGAATGGCTCCTAAAATTGAATACGGGGTTCACGATCCATGTTTTCATGATGAACCGGAAATTCCATGGCCTGCTTGTGGCAGGCCTCACAAGTCTGACTGGCGCCAACCGGATAAATAGCCCCTGTATATTGCAGGGGTTGTAAATTATCCCGCTGCATATCCATGGGATTGATCGCCGGATAAATGGCATGTGTTGAACCATGACAGGCAATACAGCGCACGCCGGCATAACCGGTGCGATTTCGATAGAGGTCTGCAGGGTCCTCTACCCACTGATTGAATCCGGTATAATTCCCTTCGGGCATTTGAAAACCGGTATGGCAATTCAGGCAATCAGGCTGGTTTTGCCAGGGTTTGCGGGGCTTGATCTCATGAATGGCAACTCGTTCTGACGACAGATGCGCCAAAAGGCGTCCGGCTCCGGGTTTTTCCTGTTCGGCATTCAGCAGAGAACTGGCATGTTCCTGCAGGGTGCCATGGCATTCCACACAGGTGACCCCGATCTGAGCATGGATGCCGCGAAAGCACCGGGTTCCTCCACCCGGATCGGCAGGGTGACACATCTGACAGGCCTGTTCGTCATTCATGGGCATATAATTGGCGTGCCAACCGTGCATTGCCGCGGAAAAATTCAAGAGTTCGGGGTTACCCTCCTGATTCACGGCAGGATCCGCATGACATTCCTGACAGAGTCTCGGATTGCCTGCACGGGCGTCTTTCAAGAGCGTGGTGCCACTGATGCGGTCATGTACCTGCAGAATATTAACTGCCGTCAGTTCGGAAACACCGGTCTGATTGTCCACCCGCCACTCACCGGCATGGCAATGACGGCATCCCATCTCGGTGGAATTGGGTGCCACGACCTGGGTGGTAGCAAGGATCTCTCCGGAGGATCGATCTTTGGCCTGAATGCGGAAAATCGGATAAGGAATAAAACCTCCTCCATCGCGATAAGGCACCACCGGTATGGCTGTGGCATTGTAGCTCATTGTTTCGTCATCAAATTCGAACATGCCTTGCAGGCCATTACCGCTCAATCCGATATTCTTTTCCAAAGACATGCCAAAGGTCTTGTCGACATAATCCCAAAACGGCACATGTTCTGAAGGATTTTCAAACCCCTCTTCCACCTGATAGGTGAGTTCGACACCCTCTGTAACAAATTCCGGCACCGCCCCTCTTTTAAATAGCTGTGCCTGCAACGTGTTTGCCGGCGGTAATATGACAAAATATTCGTCACAATCGGAAATGCAGTGCATGCCCAGATCGTTCCAGGCGAGAAGAATATAATCGTTCTCTGGTACAAAGGAATCCGGACTCGCGACCGCAGGTTCTGCCACTACCGGCTCTGCTTCCTCGGAATCACCGGGGGGATGCAGGCCGGCCATAATATAATGGGCCAATGCTTCTTTTTCTCTGTCAGTACCGACAAACGGCGGCATATAGCTTTGAATTTTTCCCAGTCCGGTCAATTGCGAGACCATTCCAAACTCGGTAAAGGTTGTGGTGCGTGTTACAATGTCGTTTCTGATGCCCTTGACCGTGTGACAGGACAGGCACTGCATGCGAAACAGTTCTTTTCCCGCAGCCATTCTATTTTCATCGTCGATCGACTCGATTTGACTCCATTTGGCTTGCGCGAGAAATCCCTGCTGATTGAGCTGCTCGACCTGATCCTTTTTAATGGCATTGGAATACATAATGTCGTTCAGCACATAGGGCTTGCGCGCGATTTCCCGTGTGAATTCAAACCCTCCCATCCAGGCCAGTCCGATGATGACCAACACAAAGACCAGACCTTTTTGCAATCTGGCTCTGGTCTTGAGACTGAAATACAGGCCGATGGCAAAGATCAGGACCGAGGAGATGACAAAAACAGAGACAAAAAAGGGTGTTTGCGGATTGACCATAAAGGCACGTTCCCGTAAAAGCGAGGGGATGCTGAAATAATAGGCCACGGCAGAGAGCACCAGGCCGATAAACGGATAGAGCAACCACTTGCTGCAATAGCGCATCATGGTTTGCTTGAACTCTTTATCTTTGATGAATACGGCCGTGACATAACCAAACAAACCTGCCAGCATAAAAGCCATAAAAGAACGAAAAAAGAGCGAGGTGAAAAAAGTTGGATTGAAAAAGCCATCCCAGAATGCCCCGGTGATCAACCATTGTCCCGGCGTCAACATAAAGGTGAGGATGCCATTGATGATAAACAGCGAAAGCCAGGCAAACAGAAAATAGAAAAAGGCCACCTGCAGCCTGGCCGAGCGTCCGAGTTGATCGAACTTGTAGGCATAGATGAGCAGGGCAATGATTTCGCCCAGAAAAAAGACCCACTCGATGGCCCAGCCAAAGACAAAAGAGTGAATCAGGGCCGAGGTGGCATCAGGGCTCACGAGTCCGATGATAAACCAGATGCCTACACCTGTCATGCCTCCAAAGACCATGGTGAGGAGCAGAAAGAACCAGATGTGTTTTCTGACATAGTCATGGATTTTGGGATTTTTATCCCGGTATCCCTTCCAGTCGGTGAGCCACAAAAACAGACCACCGCCAACGGCGAGATGAGCGACATATACATGAAGAATGGCAATCAGGGCAATGAGAGTGCCACCGCCAATCGTCCACAGTTCCCAGATCGGATAATTCATAAGGCCGCCTCCTCTTGTTTGTTGCCAAATGCAAGTTTCAACATGTATGCCACACTCACGAGTCCGATGACAAAGACCATGAAAAAGAGGATCATCACCGACGTCTGTGGAGCGACCTCGAGGGACTCGACGCTAAAAAACGATTGCAAATAGGCGCTGCGCAAAAACGCGCGGATCACGACCATCACGACCAGAGTCAGAAAAAGATGGATAAATGTCGGCAAGAGCTTGCCGAGAAGACCAAAGACCAGAGACAGAGTCGCCAGAACAACGCCGATAAATAAAAAGCTGGTATAGAGCATATTGTCACCTGTAAACAGTAAGGTGACATCCCGGGGCAGAGCCAGCAACAACCAAAAGCCTGCGATCATTTGCACGGCTGTCGCCAGGGCAAAAACCCGGAGACCTGACTGGATATGCCCCGCAGCCACCTCGCTCTTGTCTTTTCGCGATTTCCACCACCAGTACACGGCCCCAAACAAGGCAGCAATCGCCACCGAGGCAGCGAGAAAATGCAGATAACGCGGGATCACTGTGGGATCGGACAGGTTCAACAGCGTGCCATTGCGCTGGTCAAAATAGCCGGTCCAGCGCTCGGGCTGTAGCATCAGGGTCATATTATTGACAAACATGAGGGGAATATAGAGCACGATCAGGGTCATGACCACCAGGGCGATTCTGGATAGGCGGGATCGTTTGTCCTTGCTCCTGGCGACCACATACGCGCTGTAATACGCCAGAATGAGAAAGGGGATGATCAATATCCAGAACAGGGCCATGAGAATCGAGCTGGTATAGATGAGGTGGCCATAGAGGACCTGGAGAAAGAGCAGCGGTGCAACCCCAAAGGTGACCCCAAGGGCGATAAGCGAAGGAATTTTTTTGACAAAAGGAGGTCCGAACCAGGTAGAGTCGTCGGGTGTGGTTCGCCGGATAAAGTGCTGGTAAAAGAGCAACAGCGTGCCTCCCACCACGATATTGATCAGCAAAAAATGGATGATCAGGGTAAAGATGTCCAGAAATTCGAATACCCCCCAGGATGCCGGGATCGTATCCGGAGCCGGGACCAATGCGGTTGCATCCATAAAGCCTCCTGCAAATAGTAAGAATGTCCAGGAAAAGATTCAGACTCGAGTAATATACGAATTTTTGCTGTTCAAATTTATCGGAAACCCAATATGTTTATTTATTGTGGACGCCACCTGGATCTGAGGACTTTTGACCACTGTGGTAAATCCCTCTGACGAATCTCCCATAAGAGAATCGACGAAATATCTATATTTGAAAAAAGGTTTTTGGAATGAATTGAAATCAACCATATCTTGATCAGTATTCTATGGAACGAATTGTCTATCCTTTGGTGTTTGAAAAGGTCAGGGAAGGAATTCTCCGGATAGATCAATGTAAGACTATTGAATCCCCGAGTCAATCATTTTTTGTAATGAATCCGGATGGATCAGGCGAATATCCGCAACCCGTTCGGTCATGCCGAGATCATCCAGCAGGGTGAGCAGTGGCAAGGCATATTTGCGGCTGGTGTTAACGAGTTCGCGGAATTCACTGACCGAAATCTCGGATTTGCCGGTTTCGATCAGTCGTTTGCCCGCCTTTTGGAGTGCCTCTTTGTGAAAACTAAAGTCTTCGACCGTGGCAATGAGCGTGTTTTGTCCGATCATGGCATTGATCACTTTGCGAATCGCGGCCGGATTGGCTCCGAGGGTTTTGCTCAATTCCGACACATCCGGTGGCTGAAACAGGTTCTCCAGATGTTCTGTTTCGATCCGGTCGGCCAATTTCTGATCCTGCGGATCGAGCCGGATACGATAGCCACTCAACCGGATCCATTGTTGAATGTTTTCAATGACCCCCTTTTGTTCCAGATCTTGCAGGGCTCTATCGAACAGGGACGCAGAAAGGTCATCGGCGACCCGGTTTTTGAGTTCGGCCTTGCTGATGCCGGGTTTGAGGGGGTCCTGCTCGTGAAAAACCGTCAAAACGCCGCTGGTCAGTACCTTGAGCCGCTCAAAGGCCGTACGATGCACCCACCTGGTTTTTTTACCTGCGCCCATTGCCAGGATTTCGCCTTGTTCGCTGGCAGTGTCGAGCAAAGGAACCAGATCTTGTTCAGGCATGCCGGTTTTGCGCGCCAGAGCTGTGGGGGTCCATTCGAGCTGTTCATCGCTGAGCAGGACTGTGGCGATCAATTCCAGGGGGTCTTGTTTTTCCAGCGCTTTGAGCTGAACCAGTCTCGAGGTGTCGCCCTTGCGAAATCGTTTGGCATTGGCGTCGAGGATGACTCCGCCTCCGATGGTCAGGGTAGGGGAATACTGGCGGATCACAAAGGGCTGGCGTCGCATGGCCACAGTGGGGCGTTCCAGCAATAGTTGTACGTATTGACCGGACCCCGGTGACAGTTCCGGTCTTTCCAAAAGGCGGACGCGTGCCATAATTTCATCGGTGCCCAGATGTAGCCGGATGCGGCTGCGGTTACGCAGGGTTCGGGGCGAGCCCGGTAACAGAGACAAACGGGCGTCCATGCGCGAGCTGGCACTGAAATAGCCGGGTGTAGCCAGCACCTGGCCGCGATGTACGTTTTCGCGATCGATGGGATGGATATTGATGGCTCCGCGTTCGGCCATCCCCACGGTCGTTGCCTGGTGACCATGGGTTTGAATATTGCGCACCCGTACCTGTTTGCCGTCGGGCAGCAACTCTAATGCATCGCCGACCGCTGTTTGTCCGGAGAGGACCGAACCTGTGACCACAGTACCGAAACCTTTGACTGAGAAAGAGCGATCCACGGGCATCCAGAAAAATCCGCGGTTCGGGCGTTCGTTTTTGCTGAGATGGGTGAGCAGATGGGTTTTGAGCTCCTCTATACCTTCACCGGTAATGGCAGAGACTCGAAACACCGGAGCATCGCTCATGAACGACTCTATGCACAGATCGCGCAACTCTTCTTCCACCAGATCTGTAAAGTCCGGTTCCACCAGGTCGGTCTTGGTGATGACCAGGATGCCGCTCGGAATCTGCAAGAGAGACAGGATATCCAGATGCTCGCGTGTCTGGGGCATGACCCCGTCATCGGCAGCCACCACCAGCATGGCCATATCGATGGTGCTGACGCCGGCAACCATATTTTTGACAAATTTTTCATGTCCCGGCACATCGATGAACGCAATATCATCGCCCAGAAAAGCAAACCCCAGATCGATGGTCAGGCCGCGTTGCTTTTCTTCCTTGAGGCGATCCGGATCCGTGCCGGTGAGCGCGCGAATGAGCGCGGATTTGCCGTGATCGATGTGTCCGGCTGTGCCGATAATGATATGTGACATGTCAGCTTCCTGTCTGCTTTATAAAAAGATACGCAAAAATTTCCATGTGATCAAGTCTGTTAAGAGTTGATTGCCAAAGGTCATTTTCTTATATTGGATCGGTTGGCTTACAATGTAGTCTTTTTATGCAGAATAAAGAATCATGGTCTCATGCAAAACCACCAGGCCGCAAAGGAAACGATCAAAACCTGAAAGAGGACAAGACAATGCAAAGCACAGAGGGCAAGCTCACCTGGCGATTCCCGCGCTTTTTCTGGGTCGCCAATTCCATCGAATTGTTTGAACGCGCTGCCTATTATGGCATGTTTATCGCTTTGACGCTTTATCTGACACGCGAGATCGGCTTTACCGACATTGAAACCGGCTGGATCACGGCCTTTTTTGCCGGATTTATCTATCTGGCGCCGACATTTACCGGTGCCCTTGCGGACAAGATGGGCTTTCGCAACGCCCTGACCCTGGCTTTTGCACTGTTGACGGCAGGATATGCCCTGCTGGGTGCTTTTCAGCTCAAGAGCACAGCCGTCTTTTCGCTGTTTCTGATTCTTGTGGGAGGCTCGTTTGTCAAACCCATCATCACCGGAACCGTGGCCAAAGCATCGGATGAGACCAACCGGGCTCGCGCTTATTCGCTGTTTTATCAGGTCGTCAACATCGGCGCCTTTTTTGGCAAGACCGTGGCCAAGCCGTTGCGTACCGAGCTGGGACTTAAATATATCAACTTTTATTCCGCCAGTATGGCGTTCATTGCCCTGATTCTGGTGATCATGCTCTATCGCAATGTCGATACCTCGGGCATGGGCAAGAGCATGAAACAGGCCGGTAAAGAGCTGGTCAGCGTTTTGAAAAATATCCGTTTTATGGGATTGATCCTGATCACGGCCGGGTTCTGGACCATCCAGGGTCAGCTCTATGCCACCATGCCCAAATACGCATTGCGCATGATCGGGGAAGGCGCAGCACCGGAATGGCTGGCCAATATCAACCCATTGGTGGTGGTGATCTTTGTGGTGCCCATCACCCAGATGGTGCGCAAAATCAACCCGGTCAGTTCCATTGCCATTGCCCTGTTATTGATTCCCATCTCTGCTCTGGCCATCAGCCTGAGTCCGGTGCTGGAATCCATTGCCGGACAGTCTGTGAGTTTTGGCATCTTTTCTCTGCACGCCATTACCGTGATGCTCATCATCGGCATCGCCATTCAGGGATTGTCCGAGTGTTTTCTTTCGCCCCGTTATCTGGAATTTGCCTCAAAACAGGCACCGCCGGACAAGGTGGGTCTTTATATGGGCTATTCCCATCTCAATACCTTTTTCGCCTGGATATTCGGATTTGTGGCGTCAGGCTATTTGCTCGATGCGTTTTGTCCCGAACCTGAAACCCTGCCCGTGGCGGTGCAGCTGCAACATCAGCAGGCCCTCATGGGACAGGCTCCCATGCCCGAAGCCTATGCAAATGCACACTATATCTGGTACGCCTTTGCCGCTATCGGTGTCGCTGCATTCATTGCGCTGTTGATCTGTAAAAGGATCACGGATCGGATTGACAGGGAAAAGAGCGTGTGAA
>WJME01000091.1 GCA_014728115.1 Candidatus Zhuqueibacterota bacterium | reverse complement strand
TGACGCCTTATATAAGCTTAGAGAAATCAATAGTTAGATGGTATGTGATTTCGAAATACTGTAGAGAATCTCCTAGAAAGCGCCCTTTGAGAATAGAAAAACTCAAAAGCAAATGCGTTTATTAACTTAGCGCTTATAGGGTTTATCCCTGCGGGGCCATGACTGGTAGCCACCCACAAAAGCCACAAACCTCTCCGCCACCGCGGGGCTTGCCCCCGCGGGGCGATGACTGGTGGCGATGTTATGGTAAAGTGTCAGCGTTGGGTTGTGCTTTGCCTTTGGAATCGCACCGTCCGACCGGCGATTTCTGTTCTTTCCGGATATTCAGTGATTTATTTCTCGCTTTTATACCGGGTTGTTCGTCTAGCCTCTGAGTTGCTTTAGGGTTAACCAGAAAATCGTTGTGATAATTTGAAATAATCCTTAAATATCTTCTGTGGTAATCAGTCAGTGCGTTTACTCGTTTTTTTACTTGTCGAGTTTGGAGAATCTGTCATGCTACGGTTTTGTTACTACCTTTTAATATTTTGTCTTTTGCAACCTGTCTATGGACAATACTATTTACTCCCCGATTCGGACAAAGAGTCTCTCTCAGAGCACATGCTGGCTGAAAAGTCCTCGGCTTTTATCCGCTATGCCCGCAATGAAATCTTTGCCCGAAAAGGATATGTGTTTCAGGATCCTGATCTGGAATTGTATTTTTCCAACATGCAGTGGTATCAACCGGGTATAAAGAAGACAATCGAATTGTCGGAAATTGAACAAGCGAATTTGAATCTGCTCAAGCGATCAGAGTCTATTTCAAAGCAGTCCTATAAAATCATTTTTTCCCATAAATATAATGATCGTGCATTATACTATATTGCTTTTAATAAATTACCCCAGGATAACAGCTATCATGACGGTGATTTTTTGCTACTGGACAAAGACAATGTGTGGACATTAGAGTGTCCGACCATTCCACCGGAATTTTTATTCGATCATGAAAAATCCCGTATTAATCTCACTGATTCTTTTTATCCTCTGAAGGAAAAACAGATCTCGATCCAGGATTTTGACAAAGACTATGAATATAATGTCGGTGATGAAATCAGGGTCAGACTCTATGGCCCGAGTGACGATTCCGAAATAGTCTATCTGGGAATGGATAAGGATGAAAATCTGAGCGTCTATTTTTCCATTCCCAGCTCTGACATGATCTGCTCAAAGATCAATTCTATTAAAATGTTGATCAAATCACGGATCCGCGAGGATCTCGAAGGCACATGGTTTCATGACCAGGAATATCTGTTTGATACGAATTCAAAGCGTCTATACCGTGTGCCGAATATTTTTCTCGCATCGCCACAAAAATCCGCATATAAATGCATTACTGAAATTCCGGTCTATTACGATGCTCGTTCGGCTGCGCAGCGGGAATCGGCCGCTCTTGTCGATACTCTTGTTGTGGGCATGCTTGTTGATATCCTGCAATTTTATCGCCCCGAAGCTATGGAATCTGTCCTTGACAGTTCTTCAATCTCTTTAAATCATGACATCATGACCGGATTGAATATTGGTGCTGCCCAGGTCACTTATACCATCAAGGGCCATGAATACAGTGGCTGGATTCATCAGAGCGATATCAAGTGGAAAAAACTGGAAGGATTGTTTGCAGTAGACTGAGACAAAGAGCTAAAGGTATAATTAAAGGATTATGCCCTATTCATCAAGAACCCAATCTGTTTGGCTAAACATCTAAATCGGTTGGAATAAAATGGGAACCGGACAGTTGAAACGACGCTTTATATTTATCGCTGTTACCTGTTTGAGTGCAGTTTCTTGCGTGGACTCGACAAAACAGATTTTTATCCATTATGAAAAACATTCCAAAGAAATTAACAGTTTAGCGGATCATTTCTTGCAGATAAAACCCGAAAAGTATGATATCTATTTTCACTTTTATCATGGCAACAAGATTGACTTTATGCTGTATCCATTGAATCGAGCCAAAAGTGAAGACGCCTTTTTTGATGAAAATGGACAATTCATCCGAAGAAAGATTTCAATGTATGGTGATGAATTGCTCGAAGCATATATGATCGCAGAGATGAATTTGAAACGAATCAAGACCCTTGAAAAAGATCTCAATAGAATACGCTGTCATTCAATTGGTACGGGACACCATTTATATAATGGAAAAACTATTACATATGTCAGTATCGGTTACCCTACAAATGGAATCTATACTTTGGATTATCTTGTCTATGAATCAGAATTGTCATTAGAACATTCAAGAAATTTGCTTGAATCTTGCAGATATAAAAAAATCAACAACAAAGTTTTTGTTCGATGCACCGGTCCAGCATTTGGTTCTGATTGTTTCCCTGATAACAAAGAAATTTGAAACCCGCAATTTGATGTGTTGCATATCAAGACGAACACCCATTATAGAGCCACTATATGTCTCATCCGGACAATTTTTTGCGTGCGGACGTTTGCAGGTACACGTTGTTCCCCCCAAAACCTCAGTCTCGTCGGTAATATTTCAAAACCCATCGAATTCGATGGGTTTAAAATGGGGATAAAACTGCTTCCAATACCAATTTAATTGTATTTTTTAATCTATGGAATTTTCTGAACAGATAGAGGGTGAATTTATACCAACCGAAAAATCAAACTGGTCAATCGTGTAAAGATTTTTCTCTTCTGATATCGATTTTATAAACATGTCGAATAATTGGGTTGCATTTTTATTTGAGAGGAGTTCTTTTATTCTATTAAATAATAACTCTATCTTTGCACGATAACATCAAAAGTGTTATTGTGCAGAGTGTTGCATTACTATTGCGGATGCGCCAGAGTCATTTCTCCAACATGATACAGCAAATGTGCCAAGGAGGCGGCAACCATTGTAGGTTGTGCTTGATTTTAAATATCCTCTATAGACTTTTTATCGCTGTTCGTTTCGATCCTGGTCCGCTTCGGCTCTGTCCCCGCACCTATCGCGATGGAATTTTGTCTTTGCCTGGATTTGGTACATTCCAGCGTTTTTCAGGAACGAGCAGGCTGGGTCAGCGATAAGCACGGGGCCAGGATCCTCCGCGGGCTCGGACGCGCTTCCCCCGGGGCCATGCCATGGTCCTTTTTATATCTCGATAGAGATTTGTATTTTGATTTTTATTTTGATATCCTCATATGCATGCCCCCGGGCGTGATCGCGCCTCGCTTTCACTAGGAAAAGAGCTCTACAGTCGATAGTTCTGGTTTGATTATTTTCTTTCAATTTTCTTTTGCCGTCTGCCGTCTGCCGTCTGCCGTCTGACGTTTGACGCCTGACGTTTTACTGTTCCCCCCAAACCTCAATCTCATCGCCCCCTGCCGGTCAAGATGTACCGATGTGTCTGCATCTGTTACGCTCTTGATCCTTTTTGATTTTAAAATTATTCGTTGCAAAATTGCACAATTTGCTGTATAACTAAACAACTATACACACGACAAGCGACTCGTCTGAAAAGAATCATCATCCCTCTATTCAAAGGACAACAGATGCCACTCTATGAAATCAACAACGATGGGTTGATCAGCATACCCCAAACTTCCTTTGCAATCAAAAACATCAAAGAACGACAAAACTTGCAACAATTGCTCAAACAAAACATCAGCGTCTTGACCCCTGATCTGCTCGTCATCTCGGAAGAGTTTGGCGATTGGCAGGAGTGCAATCGCCGTATCGATTTATTGGCCATCGACAAACAAGCCAACCTTGTGGTCATTGAAATAAAACGCACCGCAGATGGCAGCCATATGGAACTGCAGGCGATTCGTTATGCCGCCATGGTTTCGACCATGACCTTTGCTCAGGTCTGCGATACCTTTGAACGGTACCTGATCGATAACGATTCGGAGACCAAGGCCGAAGAAAAGCTTCTCGAGTTTTTGAATTGGAGCGAGCCGGATGAAGAGAATTTTGGAAAACAGGTCCGCCTCGTTTTGGTCTCGGCTGATTTTTCCAAAGAAATCACCACCACTGTCATGTGGCTGAATGAGATTGGACTGGATATCTCTTGTTACCGGCTTTTGCCCCATGACCTGAATGGCCGGACGATCATCGATGTGCAACAGATCATCCCCCTGCCAGAGGCGCAGGATTTTCAGGTCAAATTGCGCGAGAAAACACAGGCCGTTCGTTCCGCACGTCTGCAAAAACAAACTTGGGATATCGACAGATTGCTGTTAACCATCAGAAAAAACACGAACGAAACATGTGCTCAGGTTGCCAAAGAGCTTTACGAGTGGTCTCTTGAACGACAAACACGTATCTGGTGGAGCAATGCCAAGATCGATGGCAGTTTTATCCCGGTCTGGGATTGGCCGGATGGACAAAGCCACTACTTTTTTGCCGTCCGTTCCATCGGCAAAGTAGAACTCTATTTCCATGAAATGCACAAGAGACCTCCCTTTAACGACATTGAGCTGATCAAAGAATTCTGTAAACGTCTCAATGCCTTTGGCGCAAACCTACCGGCAGATAATCTCACGGGCTTTCCAAAGTTCCCGCTGGACCTCCTTGCCGCGAGGGAAAAAAAGAGTGCTTTTCTCAATGTGATCGAATGGGCACTTTTACAAGCTGAACAGGAAAGATTATGACATCAAATTTTGGAACCGAACAAAAGCCTCTATGATTTCCTGGTAATTCGACAGGTCTCATCATGTGGCTGGTTTGATTTTTTTGTATGATATGTAAAAGACACCAAACTCTTTTGATCCGGACCTTATCGATAAAGGATGGAAAATGACCATGCAACTGCTTTATTCAACCGCAGAAAATAGTATTCTCAAGTGCTTTGATAACGTCGCTATTAAATTCCACTCTACTCATCGCCAATATTACAGACTGCAATACAATCGATTCAACCCCGGTAGCGATACCCTTTGGCTTTCACCTGAATCGGATAATCCGGGATTCAAATACGGAAAATTTGCATTTTTCCACGATAAAAAGCAAAATTTATATAAATGTGGAATTAGCATCGAAAAGGGGTATGGAAAAGACGCCAAACAGATTTTTAAAATCGGATCTGAAAAAATCATGGACGAGTCATGGATTTGGCATCAATTTGTCAAGGATTGCAGCAATGGCAAATTGTCAGCCGCTATTGAGGCATTATCTGATCAGCACTTTGACATTGAACTGGAAATGCTCTATCAATTTGTGGATGATTCCTCAACAAGGCAACCCATTGATCAGGTTTATTTTTTCTGGGAACCAAGAACTAGAGCCTTTTTGATGAGAGAGATGAAATCGGGTCTAGATGAATTGAAATTTGACTCAAATTCTTTATCCTTGGAACAATTGGGTAATTTTATAAAAAGTTACAATGATGCCTTTCATTGGCAGTATTTGTTTTTATCTGTTCCACTTTTGCCTGGCAAACAAACGAAATTGATCCTCGATGCTGGGGATATTGTTCAAAAGATATTAAATCCATTGGCGTCCTGGGTCAGGTAAAAGGAATTTGAATAGAAAATTATCGGCCAGAGAAAACTATAGAAAAAGAGATGATTTCATAGAGCCACACACCCTGGGTAGATTCTCGGTGAGGATACTATCAAGCCATTCAAAATAACAAAGTTGTGATCGATCTATGGTGGAATATATCCGGCTTGATTTGTTCCTTTTAAGTTTTTTTAGGTTGTTTAATGTCTGACATCTTTACCGCCCACCAGGCCGCCGCAGGGTTTATCCCTGCAGAGCCACGACTGGCAGCCAACCTTACAGGTATTTTTTGAGTGCTGGCTGGTTTTGAATCCGGATCCGCTCCGGCTCTGACCCCGCACCTATCGCGATGGAATTTTGTCTTTGCCTGGATTTGGTACATTCCAGCGTTTTTCAGGAACGAGCAGGCTGGGTCAGCGATAGGCACGGGGCCAGGATCCTGCGCGGGCTCGGCACGCTTCCTCCGGGGTCATGCCCTCATCCTTTTATATCTCGATAGAGATTTGTATTTTGATTTAGATTTTAATATCCTCATATGCATGCCCCCGGGCGCGATCGCGCCTCGCTATCATTTGGAAAAGAGCTCTACAGTCGATAGTTCTGGTTTGATTATTTTCTTTCAATTTTCTTTTGCCGTCTGCCGTCTGCCGTCTGCCGTCTGTCGTCTGACGTTTGACATTTGACGTCTGACGGCCCACATCCCCAGGCCGCCGCAGGGTTTATCCCTGCAGAGCCATGACTGACAGCCAACAGCGACATCAAGCAGTCTCTCCGCCACCGCAGGGCTTGCCCCCGCGGAGCGATGACTGGTGGCGATGTTGTCAGCAATGAATACCTTATTTCTGGTCTGAATAGTTTGTCCTGTTGCTTTGTAAACAGAACTGCCAAATTCCAGTTCAATAGAAAAAGTGATTATTTCCAATATTTTCGTTTGCATTTTTCGAATAAAACCTGTATTTAAGAATGATCAGTCATAACTCATGGTGTTTATACGGATAGATGACCTACAGCATGTATTATCATTGTTCTTTGTATATTTTGAGCTTTTTTAGAAAATGAAAAGTAAAATTGATCAATAATATTTTGAAAAAACTATGAGATATGTTGTTGATACATGCATTTTTAACAAACTTTTAGAAGGTGTGCTGGATTTAGCCGATTTGCCATCAAATGGTGAGTATTGTGCAACTCATATTCAGAAAGATGAATTGAATCAAACAAAGGATAAAATAAAACGAGAGAGATTGTCAAGTGTTTTTGAAAAGGTTACCCAAATTCATTTACTTACAGAAACGACTGCCATTGGAATCTCCAAAATCGGAAACTGTAGATTAGGTGATGGTGTAAGCTATATTGATATCCGAGCACGTCTCGATAAAAGAAACAAAGGAAAGCACAACAATATTCAAGATGCTATGATTGCTGAAGTCGCTTTTAAAAATAATTATACTTTACTTACGACTGATAAAGATCTCGCTCATGTCATGATTGATATTGGAGGTAGAGTAACCTATTGGCCGTCACAATAATTTAGAGGCACACTAATAATACCCCGCTCTTGTAGACACCCCAAAAAGTCCGTATATTACCTATAAGCAGTGGAGGTGTGTCATGAGTACTGAGGGTAGTAGACAATATACTGCAGAATTCAAGGTAGAATCAGAGGTCATATAAATACCTTGAAATTCATCTAATTTTTTAGATTTTACAAAATATAAAGTGCAATATATGGTTTATAGACAAAACATATTACTCGCAATTCTTGAAGTATTTGATCAAGAGTTAAGCGCGACTTTTTTTCAAAAGATTTTGTTCCTTTTCTCTGAAAACCAAATAAATAGGAATTTTGATTTTGTACCCTATAAATTTGGTTGTTTTTCCTTTCAGGCGATGGCCGATAAAAGCAAATTGATAAGAGATGGATATCTGGAAAACACCAAAGGCTGGAAAAAAGCAAACTCGGATCATCCACCTTTTTTATCAAAATTGAATGAGACGGATAGAAAGATATTAACAAAAATACAGAACCAATTTGCAGATTATTCTATAGATGAATTGATTCGTTACATCTATATCAAATACCCCTATTATGCGATATATAGTGAAATAGCATCAAAATATTTAACTTTCCAGGAACTGGAATCCATTCAAAGTTTGAAACCGAGCAATCCTCATAAGAGCTTGATGACTATAGGCTATGAGGGGAAAAGTTTGGAGCAATTTTTAAACGACTTGATCCAAAAAAATGTTAGAGTCTTGTGTGACGTTCGTAAAAATCCTCTGAGCAGAAAATATGGATTTGCAAAAAAAACTCTACGGAATGCATGCGAGTCGGTTCAGATAATGTATTTGCATTTACCAGAGCTTGGAATACCAAGCAAGAAAAGGCAAAATCTTAAAAACCAAATGGATTATGATATTCTGTTTCTTGAATATGAAAATACGATCTTGAATGAACAAAAGCCAAAGATTCACTTTTTGCATACTTTGTTGTCAAATTATAAAAGAATTGCATTGACATGCTATGAAGCGTCACCGAAGCAGTGTCATAGAACCAGAGTTGCAAACGCCATTCATGAAATTGACAATGAAATCCCAGTCTGCCATTTATGAGCATGAGAAAAAGAATTCTTATCACCGTAAAAACGTATCCCTCCATTTCGAGAAAATATGAGGAACTCGTATGCACAGCGGGTTTTGACGATAATGGCAACTGGATCAGAATATATCCAGTGCCTTTTCGAAGGCTCCCCTATGACAAACAATATAAAAAATATCATTGGATTGAAATCGATCTCATCAAAAACACCCGGGATTTTAGACCTGAAAGCTTTAGACCACGAGATATTGATAGTCCAGATCTGATAAAATTTGGCGACAGGGTGGGTACGGAAAATAATTGGGCCAAAAGAAAAGAAATAGTTCTTCAAAATGTGTATGATGATATGTCTCGGTTAATATCGGAAGCAAAGTCTAAAGGAACTTCTTTAGCTGTTTACAAGCCTGCCACAATCATTGATTTCGTTATAGATTCAACTGACAGGGAATGGACTGAAAAACAACGCTCTGCACTCGAACAAAAAAGTCTTTTTTCGAGTAGCGAAAAATTAAAAATTGTAAAAAAGTTACCATACAAATTTAGCTATGTATTTTCCGATAATAGTGGAAAAAAACGTAAATTGATGAATGAAGATTGGGAGGTCGGGGCTCTCTACTGGAACTGCTTGGCGAGACATAAAGGAGATGAGAAAGCAGCTTGCGCCGATGTAAGAAAGAAATATTGGGATGATTTTGCTAAAACGAAAGATTTGTATTTTTTTCTGGGAACCACTCTTGCCAATCATCAAAGAGCCCCAAATCCTTTTATCATCATCGGTACATTTCATCCCAAAAAAGAAAATCAGATAAAACTGGACTTTTAATTTCCTTTCACCACCTGTCTAATGCAATGCACAAGTGTATTCCATATTTTTAAATGAGAGCTCGTCCTCATCTCTTAAGAATGTTGGTTTAAATATTCTGGCTGTGGATTTGAGCTCAAATCACCACTTTCGGATTGAATAAATTTTCTTTTATTAGAAATAATCCGTCAGTAAATCCAATCAACACCGCAAGGAATAATAATGCCCAAACCCCCACCCCAAAAATCCTTTGAACAAACCCTTTGGGACACCGCTGACAAGCTGCGCGGCACGGTCGAGTCGTCGGAATATAAACACGTGGTGCTCGGACTGATCTTTTTAAAGTTCGTCAGCGATAAATTCGAGTCCCGGCGCCAGGAGCTGGTCGATGAGGGTCGTGAGGCCTATCTCGACAGGGTCGAGTTTTATACCATGAAAAATATCTTTTATCTGCCCGAGACCTCGCGCTGGTCTTTTATCCAGACCCATGCCAAACAAGACGACATTGCCGTCAAGATCGATACGGCCCTGCATCAGGTGGAAAAGAGCAATCCCTCTCTCAAAGGGGCGTTACCGGACAACTATTTTTCGCGTATGAATATCGAGGTCAGCAAGCTGGCCGCGCTGATCGATTCTATCAACAATATCGATACCGTAGAGGATCAGGAAAACGATGTGGTGGGACGCGTGTACGAGTATTTTCTCGGCAAGTTCGCTGCCACCGAAGGCAAGGGCGGAGGAGAATTCTATACCCCCAAATGCGTGGTCAATCTCATCGCCGAGATGATCGAACCCTTTGACGGCAAGATCTATGATCCCTGCTGCGGCTCGGGCGGTATGTTTGTCCAGTCGGTCAAATTCGTGGAAAGCCATCAGGGCAGCAAAAAAGATATCTCGATCTATGGTCAGGAACAGACCGCCACCACCTACAAGCTGGCCAAGATGAACCTGGCCATCCGTGGTATTGCCGCCAATCTGGGCGAGGTACCGGCCGATACCTTTTTCAGGGACCAGCATCCGGACTTGAAAGCCGATTTTATCATGGCCAATCCGCCCTTTAATCTCAAAGAGTGGCGCGGGGCTGACGAGCTCACAAACGATCCGCGCTGGAGCGGCTATGAGGTGCCACCCACTGGCAATGCCAACTATGGCTGGATCCTGCACATGATCTCCAAGCTGTCCGAAACCGGCGTGGCCGGATTCGTGCTGGCCAACGGCTCCATGTCCACCAACACCAGCAGCGAGGGCAAGATCCGTCAGACCATCATCGAGAACGATCTGGTGGATTGCATGATCGCGTTGCCCGGACAACTGTTTTACACCACCCAGATTCCGGTGTGTCTGTGGTTTTTGACCAAAACCAAAAAGGCCCGGGTGATCGCCGGACACGCCGACAGCAACCACCGCGACCGCCGGGGCGAGACCCTGTTCATCGATGCCCGCAATCTGGGCACCATGATCGACCGCACTCACAAAGAGCTTACACAGGAAGATATCACCACCATCGCCGGCACCTACCACGCCTGGCGTGGCGAACCCAAGGCAGACGGCTATAAAGACCAGCCCGGCTTTTGCAAAGCCGCCACCCTGGAGGACATTAAAGCCAATGACTATGTGCTGACGCCGGGCCGTTATGTGGGCGCCGCCGAGATCGAAGATGACGGCATTCCGTTTGAAGAAAAAATGACAGAACTGACCCGGACGCTGTATAAACAGATGGCCGAGGCGGAACAGCTGGATACAGAGATCCGTAAGAACCTGACCCTGTTGGGATATGGAGAGTGACCCATGGCCAAAATCGATGTGATGGATAAAGAAATTCGTTTTTATAACGTCGATGATGAGGATTTTATCTCTCTGACCGATATTGCCAGGCATAAAAATGCCGATGCGCCGGCAGATAGTGACAAAAACGGGCTGCGCAGCAAAAATACCATCGAATGGCTCGGACTGTGGGTGAAATAGCACAAGCCGAATTTTAAACTGGTCGAATTCGACCAGTTTAAAAGGATTTTCATTGGAGGCATTAGGTTATGACAAATGAGTGGATCGAAAAGCCATTAGAGGATTGTATGGCTGCGATTATCGATTATCGTGGTAAGACACCGAAAAAGACCAAATCTGGAATACCGTTAATAACAGCAAAAATTATTAAGAATGGAGCGATTCAACCAATTACGGAATATATTAATGCAGATGACTATAAATCATGGATGCGTAGAGGAACACCATTACCTGGCGATGTTGTAATGACCACCGAAGCTCCACTTGGTGAAGTTGCTCAGCTAGATGATCGCATAGTAGCACTAGCTCAACGTGTAATAACGTTAAGGGGTAAAAAAAATATTCTTGATAATCGTTTTCTTAAATACTTGATGAGTTCTTCATATGTTCAACATCAATTGGATGGAAGAGGAACGGGAACTACTGTGAAAGGAATAAAGCAGTCCGAACTTCGAAGAATAATTTTGAGGTTTCCTTCCTACTTGAAGCAAAAATCCATCGCCCACATCCTCGGCACGCTCGACGACAAAATCGACCTCAACCGTCGCATGAACGCCACGCTGGAGGCCATGGCGCAGGCGCTGTTCAAGAGCTGGTTTGTGGATTTTGATCCGGTGATCGACAATGCCCTGGCAGCCGGCCAACCCATTCCCGAGCCCCTGCAGCCGCGGGCTGCAGCACGCCAGGCCCTGGGCGAGCGGCGCAAACCCCTGCCCGATGAGATTCAGCAACAGTTCCCCAGCCGGTTTGTGTTTAGTGAGGAGATGGGGTGGGTTCCGGAGGGGTGGGGAATAAATCAAATCAAGGAAAAGACAAAATCTATCGAGTATGGATTAACTACAAGTGCTTCAGAGCACCCAATTGGTCCCCGATTCTTAAGAATTACCGATATTCGTGGTGGTAAGGTATATTGGGATTCAGTACCATATTGTAAGGTTTCTGATTCTGAATTTACAAAATATCGAATTAATGAAGGTGATATTTTCGTGGCCAGAACAGGTGCCTCTACTGGTGAAAATATTTATGTAAATGATCCGCCCAAAGCTGTATTTGCTTCCTATTTGGTTAGATTCGCATTTAAAGACTTGTCTATAAGTAGAATTGTTGGAATGTATATGCGAACAAAGGCTTATTTTTCTTATATTTCCAGATCAGTGGGGGGGTCGGCTCAACCAAATGCTAGTGCTCAAGTATTAGCATCATCGATCATGATATTTCCGCCAATTCAGATTGCAAATGAATTTTACAAAATTATCTCATTGTATGATCTCAAGATTACTAAAAATGAAAAGGAATCAACAACGTTAGCAAACCTCCGAGATACCCTTTTGCCCAAACTTCTCTCAGGACAGGTCCGTGTCCCAGAAGCTGAAAAATTAGTTGAAAAGGTCTTTTCATGATTACAAAATTCGAGATTATTAAAAAATTCGCAGTTTTTCGAGATTTCAATTGGGATCATACAGTTCAGAATTCCAATGGTTCGGTTGCACAATTCAGTGATATAAACATTCTTTATGGAAGGAACTATTCGGGAAAAACAACATTATCACGACTCTTGAGGGCAATGCAAACAGGTTATCTGTCTGATAAATATGAAAGCCCTGAATTTAGGGTTAAATTAAATGATGGTAGCGAAATTGATCAAAATAATTATAGTTTACGAAAGCATTTGGTCCGAGTTTTTAATGAAGATTTTATCAGGGACAATTTGAAATTTATTACAAATCCTGATGAAAGAATAGTTCCTTTTGCCGTAATTGGAGACGAAAATATAAAAATTGAAGAGCAAATTAAGGCTTTAGAAAACGAAATCGGCTCAGATGTGGTAGGAAAAGAAACTGGATTAAGATCACGCCTGGTACTCGCAACCAAAGCAAAAGACACTGCAGAATCAACTTTTCAAAAAGCTCGTTTAAAGCTGGATCAACAACTTGCAAAAAAGTCGACTGATAGACAAAGCGGTATCAAGTATCGTCCTGAACGGTATGGAGATCAGAACTATACCAAGCCCAAGCTAGAATCAGACATTAAATTAGTTCTAGATGAAAGATATGTTTCTCTTACAGATTCTCAGGTAAAAAAACATGAACAATTGATTCATGAAAAAACTAAACCTTCTATCTCTTCACTTCCGCGCATGAATTTAATTTTTGCTGAATTGTCCTCCGAGACACAGCGAATTGTGACTCAAAAAGTGGGGCAAGCGGATAAAATCGAAGAACTTGTAGAAGACGCAATTCTTAATAAATGGGCAAAAGATGGTAAAGAATATCATGAAAAAAAACGAGAGTTTTGTGCCTTCTGCGGCAACAAAATTACTGAAGATAGATGGTCACGACTAATAAGACATTTTGATGAAGAATCTGATAAATTGGAAAAGGCCATTGATGCCCTATTGTTTAGAATTAAACAAGAAGAGGAGGTGGTTAAGACAGGTTTTAATGTTAATAAGAATGATTTTTATGTGCAATTTCAGGATGATTTAGAAGCATTAAGCAAAGACTATTTTGAAGAATCAAAAAAGTATTTTTCTGCACTCGATGGGATTACAACGCAGTTAAAAAGTCGTAAAGTAGACATTATCAATGCCCAAGACTTTAAAAAACAGATTGATTATAGTGCGAAAATCGAAACCATACGTGCAAAATATGAAAAACTTAGGGTTCAGTCCAATGCTTTTTCTGTTCGGTTGAAAGACGAACAATCCAAAGCACAAAAAGCTCTTCGCCTTGATGAAGTGCACAAGTTTGTCAATACAATTAATTATAGACAGCAACTCAAGGATATCAAGGATCTTCAAAATACGTTCGATACAAAAAAAGATTATGAACGAGAAATTGCTGAATTAATTGATCAAAAATTGAATCAAATTTCTGATTTAAGAAGGAAGATGCGAGATGAGGAAAATGGAGCAATCAAGATAAACGAATATTTGACTCATTTTTTTGGTCATTGTTTTCTTACTCTGCAAGCAAAGCAAGAGGTGAGTGTTGAATCGGGGAAAAAAATCATTCACTTTGAGGTAATTCGAGAAAAACAAAAGGCTTTCCATCTCAGTGAAGGAGAGTGCCGTCTATTGGCATTCTGCTATTTTTTAGCAAAGCTTGAAGACACCGAAACTAAAGGAACCAAGCCAATTATCTGGATTGATGATCCGATTTCTAGTCTTGATGCAAACCATATTTTTTTTGCATTCAGTCTTATTGCTAACGAAATAGTACATAAGGGAAAATTTAAACAACTATTTATCTCTACTCATAATTTGGATTTCTTGAAATATTTAAAACGATTAAACGGCTTTTATCTTGATCAACAGGGTTCTAAAAAGAACTATCAAAAAAGGTATTTTATTCTTCAAAGGCAAGATAAGGATTCCATTATCACGGTAATGCCAAAATACCTTAAGGAGTATGTTACTGAATTTAATTATCTTTTCCATCAAATATACAAATGTGCAAATATTGATATTATTAACGATACCAACTATACAACGTATTACAATTTTGCAAATAATGCTCGAAAGTTTTTGGAAATTTTTCTCTACTATAAATATCCGGATGGTGCCAGTGAATGGGGCAAACTTGAGCGCTTCTTTGGGGATGATTCTATACCATCCATTTTGATCGATAGAATTAATAACGAGTATTCTCATATGGCCGGAGTTTTTGAGCGCGGAGAGACTCCTGTTGAAGTGCCTGAAATGAAAACTACTGCTAAATTGATACTTGAAAAATTAAAAAATGATAAGGAACAATACAATTCACTGCTTAACAGTATTGGAGAACCTCCTCTATTATAGCCAGAAATTGCATCACTTCATTTATTTTTTTATGCATATTGAAGGTTTTTGAATATGATATTTATTGAATCGAGTCTGGCCAAGCACTCTTCGCTGATATAAAAGAGAAACACAAAGGCAAGTGTATAAATCTAATTTTTGAGAATTAATCAAATACATCATGAATCTATTCCTACATATCCGTTTATTGCCATAGTCTCTTATACAGTACTTAGTTCGATTTCCTGGGAGTGTATTGTGAAAAAAATCATCAATGCTTGCAAAAATAATCATTACCCTAATTTAGTCCTTTTTGAGCGAACCGGTGGAACCCTTGTCGAGTTGAACAGAACGCCGGTGAAAACGCTGGTGAAAATGATGGTGAAAACGCCGGTGAAAATACCAGGAGCGATTCTTCCTAAACCGTATTTTAAAAGATCACGCCCGCAGGATCGAACGGGTTTTAGTGTCGGCAGAGCCGGCACTATGCATTCCCAGCCAGAGGCTGGGAACGAGGGGGGAGCGGTGTCTCGGTCTATCAATAAAGCATCACCAGGGGGTGCCCGATGAGCGGTTTTACCGAAGCCAGACTGGAACAGGCCATCATCGCCCTGCTCAAAGAGCAGGGCTTTCCGCACCATCCCGGCGAGTCGATATCGCGCGCACCGCACGAGGTGTTGATCGAAGAGGATCTGCGCGAATTTCTCCGCCTCCAATACGACAAAGACGGCATCACGGAAAACGAGATCGGCGCGATCATCCGCCGGTTGCAATCGCTGAATGCGGCCGACCTGTACGAGTCCAATAAAACCCTGTGCAAGCTGGTGGCCGATGGCTTTAATCTCAAGCGCGAGGATCGCAACCGCAAGGATCTCTATATCCAGTTGATCGACTATAGCGGTCTGCCCCAACAGCGGCCCCCGCACAAGGACGAGGTCGAGACCGTGGTGGCTGCCAAACCGGGCGGCTATCGGGGCAAGGATAACAATCTCTACAAGCTGGTGAATCAACTGGAGATCCTGGGCAGCGAAAAGCGCATCCCGGATGCTATCCTCTATATCAATGGACTGCCTCTGGTGCTGTTCGAGTTCAAGAGCGCCGTGCGCGAGGATGCCACCCTGCATCATGCCTATGAACAGATTACCATCCGCTATCGCCGCGATATTCCCGAGCTCATGAAATACAATGCCCTGTGTGTACTCAGCGACGGGGTCAACAGCAAGATGGGATCGCTGTTTGGCCGCTATGAGACCTTTTATACCTGGCGCAAGGTGACGGGACAGGAAGAGATCGGACTGGATGGCATCGACAGTCTGCATACCATGATCCGCGGGTTGTTCGACAAGATACGGCTGCGACAGGTGTTGCGCCATTTTATCTATTTCCCGGATAATTCCAACCAGCAGCAAAAGATCGTCTGCCGTTATCCCCAGTATTACGCGGCCACCAAACTCTATGACAGCATCAAAATACATCGCAAACCGCATGGCGACGGCAAAGGCGGTACCTATTTCGGCGCCACCGGCTGCGGCAAGAGCTATACCATGTTGTTTTTGTCCCGTCTGCTCATGAAGAGCCTGGACTTTGCGTCCCCAACTCTGGTGCTCATCACCGACCGCACCGATCTCGACGATCAGCTCTCGAACAAGTTCACCAACGCCAAAGCCTATATCGGCGATGAGACCGTGGTGAGCGTCGAGAGTCGTGCTCACCTGCGCGAGCTGCTCAAAGGCCGCAACAGCGGCGGTGTGTTTTTGACCACGATCCACAAATTCACACAAGATACGCAACTGCTCACCGAACGCAGCAATGTGATCTGTATCTCGGACGAGGCGCATCGCAGTCAGGTGAATCTGGATCAAAAGATCCGCCTCACGGAAAAGGGGGTGCAGCGCACCTGGGGCTTTGCAAAGTATCTGCACGACTCGCTGCCCAACGCCACCTATGTGGGATTCACCGGCACCCCCATCGACGCCACCCTGGATGTGTTTGGCGAGGTGGTGGACAGCTATACCATGACCGAGTCGGTTCGCGACGAGATCACGGTGCGGATCGTCTATGAAGGCCGCGCCGCCAAAGTGCTGCTCGATAATCAGAAACTGCAAGAGATCGAAGACTATTATGACCGGTGCGCTGAGATGGGCGCCAGCGACTATCAGATCGAAGAGAGCAAAAAAGCCAATGCAAAGATGAATGCTATCCTCGGCAATCCGGACCGCATCCGGGCTGTGGCTGAGGATTTTGTGCGCCATTATGAAAAGCGGCTGGAGGAAGGCGCCACGGTCAAGGGCAAGGCCCTGTTTGTCTGCAGCAACCGCCAGATCGCCTGGGATTTTTTCCGTCAGGTGATCGCCCTGCGTCCCGAGTGGAACGAAAAACAGGCATGTGCAGAAGGAGCAGAGCTCACCGAGCAGGAGCAAAAAGAGATCAAACCCATGCAGCGCATCAAGATGGTCATGACCCGCGGTCAGGATGACGAAAAAGAGCTTTATGACCTGTTGGGCACCAAAGACGACCGCAAAGAACTGGACCGCCAGTTCAAGAACCCCAAATCCAATTTCAAGATCGCCATCGTGGTGGACATGTGGCTCACCGGCTTTGATGTGCCCGAACTCGACAGTATCTATATCGACAAACCTATCCAGCGCCATAACCTGATCCAGACCATCTCGCGTGTCAACCGTACCTATGAGGGCAAGGAAAAGGGACTGGTCATCGATTACATCGGCATCAAAAAACAGATGAATCTGGCACTGGCTCATTACAACAAGGCCGATCAGCAAAATATCGAAGAGATTGAACAGTCTGTTATCGTGGTCAAGGATCACCTCGACCTGTTGAACAAACTGTTCCACGCCTTTGACGCCCGGCTTTATTATCATGGTGATCCGCGCCAGCAGCTCGACTGTCTGA
The DNA here is from genome assembly GCA_014728115.1 of Candidatus Zhuqueibacterota bacterium. Classification (GTDB taxonomy): domain Bacteria; phylum Zhuqueibacterota; class Zhuqueibacteria; order Residuimicrobiales; family Oceaniaggregativiventaceae; genus Oceaniaggregativivens. The sequence goes on along the minus strand of WJME01000091.1, from coordinate 9,029 downwards.
ACCGGGCCGCCGAATATGCCCAGATCACGGAAAAGATCGAAACACGCTTTATGAACCTGGTCAAGCGGCTCAAGGCTGCCTATGACATCTGTTGCGGATCCGAGAGTCTGAGCCTGCAGGAGCGCGACCAGATCCATTTCTACCTGGCTGTACGCAGCATCATCTACAAACTCACCAAAGGCAATGCTCCGGATGCGGCGCAGATGAATGCCCGGGTGCGCGAGATGATCCGGGAAGCCCTGCAGAGCGACGGGGTGCAAGAGGTCTTTAGTATGGGGGATAAACAGGCTGTGGATCTCTTTGATGACGATTATCTGGCCAAGATCGATAAAATCAAACTGCCCAACACCAAAATCAAGCTGTTGCAACAATTGCTGGCCCGTGCCATCGATGAGTTTAAAAAGATCAACAAGTCCAGAGGAACTGAATTTTCCCAACAATTCAAGGCGCTGGTGGAGCGCTATAACCAGCGCAAGGAAGCAGATGTGCTGCGCGGTGAGATCGTCGATGACTTTACCGAGGAAATCATGGAGATGATTCATGCCCTGAAAAAAGAGCGCGACTCGTTCAAAGACCTCGGCATCGATCTGGAGGAAAAAGCCTTTTATGACATTCTCAAATCCCTGGCAACAAAATACGATTTTACCTATCCCGAAGACAAATTATTGATCCTGGCCAAGGCGGTCAAGGTCGTGGTCGACGACAAGGTCAAATATACCGACTGGAACCAGCGCGAGGACATTAAAGCCGAACTCAAAGTGGATCTGATTCTGGTGCTCGCAGATCACGACTATCCGCCTGTGGACCGCGATGAGGTCTATCAGGAGATCTTTGAGCAGGCAGAGAATTTTAAAAAGTATCAAAGCTAACAGCCAACACGAGTTCCGATTTCCCGGTATCGCCTGACTATTGATACCCAGCCGCCAATCTGTCCCGCCAAAAATTATTTGCTGCAGGCGCCCGCAGACCCGTTTATCCCACCCGATTCACTTTTCCATCTTTAACCACTTTTCCAGCCAGGCCAAGGCATCGTTTTGCATTTCTATGTCGAGCCTGTGCGGGACGTCGTACATTTTTGTGTAAAAATGACCATCTGCCCCTGTTTTGTCATAAATCGCGTTCAGTTTTGCGGCCGCGGTCTCCATGGCCTCGATTGTGTATAAATTGTCTTGTCTGCAGTTGATGACCATCAATGGGTTGGGAGCGTTCAAGGAGGCGACATCCGGAAGATCCAGGAATTCGAGTTGTCGCGGTACATAGATCATCCAGGTGTGATGTTTGTAATGATTGTGCATTTGGCGGGGATAACTGGTCATCCAGCCCGCAACCACACCGGCCTTGATCCGGGGATCGAGTCCGAACAGATGCGCACTGCGAAATCCCCCCAGCGACAATCCCATGCACCCGATACGGTCCGGGTCCACCTCCGGACGAGTCAATAGATAATCGACGCTCACACGATCATCGTAAAACATGATCCCCGGCCAGGTGCTGCCGGAGGCAAAGATATATCGGGCCATGATATTTTCGTGCTGGCTGGATAATGCATTGAATGCCCTGATATGGGCGTTGGGATCATCGGAAGACAGATCAGGAAAATCTCGCTTGAAACGATCGGTGAGCTGATCCATATCCATGCGTTGTGATCCGAAATAAAATACATCCGGACACAAGACCACAAATCCCCGACGGGCCAGTTCATCGGCATACGGCCGGCCCTCATACATCCTGTTGATGAGGTCTGAAAGGACTTGCGGGTATCCCTCTGTCTCTGCTATTTTTTCTTTGCCATAATAGTAGAATCCACTATGATCGTGCAGCGCAATAACGGCCGGAGCCGGTTTTGTCAGGCCGTCCGGCACCAGCAAGAATGCCTCTGTCGACCGAAAAGGGGTGATAGAGTAAGACACGAGATATCTCGTGTATCCATCCTTGTGCGTGGTTTCCAGGATCCTGGGATTCAACGGCACCGGCTCGGGTCGAAAGGCCAGGAGCTCTTGCATTTTAGCGCGTCCGAGAATGCGCCATTGTTCGAGTTCCGGCCAGTCTTGCGACAAGTAGGAAAGGGAAACGCTTTGCTTGTCTGCATGATCCTGAAGCATGGGATAAAATTGAGCCACATCAAAGGGTCCATCCTGGGCAAGAGTCATTTGATTCCCTTTAAAAATTATCGTTAACAAGACAAAAATCATCACATAGTTTATCATTCGATTCTTCATGATTGCCCCAAAGGCATAGGTGTTCAGTGCATTGTGATTTTTTATGGGTCTTCCGGTGCCGGATACAACCCTATCAACGGCTTTCCGGGTGCATTCGTACGGGTCACGCCTTTGACAAGATACAGGTCAACTGTGATATGATATTGATAATTTGCGTTAAAAACAATGTACTTTATATACAGTCGTTCGTCTCGTTTTTTCTAAATTATGATTGACATTTTCTTAGAAAAGGTTTATTTTTGATAAATAATTAATCATGAATTTATCAAAAGGCCTCTCTGTTGCCCAAAAAGACACTCAAAGAAATCGCACAGGAAGCCAATGTCTCGGCAGCCATGGTTTCGCAGATTTTGAACGGCACCGGACGAGCTTCAAAAGACGTGCGCCAAAAGATCAGTGCTCTGTTACATGAGAACGGCTATCGACCCAAAATTGCCAGATATCCGTTTTATTACCTTGTCGATCTGCCCTATGTCGAATCGGCGGGAAAGACTCGGAATATTCTCCAGCAACTGAGCGGCATCGAGCGGGCATTCAACGAGCACAATCTGACTTACCATGTCGAATTTATCCGTACCGACCCTGCAGTCGACCAGCTAAAACTGATTCTGGAGCGCAAACCCTCCGGGGTCTTTATCAATACCGACGCCAGATTTTTAGATGAGGCATGCCAAATGTGTGCAACAGCCGGTATTCCTGTGGTACAGATCGGCTATGATACCGAAAATCCCAACTATAATGCCGTGGTGGTAGACGGATTTTCCGGAGCCTATACCGGGGTCAAGCATCTGTTGCAAAAGGGGCACACACGCATTGGTATTGTACGTTTTTTGGCCGGACTTGCGGGGGTCAATTCTCACAAGAAATTCGCCGGCTATACGGCAGCTCTGGCCGATGCCGGGCTCGAGGTCGACAAAGATCTGGTTCGGGAAATGGCAGCCACGCAGGGTGAGCCGGGATGGCAGCCGGCCCGAGTGCTGATTCAAGACCTGCTGGCCTTGTCTGATCCGCCTACCGCCGTGTTCGTGGAAAACAGCTTTATCAGTCTCTCGCTTTTGTATCCCTTGCCCTCGGATGACGGTCAAATACCGGATTCGATTAAACAGCTAGAGTTTATCCATTTTGAAGACTGGCCTCTGGCACTGGCGCACGACATTCTTTCAGAAAAATTGTTCTATCCCCGGTTTGAATCCAGGTTTATCTGTATCGACTGGGAATCGATCGGGGTTCAGGCCGCCCAGCTTTTGATCCGGCAGGTCAATGAAAGCTCTTCTCTGCCGGAAATTCTGCGCATTAGTCCGGCCTTGGTTCAAATAAAGGGTAACTCGCGTCAACCCATCATCCAATAAAGGAGAGACCAAGGTCTGGCCGGTCAGGGCACCGGAGGAGACGCCCTATGATGCGTTTGCTCTTGCCGTGGCACAGGATCAGCCGTTCCGACGTGACATCGTTTCCGTCGAGGATGCCATGGAGGATATATCCATCCTTGAAAAAGCGAAAAATTTGTCACTATAGCGCAAGAGATAGAATTTGTGTCTGTCTGTCCGGATTCTATCTCTTTGGTGTTATCCCTCTGCAATGAAGAGGTGTTCTTTTTAATCGTCAGGACAGTGTATAAATAGGGAGACCGGTCGTGGAAAATCTAATGGCTCGAGCAGTATCATATGCATTATATTCCGGGCGACGCCTTTTCAAACCAGGAATGGTGGCGTCCTTGCTTTTATTGATTTGTTTATTGGGCTCCGGGTTTGCCCATGCCAACCCTCAACCCGGGGATGTGTTCAGAGAATACCACATTGTTGGCGGCGGTTCGAATGGTAGCGATGAAAAGTGGATGGATAACCATGTATTTATCTCTCACCACACCGGCGAACGCAGCACAAAGGGTGATCGCCATTTTGAAAATATCGATTTAAACCATGTGATCAAAGCCGAATTCGTGGCCAGCTATTGGGGCGGACATGTCGGCTCTGAAAACAAACGGGTCGTGTTTAATGATTTTCCTGGAATCAATCTGCCATCGATCAAAAACACCCCGTCGATGCCGGAATGTTTTTTTTCACAGCAATGTCATGCTGCCTGTGAAATCCCCCTCGACTATTTAAGACAGGGCCGGAATGCTTTTCGTCTCGAGGTCGACAATCAGATCTGCTACAGCTTTAACTGGGGCTGGTTTTGGACCAATCAGGTTATTCTTCGAATCTATTACGATCCTCTTGCCGTGGATCACCCCATGGGGACGATCGTTCGACCCGATTCCGGAGCGGTGCTCTCTGATCATCCCGAGATAGGTTGCAGGGTGACCTCCGGACCAGTCAAACGCATCGAGTTTGTCGGCAAATATTATGATTACAGCCTCGAAGGCAGCGGTGATTATTATACCTGGCATTGGATCCATTGGATGGATAATCCCGATATGCATGGCCATATCGGTACAGCGGAAAACGAGGAGCGTTCTGTGATTTGGGAGAACCAATGGGTTCCTGATCAGAAATGGATCCGGATAGCTGCCAGGATTGTCGATACCAATGACATGATCTATATGACCGCGCCGGTAAAGGACATTGAAATAAAACGTGCGGACAGATCGGTCAAAATGTACCCGGCCAGTTTTGTGCCGGAAGCCTTTGCCACGCAGACCGGTTCCGCAGAATGCAAGATCGTCATCCCGGACGCTTTAAACCATGCGACGAGTGCCAAACTGGTGGTGACGACCTTTTCAGGCGGCAAGCCGGATCGCAAAGTCTATCTGAACGGTCAGCCCCTTAGAGAGGGCGGGTGGGGTACCTGGCACCGGTTGGCGATTTGTGAGGAACCGGTTCCTCTCGCGCTGCTGAATAGCGGTATCAACACATTCGAAATTCGCGCCAATATGCCTGGCGAACACGCGTTTGAAGTCAATTGGCCTGGTCCGGCCATATTTATCGAATATAAGAAAAATCAATAATGAAATAGATCAACATTCAGAGAGGATGACAAATGATAAAACTCTTGAACACCCTGTTCGCAGGCCTGGTTTTTATCGGTTTCTCATTGTGTGTCGCCGATGAACCTGATGTGGCAGAATGGATGCATCTGTCGAGTCTGCATCATGAATTGCCCTTTGCCGGCGTGGGAGCGCAGGTTTCCACCTTGATTCTCGATGTCGATAACGACGGGACCAATGATTTTGTCATTGCAGGATGGGACAAACCCTCTATGGTTTGGTTCAAGCGAACCGACACGGGCTGGACCAAATATGTGATTGACAACGGCACCGAATACATTGAAGCTGGTGGAGCTTTTGCGGATATCGATGGTGACGGCGATCTCGATATTGTCCAGGGCGGGGACTGGCGTACCTTAAAAGAGGTCTGGTGGTGGGAAAATCCTGCTCCTGATTTCGATCCCGAAACTCCCTGGAACCGTTACAAGGTCAAGAACAGCGACGAGGGCGGTAAACAGCACCACGATCAAATCTTTGGTGATTTTGATGGCGACGGTCGCCAGGAATTGGTCTTTTGGAATACCAGTGTAGGCAAACTGTTCCTTGCTGAAATCCCCGAGAATCCCCAAAAAGCATTGGTCTGGGATCTGCACCTGATCCATCAGTTCGATGTCGAAAAAGGCGTCAATGAAGGATTGGCCAAAGGCGATATCGATCTGGATGGCAAACTGGATATCGTTGGCGGCGGATTTTGGTTTAAACATATCGAGGGACACTCTTTCGAGGTCCTGCCGGTAGATCCGGACTATCGCAGTTCACGTTCTGCTGTGGGCGATCTTGTCAAAGGTGGATATCCCGAAGTGGTGCTCTCGTCCGGAGACAATACCAACTCGCTGAATCTGTACGAGTTTGATGGCAAAAACTGGAAAAAATCCATTCTGATTGACAAGGTCATCAATGGCCACACCCTGCAGGTGGGGGATATCAATGGAGACAGCAATCTTGATATCTTTTGCGCTGAAATGGCTGCCTGGTGGATTTATCAGCGCAACGATGCACAAGCCTGGGTGTTGTACGGCAATGGTAAAGGTGATTTTGTGCATACGGTCCTGTCCAGAGGAATTTGCCATCATGAATCCAAAATCGGTGACCTCGATGGGGATGGGGATATGGATATTCTTGGCAAACCCTTTTTTATAAACGGTGCGCCTTTGGAGATTTGGTTGAACATGGGCAATATAGAGAAGAGCATGGCAGAGACCACCGTTAGAACGATTCCACCCATTTTTCGCGCTCAAAAAATCGACGGCCCCATACAGCAATGGTACGGTCCGTTTTCAGAAGGATCTGCCGTCTTTGACGTGGACAATGATGAGGTACTGGATATCGTGGCCGGAGCAAATTGGTACAAGGGTCCGGATTACACAAAACAACCCGGGTTTCGTGATATCAAGGTTGAAGGGGAGTTTGTCAGCAATGGCTGTGATCATGCTTATGATGTCGACGGGGATGGCTGGACCGATGTGATTTCGAACGGCTGGTTCGGCGATCAGAATATCTACTGGTACAAGAATCCCGGCAAGACGGGTGGAAAATGGAAGCAAGAGCTGCTCATCGAGTCAAAAGATACAGAGTTTACGCTGTTCGAGGATGTGGATGGGGATGGCGACCCTGATATTATCCCGTGTCACTGGTATACCGAGCCCCTGTCCGATCTTTGCTGGTACGAAAACAACCAGGGCAAATTCAGCAAACATCTGATCCAGCCCGAGGTTGAACGGCATGGGATTGGTCTGGGAGACATTAACGGGGATGGCCGCAAGGATGTGATCACTGTCAAAGGCTGGTTCGAGGCGCCACAGGACTATCAACAGGGCGAGTGGGTTTGGCATTCCGAGCTCGAGATCCCGTCACAAGCCGCCAGTCTGGCTATGGTCGTGTATGACGTAAATAATGATGGCAGAAACGATGTGATTTACGGAGAGGCGCATGCGTATGGGTTGTACTGGATGGAGCAAAAACAGAATGGAGAATGGCAAAGACATCTCATCGATAACAGTTGGTCGCAGGTTCATGTTTTAAAACTGTTCGATATTGATGAAGATATGCAGCTAGAACTGGTCACCGGAAAGCGGCTGCGTGGTCATGCAGGCAAAGATCCCGGTTCATCGGATCCGCTGGGTATTTACTATTATGATATCGATCGGGAAAACCAGACCTTTACACGGAATGTTCTTGCCTATAATGCCAAAATCGGCACCGGCATGCAGATCAATATCGTGGACATTAACAAGGATACTGATACGGATATCGTCGTGAGCGGCAAATCAGGATTGTATATTCTTGAAAGCAGGAAATACTAGTTGATTCCCTGTTTTTGAGAATACTGAATAGGTCCGGTTTTGTCGCCAGCCTGTCATGCATCCCGCATGACAGGCTAATACTCTACCTCGACTCGTCATCTTAAAACCTGGTGCGAACCATCGGAATCAGGCAGAATCATGACATGTATTGTCATGCCTCCCAAAGCCATATGGATAAGAGAAAATCTCCCTGATCAAAGATCAAAATTTTCTTGCTTTTTTAAATTCGGTTGCATAACTTAGTGCGTTAACGTATATTCACAGCCCCACCGACTATGGGAGATCCCATGTTCCTGAATCCTGTTTGCAGAATCGTGCTGTTGCTTTGTCTGTTTACATGCACCGCATGCCCCCAGGTCGTCCGGCTATCCGAGCAAAAACTCGACGATACCGGACTCGATTGTTTTGTCATCCAAACCCCGGTGGCCACCTATTTTCTGGAAAAGAGCGGGGGAGGGCTGGCGAAAATGATCGACAAAGACGGTAACGACTGGCTCAGTTTTGACCCCACTCCCGGGACCGCCGCTGCCGGCGAGTTCCGCGGCTTTCCCAATGCCGTGCATCAGCAGGATGGCAGCTTTTTTCATCCCCGCAACAGCGGCACTGATTCCAGTTTTACAACCGTCAAGCAGGTAAAACCCGATACCATCCTCATCGAGACCAAAACCGGCAATGGCAACTGGACAGCGTTGTGGATTTTCAATCCGGACTTTTGTACTTTCAAAATGACCAAAATGCCTGCGGATTACAAGTACTGGATCCTCTATGAAGGCACCCCGGGCGGCCAATACAATGATGATGACTGGTGGATGACCTCGGCTGTCAAAACCCATCAACCGCTCACCGTCAATCATGATGGTGATATCCCGGCTCCAGAATGGATCGCTTTTGGCGACCGCTCTCTGGATCGCGCCCTGTTTTTATTCAATCATCAGGATGATGATCATCCGGATCATTTTTATCAGATGCACCAACAGATGACAGTCTTTGGGTTCGGTCGGAAAGGACTGGAAAAATTTCACAGCGACGTACCGCACTCGTTTACCATCGGCTTTATCGAAGCGACCCGCCATAAAAGTATTACCAAAACCATCAACAAACTATTGAACAGAGAATAAAGGAGAGGTCCATGTCCAGATCTATTGTTTTCGCTCTTGCGTTTTGTGTGATGACTAGCCTGTTCTCTTGCTCTACAAAGGCGCCTGAGACGACCTGGCAACATCTGTCTACGGAAACCGGTGACCTCGAGCCTCCCAACGCCGGCAATCAGCAGACAGCTTCGGCCATCATCGATGTCGATGCGGATGGTGATCAGGATTTCATGATCACCGAACGGACCCAGACACCGGCCGTGGTACTCTATCGCTATGCGGATCAGGCATGGCAGCGATATATCGTCGAGGATGAGCCCCTGCGGATCGAAGCCGGAAGCGCAGTGCATGATATCGATGGCGACGGTGATCTCGATGTCGTCTTTGGTGGCGATGGTGGCAGCAATCAGGTGTGGTGGTGGGAGAACCC
>WJME01000090.1 GCA_014728115.1 Candidatus Zhuqueibacterota bacterium | reverse complement strand
GTTCCCCAGGGAAGCAGTCCCGGCTGGCTGATCATAAATCCTGTGGCCATGCCGATGCATAACAGACTGACCGCAGAGGTAATCGTGATGAGCATCTTGCTCCAGGGGGCGCGATAGGTTTTCATATGATTGTCCATTCCTAAATATTAGAGCTGACCAAAATACATTCTTGTGCACCCGTTTCAAAAAGTATAAAATCGCTGCGTCCTACACAAGTAAAATGTACCCAATTGCAACAAGACAGTACCTAGTCCGGGATTCTATCGCAAAAAAAGATAATTTATCTGTTTGATTTTTTGATTTTTTGTGTATTTTATCAGAACCCATTCATTCCTGCATCAACCGCTTTTTTGCATCTTTTTGCTCTCAACAAACAACACATACATACCATATTGGGACAATTACTATGAATACTCGTATTCAAAGCTGGTTTGGTTTGGTTCTCTTTATTTTTTCAATGTTTGTTCTGGGATTTTGCCAGCGTACCTCATATGCTCTATCCAAAGAATCTAAAAAAGGTCATCTGTACAAAACTGTGCATCCTTTGATCGGTAGCGAGCAGGATGGTGGGCCGGCGCTGGTCTTTCGCGAAAGCAACACCACAGCATCCGGTAATTTCCGATTCGGCTATGATGTCGCCATGATCGGTGACGTGAATGAGGATGGGATCGAGGATTTTCTGGTTTCTATGCCTTTTGCCAGACAAGACCGCGGACAAGTTTTATTGTTTTATGGCGGCAAGGATTCTTATCAACAACCCGATCTCATATTAGAACTTCCCGATGGCACTCATTTCGGTATTGCGGTCGCCGGGGGAGGAGATGTCAATGGTGACGGAATCGGCGATTTCCTTGTCGGTTCCGAACATACACAGGCTTTTCTCTATCTGGGAGGCTCTTTTCTCGATGCCTATCCCGACTTTGTTTTCAATTCTCCGGTCTATGGAGATTATTTCGCAAGACAGCTCTCTTTTGCCGGTGACGTGAATGCCGATGGATATGATGATTTTATCATCGCGGCACCGAACGGGGGAACGTATGGTCCTTCGGATGTAACCCTGTACCTGGGTCATGAGGACCTCGATCAAATGACTCATGTCATCCTTCCGGAAGAAAAAGAGGGCAGCCATTTCGGTGCAAGCCTGTCTGCCTGCGGCGATATCAATCAGGATGGATTCGATGATTTTATCATCGGAGCCAGACGGTACGGTATAAATGGCCGGTGCTATATCTATTATGGCAGCAATGATCCCGATGCAATGGCAGATTTGGTCATCACAGGTCCGCAAGATTACAAAGATTTTGGCTGGACGATTACTGGAGCCGGGGATATCAATAAGGACAATTTTAATGATTTTATCGTCCGTGCCCGTAATCGGGACAGCCATTTTTCTGAATTTTTTGTTTATTTCGGTGGTTCAAATCCCGACACTGTTGCTGATCTGACTCTCCGGCATACAACGTTTGAAAAATACTTTGTCTCCATGGATTTAATGGGGTTTGCGAATGTCAACGGCGATAGTGTCGATGATTGGATCGTGTCTGTATTTGATGAGCGTAATGACAGAGTCGATCTCGTTGCCTATTTCGGGGGCAATGCTGTCGATAACCGTCCGGATGCGTTCATGGCATCAGAAATCGACGATTCCGGTGACGTAGAGCAGCGACAGGTGCTCTCGGGGGGCGGAGATATCAATGGTGATGGAATAGATGATTTCCTCGTCGGTTGTTCTTCGCATCGATGGGGTGAAGGAGGGGTTGCACTTTTTTATGGCGGAGACATTTCTTCCGGGAAAACAGAGGATGTATGGGTTGCACCGGAATCCGGAAAGGGAAATCAATACGGATCAATTGTCGATAACAGGGGGGATGTCAATGGCGACGGATTTATGGATCTGCTCGTCGCGACGCCCCATTATGGAGCCCGAAAAGGCGCAGTCTATATTTATTTCGGCGGTGCTCAAATGGATACCACAGCGGATGTCGTGTTGACGGGTGATGCGTGGGGAATAGAGTTTGGCTTAGCAGCTGCATTTGCCGGCGATGTCAACGGTGACGGATATGACGATGTCATCATTGGGAAAAAAGCTTTTCCAGAAACGGTGCCTCTCTATTTCGGTGGACCTGATATGGATGCGATTCCGGATGTCATCCTCGTTCCCGATCACGGTAAACGCTACCCCACAGAGTTCGGCATCGCTGTAAGTGCTGCGGGCGATATCAATAACGACGGTTACGGGGATGTGTTGGTGAGTGAAAAAAGTGTCGATGGCAATGTCTATCTCTATCTGGGCGGTCCTGCTATGGATGGGACACCGGCCAAAGTCTTTCGGGAAAACTATTCTGCCCGAGAATTCGGTCGCATCGTGACCGGTCTGGGCGATGTCAATAACGATGGCTATGACGATTTTGGTCTGGCGGCCAAACGTCTTCCGGATGGATCTTTTAAGAGCGGTGCCATCATTTATTTGGGGGGGACAGATCCCGCTGTTTTTGACAGCGTGGTGATTGCATCATTTCCCGAGATGCACGGATTGCCGGATGGCATGTCTTCGGCAGGAGATATGAATGGTGACGGATTTGATGATATTCTTATGACACGGTATAAAAAAGCACTCTTGGTGCTCGGCAGTGCCTCTTTTGATGGCTCACAACGCGTGATTTTGCCAATTAAGGAACAGGCAGAAGGAGAGATCGTTGCAGGGGGAGGAGATATCAATCATGACGGTTATGACGATATTATCGTGGGGGATGATATTACCCACAACTGGCCCGGCGAAGCGGTCATTTATTGTGGCGGAGAGACTATCGATGGCTTTGCCGATCTCGTTGTCAGGGGAGAAAATGACTGGGATTATTTCGGCTCTGCTCTCTCTTGTAGCGGGGATATGAATGGGGATGGGATTGCCGATTTTGTTGTCGGTGCCCGATTTGCCGGTGACAATGGTTTGGCTTATGTGGTTCACGGAAGTCTCTTTCCTGCCAGCCACGCACCCGAATTTGTCTCCGTTCAAGACCAGGAAGCATTTGAAGATCATCTCTTTGAACTAAACTTCGAATGGACCGGATACCCCGAGCCTACGGTCGAACTGAATAACGGCCCGGAGGGAATGATCTACGATTCTGGCACTGCCATGTTGAACTGGACACCGGGATTCGAACAGATCGGATCGAACCCTATCATGCTGACCGCGATAAATGAATTGGGTGCGGATACTCTAGAGTTGGAAATTATGGTCAATCCGGTCAATGATGCCCCACAGTTGAGCGATCTGATTATACCGCAAACGGATAGCGAGTATTTGATTCCGGCAGGTCATGCCACAGCCGAGGTCACGTTTCAATGGGCAAAGGCGTGGGACGAAGAAAACGACGATGTGATTTATACTTTATTATTGGGTCAAACTTTGTCCTTTATCGCAGATGAAGCTGCTCAAGCCTTTACAGTGGGCAGCGATACGAGTCATGTCTTGGAGCTCACGTCCGGTGACTGGTTTTGGCGTGTCAGGGCTGTGGATGCAAACGGTGCTAGTGTTGTGACCCCGGATTCCACAGAACCGGCTCTGGCGTTTACGGTCAGGCATCCCACGGGCGTGGAGCAGAGGCAACGCATACCTAGCGAGTTTTCATTAGCGCAAAACTATCCCAATCCCTTTAATCCTGAGACATGCATCCGATTTGATTTGCCGGTCGCGTGTCAGGTCAGGCTGGACATCATGAACAGTCTTGGTAAGACCGTTGCCACGCTTGTCGACCGGCACAAGCAAGCGGGCTCGTTTACCGTTTCCTTTAATGCCGCAGCCTTGCCCAGTGGAATCTATTTTTATTGTTTGCATGCCGGCGCTTTCACACAGGTAAAGAAAATGATCTTTCTTAGATAGCACCATATGACCACAAGAGGGATCAATTATTCGCCTTAATTACCCTAGAAAAGAAAGGAGATGAGGAACAGTCGCTCACTGATCCTGGTGCTGTTTCAGAATGATCAAATTGTGTCATCAATTATTCTGATTTCGCAAATCAGAAAGAAAATTCTTGCTTATATCAATTTTTTGGGTCGGACCTCAGCGGTTTCATAAAATCAATACTTTAGACTATCTGAGAGGCCATTTGAATCGGTTTAATAGCCTGTTTTACCCCCCATGAAAGGGTCGCGTTATAGGGATGCAAGCCCTTGATACTGAGCCCTGAAAACGAGCATCTTGAATATTTTAGGCTAATGTTTTCAAGGCCTTATGAGTACAAAATTTTTTCTGATTTGCCATAAACCTAAAAGAAACAGATAATCACTGAGGTCCGACCCCAAGGCGGTGCCTTTATTATTTAAGTTGTTCTACAGGCTGTAGAGCTCTTTCGAATGACATTAAAAATTCAGAACATGCGGTCGGGTCGATAGGCGATAGCGGCGGTGACAGAACCGAAGCAGATCCGGCTGGGGTTACATCATTCGGGTTCAACTCAATCTCTGGCCCCCCTGAGGTATTTGCCTCTATCTTTTTATGTCCCGTACAAACGCCTCCGGAGACTCGGGCGAGACCACCACGGTTCGGTCCGGGAATTTCAGCACTATGGTCTTGTTCATATCGGTGACGAATGCCCGGTATGCAC
>WJME01000089.1 GCA_014728115.1 Candidatus Zhuqueibacterota bacterium | reverse complement strand
GGATGGTGCCCTTTGTAATGGCAGGTGAAAAATTCATCGACGGGGAACCTGAAAATGCAAACTTGAAAAAATTAGCCGCTTGAAAAGAAAAAAATCAAAGGATCACGCTTTTTTTGATCCACAACTATTGACTATATCTCTTTTTTGCAAATGTTTTTCCCTAAAGTGGTAGATTTATAATCGGCTAAACGAGTAGGCGCACTCCGGTCAATAGACCGAAGTGCGCCTCTCACGTCACTGCTCGTACGAATCTCATAATCAATGGTTTCTGGCAGCAGATGGGCAAGCTACTAGCCATGAGTTAACTCAAATTAGCATCATAAAATTGAATTATACCCCCTGCGTTCCAATCTGACATTTGTTATAGTCGTGCTAGGAAATGGGCGTATCCGTCTGGTAACTATACCTTGATTAAAAATATTCAAGAATGTTAGGGTTATTTCCAGTTCTTTGGCAATAACAGTTCTTATCGACTATGTGGGTGGTCAGGATTGCAGCTTATGGCCCTAAACGAGCTCATCGTAAAGTTTCCTCCTCCTGGGTGGCATAAACATGCTCTCTGAATACCGCACCGGCTCCTCTCATGATGGTATCGATTCGGTGGAATACATCTATGGCGTGGAAGGCAAACTGGTACAGCTCGATTTCGATAAAGGATACACAAAGACGTGGAAACGTAAAAGACAGAGCAAGAAACGTCTAACCTCAATTTAATTGATGAACTGTAGAGCTTTTTCCAAAAAGATAGCGAGGCGCGATCGCCCCCTGGGCCATGCATCGGACAATATCAAAAAGCAAATCAGGCTCTTTCATTTTCATTGAGCTTGAAAAGATTTGCGGCATGGCCCAGGGGGAAGCGTGCCGAGCCCGCGCAGGATCCTGGCCCCGCACCTATCGCCGACCGGCCTAGCACCTCGCAAAAAAAATCGAACAACTCTACCCTCCCCTTTCAAAAGATAAATACTGCTGCGATAGGTGCGGGGACAGAGCCGGAGCGGCCCCGGATCAGAAAGAGCAGTAAGTCAAAGGATACCAATCACTATCAGAAATCGCCGGTCGGACAATGCGCCTCCAGAGACCGAGCATTACCGACAAAGATGCTTACAGCATGACAGCCTGGGGGAGAACCAAGGCGGTCCCGGATCAGAAAGAGCAGTGAATCCAAGGATCACTATTTCACCTTATTTTCGCTCTCCAACCCTAATCACCCAAACCTCCAGCCCTTTTAACCCTATTGGGATCTACGGGGGATGTGGATTTAATAAGGTAATAAGATTAAAAGGATTCGGAGGCTCGGAGTGCTACTGAGGTTGAAAAGCATAAAATAAGGTTTAAAAGAGGGCGAGCCGGGATTCTGTGCGATAGGGATTCACTATCGAATCTATTTTCCCGGTTAACAATTGGTGATTTTTATTCGACTCCCACCTCAGACCCGATCTTATACGGGGCTCCCACATGACCTGAATTCTTCCAGCTGTCGAGATTTCCCCAGAGACACCACCCTGGTCGCCGCCATTCTCTTTTGACGTCTCACGTCTCACTGTTCCCCATAAAACCTCAATCTCGTCGCATATTGCCGGTCGTGATGCACCGCATGCGTCTGGGCCTGATACGCCTCTGGCGGGGCAACCATGATCGATTCCACCCAGGTCTGGGGATTGCGGTCATAGAGCGGAAACCAGGTGCTCTGGATCTGCACCATGAGACGGTGTCCGGGCAAAAATGTATGATTGACATGCGGTAACGGAATTTCGTAACGCAGCACCTTTGAGGGTTGAAGCGGTTGCGGCTGTTCATAGTCTGTGCGATAGCGGCCGCGAAAGATATCGCCGCTGACCATGAGCTGAAATCCGGACATGACAAATTCCGGATCATCATCCGGATACACATCGATGAGCTTGACCACCCAGTCCGCATCCTGACCTGTGGTCGAGGCGAACAGCTCGGCCGTCACCGGGCCCCGGATGGTGAGCGCCTCCTCTAGCGGCTCGCTGACCCACGTCACCACATCCGGACGACCATCCACAAAGCGCTGATCCTCCACGAGCCAGCGTTGCCAGGCCGCAATGGTCGGCGGATTGCCATAGTCGGGTGTCCAGGTGGGACGCGGTGCATACGGCACCGGCTTGGCCGGATCAGAGACAAAAGAGGTGGCAGAGGATTCTGCCAGTGGAGCAGAAAAACCGAGTCCGCCCTCAGGCTGTAGATAGAGACTGCTGTTCGGTTCTCCCGGTGGCCACTGATCGAACTCTCGCCAGCGATTCGCACCGGTCTCGAATACCGTCACCGGGGCGATGGTCTTGCTCAAATCCCCGTGCAAAAAGTGGCGTAAAAACGGCTCGAGCACCTCCTGGCGAAAGCGTTTGGCTGTGTCCTGATCAAAATCCAGGCTGCCCAGGGTCGTGCCTTCCTTGAAATGCTGGCCGTGATACCAGGGACCGGCTGCAAAGAAATTGCGATTGTTATTCGTATCGTGTGTTTCGATGGCCGTATAAACAGCAGGGGCGCCATAGATATCTTCCTGATCCCAGTAGCCATGCACGTGCAATGCCGGCACCAATCTGGGCGGATCCTCGAACCACTGATCCGCGGCCACATCTTGCCAATAGGGACCATAGCTGGGCGAGCTCATGATGCGCTGCCACATCTGGTGGCGGTCATCCATGTGCTCGCTCAGACCCAGTCCGGCTGCGCCCTGGG
This sequence comes from Candidatus Zhuqueibacterota bacterium, assembly GCA_014728115.1. Lineage (GTDB taxonomy): Bacteria > Zhuqueibacterota > Zhuqueibacteria > Residuimicrobiales > Oceaniaggregativiventaceae > Oceaniaggregativivens. The sequence goes on along the minus strand of WJME01000089.1, from coordinate 985 downwards.
TCAGCATCCAGGCATAGGTGTCCTGTATGGGATATGGAAAGGGAGTGGACTCGTCGTGCCGCGTTTCCATGTCATAGATATAGGCAAACGCATAATCGGCGCGAAAGGCACCCCAGTGAAACCAGTCATCGGCTTTCCACACGTCTACGACCGGATTGAACGGCACTGCTGCAGCCAGCGCCGGATGCGGATCGCGCATGGCCGCCAGGCTGAGCCAGCCGGGATACGACGTGCCCCAGATCCCGACCCGGCCGTTATTGGGCACATGGTTCACCAGCCAGTCGATGGTATCCCAGGCATCCGTGGTTTCATCGGTTTCGGTCGGATTAAAGGATCCCCGTGGCACGCGATAGGTCTCATAGTCGCCGTCCGATTTGAACCGGCCACGGATATCCTGGGCCACATAGATATAATCCATACCCATAAATTTTGTGCCCACAGCCACCGCAAGTCGTGCCGAAGGATGGCCGCCCAGCAGTCGTGTGGCGTTATAGGGCGTGCGCTCGATCAGAATCGGCAAGGGCTTGGATTGTTCTTTGGGTGTGAGAATGAGCGTATACAGTTCGACCCCGTCCCGCATGCAGATCCGTTCTTCACGAATCGTAAAATCATCATGTGGATAGGCCTCGCGAAGGGACTCTTGAGCCTGCATCAAAGTAGCCAGCACAGCGATCACGAAAAATATGTTCAAACAGTAAACTCTGCGGGTAATCATTCAATCTCCCCTTTAAAGATATTCGTCAAAAGGTTATTTCTATAGTAAATATTTATTCCGTTCAATGCAATGTAAAAGAAGGCCTCAAACGTCAGACGTCAGACGTCAAACGTCAAACGTGAAACAACAAATGTCATATCCCAGACGTCAAACATTCATCAGGCCACCGCAGGGATTATCTCTGCGGAGCCACGCTGACAGCCAACCTTACCGGTATTTTTTGAGTGATGGCCGGTTTTGAATTTGGGTCCGCTCCGGCTCTGTCCCCGC
>WJME01000013.1 GCA_014728115.1 Candidatus Zhuqueibacterota bacterium | reverse complement strand
GCTATGCCTTGAATTCCATACGTATCGAAGGCGTTCGCCTTCCGTCGACCTTTCTCGAGGTCCACGAACAGCCAGAAGTCGGTAACGAGGGATATGACCAGGGCGCTGCGATCCTGAAAAACTTTTTCCACGAGCAGCTGCCACAATTCCTGGAAGAGGACCTGAGTGCGTTGGGTCGGCAGATTATCGAATGCTGTCTCGATGATGGCACGGTCGCCGACTATGAAGCCCTGCTGGGCATCTCAGAGTGAGATCGGACCATGGGTGATAGTACGCATGGTAACTCAAAGAGGGACAGAACCGATGAACAAAACAATGGTGTTTTTTTACCTCTTGTGTTGTGCACTCTTGTTCAATACTCATGCCAGTGAGTTCAGTCCTTCGATCCAACCGCTCTTTCAGGTTGTCGATCTGAATATCGGCGAGAGGTCAACGGTCCACCTCCATGACGGCAAGAGGGTAACGGTCGAACTCTTGAACATTACAGAACATCGATATGAGATTCGCAATGCCCTGAGAAAAGCGCTGGTCACCTGCAAAATCGACGGAAAAGAGATTGAACTCGTTTGTGCAACATATAATCTGCCGCTCGCTGTGGATCAGATTCAAATCGATTGCCCTGTGGTGCGCGGCTATGTTTCCGATTCATCAAAGAAAAATGTCTGGGCTCTGGAGAAAGACGCACGATTGCGCCTTTGGCCGGCAGGATCTCATTGGATCAGACCCGGTACATTTTGTTATCCGGTCAACCAGAAATGGTTTGCCTCTGATACCCAAATGTCGAACGCACCCTGTTATGTCAATGCCTGCGATATTCCCGGCCAAAAAACGGTATACTATCATTACGGTCTGGACTTTGGTGGCGCAGAGGGTTTGGTCGATGTTGTGGCCGCAACGTCCGGCAGGGTGATATCCAAAGGAGTCGACATCATCCCCGGAGATCATCCCGAACAGGTCAATCCCAGATATGATGTTGTATATATTCGCGATGACAGAGGATGGTATTACCGCTATAGCCATCTGAAAACCCTCGAAACCGCGATACAGGTAGGTGACCGGATCGATATGGGAGATCGTATCGGCTCGATCGGCAAAGAAGGGGGAAGCGGCGGCTGGACCCATCTGCATTTCGATGTCACTATGCCCCAACCCTCGGGCCGCTATGGCATCACCGATGGCTATGCCTTTATCTTTCAGGCATACACAGACACCTTTAAACCGGACATGATCGCGGTCGCCCGGCCTCATGTCGTGACCTGGGCCGGACAAACGATCGTGCTGGATGCATCAAAGTCATGGCATTCGCAGGGAAAAGACAAGATTAAACGCTATACCTGGACGCTCAGCAACGGAACCACGCAGTCAGGCCAGACCGTTGAGTGTTCGTATGAAATCCCCGGGCATTACACAGAGATCCTCAAGGTGGTGGATGAACAAAACAGAGAATCCTATGACTTTGCCGTGGTTCAGGTCTTTGATCCAAAGACCCCTTTGCCCGTCCCTCCGGCGATTCATGTGGCCTATTGGCCCACCACCGGGATAAAAGCGGGTGACAAGGTCACCTTCAAAGTGCGCACCTTTGGTGTCAATCCCGATGAAGGCCAGGAAGTTTGGGATTTCGGAGACGGGTCTCTGGCCGGCAAAACAAGATCTGATGGCAATATCTCTCAACATGCCAAAGACGGGTATGCGACGATCCATCACAGATTTGATAAACCAGGAAAATATATTGTGACGGCAAACCGGACCAATGAACGGGGAATGACAGCAACCGGCCGGGTTTTGGTAGAGGTTGGCAAAAGGTGAGTTTTTACCGGGCTGTACAGCCGGTCCAGAGTTTGTTCTCTGCCGGACATGAACAGGTCCGTTCGACAGCAGTGAATTTTATCACAAGTTTTTTTAGAGGAGATGATGGCAAGATCTATTTTTACAAAGAGCCTAATGGCCATTTCAGTGGTGCTTTTAATTTACATTACCGTTTTCGCACAGGACGCGGGAACATTAAAATTCAATGATGATGGAACCTTTAAGATCGTCCAGTTTACAGATATTCACTGGAAAAATGAATCCCCGAAAAACAGTGCCCTGCTCGGGCTCATGTCAGGCATTCTCGATATCGAGCAACCCGACATGGCCGTATATACAGGGGATATCATCACCTCAGAACCGGCACAAAAGGGGTGGCAAACCATTGTTCGTCCTTGCATTGAACGGAAAATCCCCTGGGCCGTGACTCTGGGGAATCACGATGATGAGCACGATCTCGACAGGATCGGGATCATTTCTTTGCTGGAAAAATTGCCCTGTTCAACGGTGCAAGCAGGTCCTTCAGAGCTTGGTGAATCCGGAAATTATTGCATCGTCCTCAAAGACGCCAGGGGTCAGGAAAATGCAGCGCTCGTATATTTCCTCGATTCCAATGCCTATACCCCTATCGAGGGTGTGGGAAGCTATGGATGGATCGAGTTCGACCAGATCGGATGGTATCGGCAGAAAAGCGCTCACTATACACGCCTGAACAACGATGAGCCGCTTCAGGCTCTGGCCTTTTTCCATATTCCTTTGCCCGAATATACAACCGTCTGGGAGTCACCCGATTCGACGTGCATCGGCGTAAAAAATGAAGAGGTCTGTGCTCCCGCCATCAACACCGGTATGTTTGCTGCCATGCTGGAATCCCGTGATGTCATGGGGGTATTTGTGGGGCATGATCATGTCAATGATTATATCGGTTGCTTATATGGACTTTGCCTGGCATACGGCAGAGTGACCGGACTCGATGCCTATGGAGATCTGCCGCGCGGGGCAAGGGTGATCGAACTGTCAGAGGGAAAACGGGCATTCAAGAGCTGGATCCGGACGGAAAACAGTGAACGGATAAACGAGATTCATTTTCCCGGTTCATTTGGAAATATGATTCCGCAACCGTCTGAACAATAGGCCTCAATCACAGCATTTTGTACTCTTTCCGAGTCGGTCATCATCGCAAAAGTGAATGCCACATCAAACCGTCATGCATAAATGTCTGCTTAAAAGCAAACGCACAAAGACGAATAAATGCCTCATGGATTCTCACAAAGAAATACACTTTCCCAAATCCCGGATCGCAACGCTCGATGTGGGTGAAATCGGCAGAAAGAGACATCATATTCGGGCATTGCTTGAATTCGATGTCACCGATGCGCGGCAAGCTTTGAAAGCCTACCGCAAAAAAACAAAATTCAAGGCTTCATTCACAGCATGGCTGCTCAAAACCATCAGCACAACAATCCTCGAATTTCAAAGCTCGCACGCCTATTTAAAAACGGCACGCAAGGCGATCATCTTTGATGATATCGATATCTCGATCACCGTAGAACGAAGCATTGAGGGTGTTCTGGTTCCCTTGCCCTATGTAGTGAGGCAGACCGATAAAAAAACGATTCGAGAAATAAGCGACGAGATAGCAAACGCCAAAAATCAGGATCTGTCAGACAAACAGACCGTATTGGGCAAAAAGAGGAACGAATTCTCTATTGAGCTCTATTACAGGTTACCGGGATTTATGCGCAGGTTCATATGGAAGCATATTTTGTTGCGTCCGGGGCAGGCGAAAAAAATCATGGGAAGCGTGATGGTCACGTCCATCGGCATGATGGGCAGGATCAATGGATGGTTTATCCACACCAGTGTTCATCCGATCTCGTTCGGCGTCGGATCGATCATCAAAAAACCGGTCGTCATTGGCGAGAGCATCGAGATCCGGGAAATCCTGAATATGACCGTGCTCATCGATCATGATGTCATGGATGGCGCACCCATGACGCGTTTTCTGGTGAAACTGGCCAAAAACATAGAATCCGGATCCGGTCTGGGCATAGACAACCCGTAAATGCAAGCCTAAACCACGTTCCGGATTATGACCTGTATTGATCTGATCTGATCAAATTATTATGTGATTTCCCATGATCACAATACGGCTGTTTTTAGCAACCGCATTGCATCAGCACACCTTATACAGACCTCCCGGATATGGATGAAAACAAACCAGAAATTCGACCCTCCAATCAGTAAATTTTTCTTGATATTTTAACAAAATTGCTTGCGTATTAATGACATTTTTCTTATCCTGTACTAGGATTCATTACCACAACTTCGACTGGTCTCCTGCCCACAATACTAGGACACCGGATCACAGGCCCTGACACTCTATGGTATGATCGAATACTGGCCTTGTACCCATACACCGCGATGATGACTGATCTCAACCGTTTGTTGGTTCTATCGAAAACTCTGTAGAGACGGAAGCGAGACTTAATCTGGAGGTGCAGGCCTGTGAGCAAGGTTCTTTCGTCCTGCCCTTTTTGCGGTAGCGGATGCGGTTTGTACCTGGAAGCTGTCGATGACCAGGTGCTGTCAGCATCACCGCAGCGGGCTCATCCCATGAGCCGGGGCACCCTCTGTGTGAAAGGCTGGAACGGCCATCAAATCATTCATCACCAACAAAGACTCAACCACCCGCTTTTAAAACAACATCATTCTTTCAAATCTGTATCCTGGCAAAAGGCCATTCAAACCGTTGCCAAGGGCCTCGAGGACATAAAGTCCCGATATGGCCCGGACAGCATAGGTGTGGTCGGTTCGATAAAATGCACCAATGAGGCAAACTATGTGCTCGGTCAGTTTGCTCGTGCCGTTATCGGCACCAACAATATCGACACCTCCGCCCGATTCTATCAGGCGCCTACCATGGCGGCTTTGGACAAATCTCTTTCACCTGTTGCTGCTACGGCCTCGATCAATGACATTGAAAAATCCGATACCATTCTCCTGATTGGATGTAATGTCAAGGACGAAATGGCTGCCGTGGGGTCGTTTTGTTTACAGGCTCTCCATCGCGGCTCCTCTTGTATCGAAATGGATTATGTTCGCCATGAACTATCCCCGTTATTCACCTTGCATCTGCAACCCTTTGCCGAGCGGATCCTCTGGGTGATCAACGCGATGATCCACCATATCCTTTCGTCAAAATTGTATGTCAATGTTCAGGACACAGACCTCAAAGATCTTGCAAAAGAGGTCGAACATTTTGCACCCGAGCAATGTGAACACATTTCAGGAATACCGGCCCCGGACATTATAAAGGCTGCTGAAACCTATGCCACAGCGGAAAAGAGCATGATCCTCTATGGTCACGGGGTCACCCAATCCATCAACAGCACCCAAACCATACGAGCATTGTGGAACCTGGCTCTGCTTACAGGTCATGAAACCGGAGAAGGAAAAGGGATTCTTCCCCTGATGATCTCCAACAATTTGCAGGGCAGCTGGGATATGGGGCTCTTGCCTGACAAGCTTCCCGGACAGCTCACGGTTGACCATGCCGATCATCGCAAACAATTTGAAACCGCATGGGACTGTGTTCTGCCGGAAACGCCCGGTCTGACCTTAACCGAAATGATCGACCGTATCGGCAAGGATATCCGGGCACTTTATATCGTCGGAGAGAATCTGGCCTGGAGTGCACCGGATTGCAAATCCGTACAAAAAGCGCTGGAAAAACTCGACTTTCTCGTGGTCCAGGACCTGTTTCTCACTGAAACGGCCAGGAGGGCAGATGTGGTTTTGCCGGCTGCGAGTTTCGCTGAAAAGGACGGCACATTTACCAGTACCGAAAGTCGCCTGCAGAGAATCACCAGAGCGATTCCTCCTGTCGGTTCATCCAAACCCGATCTGGAAATTATCACGCTTTTATCCGGTGCAATGGGAAAGCCGATCGACAAATCCCCTGCGGAAATTTTTAAACACATCAGCCAAAACGTGGATCGATATCAAAACATCCAGTTCGATCGCATTGGGTTTAACGGAGGAATTTTATTACCCAAACCGGAAATCAACAAATCTATTCTTCCCGGACTGGACATAAAAGAGATGACAGATCCCCCTGATCAAGAATATCCTTATATCCTGATCGTGGAGAGAATGCCATTTCATCGCATTACCGGTACCCTGACAAACTATTCTTTTACCCTCTCCAAAGAGTTATTGGAAGGAGGCGTGTATATCAATAGCCAGGAAGCGCGTGATCTGAATATACGCACAGGATGGCCAGTAAAGATAAAAACCCGGGAAGGTGAGGTGGTACGATCGGTTTTAGCGGATCCATCCATCCCCCGCAAAACGCTTTTGGTTCCCGTTCACCACAAAAACGGACTGACCCTGGAATTGCTCAGCCCAAAGGTTGAGCCAAACTCTAAAACCCCTAACCGGATCTGTGCAGCGAAACTGGAGATTTGAAATGAAGGTTGGCGAAAAGCGGATTGTCGACAGGAAAGAATTTCTCGATGCTTTGTTCTCTCTTGAAAATCAATATGAAATCATCGGTCCTCAAAAGCTGCCGGACGGCGATGTCACGTTTGACAGGGTGTCGACGTCAAACCAGCTGACCTTTGACTATGTAAACGATTATGAACCTCTGAAACGTTTTTTAACTCCAACACGAGAAGAGCTGTTCCGGTTTTCCAATGGAAAGAACGGCACTCGGGTTCAACCTTCCCAGCCTATAAAACCGTTTATCCTTTTTGGAGTGCGCTCGTGCGACGTTCAGGGATTTGCACATCAGGATGCGTTTTTCGGCGGCCGATATGTGGATAATTATTACTGGGCCAGACGCAACAAGATGGTGGTCATTTCCCTTGCCTGCAATGAACCGAATGATACCTGTTTCTGTATCTGCTGTAATGGCGGGCCCTGGCTCGACTCGGGATTCGATCTGCAATTGACTGCCCTCGGCAACCGTTTTCTGGTCGATATCGGCAGTCAAAAAGGTATCGACATTCTGAATCAAACTCACCACACCCTGGCCACCGAGGGAGATGAGGAACAGCGCCAGGAACTGATGCAATCCTGCGATGAAAAAATGGTCCCCACTGCCTATTTGGCCAAAGCGATCATCCAAATCACGAACGACAGAGTCAAAGAAGAGCTCTGGGAAAAACTCGGAGCCCAGTGTTTCAGTTGCGGCGGATGCACGCATGTATGCCCGCTCTGTACTTGCTATGACGTCCAGGATACCATGACCGACGAAAAGGCAGGCGTCCGGTTTCGTTGCTGGGATTCTTGCCAGTATTCTGGATTTACCCATGAAGCCTCTGGCCATAACCCGCGAGGCAAAACAAAAGAACGGGTCAAAAGACGATTCTATCACAAGTTGAGCTATGCTTATGTTAAAACCGATGGCCATCCCGGCTGCGTGGGTTGCGGGCGGTGTATCACGGTTTGTGAAGCATTCGGACAACTGGATATGCCGGCAGTCGTCAAACAGATAAGACGAGAAGGCCATGTGGAAAAATCGGCTGAAAACTCTAACGTCGCTGGAAAAGGTGAATAATGGACAATATTTATCTTCCCCGAGAGACCAGGATTCAAAGCATTATCGACGAAACCCATGATGCCAAAACGTTTACCTTATCCTTTGTTGACCAGGATTACAATCGTGCATTTTCCTTCAAGCCGGGACAATTTGTCGAGGCGTCCATTTTCGGTATAGGTGAAGCTCCTTTTGGCATCTCTTCCAACCCCAATCGCAAAGATTCGTTCGATATCACCGTCAGAGTTGTCGGCAAAGTGACCGAAGCCATGCACCAGCTGTCGGTGAATGACACCCTGGGCATCAGAGCTCCGCTGGGCAACTCTTTTCCCATAGAGGAATCAAAAGGATTCGACATCCTTATTGTCGCCGGCGGGATCGGTCTGCCTCCTCTGAAATCGCTGATCGAACCCATGCTCGATAATCGTAATGAGTATGGCAAATTTACGATCTTGTACGGAGCACGAACCGCCCTGGATCGAATACATCGGCACGATCTGCAAAAGTGGGGCGAACGCGGCGATGTCGAGGTGCTGCAAACCGTGGATCACAAAGACGGTAACTGGGATGGTCATGTCGGCGTGGTCACGACATTGTTTGAAAAAATTGATATTGACAGTCAAAACACCGTTGCATTTACCTGCGGCCCCCCTGTCATGATCCGGTTTGTCATTCTCGATCTTTTATCCATGGGATTCCCGGAAGACAGAATCATTTCAACCCTTGAACGCTATATGAAATGCGGGGTCGGCAAGTGCGGTCATTGTGCGATCGGACACAAATATGTTTGCACTGATGGGCCGGTCTTTTCATATAAACAGATAAAACGGTTGCCGGAAAAATGACATCGATGACAGAACCGCTCGAACAATCACTGCGGCGATACATAAAGGGTAAAGCCGTTCTTTTGGGCATCGGCAATCCCTTGCGCGGAGATGATGCCGTGGGAACCCTGCTGGCTGAACAATTTCTCGATAATGAATGTATTGTCGGCATTCCTGCCGGTGAGGTACCGGAGAATTATACAGGGGTGATTCGCAACGAAAATCCTCAAACCATCATTCTTGCGGATGCCATCGATTTCAAGGGCGAGCCCGGCCAGGTGGTGCTCATGGAGGAGATTCAACTGGAGGAACGATTTTCATCTCATCGACCCTCTCTGGGACTCTTGATGCATTACCTGAGAATCGAACTCGGGGCGACGGTACTGCTCTTGGGGATCCAGCCCGAAAATACGGACTATGATTCAAAATTGAGTCATCGCGTCAAAGAAACCAAAAGTCAATTGGAAAAAATGTTCAAGAATCTTTCGAAACCAGGAAAAGTCGCATGATTACAACGCTCCTATTATTATTACTGCTTCCGGTAGCGGGTGCCATTGTCTCAGGAATGGTGAAAAGAGGAACAAATCTGGTCGCGGTGATCGCTGGCTCATTGACTTTACTGATGACCCTCGTACTGTTTTTACAATTGCCTGCTCAACTGTTTTACAGAACCGTCCCTGTTCAATTACCCTGGTTACAGGAACAACTTGCTGAGGGAATATTCGGTTTTCAGATTGATTCTCTTGGATTGATCATGTTACTGGTCGTGGTCGTACTGGGATTTCTCAACATGATCTATAGCACGGCCTATCTTTCCCGCGGAAACAAGGAACATCCTTCTGACAGCGGAAGACAACGACACCATTTCTGGATGCTCCTATTTATCGCCTCCATGATCGGCGTTGCTATATCACCCAATCTTTTTCAGCTCTATATTTTTTGGGAAATGACCACTCTATGCTCCTGGGCATTGATATCACACTATCATAATAAAGAATCCCTGCAAGCCGGATTCAAGGCCTTGCTCATGACCTTTTCAGGGGGGATCTTTTTTGCCATCGGACTGGTCATCTTGTTTGTTTCCACCGGCAGTTTTGAGTTTTCGGCGCTCGGCCAGCTCGATCCGGAACTCAAAAGCTGGGTTTTCTTTTTCTTTCTCATTGCAGCCTGGGCCAAATCCGCACAGATTCCCTTCTTTACCTGGCTCCCCGATGCCATGGCGGCTCCCACAACCGTAAGCATGTACCTGCATGCCGCGGCAATGGTCAAGGCCGGCGTCTTTTTAATCGCCCGTCTGGCTGTGGCCAATGCTGACCTGGCGTTTGCTTCGGGCCTCCTGGTCGGCATCATGTCTGTGATCACCATGCTGGTTGCACTGTATCTCTTTTTCTATCAGGATGACCTGAAAAAATTGCTGGCCTATTCGACAATCGCTCATCTGGGATATGTGCTGTTCGGTATCGGTTTGGGCATCATGGGATCCGAAACGGGATTGAAAGGCGGCTTGATGCACATTATGAATCACGGCGTGGGCAAAGGGTTGCTTTTTCTATGCGTAGGAGCCATCTCTTATATGACCGGGACTCGCAGCATCAAGCAACTCAGCGGGTTAGCCAGAACCTCTCCCCTTATCGGCATCGCATTTTTTGCGGGAATGTTTGCGATCCTGGGGGTTCCACCCTTTTCCGGATTTTGGAGCAAATTTTATCTCTTGATCGGGTCCCTGGACGTGGGTGGCACGGCAGGGACTTTATTGCTGATACCGTTTTTGGCAGAAATCATTATCGCCTTTGCCTGGTTTTTGCATGTCGGCCATAAAGTGCTCTTTGGCGATATTTCCGAAGCAGTTGCAAGCGCAGGCAAGCTTCCGGTCGCAATCTCTTTTGCCCTGGTCATCATGACCCTGCTGACTCTGATTGCGCCCTATGTGGCATTGTTTCTCAGCAAATCTATGCTGATTTGATCTGATAAAGAGGAGCAAAGATGAATCCCATCCAGTTATTCATAATCTCGACCCTGATACTCTTGGTAGGTGCAATCATGACCTGGATCCTGGGCAATCGTTCTCAGGTCAAAATCGTAAGCACTCTGTTTTTTGGAACCAGTTCCGCGGGTATTCTGACAGCGGCTTTTACTGTTTTCAGCAACGGCACGGCCCAGACCGAACACTCCCTGGTCGAGATACCAGGAATAGGAGCCGGGTTACTTTTCCGTATCGATCTGCTCAGCGCCTTGTTTCTCAGCATCATAGCCCTGGTGGCTTTTTTGGTGGCGCTCTATGCGATCCGTTATATGGACCTAAAAATATTCTCAAATTCCAGCATGCGCACGTTTTATCCGGTTTTGATGATCTTTTTTGCCAGTGTCATGGCTGTCGTCGTGGTCGCAGATATGTTTTTCTTTTTCATTTTTTGGGAGATCATGACCCTTGCCTCCTATTTTCTGGTGATCTATGACAGACACGATAAAAAAGTTTTACGAGCCGGATTCAAATATTTTCTTATCACGCATATTGCAACAGCACTTATGTTTATCGGCGTCATTATCCTCTATTTGCAAAGCGGATCGTTTTCCTTTGACGGGCTGAGCCAGGCCATGCAAAGCATGTCCATAACAAATCCCGGTATGGTACATCTCGCCCTGGCTTTGCTGTTCCTGGCATTTGCGACCAAAGCCGGTATTTTACCCATGGGGGATTGGCTGCCGGATGCTTACTCTTCAGCTCCCACCCCGGCCAGTGGTGCGTTTGCCGGCAGCATGACCAAACTCGGGGTTTATGGAATCATCCGGATTTTCGCCGACATCCTGCCGGTATCCGAGTTCACTCAGACCTGGGGTATTGTCATTGCATTGATGGGAACGATATCTATATTTATCGGCACGCTTACCGCCCTGATACAGGAACATTCAAAACGGCTATTGTCTTTTCACGTGATCGGACAGATGGGCTACATTTTTTTGGGAGTTGGGATAGGGATCTATTTCCTCAACACGCAACCGGTATTGGCCATTGTCGCGCTTTCTGCAGGCGTTTTTCATTTGATCAATCACGTATGTTATAAATCCTGTCTGTTCTTCAATGCCGGTTCTGTCCTCTGGAAAACCGGCACGACAGAACTGAACAAGATCGGGGGACTCTATCGTGTCCTCCCCATAACCGCCATCATTACGGTCATTGCTTCGTTATCGATCTCTGGCGTGCCGCCTTTTAGCGGTTTTACCAGCAAGTGGCTGATCTATCAAAGCTCCATTCGCGCGGCAGAAGCCAATCCCCTGATACTGGCCTTTGGTATTGTCGCCCTGTTTATATCCATCGTGACACTGGCCTCTTTTGTGAAATTCTTTAGCACCATTTTTTATGGCAAATATGCCGACAATAACAGTCAGGCAATCCGTCAGGACGTCCCCCTTACCATGATGATTCCCCAGATGACGATGGCATTTTTCAGCGTCGCATTCGGGCTGCTGCCCATTTTGCCCCTGACTTTTGTGCACCGGTCCATCTCTACCCTGATGGATGCCAATTTTTTTCCGTCCGTACAAGCGGTTTATGGGTCAGATCCTCTTGGGGGACTGATTACCCGCTATGGCGAGGGGACGTTTGCGGCCTGGAATCCGCTATTGCTGGCTCTCATAGGGGCAGTCTGCATGCTGATCGCCTATGCCTTTTATCGTGCCGGTGCTGCCCCCCGGCGCGTGGATTCGACCTGGTATTGCGGAGAAGAACATACCGATGAAGAGGTCAGATATCGAGCCCACAGTTTCTATCTGCCCTTTAAGAAATTGTTTCGCATTCGTATCGGAAAATATGAACGAGAAGGAGTTTATCCCTCATTTTCATTACCCAAGATCAAATTCAACGACAATCGATTCAAGCGTCTAACCGACATAGACAACTGGTTTTATTATCCTCTGGTAACCCATTTTATGGGACTCATGAAGCGTTTCAGTTCGACGCATACCGGTATTCCGCATGTGTATTTGCTGTGGCTCATCATCGGAACCGTGCTGGCGGTCGCTGTACTCTTTATGCTTGCCGGGCATACCGGTCATCTCTAGAAATTGTTTTGTTTGTATTCAACTTTACTTGGAGGCTGAAAATCGCATGACGACTCTAGAACTCGTTGAACATCTCCGGGAGAAATTCAAAGACAAAATCCTCAAAGCAGAAACACCGGTGCACGACATGGTGATGATCACTATCGACCGAAACGATATCACGGACGTGACCCGCCATATCTTTCACGATATGGGAGCACGATTTGTCGTGACCATCGGAACCGACGGACGGGAAAATGGCAGCGAGTATTTGCTGGATTATGTCTTTTCATTGGCTGCAGATCATCTCTTTTTAACGGTTCGACAACACATTCCTGAAGCAGAGTTGTGGTTCCACTCGGTCATGACCGATGCGAATATTCCGGCCGTCAACTGGGCAGAGCGCGAGGTTCAGGATTTGCTCGGCATCAAGGTTAAAAATCATCCGGATCCGAGAAAACTCGTTCTTTCAGATGACTGGCCAGAGGATCTGCACCCATTGCGCCGGGATGTCAAGCATGATATTAACCCCCCGAGTGACTTAAAAAACAAGGTCAAATTAAAAGATCCTCCAGACGGGAGCACAGTGGTGCCGATCGGTCCCTTTTTCCCTGTTCTGGAAGAACCTGCCTATTTTCGTCTCTTTGTCGAAGGAGAAAAAGTTGTCGGTGGTGATTATCGCGGCTTTTACAATCATCGGGGCATAGAAAAAATCGCGGACAGTCAGCTGAATTATAACCAGGTTCCCTTTCTGGCCGAACGCATCTGCGGCATATGAGGTACAGTGCACAGTACGGGGTACTGTCAAGCCGTGGAAAAAGCAGCAGATATTGAGGTTCCTACAAGAGGGCGTTATATACGCAACATTCTCCTCGAACTGGAGCGAATCCAAAGCCATCTTTTATGGCTGGGCATTGCCGGCCACATCCTTGGATTCGATACCGTATTGATGCAAGCCTGGCGCATCCGCGAGCCGGTCATGTGGCTGTGTGAGAAAATAACCGGCAACCGCAAACTTTTGGGTATGAACCTGGTCGGCGGCGTGCGCAGAGATATTCCCAAATCCATGCATCCCGAACTGCTCGAGGTGCTGGACAAAGTGGCCAAAGAAACCAAAGCGGTTCTCGATGCCGTGGCCAATGACACCACTCTTCACATGCGCTGTCAGAATGTCGGAGTCATCACCAACAAGGAGGCGATTGCCTATTCTCTGCTCGGCCCGACGGCCCGGGCCTCTGGCGTGGCGATCGATATACGGGTGGATCATCCCTATGCTGCCTATCCGGAAACTGGATGCGAGGTTTTTGTGGAAACCAGCGAGGACATTTGGGGAAGAACAGTCATTCGTATCAAAGAAACCCTGGAAGCCATCCGGATTATTCGAGACTCGCTGAACATGATGACCGAAGGACCGATCATTGCCAGGATGGATGAAAAAATTCCCGAGGGCAAAATCGGTCTCTCTTCAGTAGAAGCTCCCAGAGGAGAAACGCATCATTTTGTGATCACAGGAGAGGACAATCGGCCTTACCGCTGGAAAGCACGGGCTCCTACATTTCAAAACCTCCAGGGCGTTTCCCTCATGGTCCTGGATGAGAATATCGCGGATGTACCTATTGGTTTGGGCAGCATGGACCCATGCTTTTCCTGCACCGAACGTCTCGAGGTAGTTGACGTACGCACTGGTAAATCAAAGATTTACTCGAAAAAAGAGCTATTAGACCTTTCACGGAAACGGATAAAAAAATAAAAGATCCCGGAGCAATCATGAGTTTGTCCATACATCATCTCGGATTTGCTTTATTCAATCTATTGCTTGTCATTTTGCTTTCACCGCTTTTGGAAGGAATCATACGAAAGCTGGTTGCCCTTGTACACAGCAGAATCGGCCCCCCATTGATCCAGCCTTATCTTGATATCCTCAAATTGCTGGGCAAAGAAGAAATCGTCTCGTCTGATAACTTTTTTTTCAGATATAGCCCGGTCTTTTCTTTCGGGGCAATTCTGCTGGTTGCGCTTCTCGTTCCCATCGGAGCTCCGCCACCGCTGAATGCAGGAGGGGATATTCTTGTCTTTATTTACATCCTCTCTTTTGCGGCCGTCATGGTCATGCTCAGCGGGGTTACCTCAGAGAGTCCTTTTGGTGTGCTGGGAGCGGCACGTGAAATGATGATGGTACTGACCGTGGAACCCGTCATTGTCATTGCTCTGATCGTGGCGGCGATCAAAGCCAATTCTTTGCAATTCGGGTCGATCATCACCCATTTTCAGAACAACAGCTTTCCCCTTTCCATGGTTCTGGTAGGCATCGCGCTCTTTATTTCAATTGTGGCGCAACTGGCTCGCTTGCCCTTTGATATCGTAGAAGCGGATCAGGAAATCATGGAGGGCCCCTTTATAGAACAGAGCGGGCCCAAACTGGCTCTTTTCAAGTGGTCTTTTTACGCCAAAGAACTCATCTTTGCAGCTGTTTTTGTTTCCATTTTTGTTCCCTGGTTGCACTCTGATGTCCTGATCATCAACTTTATTTATACCCTGCTCAAAATCCTGGTTTTGCTTTTGGTCGTCGGCGTGGTTCATGTGGTCAATCCCCGGCTGCGAATCGATCAGGCGGTTCGATATTTTGCAGTGCTGATCTTTGTCACCATCATTGGCTTGGCTTTTGCACTGGCAGGATCTTAGGCTTGTTAATCACTGATTTTAAAGAGGATTAAAGATGTTTAAATCCAAAATCAAAGAAGCAGCTATATGCTTTTCAAACCTGCGGGTCACCCTCCCCTATCCGTTTGGGAGTGGAGCGGAAATCCCCGAGGGCTTTCGCGGGAAACTGGATATCGATGAAACCAGGTGCATCGGCTGTGGTGGATGTGCCAATGTGTGTCCTTCACGGTTGATACGGTTTTATGATGATGGAGAGCGTACCCGCATGGAATTCATTCTCGATCGTTGCACCTACTGCGGCCGGTGCGAAGAGGTGTGTCCCGAGGATGCGATTGCAATGACAATTGAATTCGAAACCTCGACCAATGATAAAACCGACCTCTATATAGAACAAGACATCTATATGGCGACCTGTGCACGATGTGGAAGATGCTTTGAAACCGAAAACAGTATCGACAAGATCCCAACCAGACGGAACCGGCAGGGAAGGAATTACCTGGGAGCCTGTATGCCTGCAGGTGCTCCACCTCTGCAAGAGGAGGTCAACGCATGACAGAACAGACTCTTATCACACTGACCCTGGCAATCCTGATCGCATCGATTGCTGCCGTGGAGATCAGAAATCTGCGAACCACAGCCTTTGCTTATCTGTTGCATTCGATCTTTTTGTGCGCCATCATCATCAGTTATGCCATACTCAAAGACAATCCGAGTCTCTTTTTATGGGCTCTGACCTGTTTCATCACCAAAGTGGTGGTGCTTCCGTATATGATCCTCCGGTTTATTCGAATGCTGCCCCCCATCGAGCACCGGCCGCTTATTGGATTCGGCATTTCCGTGACACTGGTTTCGGTTCTTTTGGTCGTTTTTTTCCATTTATTCAAAAATTATTTATTTCTGTTGGCGCCCACAGAGATCGCCATGCAAGAGCCGGTCAGAAGCCTATTGGCCGGAGCATTCACGATCTTTACTCTGGGCATTTGGACCCTGCTGACCCGCAGAGATGCGATCAAGACCGTGATCGGTCTGGCCTTGCTGGAAAATGGTGTCCATCTGATTCTGCTGGCACTGACTCCCACTCTGCGGGAAACCACGATGATCGGCATCCTGACCAATGTCGTGGCTGTTGTATTTTTATTGCTCTATCTCAGTTCCAACATTTATCAGGTATTCGGATCTACAGACACAGTCAAACTCTCTGAATTAAAGAGATAAAGAGGTAACTCATGGCAGATTCTATCCAGTCATCTTTACCACTGATTTTGATCCTCTTGCCCATCTTTGGAGCGATTTTTACGGTACTGTTTGGTTTTACAAAGTTCAAAAACGCACGAGAAATCACCACGCTGACCATACTGGTTGTGGAATTTATCATCGCCATCCGGTTGGCAATTACAGTCTTTAGTGGCAATACCTTATCTGCCCTGGGCCAGAGTCTGTTTGTTGATGGGTTGAGCGCTTTGATCATCTTGCTCGTTGATGGCATGGTCATCCTGATCGCCATTCAGTCTATTCGGTATATGAAACACGAGCAAGCAGAAGGCTTGGTCACCGACGGCCGGTTGACACTTTATTATGCTCTTATTTTGCTTTTTACCGGTACTATGAACTGGACGGTCAGCACCAATCACATGGTCATGTTGTATGTAGCAATGGAAGGAACGACTCTGGCAACGGCCTTGCTGGTAGCATTTTATCGCAAACGCGCGTCGCTCGAAGCTGGTTATAAATATGTATTACTGGTCGTGGTGGGCATTACCTTTGCACTTTTGGGTATTGTGTTGATTTTTTCAGCAGCCTATCCTCACCTCAAAGTCGGAGCCCATGCTCTCTTGTTGACAGAAGTCGGCCGGATCGCGCAGCTCCTCCCCAAGAACATCGCATTACTGGGAGTGGCGTTTATGACCGTCGGATTTGCGACCAAAGCGGGTCTGGTGCCTTTTCATGCCTGGTTACCGGATGCTCATTCCGAGGCCCCCTCTCCCATCAGTGCCCTGCTTTCCGGTTTAATTATTAAAATCGGCGCGTACGCACTGGCGCGCACCGTAACCATTTTTGCCCCGTCCTATCATTCCATCGTCATCTTTATCGCCATACTGAGTTCTGCCAGTATGTTGATCGGAATTTTTCTGGCCCTGGTTCAGGATGATCTGAAACGCATGCTGGCCTATTCAAGCGTGAGTCAAATCGCCTATGTGTTCGAAGGCCTGGGTTTGGGCACCTATCTCGGCATCTATGGCGGCTTGTTTCATATGTTCAATCATACATTGATCAAAGCGTTGCTTTTCATGAGTGTAGGTACGATCATGTATGCAACAGGCGGTTTGAGAAAAATATCACAATTGGGAGGACTGGCTCCCAAAATGCCCATAACAGCGTTTTGTTTTATCGTGGGCGCTCTTGCCATCGGAGGTTTGCCACCTTTTAACGGCTTTATGAGTAAATTCACCCTGTTTTTTGCAATCGGTGAACAGGGGATTTATTGGGCTATGGTGATCTCGATCTTGACCGGTTTGCTTACCCTGGCGTGTCTCGTTTCAGCAGCATACAGAGTCTTTTGGCGTGCTCCTGTAACACCCATCGGGGGCGAGCAGGATATCGAAATCAAAAAAGTGCCTTTTTCAATGCAGATCAGCATGATTATCTTGGCTTTGTTATGTATTTTGATCGGTGTATATCCGCAAATATTATTTCCCATTCTCGACAGCGCAACCAAAGCTGTATTGGCTATCTGGGCTCTTGGTGGTGCCTAATATAAACGGTTATGAGGAGTATTATGCTCAAAAAGCTATGCCAAAAAGCATTTCCCAAAGCACTGTGGGTCTATCATACCAACTGTGCAGCGTGTAACGGATGCGATATTGAAATCATCAATGTCCTTACGCCTTATTATGATGCAGAACGTTTTGGCATCAAATTGGTCGGGTCGCCCCGGCATGCAGATGTATTGCTGGTCACAGGGGGAGTGAGCAGACAGATCGCTCCGGCACTCAAACGATTGTATAATGCAACCCCCAATCCCAAACTGGTGTTTGCTATCGGTTCTTGCGCGTGTGGCGGTGATGTATTTTTCGATAGTTATAATATGTATGGTGCAGCGGACAAGGCTATCCCTGTCGATTATTATGTGCCAGGATGTCCGCCGCGCCCAGAAGCCATCCTGTACGGAGTAGGCGTTGCATTGGGCCTGTTGCCCAAAAAGGTGAACAAAAAGATAAAAAGTGATCTGCCGGAATTCCAGGAACTCGATGAACCCATGATATCGCCAAAGGCCAAATAGTTCATTATCAATGATCTGCCATATTGCCAGGTGGCAAAAGCTCTGCGCTATCTCTTTTTTAATCCCGGATAGTGTGGAGCTGCTTTTTTTGGATCAAAACAGGAAATCTATGCCGGTTGTAGAAACTATAAGAGATCGCTGCAAACGTTGCTATGCCTGCGTCAGGCATTGCCCGTCCAAAGCCATACGCATTGAAAATGGCCAGGCAATGGTGATTCAGGATCGCTGCATAGGCTGTGGCAAATGTGTACGCGTCTGCAGCCAAAAAGCCAAAGCGATACAGAGCGGCATAGAGGATACTCAAAAGATCCTCATGTCTGATGCGCATAAAATTGCCATCCTGGCGCCCTCATTCCCGGCAGCGTTTCATGATCAGGATCCGCTGCGTGTGGTCGGGGCCTTGCATAAACTGGGATTTGACCGTGTCGTGCAGGTCGCGGTCGGGGCGGATGCTCTGGCATTGAGATACGCTGAGCTGGCAGTGGAAAAAAGCATGGTCATCTCCACACCCTGTCCGGCTGTGGTGTATTATATCCAGAAATATCATCCCAACCTTTTACCCTATCTCGCACCTCTGGTCTCACCCATGATCGCTACGGCAAGCATTGTCAGATCCACATACGATAAAACGGCCAGGGTGGTTTTTATCGGACCCTGTATCACAAAAAAGAAAGAGATGATGGATCCTGAGGTAAAAGGGAGTATCGACCAGGTTCTGTTGTTTGATGAACTTTTTCAGCTTTTTGAAATGCATTCTGTGGTGATCACAGAGTGTCCTGAAGAAAAATTCGACCCCCCTCACCCCCGACTGGGAGGCGTGTTTCCGATATCCGGAGGCTTGTTGCTGGCCGCCGGGATGGAACAAGACATTTTACAAAATGAAATCAATGTGACAGAGGGAAGCGAACGGGTTATCAATATCTTGCAACGAATACAAGAAGGAAACCTCCAAGAGCGGTTTTATGATCTGCTTTTCTGTGAGGGCTGCGTCAATGGACCGGGTATGATGAACGAGCTATCCTACTTTGCACGCAAAGATATTGTGATAAACTTTGTCAAGAATCAACTCAGACGAAGCAGTCAGGAAAATGTTTACAGCCCAACGTTCAAGATCCCTCTTTCCCGGGGATACCAATCGGAAGCCATCTCATTCGCGCAACCCAGTGAAGAGGAAATCAAAGAGATATTTGCACGTATCAACAAGTTCGAACCCAAAGATCAGCTCGACTGTGGTGCTTGTGGTTATTCGTCCTGTCGTGAAAAAGCCATCGCTGTCTATCAGGGAATCGCAGAAGTCGAAATGTGTTTGCCTTACCTTATCG
>WJME01000088.1 GCA_014728115.1 Candidatus Zhuqueibacterota bacterium | reverse complement strand
TTAACTAAAATATCGGATAATCAAAGCTAATTTCAAAGAACAATTTGAACATTACAACATGTTCAAAAAAAGTCTTGACTTTTACCAGAGTAACTTTGTGTATCCTTTATCGAAATCTAGCTGCACCAGTTTGCCTTCCACGCCATAGATGTATTCCACCGAATCGATACCTTCATGAGAGGAGCCGGTGCGGTATTCAGAGAGCAGGTCCATGCCACCCAGGAGGAGGAAACTTTACGATGAGCTCGTTTAGGGCCATAAGCTGCAATCCTGACCACCCAGAGTTATATTGTAATGTTGTGGATTGACAATTAAAAATAAAAAGCGTATCCTTTGGTTTGAAATAAACCGCCTAAAATTTATACAAACCAATTGGAGGATACGCTCATGTCAAAAGATAATTCGCAAAGCTCAACAAGTCAAGAACTAAATGAAACAGTCTCAAGCGCACTTGAAACGGTATTGCGTGAAGGCGCTCAAAAAATGTTACAAGAAGCGATAGAGGCAGAGGTTGATGATTTTATCAATTTCTACAAAGATCGTCGGGATCCAAACGGTAGACGACTTGCTGTGCGAAATGGGTATATGCCGGAGCGAGATTTGTTAACCAGTATGGGCCCTGTAAAAATAACGCAACCTCGTGTGGATGATCGAAAATTGCGAAAAACTGTTGATAGTGAATTTACAAGCGCCATCCTACCCAAATATATGCGTCGGGTGGCCAGCATTGATAACCTGGTTCCTGCACTGTATTTAAAAGGAATTTCAACCCAGGATTTTCCCACCGCTTTGTCGGCAATTCTTGGCGAAAAGGCAAAGGGACTATCATCCTCAACTGTTGTACGCTTAAAAGAACGTTGGGAAGAGGAATACAGAACAAGGTTAAAAAGAGACCTGAGTGAGAAGAAATACGCTTATATCTGGGTGGACGGTATTTATTTCAATGTCCGGTTGAAGAAGAAAAGTCCATGTTTTTTGGTAGTGATAGGTGCTGATATAGAAGGCAACAAAGAGCTTTTAGCTGTTCATAATGGTTTGCGAGAATCCGAAATGAGCTGGCATGAAGTGCTTTTGGATTTAAAAAATCGTGGTTTGTCCACAGAACCAAGTCTGGCCATTGGAGACGGTGCTCTTGGCTTTTGGGCTGCTCTCAATAAAGTTTTTCCGGGAACACGCCAACAGAGATGTTGGGTGCACAAAACAGCGAATCTTTTGGATAAACTCCCCAAAAAAATGCATGGCCAGGCCAAAAGTGTCATTCATGAAATGTACTTTGCTCCGGACAAAAAAACAGCGCTAACAGCATACGACAAGTTTATTGAGCTTTATAATGCAAAATATCCCAAAGCGACAGCTTGTCTGGAAAAAGATTTTGATCAACTGTTTACATTTTATGATTTTCCTGCCATCCATTGGCAGCATATTCGGACGACGAATCCGATCGAATCAACTTTCGCGACAGTGCGCTTGAGAACAAAAAAACCAAGGGATGCGGTTCGGTAGAGACCACTTTAACAATGGTTTTTAAACTAGCCAGAGAAGCAGAAAAAAGCTGGCGAAAACTACGCGGCTACAAGATGGTGCCATTCGTAATGGCAGGTGAAAAATTCATCGACGGGGAACCTGAAAATGAAAACTTAAAATTGGCGGCTTGAGATAAAAAAATCAAAGGATCGCGCTTTTTTGATCCACAACTATTGACTATATCTCAATGCTAAAGTTCTATGGATCTATAGATTTATCTTTTTTCAACACAAACTAGCTAGTGTTTTGATTCTCATACCCTCCATTTCTTTTTGAAAAGACAAGATTCCAACCTTTTTCTTTATAGAGTTCATTTGCCAATTCTGTCACTATCTCAAAATATTTCTCCTGGCTACCCCCAGCTTTGGCTAGTATTTTTTTTTGTGCGCGATATTTCTCTTCAAGTAATTCGCTTGTATACACGATTTTCACCTATTTTTCAGTAAATAATTCCAAAGGAGTTATAATCTCCGGAACGAATAAATTCAAACGATTATTCAGTATTCTTATATGTTGTTTTTTGTTCGCATTAGCAAGATGATTGCAATTCCATGTCAGTAAAAAATCAATTTTGTAGAAAGAAACATAGGCCAAATGCAATGCGTCTCCAAGTTCATCCCTGGGCATTAAAGTGTTTTCTAAATAAACTGCGACAATATTTTTTATTTGCGGATTAGGTTCCAATTTTTCTATTTTGTTCACAAATTCCAATATTTGGTCTTTTTGAGGATAATTCCCCTTATTTAACTCAACAATGGTTTCTAAGGATATAAAAATATCATAATTTTCACTTTCCTCTTGCCACCATTTTCGGGTCAAATCACTATGAAGTCTGATCGATTCCCGCTTGTCAAATAAATAGCTGGGAATGGTTGAATCCAGATAAACTGCTCTTCTCATAAAACGCTCTATTAATCAATATGTGGCCTTCTCTATGAATGAAATTTAAGAATAGTACTGACTTTTGCAATGGTTAAATATTGCTTTGGCCAGATGCGACATCTTTATAAATCTGCTCACATCCGGCGCTGTTGAGAGCGTCCAACTGCAGATTTAGTTTCTGATCATCCGTAGATACACGCGCGTAACCGATGTTCATGGGTTCTCCTGAGGTTTTTGAGAATGGTTGTTCAGGGTTCTTATACCAAGGAAATGGGGAAGGGGGGTAAAAAAAAGACCACCCAGGGGTGGGTAGGTGGTCTGTAAGGCAAGGGCAGTATTAGGGTTAGTTTAAATTCAATTTGTATCCTCTATTTATAATTATTTTTCAATTTCGATTTTTTCAGTATTAGATTTTAAATGACCAACCCAATAGTTCGCTGGTTTATGGCCTTTTTTGATGGGAAATACTGTCTCAAAACTCGTCTGATTATCAATGTCTCAATATCATCGATTATTAACGTTTTTGATCGCATCTATGAACCTGTTTGACATCCCACACCCTCGAAGAAAATCTGTGGGCAGGTTTTGGGAGGTTTCCAGAGTATGCGCATCGATGCTGCAAGCTCTTTTGATAATACAGGTTTCGAGATGTTTGACTTTACGCAAGTCATTGTACCCGAAAATGGTGTTTCCAAGTTTTACCCGGGTAAAATCCGCCTCGCCGAATTTTGCTCCAACGAGAATGGCATAGCGGAGATCAGCTTCACTGAGATCCGCTTCGCTGAGGTCTGCGTCTCTCAAGTCAGCCCAGCGCAAACTGGCTTTGCGGAGCTCGGCCCTACATAGCTTGGCTTCTCGGAGATCGGCCTGGGTGAATCGGGTATTTGCAAGTTTGCCGTCGCAAAGATCAGCGCCTTTAAAGGACGCATTTATCGATTCTGCGCCACTTTGGTCAGCTCCGCGGAGATTGGCACGATAAAGATCGGTTTCCCGAAAAGTGGTACGGCATAAACTTGCACCCTCAAGATTGGCACCCCGGAGATTTGCATAGTTAAAATCGGTATCGTTCAGATTGGCATTCTTGAGATTCGCTCCCCCCAAGCAAGCATGAGAAAAAGTCGCATGTCGAAGGTCAGCCCCTTCAAGTTGAACTCGCCGGAGATCGGCACCACTAAAATAAGACCATTCAGTGATCTCGTCTATTCCGATGTTTGCCTTTTTCAATACTAAAGGCCCGATTGAAAAGGTCGTGGAATCAGTCTCTTTTATCCCTGCTTTTTGATAAATGGCTTTATTTATTTCCAATCCGAGTATAAATTGTTGACCCCTCTCCTGATTCGATTCCAGCCATAAGGCATGCAAATCCAGTATTTCACTTAACGACTTTTTATAGATGAAAATGTCTTTTGCTTGACGCCATCTCCTCAAATCCATAACCGCCCTTTTTGTGATCAAATCAGATTGCTTTGTTCTGTTCACCGAATCAAGCGAATAATTGGTTTAAAACCTGAAAAAAATGAACAGTAACCTAAAAATTTCGCCGTTGGTCCACAATCATCCGCACCTACCTGACCAGCATGAATTTTCTCGTCTGCATATATGCCGGGGTTTTTAATTGGTAAAAATAGATCCCGCTCGCAAAACCGGTGGCATCGAATTGCACCGAATAGTGACCCGGTTTTTGTTGTTCGTTGACCAGGGTGGCCACCTCCCGGCCAAGCAGGTCAAAGACCCGCAGCTGTACGGGGGTAAAAGCGGCTTGATTTCCATCCCGGGATGAACCAAGGGTATAGTCGATCGTCGTGACCGGATTAAAGGGATTCGGATAGTTTTGTGCCAGATTGTATCCTGAAATCAGATTTGTTGCACGTTCCACAGAGGTCAGGAAGAAAAATTCGATCCAGTTGAGATTGAATCCCCCTCTTTCGGCAACAATCCGGAGGGTCGTTGTGCCCTGAGCGAATTCCGCTCGTTCTGTGACAGATTTCCAGTTCTGCCAGCCTTCGGTGACCGGCATCTCTTTGGTAAACAAGGGCTTTCCGTCCGCCAGCACCTTGATTTTCCCGGGTATTTCCAAACTGGCAACCCTAAAGACGATGACATAGGTGCCGGCCGTCTCGAAATAACAGTCATACTCGATCCAGTCGCGGTCATCGATCCATCCGACATTCAATCCGCCACCCATGTCCGTGCTGTTTTCGGTCTGTACACCCGACATTCGGGTCCAGTCCTCAGCCTGAATTCGGCCCGGGACTCGCAGGGATGGCAAAACGAATTGATTGAGATTGATCACCGGCTGGTTTTGAAAAAGAGCCAGATTGCCGCCGTCTTTGGCGACGAGATGTCCGGATACATAGGAAACAGTCAGACTGTCTTTATCAGATATCCCTGTGTCCAGCCCGAGCTCGATGATCTTGTCGCTGAACTCGCTCAGCTGGTAATCGATAACCTTGACAGGTGTCGAGTTGTTTTTTGTCACGTGGAATTGGGCGTTGGCAGATCCTTCGAGGGTCATCGATTTGTTAAAGGCCAGTTCGACATGTAACCCATCCTCTGTGAGCATGGCGGATTGAAAGACAGGTGCCGATCCGGTCTCTGAATCGCTCAGATCGGTCATGCCAAATCCATACGCGAACAACGGATCATAGTCATCATCGCCGATATTGATGGGGAGTTGGGCCATGGATTTCGGCCAGGTCATGGGCAGCACTCCTGTGGGAGCATGATCACCGAACACGATTTCGGCGATGCCGTCGGCTTCTGTGCCGGGCAGCCATGAGGCCATAAACACATCGGAATCATGCAAAACAGGATCGATGATCATGGGCCTGCCCGAGATGAGCAGGGTGATCACCGGGATTCCCTGTTTTTTGAGTTTGCGCACCATTTTTATTTGCGGATGCCCGATCGTCAGATCTTTGGCGTCGCCGGCTCCCTCGGCATACGGGGCTTCGCCGATGACGGCGATGGCAAAATCAGCTTTGGTTTCGGTAAAATTTCCATCAGCATCGAAAATGAATTCCACATTTGGAGCCACCTTTTGCAACCCCTCCAGTACCGTCGTACCCGTCGTAATATCCCCGGCAGCACCCTGCCATTCGATGGTCCAGCCGCCGCACTGTAAGCCGATATCATGGGCATGCCTGCCTGCCACGAGGACCTTGATATTCTCTTTCGGCAGCGGCAGGATGCCGTCGTTTTTCTTGAGCAACACCTGCGATTCCCTGACACATTGTCTGGCAATGGATCTGTGATCTTTTGAGCCGACCCGGGGCAGGAGTGAACGGTCAGTCATCGGACGCTCAAACAGTCCCATTTCAAATTTTACGCTCAATATCCTGCGCACGGCATCATCGATGCGGTCGGGCGAAACCCGGTTCTGTTCAACAAGAGAGACAAGGGTCGTAAAAAATTCGACATAATGATCCGGAACCATGACCATGTCAATGCCTGCATTGATCGAGGTTTCGACATCGGATGCATAGTCACCCGGCAACTGGTCGATCCCCCTCCAGTCCGACACAATAAAGCCTTTGAATCCCAGTTCCTCTTTTAAAACATCGGTTAAAAGATATTTATGGCCATGAAGCTTGGTTCCATTCCAGCTGCTATAGGACGCCATAATGGTTTTGACGTCATTTTCCATCGCTGCGATATAGCCGGGCAGATGGATGGCTCTCAGCTCTTGTTCCGATAAAATCGTATTCCCCTGGTCCACACCGCCCTCTGTGCCGCCGTCTCCCAGATAATGTTTGGCACAGGCCACGATGCTGGTGGGCTGATTCAAGGAATTCGTTTGCAAACCATTGACAAAAGCCCCTGACAGGGATTCGACCAGCTCGGGCGTTTCACCGAATCCTTCATAGGTTCGCCCCCATCTTTCATCTTGCGGAACAGTCACACAGGGCGCAAAGGTCCAGTCAATACCGGTGGCCGCCACTTCGACGGCGGTGACACGTGCAGCTTGTTTGACCAGATCCGGATTGCGGGTGGCCCCCAGTCCGATGTTATGAGGAAATATCACGGCACCGGTGACATTGCTGTGGCCATGTACGGCATCGACACCATAGATCAGAGGAATCTGCAAGCGCGTTGCCAATGCCTTTTGCTGAAGACGGTCATACAGATCTGCCCAGTTCACCGGGTCATTTCCTGCAGCAGGATCAGAGCCTCCTCCGCTCAACACTGAACCGAGAAAATAGGTTTTGATGTCCTCTACATTGTCGACAGCCTCATGATCTGCCTGAGTCATCTGACCGACTTTTTCCTCCAGGGTCATACGGGACAACAGATCCCCGACCCTGGTATCGATGGATGCGGATGGATCGAGGTAAACGGGAGTCTGAGCATTTGCAAGGAAAAGCACGCTTGTAAATAACTGACTGATTATCAAGAGGGGTGTTATACGAGACATCATTTTTCTCTTTCATTGCAGTGTGGGTGATGAAAACGTCGGGCTGACAGATCTTTACATCTGGTGAGATTGTTGTTGACAGTAAACTGAATGGTGAATGAGATGAGAATCAGCTAATTTGATTGATTGCCTGTCATGAATGAAACGCCCTGCTGCACTCTGTCGAGCTAGTTTCGGTACGGCACTGGCTTTGGTTGCAGCATCTCTGTGAGCTGGTCCTTGAGCGCGAATGCACAGAACAGGTTGCCCATGGGATTGTAATGTCCGATATAATATTTGGCCAAATACTCTTTGGGGCTCAGCCTGTACCGGTTGAATTCCCGGACATGCGCTTCCATCAGATCCACCATAGGCAGATTCTTTGATTTCATAAAATCCACAAAGGGCTGATCCCATCGTTCACCCTCTTCGATAGTTTTCGCTACGCTTCCCGCCGGAAACGAGAGCACGAACAGGATCTTTTTATTGTTTTCCCGGCCAAACTGTTCAATCTTTTCCACAATGCGCATCGAGGCGGTCAATGCGGCTTTGCGATGCAGTTCGTCCGCCACTCTGGCCAGGGTGGCATTGTTTTCGATAGCGGTATCGATACCATGGGTGGTTGCCAGTTCCGTGATTTCTTTGTAGGTCTGGTTGGGATTGGGTTGTTTCGAGTTGAGATGAGCGATCATGATTTTGGCCACAAAGTCATCCTTGAACAGCTCATAGGTCTGCTCAAGATCACACAGCTTGTAGACCGATTCTCGTGTGGGACACGGATTGGCGTGTTCCGTGATTTGTCCGGACTGCAAGTCGACGGTCACATAGGGCAGGGTGGGTTCGATGAACCGCGGATGTTTGCGCCGCCGGATATTGCGCCAGGAGTCCAGATTACGGCGGTGGTCGTCGTCATAGATATTGAAAATGATATACTCTGCGGGTGTGCGTTGTTCTTCTTTGAGCATGCGCAGATAGGCCTGATACACTGACCAGCCTCCAATTCCGAAATTGCGCACCGGTTCCTGCAGGTGGGCGGCCAGCACTTCCTGCCAGGTCTCGCCATCGCTGACCTGGTGGCACTGGGTAAAACTGTTGCCATAGGTATTGATACGGCAGGGCTTGTCGCCATAGTTCATCATGATGCGTTCGCCGTCCTCCCCCACATAGGTATACACGCATTCAGAGCCGTCGATACCATCGGTATAGCGGTCGCTGTTGAGCAGCCAGCCGAATTCCGGATGATACTTTGCAAAGGGAAACGCCTTGCCGGCCAACCATAAATCGATTTCTTCTTTTGTGTACAGGATGCTTTTGAGAAAGGATCGCATGTCTGTGGGCGTATCTGTATCCGCTGTCATAGCTGGACCTGACAGCGAAAGCGCACTGACTCCTGCAGCAGCAGCTGCGCTTTTTTTCAGAAACTTTCTCCGGGCGATAGGGTGCATAGTCACTCCTTCTGCTTGATGTAGACTGTATAAATCATTGTCATGAGGACTGGATTGATACTATAATGTTAAAATAAATCCCGGCAAATGCAACGGAATGTTGCATTGATTTGCCGTCTCATCGGCGGTTCACCCTGTCTGTCATGCTATAGGCATCTTTGTTAATTGTGCTCAGTCTGGAATCAAGTCGTATCTGCGGTAAAGGTTTGTCTGGTTATTTACTGTCGTCGTACAATCTTTAAAGGGGATGTCGATATCATCTTTGAATTTTATGCCATAATAGTTCCGGTTTTGTCCCTGCCTCCCGTACCTATCGCTTATTATACCGGCAGTTTTTCTGGATTGCTCAGCATGTAATATTGTCTACAATGCCTCGATGAGGCAAGAGAAAGATACAGGATGCTCTTTTAATTCAGAGTTTACAATCCAGGATGTTCTTAATATTATCTCATGCCCCTGTCCGCTAACAGGACCGCACTGCTCTATCATCGAGAAAAGACTCTGCCCAAAAAACTCTTGACATGACTATCACACATCTACATTTTTCGTTTGACGTTTGATGCTTCAAAAACCGGATCTGGGCGGTCGTGTAGAATAGATTTATGCACTTGAATTGCCTAATCGATTTTAGGATTGATGACTTTGAAATTCTCAGGTATAGGTCGGAAATGAAGCAAAGTGGGATCAAAACTGGTACGCTCAAAACCCTGGACCTGAAAGATGCCGACAAAGTAACGCAAATTTTCGGGGATTTGAAAGGGTTCTCCCAGATTATTGATTTTTTCAAGATTCGTGAGGCTTCTAACCGTTGAAGTATGACCGATATCATGTGTTGAAGAGAACATGTAGATAATATTATTGTTCGGTCCGGGTAGTTTGGCTACCAATGTATAATCTCTTTCATACCCGGTTTCTTTTACTTTTACAGCATGATAAGAGTAGCTTGTATCCTGATCGGTATAAACCAACAGGTTTGGATGTATCTCATAAGTGAAATTCAAACTTTGCAATATACTGGTCAGTAGACGTTGTGTTTTAAACGGCCCGATAAAGATGACATTGTATTTATTCAAGTCCAACCATTCCAGATCTGAAGCAAGTTTGATCTCTACTGTTTTTTGCATATTATGGAATATCTTTTCAAGATCGAACAGGGTCCATAATGCAAATTTGCCCAGGTAGGTTAGGTTGGCTGGGATAAAATGGTCACTTGAATCCTGGACCATTAAACTAAAATCTTCATCAGAATTGATTTGAAAGTCCCGAATATATCGGGAGCCGGGAATGGAATGATGATAACGAAAGAAATAATAATCCCCAAAAACCAATAAAACCGGTTTCTTGTTGTCAAAAAGATTTGACCAAACGCCGTGTTCTGCCAGCTCATTCTTTGGTTTTGAATTCCCAAAAGGTGCCTTGGACAAGAAAATGAAAATAAAAGCGATCAGAGCCAGTGCGAGTAATATATTTGATACAATCCACCACGTCCTGACCGGGGTTGAAGCAAAAGTCTTTTTATTTTCTCTAAAATGGACTTTATATCGGCCTTTGGGTATGGCAAACCGAAGAGAATCATTTTTTCCTTCGTTCATATAATAGCTGTCAAGCTTTTGACGAAGATTGCGAATATAGACTCGCACATTGGTTTCGGTCTTTGAGTTTGATATTTCCTTGCCAAAGACTTCATGCGCAATCGTGCTTTCTTTTGGCATTTCATCTGTCAGAGAAGCATTGACAAGATATTCCAACAGCAGTTTGCTCGTCTCTGATTCAGCAAATTCATTGCTGTTCAGAATTTTTTCCAGGTAGGATTTTATCTTTTTTTGGGTCATAAGGGATGGTTATTCTGAATTTTCATATAAAATATTACAACAAATATTTAAAGTCAAGTGATAATAAAAATTATGGTTATCAACACGGCATATAAAGATTTTAAACGACAATAATATAGTGATATGTCAAAGATTCAAAGTGCCACTAGAAAATATCGTTTACAAAACCCTGGCAGGGGCGACAAGAAACGAGAGATTCTGAATTTTTAGGGTCAAAAGAGTGTTAATCACCATTTTAATCTAATGTCACCTCGCCATTATACTCTCTCTTTTTACACCTGAGCTGATCTCAGGTTCCCGCCGTTCACATGATCCGTGTATTACCCGTATATAACGGTAATTACGTTGTTTCCGCTGGCGATTTTGCCTATATATAAATAGGTATTTACTGAATACGATTCTAAAAATTCCAGCCCAACCAAAGTCGTTTGCCCTCGAAAAAACAGGAGGTCTATGTGATATAGATGTTTCATGTTTTATCCTTTGTTCCTCGAATGGAGTGATTGAAAAATGGGTGGTGAATGAAATCAGAGTCTTTCTTTAGAGCATATAATTCTTCTGTTGATATCTGGCTACAGTCAATTCTACCCAAGTTTTGCTTTGTTCTATAATGCTCATTCCATAATGGTGCCCGTAAAAGTATCCAATTTCGTATTGATCGATGCCCGTAAAAGGGTGCTGTTATTTTCGGATTTTAACATAGATCAGTTATTTTACCATATTCACACGATGCAATAACTTTATTATCCTGCTTTGAAAAGAGAGTTTATGGATTCTCACAGCAAATGTACAAAATCTGTTAGGCCTA
>WJME01000087.1 GCA_014728115.1 Candidatus Zhuqueibacterota bacterium | reverse complement strand
TTTTCATCAACATCGATATAATTCCAATAGTCTACTTTTTCAAAAAACTAAACATTTTAGAGCTGCTCCCGAAGAAGCATTGGGATTTAGAGAATTATATTATAAACAAGGTCATTTTCCGAACTCTCAAATAAAACCGCTTCCGAACATACGGCTTTATGAATTTCAAATAAAAGAAAGCTTTATTAATGCTGGAAAATATTCAAGATACAGTCGTAAAAAGTGCCTAATCAAATATTCAAGTCCATTAACTATAATCAATTTTTTATGCAAATTTCATTTTTAACTCAGTTACGGCTCATAAATCAGCAATTTCTCTTTATGACAGACTATTTTAATGTATTTTTCCTAACATTTTGCCAGGTTTGCCGCCGGTTGATTCCCGTTTTCAACCTGAAGTGCGTTTTTCTCTACCAACTGGACGTACTTTATCATCCGCTTGAAATTGCATGCAATGGCTTTGAAAATGACTGTTTGATCAACGCGAGGCTGGCCGCGAACACGTAATCTCCGAAGACCTTGCGACCTCTTCATTTCAGAATTAGTCGCTTCTATGCCAGCCCGAATATTGTTGCGTTCTTTGAAATCTTTTGTCTCCTGATCGCGCCTTCTCAACGATGAAGCCAATTGCGCTCTGGAAAATCTGACGACAGCCTTTTTCTTTTGAAGCTTGACCAAACACTTCTCTACCAATTGGCAACGTTTACATCTCTCAAGGTCAAAGCTAACCAAATAGGCTTGCTTTGATGCTGACTTTGGCTGTCGAGCGTTTTCCGATTTCTGCGCAACAGGCGTCTGCCCGGCAGGACATTCCTTCATCGTAACGGCGTCCGCTGCAAATACAAAATCGGCTAATTTGATCTTTTCCGGCTCCTTATCAACACCGACCAGATTGCCTTGAAGATCAACTCCTCTTTCAGCGCATTCGACAATGTTTTCGCCGCTTGTAAAACCGCCATCTCCAAAGAATTCTTTCGGCTTCATTTGATTGGCTTCAAGCTCATCCATCGCCCTAACCGTCTTGTGTTGATCGCTCACGTCAGAGGGATCGGTTTGGGCATGGGTGATGATTTGGAATGGATTCTTTTCGCTGCACGTCTCAGAAAACGTGGCTTCATAGCCGGCCCCTTTATAGCCGCAGGTCACATCCTCATCAGATGGATTTTGTAGAGTTCGGGAAGGCATTTCGCCTGGCTTTTTTATTTTTACCGGACTGTCCTCAGCCGTTGGCTGAACAAGAGGCTCCTGCGCATTTTCTGACGGCGGTTCTGAATCGGACAAGGCGTCGTCGGCAACTTCAATCGAGATCGTTGACGTATCTTCTGCTTTGGCGATAGTGCAATGCTCATTAAATACGCGCTTGAGCAACTCGGTTACTTTCTGGGACGCCATTTTCTCATGACCGGAAAATCGATCTACCAGGTCATACATATCGTTGGCTGCTTCACCCAAACGATGTTTGGCCTTTTTGCTGCGCGTATCAGCAAAGTAGCCGCGGCGTTTTCCATACCGCTCCGTAAAACGAGAAGGCAGCTCGTCAAAAGCTTCAGAATCAAGCTTTTTCAGCTTGTGGAGAAAATTCTCAATCACCCGAACGAATAACCCCAGCCTGGATAAACGAGCCATGTTGGAAATGATGTGAGTTGAATCCAGCCGCTGAGCGCTGGTATCAATATTGAATGCTTTTGCAATATAATTTGCTGCGCGGG
Source organism: Candidatus Zhuqueibacterota bacterium (assembly GCA_014728115.1). Taxonomy (GTDB): domain Bacteria; phylum Zhuqueibacterota; class Zhuqueibacteria; order Residuimicrobiales; family Oceaniaggregativiventaceae; genus Oceaniaggregativivens. Next base: position 1,036 of record WJME01000087.1, on the reverse strand, counting down.
TGAGAATGTTGCGAGCTAATTGATTACGCCGGATTAAAGTCCGATAATTATGCAAGGTCTTTTGGCAGACCTTTAATTGGTCATATGGCAATTCAAAGGCATATTCATAACGTTTGTCGAATTGTACATCGGCGATGATTTCTTCATCCGTTTTATCATACATTTCTTTAAAAATGTGCAAAAAGGTAAGCAATGAAATATATTTGATCGGCCGCCCCATGGTCTTGCTATAGAAGCAGGCAAATTCATTTTCCAGGTCGCCGAGAAATGGAAGGATTTTAGTTTTAGTGATCTCTGCCCAGCTTTTTTGCAGGTCGGCAATCTCTTTGTCGTTGTACTTATCGTCGCAAGGGAAAAGCTTGGCTTGTAATGGAGTGGGTTTGTACAATAGACTTATCCTCTGAAATAAAGGATTAAAATTCTCTTATGATTGCCAACAATTTAATATTATTGATGTTAAAAGCAAGAACTTAATTGGACAAGTTCTTCGCGATTTCGCGAAGGACAGACTTTTTACGAGTTAATCATTCAATATTTGAAACCAATTGGTGGGATCGGTATTACAAAATTCCACGACGATATTAAAACTGAGGAATTTAAAAATGCGTATATTAGTATTTCTTTCATCTCTGATATTGTTTTTCTCATGTTGTCTGAATAATCCCATCATAAAAATTGACTCTAATGAGGAATGGAGTAGACATTCAAGTGAATTGGAAAAAAGTATTGAATTTCACATGTTTTTTGATCAACAAAAATATAATAAAAAAGATACTATAAATATTGATCTAACATTTAAAAATATATCAAATGATACAATCAATCTATTGCCAGAAGCTACTAAAACAATTAATTTTAGTTATCATGATAGATATGATAGATTTACAATGAATACCATGCTTATTCCAGAGGAATTGCTATGGTTAAATGTTAAAACCAATACAAAGAATCAAAAAACATTATACCCGGGTGATAGCTTGACGATTCAGTATAAATATTTTGCTGATATATACGATCAATTGTTCCCATTTGGTCA
>WJME01000086.1 GCA_014728115.1 Candidatus Zhuqueibacterota bacterium | reverse complement strand
TGGAGCCACAGATGCACCGGCTGTAGATGTCAAGGCCAGGGATGTGGCCACGCTGGTCGACGGGGCCGCTTATGGCGACATGACCGATTATCTCGCAGTTCCGCCACAGATGTATCTGCTCGATGTCTATGCCGCAGGCACAGAAACGCTTGTAGAAACATTTGATGCCAATCTCAGCGGGCTCGCCGGCGGTGCTGCCGCTGTCTTTGCATCAGGCTTTTTGAGTCCTGATGATGATCAGGATGGTCCGGCATTCGGAATCTTTGCCGCCCTGCCCGATGGTCAGGTCGTCGAATTTCCTCCATTTGATCTGGGTGAAAAAGCACCCAATTCCCTGGTGTTTGTCACAGGTTCTGAAACCTACAAAAAGGGTAAATTTACCCGGGGTTGGGAAAATGCTGTTGACGGAGATATGACCGGGTTCGATGGTACGACCTGGGCCAGAGGAGACGGGGATCAGATGGGACCTGCATGGGCGATCTTTCGTTATGCCGACTTTGGGCTCTATAAATTCAATTATCTTGCCTTTTTGACAGATAACGGCCCGGAAGACAATGCCAATGCCTATGATTACCAGACGCTGATTTTGGATGTCTGGGTTTCAACAACCGGAATGGCTGATGAGGACTTTACTCAAGTCATAAAGATCAAACGCAAAGGAGATGGAAAATTTCTAGAGTGGAGGCAATTGGGTGAATACATAACCGCAAAATATGTCAAACTCAGACTATTGTCTCCGTCTTATTATCCTGCAGGCTGGAGGCAGATCGTAGAATTTCAAACACAGACCGAAAAAAAGATGGGGGCCATGCCAGCAGCTGACCAGGACCAGATTGCGGCGTTGCCAAAGGGTACCGAATTGGTGGGCAACTATCCCAACCCATTCAATCCTGAAACAGTGATTCGGTATACCCTGGACAGAGACGCGCAGGTATCCTTGCAAATTTTTGATACCCTGGGACGAGTGGTTGCAACGCTCGTTGATGGCAGGCAAAATGCCGGCACCTATAACATTACCTGGCGACCGGCAAACTTGCCGAGTGGGCTCTATTTCTATCGCATGACAGCGGATGAGGCGAACTTTGTCAAGCGAATGATGTTTGTGAAATAGGACCCCATAAAAAAAGGGCCCTCGATGAGAGGGCCCTTTTAATGACTTTGCTTAAACCAGCCAACCCTGTGTGTTATCCTGATATCCTGCTCTTGCCCAGCATAGTGTTTGGGGTCCGGCATGTTTCGCCAAACGAGTTTCGAGAGAATGGGGACTGGACAATTTTCTCACAGTCGGATCATTGATGACATCATTGACGATAACGGCATTTTCCTCGAGGATATCCATACCAAAATGGCCGATCACTGCAGAAGAGACTCCTGGTTTTGTGATGGCATATTGCATCAATTCACGGGCTGTTGTTCCGTCCACACCCACCAGATTCCGCATGACCTTCATGGCAATCACCCCGGTATTTTTGGCACGTGCTGCAGGCAAAGCCACCTCTGCAAAATCACCATACTTTGTCGGGTTCATGGCCAGAATGCAGGCATCCGGATCCAGTTTTTCGATAAATTCTTTTGACTTTTCAGCGCTGTTCATACTGGAAAAACCGAGAAATCGTGCTACACCCTGTTCTTTGAGTTGTCGCATTTTGGCATAAACACCCTTATCCAGAGCATCGATGTCTTCGCTTTTTTCGATACTGTGAATCATGAGAATATCGATATAGTCGGTTTCGAGTTGCTTGAGGCTTGTTTCCACCTCTTTCATCATTCCATCCACATCCCGTGCATCGAATTTCGTTGAAATAATGACTTTGTCGCGTATAGGGGCCAGAATCCGGGCAAAGCGTTCTTCACTGTGCAGAGATTTACGATAAGCATAAGAAGAAGCCGTATCAAAGTAGTTGATTCCCAGCTCCAGTGCCCTTTCCATCATCTTTTCCCAGTCACCATCCTCATTTTTCATGAATTGTGACCCTCCGCCGAACGAAAGTACCGGTATCTCTAATCCCGTCTTGCCCAGCACGCGTTTGGGGATCTGAACACTTTGTGTGGATTCCTGATCAGAGCAAGATGAAAGAATCGAAGCGGCTGAAAGGGAAGCCACTCCAACAGCAGAACTTTTTAAAAATTCTCGTCGTGTAAACCGTTCATGTTTCATGATACAGACCTCATTTAAATATTAGGGGACATATTTCGCGGAAACTTTGGACAGGGTATTTTTTGCCACTTGATGAGCTGAAACAGATTCCATTTCTGCAAAACCAGTATTTTCCGTACCCAATTCAATGACACCGGAATAGAGAACATTGAGCTCTTCAATGACATGAGTCTGAACAAAAAATGTATACTGACCTGTCATGAGATCGTGATCCTCGCAGGCAAAGGTCAAGGTGTGCGAACCCACCGGGGGTGTCGCCTGAGTCACCGCATCAAATTCATCGTCAGTGACATTATCCCAATCAGCTCCTGTGCTCCATTGAGGACATATGGTAGAATCATTATATCCGCCATAAGACAAATATTCTGTGACAAAAAGGGACCGGACATATTGACCGTTCATGTCTTCAAGCCAAATGGCAGCACAATAAGAGGGTTCAATATCCTGGGGTTTGTCAAACGTAAAACTGATTTCCAGAGATCCTTTTGCGGGTTTTGGACGGGATTCACAACACACCAGGACAACCCCCATGACAAGAATAAAGTGTGGAAATTTCAGTACCATAGCGCAGCTCCATTGTAAGTCACTTATCTATCACAATTTTCAGTAAAGGTTCAGGTTTGGCGTTGTCAGGTATCTTACTGCTGTAAAAAACAATAGCGATATTTTGAAAATCCTTTTCGCGCAAAAGAATAAAGCCATGCGAGATCAGGACGATGCTAAACGATCAGACTTGGTGCAACTGAAAGAGCTTTGCGGATATTTGAACGATATCAGGATTCAATTAAAATACTATATTTTTTTATTTTCTGCAATGGTTTTATAAAAATCCGTAAATCCGCCTTTTCATTGAGGGGATACGTCATAAAATAGTTAACTGGGAGGTATGCGTCCGTTTGGATCAGGAAATATCGGCCATTTTTCGGCACCTGGAGCACAGGGTGTCTAATTTTAAATCGATTTCTTCGACATACGTCGAGGTTCGCATGACACATTGTGGATTCGGGCAATGTCTCAGGCCCAGGGTATGTCCCAATTCATGAATGCACTCTTTGATCAATCGTTCTTTTACGAGTTCGGGATTGGGGGGCAGGCCGTAGAACTGGGGATTGAGCCGGTAATCCGAGGCCACTGCAGCCGGACCGTTAAGGTGGGCTTCTCCAAATACGTAGGTGAGAATGGGTATGAATAAATCAAGATGGGTAATTCCGAGGATCTTGTTCTCTTTTTGTTCGATTTGCGTTTCCAGGCCCTTTAAAAGCCGGGTAGAATGATATTGATCGCGAACCGTATCAAAGGCATAGTGATGGTTAAAATGCAAATGCGAGAGTTTGCAGGGCATGGAAAGATTGGATTGAATTTTTTTTGTCACCTCATCAAGATCCTGAGACCGTTTGAATACAAAGGGTAAAATGAGAACAGTTGCCATAGGCATTACTTTCTCAGGTCATATTTTTTTATCTTGTTATACAAGGTGACCCGATCGATACCCAGCATTTCGGCTGCTTTGGTGATATGCCAGTTGTTTTGTTCCAAAACCTTGAGAATTTGTTTCTTTTCCATCTCGGCAAGGGTTTCGACAGACTGTTCTTCTTTGTCCTCTTGAGCGACCAATTGGAATGGTAAATCCTGGGCATGAATAGCCGGAGGTTTTCCGACGACCATTGCTCGTTCAACCGCATTTTCGAGCTCGCGCACATTGCCGGGCCAATGGTGTTGTTGCAAGAGATCCATCGCTTCTTTATCAATGTGCGTAATGGGTTTATTCATAGAGTGGGCATATTTTCTGCAAAAATGTTCAGCAAGCAAAGGGATATCGGAGCGTCTTTCACGCAGCGGTGGAACGATAATCTGAAAAACATTGATCCGATAATAGAGATCTTCTCGAAACGTCTTTTCTTGCACAGCCTGTTCAAGATTTTTATTGGTGGCACAAATCAACCGGATATCCACCGACACGGTCTGGCTTCCTCCGACACGGGTAAATTGGTGGCTCTCCAGCGCCCGTAAAAGTTGCACTTGCATTTTCTGACTGACATTACCGATTTCATCCAGAAACAAGGTTCCTCTATCTGCTAATTCGAACTTGCCTTTGCGCCGGTATTGAGCACCGGTAAAGGCCCCTTTTTCGTGACCAAACAATTCACTTTCCAAAAGAGAGTCAGAAAGGGCGCCACAGTTTACCGGCACAATGGGGTAATAGCGTCGCGGACTGTGAGCATGAATGGCACGGGCAATCACCTCTTTACCGGTGCCGCTCTCGCCCCTGATCAGTACCGTTGTATCGGAATTGGCCACTGTATGGACCAGGTCGAGTACTCTTTTCATTTGGGGGCTGGATCCGATAATTTCATCGATATGCGTTACTTCTGTCAGATTTTGTCGCAAACGACGATTTTCATCGCTCAACTGCAGTTTTTCAGATGCATTTCGAACCAAATGCGAGAGATCATCGGGATTAAAGGGTTTGACGATATAATCATAGGCACCGTCTTTGAGGCTCTGTACCGCAGTATCGACCGAAGCATATGCGGTCATGATAATGATGATGATATCTTTATCGATTTTTTGTATTCGTTTTTGCAGTTCAAGGCCATCCATACCCGGCATTTTAATATCTAAAAGGATGATATCCCATCGTTGTTTTTCCAATTGTTCAAGAGCTTCATAGGCATCTTTGGCTGTTCCTACGGTATACCCATCTTCGATAAACCAGTTATAGAGGGAATCGCGTACAGACTCTTCATCGTCGACAATCAAGACACGGATGGAATGATCTTGCTTGGCCATAATTTCACCTATAATTCGGAAATTGTTTCTTTGGAAACATTGACATTGGCATCAGGGACAGGGTTTCGGGGCAGTTCTATGGTCACCGTGGTACCCACATCGACCATAGATTCCAACCGAATATCTCCCTTGTGTCGTTTAATAATTCCATAGACAACAGATAAACCCAGGCCTACCCCTTTGCCTTCTTTTTTGGTGGAAAAAAAGGGATCAAAAATTTTATCCTGCATTTCTTTTGGAACCCCACACCCGCTATCCTGGATCTCTATGGTCATGACCTCTTTATCACACAGCAAATTCACGTTGAGCTGCCCCTTGGCATCCATAGCTTCAATTGCATTGACAAAGAGCGCCACCAGGGCTTGCCTGATTTGCCCCGGGTCGCAAGAAATTTCGTCGTCATCACACTGAATATTTTTTGCGAGTTTGATCTGTTTTAATTCCAACTGGTGATTGACCAGCATGAGGCCCGAATCGATCAAATGACTCACTTTTTCTCTGGAAAAATGTCCCCCCCCCTGGCGGGCAAAAATGAGCATATTTTTCACAATATCACCGCACCGAGCCACTTCGCTTTTAATAAATTCCAGGTATCGATTCAGGGATGCGATTCGTTCTTCGGAAAAATCCTCATTCCGCAAAACGCGTAAAACCAAATAGGTATAATTCAGGACTCCAGCTAGAGGATTGTTGATTTCATGTGCGACAGTGGCAGAAAGTTTACCCAACGAAGCCAGACGTTCCATTTGGATGAGATGAGATTGAGCCTCTTTGAGTTCCAGTGTTTTTTCCGCCACTTTTTCTTCCAAAGAGGTGGACCATTCAGTGATCTCATGTCTGGCTTTTTGAAGATCGGCAGTCATTTTGTTGAACGAGCTTGCCAGCTGACCGATTTCGTCGCTGCCTGAGATGGCGATCCTGTGGTCGAGTTTTCCTGAGGCCACCTCTCGGGTGCCATTGATCAGATGTTTAATTCGCCTTCGAACGACCACATAAATAAAACTCCCGGAAGATAAACCGACGCCTAAAATTAAAAGAGCGGCAAAAAATATCAGCTCCCGTCTGCTCGAAGCCAACTTTTCATCGATCTGTTGCAACGACATACGGACATCGAGTACTCCCAATATTTTTTGTGATGCATCATGTGCATGACACGCTGCGTTGGAACATTCGGGTTCATTGTTAATAGGTTTGATGACCCCCAGGAGCCTGTGCCCTTTTTGTCCTTCATAGACGCGTCGGGTTTTCGATTGAGGTAAAACCTCCAGGGGTTGCTCTTTGTTGTGACAGACGTAACAGGCTTCTTCCTCCATATCCACGATTCGACCGACTTCCTGGGCATCCGTGGATACGATGATTTGACCGCGTTTATTATAAATGCGAATGCCATCTACACCCGGTTCATTGCCGATGGTATTGATGGTATGATACAGATCTTCTTTGCGGTTGATCAGCATGGCGTAATGAGTGGACCGTTTGATCACATTGCCGGTTCGGTCGGCGCTGAGAAAGACCGTCTGCATGAGATCATTGGTGTGCTTGTGAATGGCATGATACGTATAGATGATAAAACCGACGACCATTACTGCCAATATCAGCAGAAAAAGCCGGACGCTTAACATCTGGCCCAGTTTTCTTTGCATAACATCATTCCATGATGGAAAAAAAGTGATGCTTTATGATAGTAAAAGGCGGGTATAAATACAAGAAGAAACTCTGGCTTGTCAGACTGGATACCGTAATTTCACTGACAAAGCAGATCCACAGCGAGCCGATAATATTTTTGACTGCCGATAATGGTCTTGATGTCAGGAATCAAAACGCCTCCATCCTGAAGCGTGGGGCGTTCTTCCTTATCATGCATGTCGATTGCAGAGATCAGAGTCTTGACCACATCGTTTTGCTGTTCGAGTAAAAAATCCAGTGCAGCGGCTCCTTTTTTGAATCCTGCCAATTCCTCATTTCGCAACAAATCAAATTCTGCGAACCAGGAATCGACGGTTTCACCGTTCTTGGATTGCCGAAGCACGGCAAGAAGATCTTTATTCAGGAATCGGATTTTGCCATCCACAGGAAAAGAAAATTGCATGGGCCCTTCTTTGGTGACCAGCTTGCAAAAGGGATCATTCTTTTCCAGTACCGAATCATTTTGCGGGAAAATCACTTTTTCTACAGGCGGCAGAATTTTAAGCCCCAGATCGTTCAAGCCGATGCGGCACGTCCGGGTTCCTTTTGGTTTGATGCTCCAAAACTCTGCACCATAAAAAGCCGATGGATCATAGGCGATCTGACAATAGGGAGACAAAATACGTTCAAGAGGAGACGTCTCTTGCTCAGAATCGAGATCGTGCTTTGGGCGGTCAAAGGTCACCTGTCCCTTTTCAGGTGAGATCAGAGAACGGGACTGCATAGAGGCATTGAACGGGCAATTTTCACAGTCGTAATTGCGATCGCAGAGTTTATAGCTTACCACCCCTGCGTCCATCCAGATACAGGGTTGTTCATCAGAAGGCCAGAGGTTTTGTGACAATTGATCTTTGTTTTGCATAATTCATCAAAAAATTTGGGTACAGGGGTTTAACATAATTGACACATAAATGATGAATCCATGATCCCCGGCTCCGGCAAGAGCCAGGGATCATGACACACTCTTTATTCAGGCAATTGATGACAGAATTCACATCCGTCATCAATGCTAAACGCATTTTCTCCATCGTGACAGGAGCCACATTTTTCATGCAAAATCATCTCGCCCTCCCCTTTGGTTATCGTAACACCGGCCTGTTCGGGCCTGATCGCAAACAGTTCGGCATGGCAATTACCGCAACCGGGCTCATAAGGATCGACATGGGTTTCATGATTAAAGGTCACCTTGCCAGGACTATCCTCAGAGGGTTGAAAAACAATGGGCTCGGGAAATTCGAGTCCAGACTCGGCAGGGATAAGCTTTGGCGATTCTACAATTTGCTTATCTTCGACCCGTTTATTGGCCAGCGTATATCCGAGTCCGGTCATGATAAAGATGAGCAATGCAAACAGCACCCCCATCGCGAGTTTACCGGAGCGGCCTGCGGCGACCAAAGGAGATTTAGCGGCAGATGGTTCGGATACCGGGGTTTCGAACACGGGTGTGTGCTTGGCGACCATGCGAAAGATGACCAATCCCAGGGCAACGATTGAAGCCGTGATGACAATTTCCTGCCAGGAGGGAATATAACCGGCAGAACCGGCCATACCCGTGACCGCCACGTTCAGTCGGTTGGCGATAAATCCAAAGAGTACCAGTACACTGGCCAAAAAGAGACCGCCTGTTGTTTCGCGTACACGTCGTGTCAAAAAGAGAGCCATGGGAAGGATGGCGCCGATAATGATTTCACCGAGAAAGAATCCGCTTTCCATGCTGCCCTCGAACATATAGGCAAGAGCATCACGGGCCAAAAGATCAAAGAAACGCATGGCTAGCCACAGAAAGAGAATAACCACAATGGCGCGGCTCAGACGCACCAATAATGAAGATTCGAGTTCTTTGCCGAACGCTCGGGCGCTGAGAAAAGATTCAAATATCACCATGGCAAGGCCGCCGGCAATGGCAGAGACAAAAAAGAAAACAGGTAAAAATCCGGAATACCAGAGTGGATGCAGCTTGTCCGGGACAATGACATACAGCGTGCCCAGCGAGGACTGGTGCAGGGTGGAAAGCAAAACACCGAGGATCACCAGCGGTACGGTGATGGAACGGATAATACGCAAAGGTTTTTGCATGCGCAACCGTTCAAAGACCAAAGGCGAAAATTCCAAAAGAAGAACCGTGGTGTAAAGCATGACACACCATCCCACTTCAAACATCACAGAGTGAGGATTCCACATGATGATCGGATGCCAGACATTCCAGGGTTTCCCCAGGTCGAACATCAATGCACCGATCACGAGCAAGTAACCGAGAAAAGCGGTCAACACCGTTGGTCTTGAGATGGGTTTGAAATCCTTGAGATTAAATATATATACCGTTGCCGTGATCGCAAATCCCCCAGCGGCCAGGCCCACGCCCACCAGAATATCGAATCCAATCCAGATGCCCCAGGGAAAGTCATCGGACAGATTGGTGACCGTGCCGAGTCCAAAATAGAACCGTTGAATCGCAGCGACCAGACCAAAGGTCCACAGAACGGCCAGTACCACTCTCCAGAATGTAATCTTGGGTATACGAAAAGTCATGATTTCCTCAATCTGTTAAAAAAGAAAGGCTTTCTCTCTGATCACTCTTTTTCATTCCTGTTGTTTTCTTCCAGTTTCATGCGACGATTGATAATCCACCAGGTGCCGATGAGGGCGATTCCCGAAAAAGAGACGACTTTGGGCAATTGCGACAACACCTTCCAGGTCAATTCAGGATACGGATCCTTGCGAAGATCTGAAGCAAAGCCCAAATCGGCAAACGGAACAGACGAGAGATACAATACAGACGTTCCTCCTGCTTCCTGTTCACCGTAAATATGATCCACATAGCGATCCGGGTTCTCCCGGATCCTTTTTTTGGCTTCTTGCAAGAGTTTTTCATGATCTCCGAAAACCGAGGCACCTGCCGGACAAGCAGCAGTACATGCCGGAGACTCGCCTTTGGACAGAGCCTTTTCATAACAAAAAATGCATTTTTGCACTGCAGGGATGGCCTTTGACCATTCATAGCTGGGGATATCAAACGGGCATGCGATCATACAATAGCGACACCCCATACATTTGTCGGCATCATAGATGACCGCGCCTTGTTCTGTTTTTTCCAATGCAACGACCGGACAGGCGGATACGCATGCAGGTTCTTTGCAGTGCATACAGTGCCGGCGAAAGTTTATGCCGTTTGCAGACTGGACCGTGGTCCAGGTCGTTGCGGATAATTTTTCCACACCGGACTGTTTCGGCAGATTATTGATCTCTTTGCAGGCCAGCGCACAAGCCGTACACCCGACGCAGCGGGTAGAGTCATTCAGAATAGCAGCTTTCATAATTCAATCCAAAATAATTCAAGAGTTTGTGCGAATGAATTCTTGTTCGAACTTGGACCAGGAATCGACATCCATCTGTTGCAGAACCCCTTCGGCAGGGACACCGCCATCCTGCAATGTGGCATAGGCAGGTTCTGCTGTTTGGGCCGACAAGAATTCGCGCAAACGGTTCATTTCATTCATCAGCCATTCTTTAGCCTCTTTACCGACGCGCATCAGATTCATGCTGGACTTGACATCATTGGGCTTTACAGCCACGGCCCATGACTTTTCAGGTTCTTCGCGCAAAAGAGCGGGGAGTTCAGAGACCATCTGATTGATTTCCTCAATCGTTCCGTGAAAGGGCGAAGGAATAGAGATCGTGCGTTCACCCTGCTTTACCGTCAGTAGTGTATCGCCTTTTTGCACCTGTTTTCCTTTTTGGGGCAATTCAATGGCATCGACTTTGCCGATGGTATGCGTCAGGAAACGATCGAGTCCCATACGAAAAGAGCCATCTTTATTCAAAAGACTGAACAAATGTCCCGGAGCAGCCAAAACGCCATCGGGTAAAAAGACGTCGCCCTCTCCCCATCCCTGAAACTGGGGGGCCAGGGCTTTTGCCTTTTTTGCTTGCCGAACCTGAACAGCATAGTCCACCAAGAGAGCAACGATTACCAGTGCGATCAAGATTAAAACAGTCATTGCAAACCTCACAAGATTGGTTATATGTATTAGGGTTGTTTACAGCAATTCAACACCTTTACTAGTACAAATAACATGCCAAACTTGAACCCGGCAAAAATCGCACTATATTAATGCATATTTATCAGTGCCTTACAAACTGTGAATGAATTCTCAAAAGATATTTAAACATTTATCATTTTGTAAATTATTTAAACAATAAAAGTCATTAATAACATCGTGAGAACACAAACTATTGTAATAAATGCATTTAAGTCTGTTGAAATTATTTACAATTATTTGTAAATAATTTCAACAGCAAGAGAGTGTGAGGGGAGAATTTTTGTAGAATAACTAAACAAAAAGAGAAAAAGGTGTGATCAGGGGCCTAGTCCTGGTTTTTTTTAATCTCTTGTTGGGTTTCAGGGTCCTGTGTTTTGACCCACATGAATTTACGGCGCAAGGTTGCAGAATAGTATTTTTCCAGCACATCGTAATCGATCTTTTTTCCCCATTGATAATAGACTCGCGGATCGATATACGATTTTTGACTGGTTCCCAAATTCCATGAACGATTTTCCATGGCGAGGGCTCTTTGAACCTGGATTTTACCCAGAGCGTGTTGTGCTTTTTCCAGCCGCACTTTATTTTTTTCGATGCGTTCATTCATTTTGGTGATACGCTTTTTGTATCGTTCTCTGGCTTTGGATTTTTGCTCCTGATTCTTGGCAGCGGCGATTTTTTCACGCGATTCTGCCCGCAGATCTTTTAATTTTTCCTTGAATTCTTTGGTTTGTTGTTGAATTTTTTTGATCCGTTCTGCAGCGCGTTGTTCGCGTTCGCGATAGCGTTTTTTCCTCTGGGCCCAGTTTTTGGGAGCCTGTTTGGTATGATTACACAGGATCGCAGCTTCCATATTGGCGCGTACTGCGGCCGCCCATTTTTTATATTCAGGATCTTTCTTTTTCACCTTTGATTTATCGAGACTCTCTTTGACGGCATTGGTCGCGTGATGGGTACGAAAGACTTTGGCTGTGAGTCCGGGCATAATGCCGGTAAGATAGGCATTCACATTTCGGCTGGTGATATCTGGAAACAGTTGGGGTTTGTTACCGGCAGCGGTTTTGCGGCCATTGCCTGCAGGCCGGGCATTTTCGGCCAGTTCTTTGAGGTTCTCGATCACCGTGTCAGGCATTTCAATCTTTTTGTGCCAGAGCACAGAATCTTTTCCGAGGAACCGGAATTCGGTCACGCCATTGTCATGAAACTTTATATGTTCCGGACGAAGGGTGGTGGCGCCCACTGTATCGGCTTCTTCGGGATCTTTTTCATCCCCGACACGCAAACACAGGGCATCGATGAGATAGCAAGCTGTAGCCACCTTACGCCGGCGGGCATGCGAATCTGCGAGACTCTCTTGAATCCCTTTGCGCACTTGCGAGAGAATGCCATTCAGTTCGATGGCTTTATCGAATTTCTGAGCTTCCCGGGCCTGTTTGATCGGGGCGGTATCGTGCAGCCAGATATATTTCAGTTTATTGGTCAGTGCATCTTCCCATCGGGCCACCCACATGGAATCGGGCTGCCACACAATTTCAGCCCAGTCTCCCGGCACGGGCGGCGCATCGGGACTCAGATTCAGTGTCACATCCCGCTGTTCAGCGCCTTGTTTCCAGCGCCCTCGCAAAGGGTGTTTGCCTCTGCCCATAAAAATGCCACTGGGTTCAGTCATATAGTTCGCCAGCTCGATCTGCTCTCCATTGGCAATGGCATATCCATATTTTTCTTTCAACTCTTCTCGTTTCGCCTTGCGCTCGGCAGCAAGGGCTTTTCTCTCTTCCTTGGTAAGATTGGCTTTCCATTCCCGCTCCTCTTCCACGACGCGCAAAACATTGCAAAAATCGATCTCGTCGAGTTTCAGAGGCGAACCGAGTCCGAGCTCTTTACAAAAATCAGCTAAAAAGTTACGAATAAACACCGAATCTTCGACATAGGGTGTACCGATCTTTTTGCACCATGCCAGTGCCATCTCTTCCTGCTTGGGTGTTAATATATGGGTTTGACCTTTTATTTTTATGTTCAGCTTTTGATAAGCAGGTTTTTCTGGAATGACGATTCCATTATGAATCAGTTGTGTTAGATTTGTCTCCAATTTCCGCTTCCTGTACCTAAATTAAATGTTCACTATTTATGACATCCTGAAAAGGCAGTGGATATCCCCTCTTGACAAATTTGTCAAGATATTACTATATCACTTTTTTTTATAAATCGCAAGAAATATAACACACATTTTTGCCAACAAGTTTCATATCCTGATAAATAGATTGACTGGATTTGAAAAAATCGTTACTTTTGAATTTACTTTAAGGAGGACTATTGGCTGGCGAAAAAGGACATATTCTTTGGGTTGATGACGAGATCGAAATGCTCAAGCCGCACATCATCTTTCTGACCGACCGCGGCTATAAAGTGACACCGGTGACCAATGCTGAGGATGCACTGGATTTGATCAAAGAAACCCCGTTTGATTTGGTGCTTTTAGATGAGATGATGAGCGGTATGGACGGGCTCACGGCATTGGAAGAGATGAAAACCATGAATCCCTCTTTGCCGGTGATCATGATTACCAAGAGCGAAGAAGAGATGTTGATGGAACAAGCCATTGGCAGCAAGATCGATGACTATTTAACAAAGCCTGTCAATCCGAGTCAAATCCTTTTGGTTTGTAAAAAAATCATCGAAGGCCGAAAAATTACAGGTCAAAGCATCTCGAAAGATTATACGAACGAATTTAACCAAATCGTGAATCGCATGATGAGGCCCATGCACTGGAAGGATTGGATAGATATCCACCTGAAACTCTCCGAATGGGATGTTGAACTGGATGCGCATCCTGACCTGGGCCTCAAACAGACGTTATACGACCAGAAACGAGACTGCAATGTCGAATTTGGCCGCTATATTGAACGCTCTTACCTCGACTGGATCCATGGCGCTGAAGACCGGCCTCCGCTGTCAGTCGATATCGTCAAAGACTATGTACTTCCGCATGTGGAGCAAGGAGCAAATACGCTTTTGGTCATTCTGGACAACCTCCGGCTGGATCAATGGATGACAGTCGAATCGTTATTGAGAGAATTTTTCAAGGTCAAAAGGGATTATTACTATTCGATTCTGCCCACAGCAACCCCTTATTCACGCAATGCGATATTTGCCGGACTCTTTCCAGGGGATATCGAACGTTTACATCCTGACCTTTGGAGCGAGGGCGGAGAAGCGGATGATGTCAGTCGAAATCGCTATGAACATCAGCTATTGGAAGAACAGATGGCACGGTTGATGCCGAATTTCAAATCCTCCCTAAAGTATGCCAAAGTGCTCGACATTCAGGAAGCCAAGAGTGTTTCGCGCAAACTTTACGAATTTGTGGATATTCCTGTATCCGCGATCGTCATCAATTTCGTCGATATCCTCGCTCATACCCGCAGCTCAGTCGAGGTCATCAAGGAAATGATTCCCAACGAGAGCGCTTTTCGTTCCATAACCCGATCATGGTTTGAACATTCACCTTTTTTTCAGGCCTTGCGAGAGATTCAACATAAAAATTTCCGCATCGTGATCACGTCAGATCATGGAAGCATTCGTGGGCTGCGGGGTGCAAAGGTGATCGGTGACCGTGAAACCTCCACGAGTTTGCGTTACAAATACGGCCGCAATATCAAAGCCAACGCCAAAAACGCCATGATCGTCAAGGATCCGCAAACCCTGAGACTGCCGGCAAGAGGGGTCAATACCAATTATTTGATCGCCAAGGAAGACTATTACTTTGTCTATCCGACCAATTATCACTATTATCTGAATTATTACGCAGACAGTTTTCAACATGGCGGCATCTCTTTGGAAGAAATGATATTACCCATAGCGACATTGGAGAAAAAATAGAACCGATTATCAGTCATCATATCAAAGACACGTTGCAAGTGGGCAGTACGCTTGCCCAATATCTTGATAAAGGCCAGGTGATCACATTTACGGGCAATCTGGGAAGCGGAAAGACCACCCTGATCAAGGGAATTTGTCAGGGCCTGGGAATCGAAGAGCCGGTCACGAGTCCGACGTTTACACTGGTCAATGAATACCAGGGACGCCTGCCCGTGTATCATTTTGACTTTTATCGGATTGAGGATTCCAGCGAACTCTTGGATCTGGGTCTGGAAGAGTATTTCTACGGTCAGGGAGTATGCCTGATAGAGTGGCCGGAGCAGGTGCAAGTGTGGTTACCCGATGATCATTGGAAGATCAGGCTCGAATCCCGGTTTATTGCGGGATGGGAAAACAAGCGGAAATTGACTCTGGATATTCCGCATGAAATTTTTGAAAAAATCATAGCATGACACAAGCAAAGCACATATTGGCAATAGAGACGGCCACCCAGG
This sequence comes from Candidatus Zhuqueibacterota bacterium, assembly GCA_014728115.1. GTDB lineage: Bacteria > Zhuqueibacterota > Zhuqueibacteria > Residuimicrobiales > Oceaniaggregativiventaceae > Oceaniaggregativivens. Next base: position 23,203 of record WJME01000086.1, on the reverse strand, counting down.
TCTGTGCTGTGGCTCTTCTCAGGGACAGTATCCTGATCGCGGAAACGCGAATCCACATACGCAATATCCATGCCCGTCAGATCACACAGAGCATCGACCAGGTGCTAAAGACGTTGGATATGGAGATTAAAGATGTGGATGCCCTGGCGGTCTCTATCGGGCCGGGATCGTTTACCGGATTGCGTATAGGGCTTGCCCTTGCCAAAGGATTGGCCATGCCGCACGATATTCCGGTCATCCCGGTGCCCACATTTGCTGCTCTTGCCCTTCAAGCACCCGTATTAAACGGAATCGTGTGCCCATTGCTCAAAGCAAAAGCAGATGAATATTTTGCTGCGCTCTATGAAAAAGAGATGACAGAACTCTGCATCATCAAAGAGGTGACGGTGATCAAAAGAACAGAGCTGGCAACATTCTTGCCTTCTCCCGGCCTTCTCATCGGGCATGTTGCCGATCTTCCCGATTCAGAGCATTGGCAAAAAGCACCCGAGTCGTTTAATCTGACAAGCGCGTATTCATGTGGACTCGTGGCTGAAAAAATCTGGCCGACACTGGAGCTGCCGGACCTCGATACGCTGGAACCGACATATTACCAGGATTTTATCGCCGGAAAACCCAGAAACATACCGAGTATTTAGGGTGTTATGAAGAAAGAAGAATTTAAGGATCCTGTCGATCAAGTGCCTGTCACCTTTCGAACCATGCAGCTCAGGGATCTGGATCAAGTCACTGAATTGGAAAAAGCGATTTTTCCGACTCCCTGGTCCAAAGAATCGTTCCGTTGGGAGGTTGAAGAAAATAGATATTCTTATCCATTTGTTCTTGTTAAAAACAATCAGGTGATCGGATTTATTATTGTGTGGCAGATGGTAAACGAACTCCATATCGCCAACATTGCTATCGATCCCCAATATCGCAGGCGGGGAATGGCATCACACATGCTGGAGACACTGTTCTTCTGGGCAATCGGTAACGGAGTCCGGGAAGCCCATCTGGAAGTCAGATCATCCAATCGTTCGGCCATCGATCTCTATAAAAAATTCAATTTCTTTGAGGTCGGTGTGCGCAAGAATTATTATCAGGCAGAAAACGAAGATGCACTTTTGATGAGTTGCATTTTGGTCAAAGAAAAGCATCCACTTGAAACGGAGTGTTTATGCAGTGGTTTCAACGTGTAAAAAGAGGGCTGGACACCCAGCCCAAAAAGGCATTGCCCGACGGCGTTTGGGTAAAATGCGATCAATGTAGCGAAATTATCTATAATAAGGAATTGCATCGCAATTTGCATGTTTGCAATAAATGCGGCCACCATTTCCGCATGAACAGCAACGGCTATATTCAGCTCATTGCGGATGATAACAGTTTTAAAGAATTCAACAGCAATATTCGTTCTGTGGACCAGCTGAAATTCAAAGATTCGAAAAAATATTCGGATCGACTCAAAGATGCGATGGAAAAAACCGGCATTTCCGAAGCAGTGCGTACCGGTCGCTGCTCTGTCAAAGAGATCAATGCGGTTCTCGCTGTCATGGATTTTAGCTTCATTGGCGGAAGCATGGGATCGGTAGTGGGTGAAAAAATCGCCCGAGCCGTCGATGTCGCTCTCGAAGAAAAATGGCCATTGATGATCGTATCGGCCTCGGGCGGTGCGCGGATGCAAGAGGGAGCCCTCTCGCTTATGCAGATGGCCAAGACATCAGCACGACTCGCTCGCCTGGCAGATCATGGCCTGCCCTATATTTCAATCCTCACCCACCCGACCACGGGAGGGGTCACCGCGAGTTTTTCCATGCTCGGAGATGTCATTTTGGCAGAACCCGGTGCATTGATCGGTTTTGCAGGACCACGTGTCATCAAACAAACCATTGGGCAGGATTTGCCGGATGGTTTTCAGAGATCGGAATTTCTACTGGAGCACGGATTTGTCGATACCATTGTCCCGCGTAAAGAATTACGCACGATTCTCGGCAAGCTGTTGAGTTTTTATACGGTCAAAACAGAGACATCCCCTATAGGAGCAGAGAGTGAATATCCTGGTCACCAATGATGATGGTATCCATGCACCTGGCTTGCATGCCCTTGTACAGTCTTTGAAAAAACTGGGAAAGGTTACTGTCGTTGCACCAGCGACTGAAATGAGCGCTGTGGGACATGCCATTACCCTTTCGGATCCATTGAAGGTCAAAGAGATCCACAAAGACGGCCAATTTTTCGGCTTTGCAGTGACAGGCACACCCGCTGATTGCGTAAAAATCGCTTATGGGGCCTTGTTAAAAGAAATGCCTGCCCCTGACATTCTGGTCTCGGGAATCAATCTCGGATCCAACACCGGCATCAATGTGATCTATTCCGGTACCGTATCTGCTGCCACTGAAGGAGCCATCTTGGGTGTACCTTCTTTTGCGATTTCTCTGGCAACGTTTCAAAATCCGGATTTTAGCGCAGCAGCAAAATTTGCGCGCGATATGGTTCCCATCGTAATTGAAACCCCCTTTCCTTCCGGTGTCTATCTCAATATCAATGTTCCAGCCGTTCCCGCCAAAGAGATCAAGGGAATACGTATCACCCGGCAGGGCATGGCCAGATACCGGGAAGAATATCACGTCCGTACCGATCCAAGAAATTTAAAATATTATTGGCTTACAGGTGAAAAAATCGATATTGAAACAGACGAGGGATATGACGACCGCGCGATCCTCAATAACAAAATCAGCATTACCCCTATTCACTTTGACCTGACCTATTATCCTTATCTTGACAAACTGGAGAAACTGGACATAACGTTTCAGGAAAACAATGGAACATCATGAAAGTATTTTAATCCTCGATTTTGGGTCACAGTATACCCAGCTCATCGCCCGGCGGATACGTGAATTGGGTGTCTATTCCGAGATCAAACCGTTCGACATTTCCATCGACGAGATCAAAGATCGACGTCCCAAAGGAATCATTCTTTCCGGCGGACCGTCCTCTGTTTATGGTGCCAATGCCCCTCTGCCCAGCCCTGCCATCTTTCAACTCGATCTCCCGGTACTGGGAATTTGTTATGGTTTGCAGGTCATTGCCCACATGAAAAATGGTCAGGTCGACCCGGCATCCCGGCGTGAATATGGTCGGGCTGCTCTCGACATTCTCGATCAAAGCGACCTGTTTTATCGTATCGACCAGAGAACCCAGGTATGGATGAGCCACGGTGATCACCTGACGAAATTGCCTAAAGGCTTTCAGGTCATTGCCAATACGGATAATGCGCCCATCGCTGCCATACGACATACCAGGGAGCGCATTTTTGGCATTCAGTTCCACCCAGAAGTCGTGCATACCATGCAAGGCAAAGAGATCCTGTCAAATTTTCTCTATCGCATTTGCAGATGCGAAGGGAATTGGAATGCCAGCTCGTTTGCAGAGGCAACTGTACAATCCATTCGAGAAAAATTGGGCGATCAGCACGCCCTCTGTGCCCTGAGTGGCGGAGTCGACTCGACCGTGGCCGCTTATCTCGTTGGCAAGGCGATCGGAGATCGTTTGACGTGTATTTTTGTCGATACCGGACTGTTGCGTCACCAGGAAGCCAAACAAGTCTCCGATTATTTCAAAAACGCCCCGTTTCATTTCAAGGCTATAGATGCCTCTGCACAATTTCTGAGCAAGCTGGAAGGCGTCTATGATCCTGAACAAAAACGAAAAATCATTGGGAACGAATTTATCAGGGTGTTTGAAAAAGAGGCCAAACAGCTGGGAGATATAAAATATCTGGTTCAAGGCACTCTGTATCCGGATGTCATTGAAAGTGTAAGCACCAAAGGCCCCTCGGCCACAATTAAATCACACCATAATGTGGGTGGCTTGCCTGAAAAAATGGGATTATCGCTGATCGAGCCTCTGAGAGAGCTGTTCAAGGATGAAGTACGTCGGGTGGGCCGGGAATTGAATATCACGGATGTCATCCTCAAACGCCACCCATTTCCGGGACCAGGCCTGGCTGTTCGCATTCTCGGAGAGATTACCCGGGAACGAATCGAGATTCTACAACCTGCAGATCACATCTTTATCGAAGAACTGGTCCGGAACGATCTGTACGATCACATCTGGCAAGCGTTTGCTGTATTGCTTCCGGTCAAGAGTGTTGGCGTGATGGGAGATGAGCGTACCTATGAAAATACCATTGCATTACGCGCAGTCACCAGCCTGGATGGCATGACAGCAGATTGGGCCGATATTCCCCATTCCGTTTTGGCTCACATATCCAACCGCATTATCAATGAAATCAAAGGCGTCAACCGAGTCGTCTATGATATCAGTTCAAAGCCACCCAGCACTATAGAATGGGAATAGCTCAGGGGGAATCTTTATGTGTGGAATTGTCGGATATATTGGAACACAAAATTCGGTTCCATTTTTGATCAATGGCTTAAAGCGATTGGAATATCGCGGATACGATTCCGCCGGTATTGTGGTCTGTCAGGAGCATCGCCTTGCCGTACAAAAAAGTGTGGGCAAGATTGCGGAATTGGAAGCCAAACTGACCCATTCAAATATGGATGGAAAGTGCGGAATCGGTCATACACGCTGGGCAACACACGGAGAACCCACAGAAAACAATGCCCACCCGCATCTCGATGGTCATGGCAAGATCGCTCTCGTGCATAACGGTATTATTGAAAACTATGTCAGCCTTCGCAAAGAACTCGTGTCCAAAGGTCACACCTTTAAGAGTGAGACAGACTCGGAGATTCTGGTTCATTTGTTTCAGGAATACATGCAAAATGGCACAGATTTTATCGAGGCTATTCGTCGCGGATTATCGACCGTCAAAGGAACTTATGGCATCGCCGTGATTTGCAGCGCTCATCCCGGTCTGATTCTGGCAGCCAGACGAGGCAGCCCTCTGGTGGTGGGTCATGGCAACGGAGAAAACTATGTGGCCTCGGATGCCGCCCCCTTGGTCGGCTATACAAAGGAAGTGACCTACCTGGACGACGGCGAAATCGCGCTCGTGACCGCAGACAATGTCACCGTCAAGACCATCGATGATCAGGTGATAAAGAAAGCGATCATGTCCATCGAAGCGGATCTCACGGCCATCGAGAAATCCGGTTACGACCATTTCATGCTCAAGGAAATCATGGAGCAGCCACAGACATTACGCGATACCATGCGCGGCAGGTTGCTTCTTGAGGAGGGAACGACCAAACTGGGGGGTATCGAGCACGACCTCGAGAGCCTGCTCTATTCCCGTCGCATCGTGCTGACCGCGTGTGGCACCTCCTGGCATGCTGCACTTTTGGGCGAGTACATGTTTGAAGAGCTCGTGGGCATTCCGGTGGAGGTAGAATATGCCAGCGAATTCCGATATCGCAATCCGATTCTCAGTTCCGATTCAACGGTTATTGCCCTGAGCCAGTCCGGTGAAACAGCTGACACACTGGCAGCCATCCGGGAAGCAAAACGCAAAAGTAGCAAGGTTTTTGGCATCTGCAATGTGGTAGGCTCTTCCATTGCCCGGGAAACCGATGCCGGAGTCTATTTACATGCGGGCCCTGAAATCGGTGTGGCATCGACCAAAGCCTTTACCAGTCAGGTTACTGTCTTGGCGCTGGTCACATTGTTGTTGGGGCGCATGCGCAGTATCTCGAGCAGTGCCGGCAGACAGATTGCCCAGGCACTACAGGCGATCCCGGATCAGGTGGAAAAAGTGCTTGAAAAGCGTGACCAGATCCAGGTGCTGGCACAGGAACTGGCAGATGTTCGAAATTTTTTATATCTCGGTCGTGGTTATAATTTCCCCGTGGCGCTAGAAGGAGCTTTGAAACTCAAGGAAATTTCTTATATTCATGCAGAAGGATACCCGGCTGCAGAGATGAAACACGGCCCCATTGCCCTGATCGATGAAAACATGCCGGTCATTGTCATTGCTACCCGGGATTCTGTCTATGAAAAGATTTTGTCCAATATTCAGGAAGTCAGAGCACGGAAAGGTAAAGTCATTGCGATTGCCACAGAAGGAGATAAAGAGATCGCCGATCGTGTACACAAGGTCATTTATGTCCCCGAAACCATGGAAATGCTCAATCCCCTGGTCACGATTATCCCCCTTCAATTGCTGGCGTATTATATCGCGGTGTTACGCGGTTGCAATGTAGACCAACCGCGAAATCTCGCAAAAAGTGTGACTGTTGAATGATTTGTATGTCAGGAGGGTTACCTTGCAAAACCGTTATAGAATCCATAACCGCATCATTTTAGGATTGCTCGTTTGGTCCATGTTCACAGGCAGCAATGTATTGGCGCAACAGTCCACTCCACAAGCCCTGTTTGATCAGAGCCTTATTCTTTATCGCAATGGTCAGTACGAACAAGCCAGGATCAATCTGTACCAGCTGGTGGCTCTGGGCAGGGAAAATCCGGTAATCACCGCCAGCACGTTTATGCTGGCCAAGACATTGTTCCATCTGGAGCAAAATATCGATGCCGAACACTATGCGCGTACGCTGGTGGATCAATTTCCCGACAGCCGGTATATCGGCTATGCAAAATTCCTGCTTGCCCGCCTTGCCTATGAACGCGGAGAGTATGCCCAGGCAATCGAAACTCTGCTCATGGTCGTCGAGTCAGGCAACCCGCAACTCTTGCGCGCAAGCCAGGCCTTTGCCAATGATATCCTGGCACTTTCGATCGACCCGGGTCAACTGGAACCCCTGCTCGAGCGCAATCTCTCTATGCAATCCCGAAACATGTTGCAGTTATGGATTGCGCGTGCTTATTATGGCCGGGGTAACCTCGAACAGGGCCATCAAAAGGTCGAGGCCTTACTGGACTCCAATCCTGGGGAACTGGTGAGCCGGGCGGCAGAAACTCTGGCAAGCCTGCCCCCTGATTCCCTGGCCTACCCCGTACGGTTTGGTATCAGCCTTCCCATGAGCGGGTACTTTGAAGAGGAAGCGAGTGACTTTTTACGCGGAGTTGCCTATGCCAAATCCTTGCGGGATAAAGCCGTTCCGGAGATAGATCTCATTGTCAAAGATTCCCGGGGCCGCAATGTCGATGCGGCGATCAATGCTCTGGATTTCTCTCCAGAGACCGTATCCCTGGTCATAGGAGATTTGACCGGCTCCTTGTCGGCCACGCTGGCCGGGGTATTGACTGAAAAGGGCGTGCCTTTGATCATACCGCTTGCCACTGATATCGGAATAACCCATATCGGCGAAAAAGTCTTTCAGGCCAACAGCAACCTGGAAATCAGAGGACAAAATCTCGCGCAGTATACGATACAATCACTGGGGATGAAGACCTTTGCTACCCTGGCGCCGGCCGATGATTATGGCCAGGCGCTCACCGATGCCTTTACCTCGACTATCGACCGAATGGGAGGTAAAATCGTATCTCAGCAGTGGTATTATCCGGGTGCAGAAGATTTTTCCAGACAGTTTTATGGTATGCGTGAAGCCGGACTGCGACTGGCCTTGCGTGACAGTCTGGAACAACAGGGGTTGCCGGTGACCACAGAGCGCATGGATTCACTCTGGATGGCTCTCGAGCAAAAGACCATCCAGGAGAGCGAAGAGCGCACCGGTTTGGTCAAGACGACAGATATTCCCATCAACAGTATCGACGGCATCTTTCTTCCCATCTATGCCGAGGATCTGAATGTCATTGCCCCTCAAATGGCGCTCTATAATATCAATGCAATCCCTCTGGGGGGAAGCTATTGGCTCGACGAAGAGATACTAAACTCGCACCGGCGATACATCAACAATGCACTGTTTGTGACCGGCAATTATGTCATGGAATCGAATCCGGAATATATTCGTTTCCGAAATGAATTCAGACTCTATACCGGTGCCACGCCCGGTCAGCTTGCGATATTCGGATATAACCTGTTCAATTTGCTCATCTCAGCCATTGATACGGGAAATACCGACTCTGATGATTTTGTTAATTATTTAAATAATGTCAGAGACTATCCGGTGCTGGGCGGCTCGATCTCGTTCGTCTCCAGTAACAGAGTCAACCAATCCGTAAATCTGTTTCGCTATCGGGACGGGATACTGGAAAAGATCGAAAATCTTGATTAACTCTCAAGGAGGAATTATGGAATCCTTATTTCAAAAAGGAATCATGGTAGGCCTGGGCTTACTGGGCATGACAAAAGACAAAGTAGAAGAGCTGGTCGATGATCTGAGCAAGCGCGGAGAAATGACACGAGCAGAAGCACGCAAGGTGGTCAATGAATTGATGAACAAGGCAGAACACCGTTCGGAAGAGATGAAAAAATGGATCGACGTACGAATCGATGAGGCCATGGATCGTTTTCGTCCCAAAGTCCTCGACCGCGTAGAGGATCTTGAAAAGCAAGTCGCGGATTTGCAAAAAGAGGTCAAAAAACTGCACAAGGAGCTCAAGGCGCAGCAAAAAACACAAGAGCAGGCATAACTTTTTATTTACACTCTACTGTCATTAAAAATTTTGGCAATCCAAATTCTGAGGGAATAAGCGACCGTTATTCTCTGTTTTTGATACGACAAGATTACATAAACACATCACAAAACCTGGAGGCAATCCCATGAAAAAGTTTGTTATTGTGACGGCTGTTATCTTTCTTTTTGCAGGCCTATCTGTGGCTCAGAGCGACATTGGTTTTTACGGATTCGGCGGACGAGTAGGATTTGTCATGCCTGAGGATCCGATCGATAATACGATTGCCATCGGGCTCAATGGCGATCTGGGCACGATCATGCCCAATCTGGCCCTATTTGCCTATATCGACTATTGGAGCAAGAGCTATGATGAATTTAACACAGAAGTTTCTTTCTCAACGTTGGGATTTGGTGCCGTTGTCAAATATATGTTTGAGGTGAGCGGTGACCTCAAACCCTATGCCGGTGGCGGTTTGGGACTCCAGCGCAGTTCGTCGTCAGTAGAGTATAAAGGCGATGATACCATTGGGGGATTTTTTGGTGAGAGTTATGAGGCGGATGCCTCCGAGACCGATCTGGGCATCCACTTTCTGGGTGGCGCCAGTATGGCCTTGTCTCCTGCCATGGATGGATTTGCTGAAGTCAAATACACCATCGACGGTGTCGATCATCTGGGCATTTACGTCGGTATCAATTATAAACTCCGCTAAACCGTTTTATCCCGGGAGCACGTCTCCCGGGATCTTTTCTTCTTTATTGCCCTTTCCCCGCTTATTTCTTGCATTAAAGTATATTAACCCGTATATTTTCCGAATAGTTTTTCCAGATTCTGACCAGGTGAAGCCGCAGGAGTAGAGATTGAGTTTTTTCGATGCCATTCTTTTAGGATTGATTCAGGGCCTGACCGAGTTTTTGCCGATCAGCAGTTCAGGGCACTTGGTGCTGGGACAGGCATTGTTGGGGGTAAAGCAGCAGGATATTCTTTTTGAGGTTTTCGTTCATTTTGGCACGTTGTTGGCCGTCTTTGTTCTGCTATGGCGCGATATCATTGACCTTTTTAAATCATTTTTTGGGGTGTTTAAAAGGAAACAGAGTCTCTCCGAGTATTACAAAACCAGCGCTGATTTTAGAACCGTGGTCTTTATCCTCATCGCGACGCTACCGGCCGTCATCATAGGTTTACTGCTGAACAGCCACATCCAGAAGGCTTTTGCAGACCCGATTATGGCCTGTTATATGTTGATTGTTACGGCGCTTATTCTGTCAGCGAGTTATTTTACTCCCACAACACTAAAACCCAATACAGTCCTGATTTCGATTGCCATGGGACTGGCGCAAGCCCTGGCCATTTTTCCCGGAATCTCGCGTTCCGGATCAACGATCAGCACAGGTATGATTTTAGGCATTGGCGGGCATGAAGCAGCCCGGTTTTCGTTTTTGTTGTCCATCCCCGCGATTCTGGGGGCCACGATTCTTGAAGGGATGTCTCTGTTCACCCGCACACCGAATTCACAGACGATATACCTCCTCATCACCGGCGCCGCAGTTTCGTTTATCGCGGGGTATGTCTCGATGAAGGTTCTTCTCCGCGTCGTCAAAAAAGGCAAACTGTACTGGTTTGCTCCCTATTGCCTGATTCTCGGTGTCCTGGGATTGTTATTTTTATGAAAAACTCTTTGCATCTTTTACATTTTGATTGTATCTATATATAACCCATCCGCCATTGACGGGTATAGAACGGAATGAGGATTCACAAGCTTTTTGGTGATCTGTGGACACACAAGCATTTGAGACGCTGATAAAGCAATGGAAAGCAGGAAAATTCGACCCAATTTATTTGTTCTACGGTGAAGAGGATTTTCTGATCGAGCAACTCTGCGATCAAATCCTGCAATATGCTCTGGCGCCGCAGGATCACGATTTCAACCTGGATATTCTTTACGCCAGCGAGATCGATGGCAGCCAGCTCATCAATGCGGTGACCTCGTATCCGATGATGGCAGAGCGACGTCTGATTCTGGTCAAGAATCTTCAGCAACTGGATGAAAAAGCACAAGAGATGCTGGCGAAATACAGTCAGCAACCCTCGCCGAGCAGCTGTTTGGTGATGACCGCAAGTAAATTAAAAGCCAATACACCTCTGGCAAAATCAAAAAAACACTTTACGGTTTTTGAAGCCAAAAAGTTATATGACAACAAAATACCGGACTGGATACGATCTCAACTGGCCCCAAACAAGATTACCATCACCAATGAAGCGATGAGACTGTTACTGGCATCTACAGGCAATTCTTTGCGGAATATCAATGTCGAACTTGAAAAGATCCTTTTACAATTGGATGATCGCAAAGAGATCTCGGTCAAAGACGTCGAGCGTGTTGTCGGTATTTCCAAGCAATATAATATTTTTGAATTATGCGACGCTGTGGGCAATCGCAATATCGGCAGCGGACTGGCCATTGCCAATCGTATGCTTCAGGCCGGAGAGTCTGCAGTGGGGATGTTGGTCATGCTGACCCGGCATTTTTTCATCCTGGCACGCATCAAAGAGTGCAAAGCACAACGAATGCAAGAAAGAGACATGGCGCGTGAATTAAAGATTCATCCCTATTTTTTAAAAAACTACCTTCGCCAGGCCGGACAATACAGTCGCGATCAGTTGCGCGATGCCTTTTCCATATTGCTGGATGCAGATGTCCATATAAAATCCAGTTACCAAAAGCCCCAGATGATCATGGAATTATTGGTCGTAAAACTAGGTTCATTGTAATAGTTAGGAACTTTTAAAATTTTATAAAGTATGAACAAGCATAGCGCATGACAGTAGAGAAAGACACAACGAAATCGCCCTCAGATGAAGTCTTGATAAAACGTTTCCAGGATGGAGACATGTATGCTTATGACCTTTTGGTCAAACGCTACAAAGATCCCCTGATGAATTTTGCCTATCGCTTTCTCGGTAACACTGAAGAGGCGGAGGATGTGGTTCAGGAAACGTTTTTGCGTTTATATCGCAACAAGAATGCGTATAGACAGATCGCAAAATTCTCGACCTGGATCTATACCATTACCGGCAATCTGGCCAAGACCGAACTGCGCAAAAGAAAACGCAGAAAACTCATGTCTATTTCGGATCTGGGTTTCGAGGAAAAAGAGTACGAGATTGAAGACACCAAAGCAGACACTGAACAAGGCGCCGAGTCGGCATTGCAGGAAAAATATATTCAAAAAGCCATCGATGAATTGCCGCCTCGATTCAAACAAGTGATTATTTTAAGAGATATTCAGGAACTTTCGTACGAAGAAGTGGGTAAAATCATCAAAGCACCGCTCGGAACCGTAAAGTCACGATTGAACCGGGCAAGACTCAAATTGCAAGAAAAATTAGAATCGATTTGGGAAAAACAACCAGAGTCATAAATAAGGGGTGCCGATGAAACGTTGGTACGACCGTAGAGCCATGCAAAAAAGCGACTATATCAACAAATTCCTCGACGGAGACCTCTCTCCAGAAGAGCTGTCTGATCTTGAATCGGATCAGATGAAAGCGACTCTCGAATCGCTTAAACGTATGCAAGATTCCTTAAAAAATTTACCCCGGGTGAAAACAAGCGACTCTTTTGACGCGGTATTGCGTGCCCGAATACGCCAGGAAATGCGCCATACCTCACGGTTACAGCGTTTTTTTTCTAACGGCGTCGGTTGGCGAATCGCCGGTTACGCGACCGCTGCCTCACTTTTTATCGGGCTGGGGATTGTTCTGGGCAAGGTCATGCTTACCCCTGCAGCATATGATCCCTCAAGCGCTCAAAGAGAAGGGGTTCAGCCCGTGGTTTATGAACCTTCTGAAACGACCAACAATGCTCCTGCTGAATCAAGACCGGAACAAGCTGTCACCAATTACGTTATAGAACACGTCGTTTCCAGTGAAATCGAGCATCTGCCGCGATACACGATTTCATCAGAAGGTAAACGCGAATTCGAGCAAGTCTATCGAGATACTTTAAAGAACAGGAATTCTGTTCGAGAAACTGACCGTCCCCTTATCCAACAGGCCAGTTCGTCAGTTCAGTTCTAATTCATTACAGTTCTAGTGAGTTATCTATGAAACGGTTGATTATCATCTTTTCGCTTTTTTGCGCCAGTGCACATTTGTCTGCGCAATCCAGTGTTTTGCAATCTTTAGAAAAAGAGCTCGTTGATCTTGTGGATGACGTCAAGGCCTCTGTGGTTACGGTGCAAGCCCGCATCCATGTAAAGCTTGACGATCCTCAGGAGTTGGCCTTTGATGATCAGGCCCAACCGTCCAAGACCATTGAAATGACCAATATCGGATCCGGAATCATTATCGGCGAGAAAGAGGTCCTCACCCGTGCCAGTGTCGTGGATGGATGCGAATCGATCACCCTGCAGTTTTGTGATTCCTCTACCGTACAGGCAGAGCTGAAAAGTCTTGATTCACAATATGGATTTGCCATCCTTTCGGTCAAAGAGGGCGATCTCAAGCCTGTTCGCTTTGCCGAACAAGCTCCTGCCCTGCCCGGCTCCTGGGTCACGATCATGGGCAATTCTCTGGGGGTTGCCCCCGGAGTGAGTGTCGGAATTGTCAACGGGGTTCGTCCGGATGGACTGTTACAAATCTCGGCAAATATCACCGCAGGAAATGTCGGGGGACCGATCTTTAATACCCGCGGAGAGCTGGTGGGCATGATCGCGGCCAAGGTCTCCTCCTCCCCTACCGATCCTTATGCCGGGAGCGAATTTATGGCGACCTCAGCCACGCTGGCTTATCCGGTAGATTTTTTGTCTGCTCAGGTAAAAAGACTCGAAAAACTCCCTCTGAACAAACACGGCTGGATCGGTGTCTCTGCCGAAGACTATCCGGGAGAGTCAGGCTGGGTACATATCAGCAATGTGATCCCCAGTAGTCCGGCCGATAAAGCCGGGCTGGAAAGCGGCGATCTGGTCAAAGGGGTCGATGAACACTCGCTGCAAAATGCCCGCGATCTCGCCGAATATATCCGCTCACAGGAGCCGGGAACGACCATAAAGCTCTCGATACAACGCGGAGGTACCGCACACAGCATCCCAGTCACCCTGGGGGAATCGAATGATCCTCTGCAACAAACGGTGATCCGGACCTCTTATTCCTCATCACAGGTGATGAGTGCAAGACCCACTCCCACGAACCAAAGAGAAATTATGCAACGTATCCGGCAAATGGAACGGGAACTTCGTGTCCTGCGTTCCATGGTCAAATGAATGACATTTGCCGGACATCTTTATTTTTTCTATTGACTTTGTAGGAAAAATGTTTAAATTATAGTCTGTTTTTTGAATTTTGTTATAGGAGATAGAACCATGGCAAAAGATCGCAGTTTTGCCTCCAAAGTGGCCAAGACCGGACAAGGAGCTGCTCAGCAGCGCGTTTGTTTGCAATGCAATCAGGTGGTGACCATGTACAAGGTGATCGATTCGTTCAAGAGTGAAAAGAATTCTGCCTGGCGTTTCAAAGAAAAAATGGTGCCGGTTTGTAAATGCAATGAACAGCAAGTTGTTGGTTAAGCTCGATAAAATATTGCTGGCAACGCGCAATCGCGACAAGATCAAAGAGATTGCCGATGCCTTGAACAATTTGAATATCAACATTGTCTCGGCGTTTGATGTCGATGTTCCGGAAGTGGACGAAGATCAGGAGACGTTGGAAGGCAATGCCCTGAAAAAGGCCCGGGAACTGGCTCTGGCCACCGGCCTCCCTGCTCTTGCAGACGATACCGGATTGGAAGTGGAGGCCCTGAACGGAGCCCCCGGAGTCTACTCCAGCCGTTATGCCGGTGCCGGAGCGTCTTATGACGATAACGTCAACAAGCTTTTAACCGAACTCGAGGGAGTGCCTCCCTCTCGTCGCCAGGCCCGGTTTCGAACGGTGATGGCGTTTGTGTATAACGATACCGAGCATCTCGCCCAGGGCGAGTGTCAGGGTCTGATCACAGAAACAAAACGAGGTGAACAAGGGTTTGGATATGATCCGGTGTTTCTTGTGCCGGAACAGGACAAGACTTTTGCCGAGATGACCCTTGCCGAAAAGAACAACATCAGCCATCGCGGCCGTGCACTGGCCAAAATGGTGGAGTATTTACGGGGTGTAGCGCAGCCCGGTTAGCGCGCCTGCTTTGGGAGCAGGAAGTCCAGAGTTCGAATCTCTGCACCCCGACATTGCAGGAAAGGGATGATTTTTAAGGAATCATCCCTTTTTTCGTTTACAGCATACTCCAAGGTGAGCGCGTTCCAAAAACCTCTCGATGAGGCGCTGGGGCGCGGAGAAAAATTATTATCCGGTGCCTCAGCAGGGCTATCCCTGCTGAGGCGCAACGGGCAGCCAACTCGGGAGCCTCTCCACCTTCCTCTCCCTCTCTGTCACAGAATCCAAAGGTATTCGAGGCTCGCGAGTATTTGGGTCCATGCTTTCATTTAAAGAGACTCTACAGCCGCATGGGTGGCTTAAATAATTGAGGCACCGTATTGGGGTCGGACCTCAGTGATCGACTGTTTCTTTTACGTTTATAAAAAAAGCAAAGAAATGGTACAGCCATAAAGAATTGAAAATATTGGCCTAAAATATTTAAGGCACTTGTTTTCAAGTACTTAAAATCAAGGTAATATATCGATAAAAAGAGGCTATTTTAGGGGATAAAAACAGGTCATTAAACCGGTTCAAATGGCCTTTTGCATAGCCTAAAATATTGTTTTTATGAAACAGCTGAGGTCCGACCCCGGATCTTACATGAGGTTGAAAAAAATAGCAATTTTATATGAATAATGCATTTTTTTAATTGCATTGCATCATATAATTTATTATTTTAAAACTTGAATCAAACTATGGCCTCAGAGGAAGGGGATTCCTCTCATGACCTGACCTCCTTGCAAGCATCTTTGCCCAACCCTTTTCATTTTTTTTTACCAGACATGTTGTTCCAGTAAAGTAAAATGAACAAATGCGTAACCAATGATCGCAACCGTTTTAAATCGCTCGTGTATAAAGGAAACCGTCTCAACGTTTCCGTTCAGAGTATCTTCGCCCTATGCAAGTTCATAAACCATTCATTCAAACAGGGAGGCCGGACTCGAAAAAAGGGTTATCTTACAAACACGAAACAGAGACATTATTATTAATGAGGGGTACCAAACGATGAAAAAATGGATCATCATTTTGTTGTTTCTGTTTGCCGGGTTCAATCAGCTCGTGGCAGCAAACAAAGATGCCGATGACGCACAAGAGTGGCTCAATACCCGACTGGCAGAGATGCAGAGTTATTTCGATAAGCTGGGAATCAAAAACTCACAATCTCTTCTCGAATCGTATAAAAAAGAGCTGCTCGAACAAAGAGATACCGATACGGTTCAGGGAACCGGTCAGGAAACCACGATCCAGGCGGACGAATCGAATAACGATGCCGGATCAGCCGTAACGATCCAGTACAACACGACTGAAACAAATTATACTGCTCAAGGAAAGAAAAAGTGGTACCATGCTCCTAAAATTGATCGAGACTGGTTCAAATTCACCGGCCAGCAAGGAGACCATGTCACACTTTACAACGTCGCCTTTGGCATCGGAGTCACTGCCCAAATCACGTTGTTGGATGCGGCATTGAATCTAATCGATTCAAAAATGGCCCTTCCTATCGGATTAGAGCTTCCGGCTGATGGGGTGTATTACATTCTCGTAGACTGTAAAAACTATACGACCTCTGATAAACCTTATCATCTCGGACTTGCAAAAATGGATCCGGATGACAACGAACCCAACAATTCCTTTGCAACGGCCACTCCCCTTTCCATCAACCAAAACCAGGCCATGGGTACAAACACCATTTCCCATTTTGGTGAATACGATCTTTTTACCTTTGAATCGCCTGGGAATGAAAATTTGCATGTGGAAATCAACACTCCCTCCGGTCTGACCGATCTCAGACCCCTGGTCATCCTTTACGATGCGACCCATCACGAACTTAAAGTCGGATTGTTCGCAAGTCTGATCAATCATGATAAATACTTTGATTTCTGGTTGGCAAGTGCAGGCAAGTACTACCTGATGGTCACTTCCGGCGTCCCGGTTCCTTTTGGAATCGGTGAATACGAGATCATACTCCAGGGCAAGCCTCGCCTCAGCATCGATGACATTACCGTTGCCGAGGGCAATGAAGGCACTACCACCGGAACCTTTACGGTCAGCCTCGATAAAACCAACGATACCGGCGCAGCGATTACCTTTGATTGGTCAACCGCCGACAGCACCGCCACGGGTGATAAAGATTATGTCAGTGACACCAACAGCGGCACCATCGCTGTCAATGATCAAACCACCACTCTCGATGTCGCTGTTCTCGGGGATGTTTTCCCGGAATCGAATGAAGATTTTGTGGTGAATTTGACCAACATGGTCGGTGCCATCTTTGCTGATGACCGGGGCAATTGTCAAATCCTCGAGGATGAAGTCACCATCGACTCGGATCGCAATATCGGATTTCCACCGCTGGTGGTCAATTTTTACTCTCATGTGCCTGACGGTGGCACCTGGCAATTCGGGAATGGAGGATCTTCCCCCAATACGACTCCGGCAACGTATTATATGCCGGGCACCTGGGAACCGGGTTCGTCCTTTTTTAATGTCAGCTATGATCAAGAAGGATTCGATGATTTTGTTCAGATCTATGAACCGGGGGGCTATGGCCGGCTCGCATTTGTGTCGGGCAGTCCGGCTGAAAAATATGGCTGGGAAAATGCAGTGGACGGAGATCTGCATGGTCACGACGGCACCACGATCACCCAGGCCGATGCATCCGGCCATCCCTGGGCTATTTTTGAATTTATCGATGGCTCGATCCGCAGCCTGCACACCCTGCGTATGATGAACAATACCGGCATCGGGCATCCGTGGCATCACGTCCAGAAATTTCAGATCTGGGTCTCTACCACCGGTACGGCTGACAATGATTTCACCCTGGCTCTGGAAGCAGAAAAAACCAACAATATCACTCAGGCAAATGATCTGACATGGGACTGGCAAGAGTGGAACGTCGATCATATTCAAGCCAAATATATCAAGCTCGTGCTGTTAGAACCTTCCGGAGAAAAATGGAACTATCTGGGTGAATTCGAAGCATGGTTCGACGCTGATTTGGCCGACTATGATGGCAGCTTTCTAGAGGCTGAACTCGACGAGACCGGAAACACCGCAACAGTCACCCTCGCCCTTTTTGATGATCAGGGCGAACCGCTTGCCGGTAAAACAAAACAGGACATCGAGTTCTTTGCTTTTTCATCCCTGGTCATGCCATCCAGCCATCACGATGAATTTACCGATTTTAGCGAAACCCATCCCGGCGCCTATCAAACGACCCTGACGCCCTATGAGGGCGGTACCAAGCTGCTGATGGCGTCGGTGAACGGTGTGGTCATTGACAAGGATGAAAACGGCAATGCCGTGGAAATCGAATTTGCTGTCGATGCACAAGACGATCCGGGTCCGACACCTGGACCCGATTATGTGGATAACGGTCTCGAATTCGTTCAGGGTTCACCGACCTTTGGCAAAGGCCGTGATCAACGCGGCTGGGATAATGCCATTGACGGTGATGTCACCGGATTCGATGGGTCGACCTGGGCCAAAGGTGAAGGCGATGCCTATGCACCGGCCTGGGCCATTTTCAAATTCGCGGATGACCAGATGTATCGTTTCAATCAGGTCGCCTTGCAAACCGATAACGGCATTGCAGATGATGGTTTGCCGGGATTGCAAACCACCTTGTTTGAAATCATGGTGTCGACCACCGGAACCGATGAACAGGATTTTATGTCTGTCAAGGCCATTCGCAGAGTCGGTAATGGATCGATGCGACATTATACTCTCGGCAAGATGGTCACGGCCAAATATGTCAAGTTGCGTCTTCTCGCCCCGGCATGGGGTCAGGGAGGCTATCGACAGGTGGTAGAGTTTGGTGTCGACACGGATGCAAAAGGCGGTGCCATACCGGCCATGCATAAAGACGCAATTACGGTTCTGGACGAATTTGCGCTCATACAAAACTATCCCAATCCATTCAATCCTGTCACCACGATCGATTATCATCTGGCCGAGGAATCGCCGGTGAGCCTGATGATCTATGATGTCACAGGCAAGCTGCTCAAAGTTTTGGTCAATGAGGTTCAGCAAAAAGGCATGCATCAGGTCAGCTGGAATGCCAGCCAGTATCCCTCAGGGGTGTATTTCTATCAATTACAGGCAGGAGAGTTTCAAGCGACCAAACGAATGATGCTGATAAAATAGTCGGTCAGCATGGTTTCTGTATAAAGGCCCTGGTTGTCCGGGGCCTTTTTCTAGCCTGCCTCACGCTTGTCCAAAATAGAGTGCGGAAAGGCACTCCCTGTTCGTCGCCTTTCCAGGGGTGGATGTTGCGTCAGATCAGAGCCGATCAGGCCATACCGGCTGCGTCCAGCAAAAATATTTAGCGACACCTTTGGGGGTTTGGCGTGCAAAAGTCACTCTGCAGCGGACATATTTTTCGCGATCGAATTGAAAAACCGCCTCGAGCGAATGCGAGGTCTCGAGCACGCGGCCATTATCACCGATAAAATCGATGGTGAATCCCTCTTGCCCGTCCCGATCGAGGCGCGGAGCAAACAAAAGCTTTTCGATTTCCTTCCGGCTCTGGGCGGTGTCGATTTTGACCCTGTATTGTGTTTCGTCCACAGTCACTTGCTCGAGGATTACCCCGGAGCTGCTATAAAACCGGCCCTCTGCAACCGATTGTGTAATGGCATCGGCACTCAGGACATCGCTTTGAACCATAATCCAGGCGCGGCCGGGATTGCATTCGGGTTGTTGCCATTCATAGTAATCATGCGCATCGTCAGCGGCAATGCCATAGATAGTATGTCCCCGGCTAAGCAGCTCATCCCACTTTTCTTCTACAGAGATATGATTCTCATTTCCCCAGTTATTGACCGCCGAATGGCCGCTATAGAGTTCCAAAAACCGCAGATCGCTGACAGCATGAATATCTTCTACCTGCAATCCCGATCGCCAGTTGGGATGATTGAGAAAGGTGATGCCACCTCGTGAACGGACCGAATCCACATGCATCTGCAGCAATTCGCTTTTGCTCAATGATTCGTTTTGCTCGCGCATTGTTTCGGGTAACGCAGGATCATTGCTATAGGGCACATAGCCCGAGATATTCATGGCCGTAGTATGTACATGTTTTCTGTCTGTGACTTCTTCACCCGGAATAAGAATAAAATCCTCGCGTGGATTGTCCGGCAACTGCACCGTGTCGGGTGTGATAAAAGTATTGTGTTCACTGAGCACCAAAAAATGGTAGCCTTGATCGTGATACCACTCGACCACCTGAAAAGGATGCATGTCACCATCCCCTACCAGGGTATGGCAATGCGTATTGCCTTTATACCAGGTTTGACGTTGCGCTCGTGGCGACTGACAGGATATCATGAATAGCAAAAAAAGCACCCAAATGAAAAGACGGTTCATGTTAACCTCCGTTGAACACCATATCAGGATTAACCCTAAAATTTCTGGTTTCATGTTAGCGATAAAGTCCGATTTTTTCAACCTTTTATTTTAAAACCCCCTTGTTTTTATTACATCCTGTCACATGATGTTGACATTCTGTCGAGTCATTGTTGTCGAACCCCTCTAACCTGTGCAAACCAGTCGATTTTGCGGTTACACAGATTATAACTCCATGTTTTACAAAACTTAATTACACAACCTGACGAATGGAATGAATATCGAATTGTTCAACATGGTATAATTGTTGCAAAACACCATGAAAAAGAATCATGGACAAGTTGAGGTCATTATGATGAGATATGTACGGTTGATTTTACTAATCCTTACAATAGGGGTTTCGCTCGGTTTCGCACAGTTTCAGGTAAAAACTGAATCCGGTACCGTGATCATGAAAGTGACAACCAATGGAAATGTAGGTATTGGACTGGGAACAGCAACCCCTGCCTCGACTCTGGATGTTTCCGGCACAATAAGATTCCGGAGTCTGGTGAAAGGCTCACTGACCTATCCGGTTCTGACGGTTGATGCAGATGGCAATTTGGATGTTGTCGAAGACAAACAAGGCAGTGGTGCAGACGGGGTGGTATCAGGTGCAGTAGTGAGTACCGGCACAACAAAAACCCTGACGCTTTCGCGCAGCAATAGCTTGCCCGATGTAACTGCTACCTGGACGGACATGGTGGATGATGCCGATGCTGTTATCGGCAATGAATATCCTACTTCCGGCAGCGGCATCGCGGTTTCAGGACGACAGGTGAGCGTCAAGGTAGATAATTCGACGATAAAATTCAATGGCAGTGGTCAGCTCTATGCCGATGTTTCTCTGACCGAATCGGATCCCATTTGGAGCGGAGATAAATCCAACTATTATACCAAATCCAATCTCAATACTGCCGGAACGATCAATACATCCTCTAATCCGGTACAATGGACGAGATTGAAAGGTGTGCCTTCCGGCTTTGCCGATGGAACGGATCATGTCAATGATGCGGATTATGTCATCGGCAATGAATATCCCCAGGCCGGCAATGCAACCAGCGTCAGTACCAGAACGGTCAATGTCAGAGTCGACAACTCGAGCATCAAAATCAATAGCAGTAATCAGCTCTATGCCATGCCCGGCCTGGAAATGTATGCACACACGAACACACCGAGGAATATTCTTATTACTTTTTCAGGTAACTCGATTACCGGTGTCTATTATAAGGATGGGGCGCCCACCGGGGTTACCAATCCGGCAGGAAATGGATGATCAACAGCATCCTCGGCAACCTATCAACAGGTCACTCCTTCAGATGGATCCCGAACAGGACTGGGGATAAAAATCACGCCCGAGCTGGCCAAAATCAGCAATGACGCCTCTATCAAGGCCCTGCAGGTTCGCGCCGGTGCGTTTGCTGAAACAGGAGATAACAGTGCCTTGTTTTTTCTTGGTCATGCATCGAGTCCCCTCATGAAGCAAATGGGAGATACAAGCGGAGGCGAGGCTCTGGAAGCAAATGGGTTGATTGTTCTGAGCAGCAATCAGGAATTTTATCTTGTTTCACAGGCACAGAGCGATGATACACGACGTTTGAATCAACTTTGGGTAACCATTTTTGGGGGTTTGAGATAACATTTTCAAGTGTATGACACACGAAAATCAGTGCAGAGGTCGTCAGGAAATAAAACTTGCAAAAATCACAAGCTTGAGCAAATCGGTTGGCTGGCAGCACTGAGCATCGCTGAAAAATCCGAGCCCGGATATGGCCGGACTCGGATTTTTACCAGAGGAGGAGAGAGAACGCTATAATCCCAGATTCAAAGAAAACATGTGCACCTCTTCCAGCCTGCCGAAATCGAGATATGCATAATCCACACTGAAATCCATGCCCATATTGACATTGATGCCTGCACCGAGGGTCAGGCCTTCCTCATCATAATTAAAGCGATAGCCTCCGCGCAGCGAAAGCAGGCTCATAAACGTGTATTCAGCGCCGGTATTCCACTTTTCCGGACCATCATTGGCGTGCAACCCTTCTACCACCATGGTCAACAAATGCGGACTGCCCTCCACCCTTTCCAGCAGGTCATATGCCATGCTGAACCGGAACTGGGTCGGCAATTTGATATTGGTCGGATTGCGGTTGACCTTTTCATTAAAATCGAAAAACCGGGAATCAGGACCGAAATTGCGCGCGAGCATGGCGATTCGCAAAGATTTGATCCCGGTATGAAACGTGGTTCCCACATCCAGTGAAAAGTTGTCCATGGTGAGATCATCGATTTTGGAGCGTAAATACCTCACTGTCGAGCCGAAAGACAGGCGGTCTGTGACCTGACGCGCATAAGACAAGCCCAAAGCCATATCATTGGCAGAAAAAGACCCCAGTCCTTCGCTGATCAGCTTGTCCACATATTCGGTACCGGTGACATCCGGATTCGGGCTCGGCATCTGGCTGATATCCGTTCGAATCATGTCGCCATAATCGACATAGTTGATACCGACACCGAACGTTCCGATGGCGCCAAATGAACGGCTGACAGCAAAGGCCTGGTTATGGATATCGGCGAACCAGGAATTATCCGTAAAAGACAATTGCGTGCCGGAAGCGAGCACCATCTCGGCCGGATTGTTAAACACGGTCGTGGCACTGGCACTTCCCAGACCGCTCTTGACCCCTGCTACGGCTGCCTGACGGGCACTGGCAGGGATTTTTAGAAACTGCCAGCCTGCCTGTCCGACTCGTTCAAACTCTGATGCAGGCACACCAAACTCTGAGGGGGGGGCTTCCAATTGGGCAAGCAGTCCCCCTGCGCAACATAACAGGATCGTGAAACAGAGTTTCACCTTGATGAATGTATTCATAATAGACTCCTCATCCTTGGGGTTATCTGATAATCGCAAATTTACCGATAGAGGTCTCGCCCTCATGACCCGGTACTTGCGATTCCACATGGAAAACATATATTCCGGGAGACACGCGCTTGTAATAACGGCTCAATTGCAGGTCAGCCTGTGCACTGCTGCCCCACGGCTGTTCGCCGGAACCATCCATGTGCTCGAATTCCCTTATCAATTCACCCGCCACATTATAGATCCGGATGGTACAATGGCCCGGTACATTCATAAATGTGATCCGGTTCTCCTGATCAGAGGACTGGTAATTGGCGACAATGCGAAAAGGATTGGGAATGACCACCGTGCCACTGC
>WJME01000085.1 GCA_014728115.1 Candidatus Zhuqueibacterota bacterium | reverse complement strand
GTTTTATATGTTTTTTCTCTAGTGTGGTCATTTTATTCTTCCAAATCAAAAGTAAAACCAATTTGAAAGAATAAACTAAATTATACATTTAATTGCAATAAAATTAATTAACTAAGATAATCGATTCTAACAGGCTTTAAATGCAGCCAAAATAGAGATAGGAATGGACACGCCAATGCTGAGGGGACTGCGTACGTCGTGCAGAAAGAAAAACAGCACCAGCACGGCAAGCACGCCGCCATACAGAATAGCCTGGGCCACATTATCGATAGCCAGCGAAATGATTTTGGACTGATCGTCGATAAGTAAAATTTCGATTTCGGGATATTCTTTACGAATCTGCTGCAAGACCGTCCGAGCTTCTGCTGCCACCTGCACGGTATTGAAACCGGACTCTTTGATGAGCAGCATGGCCACGGCCTCGTTTCGGTTGAGCCGATTGAGTCCATTGCGTTCGCGGATGCTTTCGTGCACGGTGGCCACCTGATCGAGGCGTACGGCCGATCCGTCGCTGCGATGGGCAATGGCCACATTGCTGATATCTGCGACAGACTCGAACACGCCCCGGATGCGCAGGCTGTAGCGATAACGTCCGGCCAGCACAGTGCCGCCGGGCAGACTGACATTGGCCTGCTGCAGGGCCTGCGCCACACTGTGCGGCTCCAGCTGCAAGGCGGCCAGTGCCTGCATATCCAGATCCACATGGATCTCGCGTTCCGTGCCGCCGGTGACCGAAGCCAGGGCGACCCCGCGGATCTGTTCCATCCGGCGTTTGAGTACATTCTCGGCAAACAGGCGGGTCTGGCTCAGATCCTCGCCGCCCAGAGCCAACACCATAATCGGCTCGGCCGAGGGATCCAGGTGGATGATCGTGGGACGCTCTACTTCGGGCGGCAGACTCCAGCGCAGCTGATCCAGTTTCTCGCGCACATGCAGGGCGGCAAAATCCATGTTACTGCCCCAGTAAAACTCGAGATGCACCAGCGACACCCCCTCTTTGGAAATCGAATGCATAGACCGCAATCCCGCGATACTGGATACAGCTTCTTCGATACGTCGCGTCACGCGGTTTTCCACCTCACTGGGTGCCGCCTGGGGATAGACCGTTCGCACGGTAAACACGGGAAAAGACAGATCCGGCAGCAAATCCACGGACAGACGCGACAGCGCCAGTGCACCGACGAGCGCCACGGCGAGAAAAAACATGATCGTCGCCACAGGTCTTTTTATGGTGATACGAGCCAGGTTCATTTTATCCTCAATGCTTCAATTTTCCCATAGTTTTTTGCCTGAACTGGCAGATTCCGCCCCGATGGGACTTTTGCGTCCTCTTTCTCTTTGTCACCCTCATAGTGCCTTCATCTCCTCGTTCCTCGCTCTCCCGCTCTCTCACTCTCTCACGTCTCTTCGTCTCAACATCCCTCACCCTGAATCTCACTCATCCTCGACGCGCACCGGTGCGTCATGTACCAACGTATAATGACCATCCACGATCACGGGTTCGCCCGGTTCGAGTCCGAATTCAGAGCTGATAATCTCGACCAGATCTTTATTTTCGCGGCCTGTTTGCACATAGCACCACTGGGCCAGGTTTTCGCGCACCACAAACACCAGCTTGCGGTTGTCCCGTTCGAGGATGGCCTCGCGGGGTACCAGCAGCACATCGGCATGCAACTGGCCGGCGATTTCAGCAGTGGCATACATACCCACCTTGATCTGCTGCTGTGGATTGCGCAGCCGGACCGTCACCTGACAGGTGCGTTTTTCCGGATCGACCAGCGGACTGATGGTACGTACCCGTCCCTGAAACATTTTGTTGCCCAGAGCCGGGATATGCACCCGTGCCTGGCGTCCGGGGGTCAGGTCGCTGACCTCGGTCTCGATGATACCGAGAGACAGATCAATCTGCGACAGATCCAAGATCTGCATGATCGCGGTACCGGGCGCGACAAAGGCACCGGATTGGTTTGCGAGTCCGGCCACCACGCCCCCGAACGGTGCATGAACGCGGGTCTTTTGCAGCTGTTGTTCAACCGCACGCACTTGCTGCAGGGCTGAAGCGAGTCCGCTCTGAAACGCCACCAGGGTCTCTTTGTTTTCCGAGGCGAACAGCCGGGCAGCCTCGTATTCGGCCCGGGCAAACTGCAGCTGCTCGGGCAGGGCTGTACCGGATTTTACGGCTTGTTCCAGGCTGTCGATGCGCATCTGAATGATCTGAGGGTCGAGCAGCCGGGACTCGCGTTTGATCTGGAACGACGTGGCATGCTGGCGTTCGCCGCGGATACGGCCATATTCGATACTGGCCTGAATAAACTGGGACCGGGCTTTATCCAGTTCCAGCTGCAGGTCACTGTCATCCAGGGCGAGCAGCAACTGGTCTTTGGCCACCTGCTGTCCCTCTTGCACGGGTAGGTCGACAATGCGTCCGCCCACCTGAGCCACAACCTGAAACGCGTGCACCGGTGCAGTGAGACCGGCGGCCTGCACCCGCTCGACCAGGGTATCGATCCTGGCGATCGCCACTTTAACCGGTGCCGGTGCCAGCTGCACACTGCCTGCGGATGATTCGGAGGACGAGTTTTCGTTTTCCTGCTCCGGCCCGCAGGCGAGGAGCAAGAGAGTGAATAAAGTGATGATGATAGGGGTTGGTTGGGGCATGGGGGTGGTCCTTTTATGTCTGTCTAAATTCATGCTTTCGATCTATCCATTTTTTAGCCGGGGCTACAACATCTCACCCCGCTGGAGCTGGGGGAGTAATTGATCCCTCTTTGTTATTCCCAAATATATCTTTCATCATATTCGATCTCGTATCGTTTCAATAATTTTATATATTCTTCCTGAAAAGAATTTTTGGCATGATGTTGTTTTTGTTTGGCAATATACATTTTTACAGTTGAAACATGTGAACCACTGATAGAAAAAGCTCCATAGCCATTTTGCCAATAAAAATCTTTGTATTTTTCACCTTTTGATTTGATCCATTTCGAGGAGCGTTTTTTCACATACTCGACAACTTTACACAACGGTTCTTTTCTCGATAATAAAAACAGACAGTGCAAATGATTCGGAGCACCATTCATTGCGAGGCAGGGAGAATCAAACTCGCGAAAAATGTGAAACATGTAAGGGTAAAGTTCGTTTTCAATATCGGTGTTGATCATATCCTGCTGATGCTTGGTACTGAATACAAGATGGGTATACAATTTACCTAGACTTTGAGGCATAACAAATTCTCCCGGAATAGGCCTGATTCTCTTCCGTCATTAACTTTGCCCTTTCAGGGCTTGAAATCGATCTATCCACTCATTTCCAGGGCGTTGCCCTGGGCTGGGTTACCTCTCCCCTTTGGGGCTGGAACGGGCTATGGTGAATCAAAGGTGACATTTATTTTTCATTATCCTTTCTCAACCCATTTTGATTATTATCCACAACTCGCATGATCTTTTCAATTAACTTGCACCAAGCCCCAACGGGGCGTAGTGCATCAGCCCAGGGCATCGCCCTGG
>WJME01000084.1 GCA_014728115.1 Candidatus Zhuqueibacterota bacterium | reverse complement strand
TACCGCGTATCTGAGTTGCCGTTTCAACGGTCAGGAAAGATTGCGTGGTATCCTCGATGGCAAACACACTGCCCACCGGCTGCGGTTTGTCCGGATGACGGGTTCCTCGTCCCACCGGGCCATGTACACCCAAAAGGGAGACATTGCGTTTGAGGACAATCCCCCCGCTTACCGGATAAGGTTCATCGGACGGCTCTACAAACAGCCCGGCACCTTTAGGGGCAGCCCAGTCGATGGCTCTCTGCAGATTGCGGGCATTTTCATCCGGAGTATTTTCCGGCAGCACACCGAACTCACGTATCGATTTACAGAGCTGAGCGATAAAAGATGCTTGACATGGATGAGAGATCATTAGGTACAGTGCGACAGTAGAGAGAACGGCCAGCTTTTTCATATTAAACTCCCTGGATTCTTAACATCTGAAATTAAAAAAATTTTGATTCTAATCAACTGTTCTCGTTGGATGGGTTCAATAGGTCTCACGGAGAGCACGGGGAGCACAGGGTAAAAAAGAACAATCCTCTGTGAGCTCTGTGGGCTCTGTGAGAGATTGGCTCAATAGGTCTCACGGAGGGCACGGGGTAAAAAAGAACATTCCTCTGTGGGCTCTGTGGGCTCTGTGAGAGACATTTTGGGATGTTCAGGACCATTGATCCCATTGCAATAGCGCCAAAAGATCTACTGCATAATCCACGCCAGATTGAACGAATACACGATCTTGCCATCGGTGAGATAGATCAGCCCGTCCGGTGTCTGGGTGGCAGAGAGATAGCCCTCACCCTGTCCGGTGGTACGGGTCAATTCGTAGCGTCTCTGCCAGGGCGCAATGGTGATTGGGCCGGACTCGTCGCTGACAATGCGGCGGTACCGGGCGGGCCAGGTTTGGCCTTTATCGAACGAGAGTGCCACATATAACCCCTCCACCGTCGTCACCTCACCGCGGGTATCCTTGGCCTGTAATGATCCGAATCCAGCCAATAATAGTGGACGTGTGTTAAGAGTCGTGGAATCATTCAACCGGATGAGCGCCACTCGCTGGCCGGTATCCACGGATGGCAGGTCAGTGGGTTCATGACGCCAGGTGTGTCCCCGGTCCGTCGAGATGCTCTTGGGCAGGACGCCACCAAAGGTGTCTCCGCCGTCACGGCCCAGAGCCATGAGATCGGATTGCCCGTCGCCATCGAGATCTGCGAGTTCCACCACATTGGCATGGATACCGATGATGCGCTGCTCTCTTGGCGTGGTATCGGAATGGCCGCGCCTCTCCCAGGTCTGACCACCGTCGGTGCTGGCGAGGAGACTCGAGGTTCGGTTTTCATCATCTGCTGTGAATAAAAGGGTGCCGTCAGAGGTCACAAGGCTGTTGCCCTGCATCTGGGTGCCGGCACTGCGATTATGCAACCCGTTGCCTAGGATGCGAATCTGGGACCAGGTGCGGCCATGGTCGTTGCTCGTCAGAAAGGCAGGAACCAGCTTGGCCCAGCGGCCATCCGTGCCGATACTGGCGACCTGATAGAGCGTGAATTCATGATCGAGTCCGGCAGCGATGCGGTTGGCATTGTTTTGCAGCAATGTGCCATGCATATTGCGATCCGGTGCCTTGAGAAATTCCGATGCCGGCGTCCACTGCAAGGATCCGTCAGCTTGTCGTTGACCGCGGCAGGCCAGCAGGGTTAGCTCTGTACCTACCTCGCTTTCACCACTGAACCACGAAACCAGGATATCGCCGTTTTCCGCCCAGGTAATCGCTGAAGAGTGGTTGTGCGTGTACAGGGGACCGGTCAATAAGGGTACCTGCTCGTCCGGATCGAACCCGAATTGCCGCAACTGCTTATCGCTGCCGTAATGCGAGCCGTCCTCATTACGAGGGACGCGGTCATACAGAGAGATCTTGTTGAATATCGGTTTATCCGAATCAGGAGGCCAGTCAAAGGAGGATTCGGAAGCGAGAACTTGCCACGGACGCTGGGGTTGGGTCAGCGATGGCTGGGGCAATGACTGGCCGTCGGGCACGCGCACCACACGGAATCCCAGCAGAAAATGCTTGTCCGCGGGGGCTGCTCCGCCACGGTTGGCCGAACGGGCATACTGCACATGATTGTTATGGCTGCCGCCCCGCACCCCCTTAAAGGTACCGGTGGTGTAACCCACAGGATCCACCGTGTCGCTTTGAGCATAAGGCCCATACCAATCGAGAACCCACTCTTCCACCCCGCCATGCAGGTCATAAACGCCAAAGGCGTTCGGACCCTGATGTCCCACGCTCAGGTCAGCATCCTGAACGGCCTGGTTACCGGGATAGGCATCCTCGACGCCGGCGCAGGGTTGAGGACGCCAGGGCACCCAGCTGCGGCAGCCATTGCTATAGGTAAACGGGTATCTCAGCTCGCCATTCTCGAAAATGGTGTAATGCATACGCTCGACAAGAGGCAAGGAATAGGGATTCAGAGCATAGATATCGCCGCTTTCGCCGTTCGAATACGGGGTACGGGTGCCGGCGCGGGTGACATATTCCCATTCAGCCTCTGTTGGCAGGCGATAGTCATAGCGCTCATCCTGTTCAGAGAGCCATCGGGTATAGGCCAATGCGTCATACCAGGAAACATAGACCACGGCCTCGTCATCCCCGGTAGAAATGTCCATGAATTTGCCCCGCCACTCTCTGTGACCGGGATCGAATTGTTCATATTGGATATTGGTGATTTCATATTTCGAGATGGCAAAGGGAGTGGTGATATGAACAGTGCGGGCCGGAAACTCGTCCTGAATGAAAATACTGCGCCATTTTAACGACGGTCCGGCATTGATATAGTCGGACACCAGATCTGCCCCCATGACAAACGAACCGGCCGGGATGGGAATGAATTCAGGCCGGGATTTGGGTTCTGCACAAGCAGTTCCGATAATGTTCACACTGAATAAAAAAAGCAGGATCCATAGCAACCCATTAATAAACGGGTAAACAGATTTGTTCGCATTCATGAGAGGACTCGTTTTTTTCAGGATTTTGGCTGTGGCTGAAAACCATAAATGAAACATTCTATAAAAGTGTGTCCAATTCTTCCACCGTGAGACGGGCTTGTTTGAGTAGATGGGCATCGGATTTGCACCAAGAGTAAATGCATTCATAGAACGAGTAGGATAAAGATGGTGCCTCTATTCTTTTACTGAGATCATTTGATTCGATTTCCAAAAAGTTCCCGGTAACCCCATTTCGTTTTAATCGACGCACAATACCTATACCCCAGATGACCTGAAAGGTGTTTTTTCACCTTTCAGGTCTATACCCACTAGAAAACAACCTGTCTTAAAATCTCCAACCTAATCTCACCAACTGCAATTTGCTTTACAAAAGCCTCGTCAAAATTCCAAAACATTTCCATGGTCAGCCAGATAACCTGCACCAGTCTGACCCACAGGGATGACATCCAGCGCCTAACTCAAGTTTTTAACCAGCCTCTCAGCCACGCGGGTGACAAATTCATAGGAATCCTGTTCCGCGGTTTTAAAATCCTCCAGATAGGGTTCGGCATAGGGAGGGGCGATATCTTCAAAAAACAGGGCGGCATGATGGCGTATCACATGATTGCCGCTGTTGAGCAAGGCATTCTGCAACACAGGCGTGCCTTCCTCAGGTTTGCCGGCCCGACAGAGCGCCCGGGCAGCAGCGATACGCACGGCCTCGCTGTCGTCCTCGAGCATGGGCCGCAAGACTTTTACTGCCGAAGCAACCGAGTCGAGGTTACCGATCTCATAACAGGCACGATAGCGCACAGCCGCAGAGTCGTGATCCAGGGCTTTCACAAGTGTTTCGAGTCCGGCATCTCCCTCCTGCTCACGGATCTCGATGATTCGTATCAACTCATCGAGCAGCGCCAGATTATCCGGATCCTGCAGCACAAAATACTTGTTGCCGTATTCCAGACCAAGCTCTTCCAGTACCGGTTCGGGAAAGAGTCCCATATCCCGGGTTTCCTTGATCCATTGCCGATGTAAACCGGCCAATTCCTGCAGGGTCTCCTGATGTGCGGGATCATCGGCCAGATTTTTGATTTCATGAGGATCGTTTTGCAGATCATAGAGCTCTTCCGGTGGCCGGCTGGGCTCGAAAATGCGGGCCTGGAGGTCGTTCAGCTTGCCTTGTTCATGCAGATAAATCATGGTCTGCGTAATATCTTTACCCAGCTTGTAGCGATTGGGCTGCATGTGCGGCTTGTTGGAAAAATAGTTACGGATGTATTTATAACGATCGGTGCGGATACAGCGAATACACTCGATGGTTTCATCACAACGATCGCGGGCTGCGGCGATAAAGGACCGTGGTTGGACAGATGGGTCAAATAAAGGCTGACCATCCATATAATCCGGGATGGCAATACCGGCCAGATTCAATGAAGAGACAGATATATCGATGGCGGTTACAGGATCATTTCGCTTTGTACCCGCTTGCAGTTCACCCGGCCAACGAGCGATAAGCGGAATGTGAATCCCTTCATCATATAAAAACTGCTTGCCGCGCAGGTGACTGATGCCATGATCTGTATAGAGAAAAACGACTGTATTTTCCGCCAGTCCTTCTGATTCCAGACGTTCCATGATCTCACCTACCTCTTTATCAAACCACAGCACTGAATTCAGATAGCGGGCCCAGTCCTCGCGCATCACCGGATGGTCAGGATAATAAGGCGGCAGGTCCACTTTAGCGGGATCCACAGGATTGTCCACCGGTGCATTGCGATACTTGCCGCCCCTGAGCTGGATCTGGGCAAAAAACGGCTGGTCTTCTGCGCGGTCGGCCCAGGTATTGGAATCATAGATTGCCCGGTCCCATACAAAATTATAGTCTGTCTTGCCCAGCTTGATCTCTTTTTCTTCCTGTGTCTCATCATTCGTTTCGGCCTGTTCAGTCTGTTCAGGCGGTTCATCCGGACGATTGATTTCAAGGAAATCATTGCTGGCCAGGACCGTAAAGTATCCGGCTTCCTGGAACAATTGCGGCAGCAGCTTGACCGGCACCTCATAACTGGGCCAATATTTTTCTTCACCCGCTTTTTTACCAGAGGTTCCCTGACTACGATGATTGTGAGCCCCCAGTTTGGTCTGGTACATGCCGCTGATCAAAGCCGAACGGATGGGAGAGCAAACCGGACACGATACAAAGGCCTGATTGAATTGTACGCCCTGTTCAGACAAACGATCGATATTCGGGGTCTGGATGGTGGTCTCGCCATAGCAACTCCAGTGGGGAGACATGTCCTCAGCCACAATCCAAAGCACGTTGGGACGTTTTGATTGGCCACAATGAAATAATGGACCAGCCAATCCAACCGCACTCCAAAATCCCATCTGTTTTAAAAAATGGCGTCGATTCATGATATTCTCCCTCGTTTAAAAAGTTCAAAGCAAGCTTTTCTCTTTTTCATGGATGTGGATGATGTCTTTTAATTTACAAAATTCCCAGTAAAAAGCAACTCTTTGCCGAGTAAAATAGAATTGGAGACCTCTTTTCGTGCATTCATCAAAGGGCCAGACCGCAAAGAAAAATCCAGAATATAATTAAAGTAGTCCATAAACCAACCGCGATACGGTTATGCGGTTATCTGGTTCTCTGGTCTGCATAACCTGGTGTATTCTCTATGATTGGATATAGCTTTTTAGATATTTACGTAATGTTCGAGTCTGCCAGTACGCTATTGAGTCGCACGAGCAAAATATTTACTCCTGTCATTGACAAGAGCGTAAGAATCGATATCACATTGTTTTCAAAGGATAGAGGAAACCGGATCCAGTACAATAAAATCAGCGCATAAAAGCCGTTATAGACGATCAAAAAGATCTTGAACGGATGCCGAAACCGCAGGATATCCACATCCTCGCGGTGACGCAGGAAGCGGATCAAGTGCAAACATAACAATCCCCATACGATCACGACGGCAAATAGTGCCAACATGGCAAACAGGTCACGTGCATCGAATCCATACAAAATGTTCCATACCTTGGCCACCTGGTGCAAGCGATCACGGCTCAGCTCTCCTATGGCAAAGTAGAGCGGAATCCAGAATCCCAGCCATAATTGCCAGGCCGGCGGTGAATCCGGAATCTTTGCAATATAGTTCTGCAAAATCCCTCTTTTTTTCAAGAGCCAAAATGTGGAAAACAGGGCCATTCCGCCTCCGAATCCACAGGTATACTCCCACATTTTCCACCAGGGATTCTCCACATGCACATCCACACGGTGCAAAAGTCCTCCGACTGAAAACGACAAGGCAAACCCCAGGGCAATAGGAAGAATGACATACAAGCTCTTGCGTTCGACCCAGGCGGAATGTAAAGTGAGCAAAAGAACCATGCCCAGATAACCATAGGTGTTGGCAGCGGTATTCAGGGTGCGCTGGCAATCTGGACAAAACGCCAGATCCTGATAATAGCCCCGGCTATAGAGCGGCAAGAACAGGTGCGGAAAGAGCGAAATCAGCCATTGCATCAGTACATATGCGGCAACAGCTATGATGATACGTTGAATCCAGAGCTTTTCAGACGTCCGGTGCAGCAGAATCCACGAAAGCAATAGCGCGGGCCACCCGCCCCAGGTCAGGCCACAGATAAACAGGTGGTAAACACCGTACAGGGGAGAGATGGGGGTATAGAGATTGGCACTGCGGTCAAAGTAAAAAAATCCCTGCATCCATTGATTGAACTGGCCATAGCCCTGCATGCCTGCCAGTCCGAATCCGATAACAAAAACGAGCAATATATAGGTGCTCTTTTTCGGAATCCTGAATTCCGGCAAGATCCACATCATCAAAAGGAGCCAGTACAATCCGAAAATCAACCCCATACTCGGACCACTGCCTTCACCGGAGGATCGTACGGTACACCACCAGCTGCCACCGATTAGCGCAGCGGCCAGAGTGGTGCGAAATTGATAGCTAAAGCTCGATGATTTATAAGATATCATTGCTACCCAATAGAAACAAGAGCTGGATCTTTGCAAATCAAAAACAAATGTGCAAGGCTATAGACATTTAAACAATTATTTACTCACGCAAAACCGCCCAAA
This sequence comes from Candidatus Zhuqueibacterota bacterium, assembly GCA_014728115.1. Taxonomy (GTDB): domain Bacteria; phylum Zhuqueibacterota; class Zhuqueibacteria; order Residuimicrobiales; family Oceaniaggregativiventaceae; genus Oceaniaggregativivens. The sequence goes on along the minus strand of WJME01000084.1, from coordinate 7,651 downwards.
CGCCAAGAAAAAATGATATAGATCTCCCATTTATTTCATAGACCTTTTATCGCAAGATCTGCATAGAGATAAAAAAGGAGGAATTGATCAAGCCACCTATGCCTCGCTTATTTTTCCGTATTTTTTAATATCTACCAAGATGTCCTGGTTACCTCCTCTGGGAAATGACACATCATCCGGTTGGCACTTTTGAATTAATAAATTGTCCTGTCTCCGGAGCGTGGATCCTGAACGGTCTCGCCACTGTTTAGTTTACCATCGATAGTATCATTCCTGAAAGGTTTGCTCGGATCGTAATATTTTTTGTCAGCATCGATAGTAGAAAATAAAATTCCCGCTTGGTTCGCTGAAAGTTTTTTTTCCACCAATCCATCAGGCGTGATAAAATAGCAAGGCCAGCTATAGGGGGCAGAGGAATTGGTCAGAGACATAAAAAAAGCATTGGTGGCCGCCCTGGTCTGAGCCGTCACGGGCATGATTTTGGGATGAATGCAATCCTCTCTGTGGCGGGCATTATAAAACGACTGAAAAAGCGCCTCAATACCCAGTTTGCTATACTCTCTGTACAACTCGGGGAAGCGGACGTCATAGCAGATCAGCAACCCGCATTTTATGCCATTGATATCAAAGGTGACAAAGTGATCACCGGGGGTGTAATAATCCAGGTCACCTGTCGTGCAAAATCGTTTATCATATCCGTCAATGATTTTGCCCTCCGGATTCACAAGATACAAAGAGTTGTGCGGCTTATGATCTCCGCTCAGCCTGTGTGAGCTCCCTAACAATACCCACAATTTTAGAGTTTTTGCTAATTCCAATATAGATCCGGTTTCGGCTTTTAGGAGGTTCCAATCATAATTTCCAAAATCATTAATGTCAGCGCCTCCATAGCCGGACAATGCGCATTCCGGAAATTGGACCAGTTCAGCACTCTGGACTTTTGCCCAGCGCATCTGCTTTTTTATCCAGTCAGCGTTTGCAGTTATATCGCCGCTCACAGGAAACTGGCAAGACGCGATTTCCAATCGACGATGCTGTTTCCCTTCCAGAAAATCATTTTTAAAATGGGCCAAGAGGCTGTCCGGACTGCCCTCGAACCAGTAAATCTTTCCCTGGATCGCCCGTTTTGAAAAGGGAGGAATGTTGCCAATGTTAACGATAGAGTGCAAGCAATCTGCAGGATGGTGATTGGTGACATGAGAAGTATTTTGCCAATAAATTCCGCACACCCAGGTCTCGGATATATCGACTCGGGTTATCAACCCATGGTCCACCGGCGCCTGCATTACGGCTTTGTAAGGGCCCACCTCAAGCATGAGATTTCCCCGGGTACGCAAATCATCGATCGCCATCCCCATTGGAGTTCGTGCACCGAGTGTTTTTTCATCTGCGGGTATCACCTGCCACGTTTGATTGCGCATCACCCGGGTCAGACTTTTCTTATCTCCTGACTGGCGACGCCAGAGTTCGTATTCACTGAATGCCGGGGTATTGGCGATTTTACGGCGCCATTCGTTATTGGACTCACCGCCAAGTCGAAAACACTGCTGGATACCATAATAAGCCGGCAGTCCTTGATTGAAGGTCCGGATAGTCAGAAGAATTTCCACGCCATCCTTTACCGGTTTCATGTAAAACGTCCAGTCCTGTTTGACCCAGGCCTCGTCCTTTTCAATATGTTCAGTGTAAACAAATACCTGGGACGAATTTTTATACTCGTCTTCCAATCTGTTCATTTCATCTGCATCGATATTTGCCTGGCTTTCAGAAAGCGGGACTTTGCCAAATTCAATGGGCTCATGCTCATGAAAGCGATAGCCAATACGGTTGTTTTGGTGCCCGGTATGGGTCATGGTGGCAAAACCGTTTTTTTCTGCCAATTCGATGTGTATGGGAGATCCCTGATCAGGGGTGTTTTGCGACATTGCCTTTTGTCCACCAAAGAGGGCAGTTATAAAAAGGATACATAACATGGTTTGACAAGAAATAACTCTCATTATTTCTCCAATTTTATTCATCAACGGATTGACAGTCATCATCAAAGAGGGATTCAAATATGACCCGCAAGTTATAATAATTCAGTGATGGCGAACCAGGTTGTCAGCAGTGAAAACAGAAACACAGCAAATATGCCGATATTCGTTTGCAGTTTTGCCCGGTGCTCTCCCATGACAGATTCCCGGTTGACCAGAAAAAAGATAGGCAACACCACCGCAGGCAGAATGCAGGCCTGAAATGCCTGGCTAAAGACCATCAGCGCCGGGGGCCGTTGTTCAAGAAACAGCATCCCAAAGCTAAACAGGATACCAACCAATCCGAGGATCCGAAAAAGCGGTGAATGAATATCCCGGGGTCTGCCTGTATAATCGCTGATGATCCAGGGTGCAATGAGAATGATGGGAAACACTGTAGAGATTCCTGCGCCGGCAATGCCGAGGATGAGAATAAAGGCGGCGATTTTTCCTCCGATAGGTTCGAACAATTGAATCATCTCGATGGTATTATCGAGCTTGAGTCCCATCACATAGAGGGTACCGGCAGACACGGCCATGATGATCCCACTGAGAAAGAGCATCATACTGGCCGAAACCAGGGCATCTTTTTTTTCCTGTTTGAGATCATCGATCCCCCAGCCTTTTTCGGCGACCACCGTGCTGCGGACGATAAATACCGCTGCCGAACAGGTCGTCCCGGCCATGGCCGCCACCAATCCAAATGCACCTGGCACATCAGGGACACGCGGAACAAGGCCGGACACGATCACAGAAAGGCTGGGTTTGACCATAAAAAAGACCAGGATAAAACAGAGTCCCATGAGAATGACAAAGACGGTGAGGATTTTTTCAAATACCTGATACCGGCCAACCCAAAAGAGCGCATACAGGGCAATGACCAGCACCAAAATGATCCACACCGGCTCAAGGCCTGAGCCGCCAAAGAGAAGCCGGGATCCTTCCTGAAGCAGTTCGGCCACGATGCCCATGATGCCCATGAGAGCCAAAAGTTCACCAAGAATCAGAGCGAAGATGATATAAAGTGCCAGAATCCGTCCGATGCGAAAGTTGGTTTTAATGTTATAAAGCGCCGTATGGCCGGTGACCAGGGTCACCTGGCCATAGGCGACCATCAGGATATAGGTAAAAACGCAGGAAAGTACCAGAGCCCAGAACAAAGCCATGCCGTGTTCGGCTCCGGCCTTGGCCATGGTGGTGACGCTGCCGGTACCGATATTATAGCCGATCAGAAAAAGACCGGGCCCTACGGCCAATAAAGCGAGACCGATCTTTTTATATAACCGAGTCCCGGACGATGGGGTTGAATTTTTATCAGAAGAAGCGTTTTTCTGCATAGCGATTATCCTGTAGAATGCTCGAACTGCCTTTTTTGCAATAGGTTTTCAGCTCTGCCGTTTGAATTTCCGCGTTTTGGGATCGATTCCAAGTATCTCGGCAATCGTCAATCCCCACATTTTGTCTCTTACCGGCACAGGCACATTGTTGGCATCGAGCATTTTTTGAAAACGCTCGATATTCGCTTCCAGACCGGTAGGAGCCTCATCCGTTCCAAACGGGATATGCTCCCAGGCTCCGGGCCCGCCTTTGAGAGTATGAGGATTGTCTTCTGCCTCATCGCTGGACCACCAGAGAATCTCGCTCATACGATCGAGGCGTCCCAGTTTGATGAATTTCAAGAGAGTAGAACCGGTGACATCGAAAAAGAGATTCGGATTCCAACGCGCTGCCTCGGCCGCCTCATCATACCAGGGATTACCCAGATGTGCGCCCTGGACCGTGAGACGTGGAAACAGCCGGCAAATAGTGTCCAGATACATGGGTCTCATTCGCGATGAGGATCCCCATTGGGGTTCATCCTTGATTCGATGGCTCGAGATCCCGGTATGAAACAGGGTATGCAGACCATACTCTTCGCATAACCGGTAGAGCTGAAAATAGAGGGGATCATCCCAATTCCTTTGTGGACTGTGAAATTTCATGCCCACAAATCCGTTCTTTTTGAACGTCTCGATTTCACGAACTGCGTTGGGATCATCGGGAGTAACCCGTCCATAGCCGATAAACAAATCCGGGTAGCTCTTTATGGCATCCTTCATCAATTCCATATCTTTCATCCAGGTCAGACAACAGGCCATGACTTTTTTGGGACGATAGATTCGCACCATGTCATTCACCCACTCTTCGGTTCCATAACAATGAATATGGGAGTCGATGATAAATTCGGGTGTATGCTGTACAGGCTGGGCATTTGCAGCTTGGGTGGACAGAGTAAGGGCTGAAGTTGCTGCTGCGAATTTGGCACTGTTTGAAAAAAATTCTCGTCTATTCAATTTTGACATATCGATTTCTCCTATCTCATGATAAAACGTCAAAATTTTCCCCAGCAAAACACTTTTTGTGATGCCGACAGGCCATAGTTGGCAGGCACCACAAATTTCTTAAAAGCGCCAGGCTAACGGAATATCGATCAGGTCGGCGATTTTGACCCGCTCTCCGGTCTCGATGGATTTTCGTGCGGCAATACCGATAAGACTGGACATGACACCGGCGCGGCTGCCTGCCAGTTGTTCCAGGGGATCCTTTTGGTTTTCCAAAAAGATCAAATCTTTGAGACTGCCATCCATACCTCCATGACCGCCGTGGGCATCTTTGGGAGGCTCGGGCGTCCAGGTACGGGGTTCTTTGAAATTGAGGGACAAGCGAAAATCGGGCGATTCCGGTTCCCAGGGACGCGGATAATTGAATACATCCAATCGTCCTTTTTCACCATTAAAAGCGATAAATTGTCCTTCATAGGGCATATAGGCATTCAAAGAATATCCCAGGATGACCCCGTTTCTGTATTTGACTTCCACGGTCATCGAGTCATAGGAATCGATATCATTGTCCCATACACAACCGTCGCGCAAATAGCCATCCACCTCTTCATGAGCAACATACAGATCCATCATTCTCTGGCTCTGGGTGATATCCCAATAAAAATCGCACTTTTCCTGATAAGGACATGACCGGCAGTTCCTGGATCGGAAAGAGTGGTTCTTGCCATAAAACGCAACCTTGCCAAACGCATGTACCTCTTCAGGTTCGGCATCCAGCCACCAGTTCATCTGATCGAAATGGTGGGACGCCTTGTGTACCAACAACGAGCCGGAAAAACGAATTTTGCCATGCCAGCGCCGGAAATAGCTCGCGCCATGGCTGATATCCAGATATTCCTGAAATTCCGCAGAGATGATCCTGCCCAGTTCGTCGCCGGCGATGATTTTCTTGATCGCTTCAGAGGTTGTACCATGCCGGGCATTAAAGGTGACAATCAGTTTTTTACCGGTCGCCTTTTCGGTATCCAATAATTTTTGGCATTGTTCGGCCTCTGTGGCCAGAGGTTTTTCGCAGATCACATCACAACCCAGCTCCATGGCTCTTGTCGCATAATGGGCATGAAAGCAGTCGGTTGTCGTTACGATTACCGTATCAGGACGTGCTTCCTGGATCATGCGCTCAAAATCCGTAGCGTGATAGACAGGTACATTCACACCCATATATTTTTTTGCATATTCAGCGCGTTCGGGATTGATATCGCACAAGGCCACATACTCGACCTGATCACTGTAACGCTCGACCACGGCCCTGCCCCATGTTGCGGACCCCCGGCTCCCTGTTCCGACCAGGGCCAATTTCAGTTTTTTACCGGATTGTGCGCTTGCTTGCAAATGACTCCCCAGCGTCAGAGCTGAGGTCGCCATAGCCAGTTTAGTGCTTTTTTCAAGAAAAGCTCTGCGATCCAGTTGATGGCTTTTTAAATCCATATGCTGTCCCTCCAGTCATAAAAAAGTGAATATTTGGTTGATCTAGCAAAGGAAAGTCGAAAGGATAGAGCAGTCTCCGATACCATTCAAATGTAATGGTATACAACAGTGATAAAAAAGCCATATTCAGTAATCATTGAGCAAAGACAGTTTAACCTTGTATTGCATTTCCCTTTGCGTCGTAGCGGCTTTACGTGAGATATTCAGTTCAGGAATGAATCAAGTCAATTAATAGAATATCCAAAATTTTATAGTAAATGTCAATTGTTAAGGGAAATATAATTATCGCCTCAGGTAACAGCGATCTAAAAACATTACTCAGCAAATTGATATGATCAGATGTGCCTTTGAAGGATTATTCGGCATGTAATGGGAAACGCCAAATCCAAACAAAAGTAAAGTATAAAGAGTGATAAATCTTTTCAGCAAAAGCGAGAGGAACCCTTTTGATCGGCCAAACCTGTTTGGCATCAAATCCGATGACATCGAGGGATTCTATGTGGCAAGAATCACAAATGGCATGGCATCGAGATGGTCTACAATCGACTTGTAGACCATGTCCCAGCAGCAGGGCAGCGTAAAAATGTTACCCTCCCAAGTACTGAATTCGCCAGGCAAAAGTCGTAAATCCACAGGTCACCCCGAGGATATCATTTTCAGTTTCGATCAGCCGGCCATTTTTATTAGAGAAATATAATACGAATATGCTTATATTAACACTTTTGTTTATCGGCCAGATCCCAATAGATGGATTGACTGGAAAATCAGGAGAAAATAGAATGACACCTTTTGCAAAGTGTCCGGTTTGTGGTGGTGAAATGATAGCAAAAAAAGTTGAAAAACTACTCAAGGCCGGAAATCATGTTGCGGTGGTGACTGTCAAGGCTGAGGTTTGTACCCATTGTGGAGAACGACTTTATTCCAAAAAGACCATCACTCGTTTCGGGCAAATCAGAGAAAAATTGAGAAAACAGGACTTGAACGAATTTCAACCTTTAGGGCAATCATTCAGAGTGGCATAAAGAATTAGAGTCAATTATTAAAAAATGTGTTCCGTCAAATGATCTTGACTTTCCGGCCGCTCTCGCCCATAATCAATTTCTTAAATCTCTGGCAGGTGAAATTTCGGATGTCATTACTGTTTTTACCCAATCAATCAACAGCTCAAACCGACCAGCTTGTTTATCAGAAATGAGAAATCCAATTTGCCGAATTTGATTGGGCTCGAGTGGCTTGGCATCTGACAACATCCTGCCCCGGTAGGTGGCCTCGAACCGGTCAAAGGGAAGGTCAATCTCAACCCACTCATTTTTAAGCGTATCGAATTTGATTTGATAAGCAACACCATCAAAATTGTTATCCTGACGGACACGAAAACTATAGGTTTTGCCATCTCCTTTGACGCGAATTTTAAATCCCGAGCAAACGGACAAGTCAATACGATCAAGACCCGTTCGTACGGATGCGAACCCCCCATTATTCGCAAGGGAAACCGTCCCTGAAAATTTTGCAATATGTTCCGAAAGAATCCTAAAGGTGCTTTGTGAAATCCCGCCCATCACCCCATCATCGATACTTTGCCAATCCGCCTCTTGCCGGGGTGATTTGAAAGCCATAATTATTTTGGTACAATCGTTGCTCATGACGAAACCTATTGTGAAAAATTGGAGAAACAACGTGAAATAAATCCATTTCATACAGTTCCTCCCTCCCCCTTTTCCGACAAAGATATTAAGAAAAAGACTCGACTTTTTCCGGTACAGGGCAGGTTAGCACCATAGTGCGTTCATTCTAATCGAAATATCTAATCATTCATTGATATTCACTATT
>WJME01000083.1 GCA_014728115.1 Candidatus Zhuqueibacterota bacterium | reverse complement strand
TAAAATACCGGCTATATGGTCTTTGTACTGTTCTGTTAACAAGGTCATTTTATCTCCTAAGAATAATGTTCTCGGAGAATTAAATAATTCGATTAGAAATTTACAAACCTTTTTGGTTCCGGTTTATCCGGGTTAGGTTATAATGAACATACCGGGAATCCCAAATCGGCTGAATCGTTGGGCCTGGGATTCCCGAGCTTTTGAATCAGAGTTCGATTACCCCTGTTGTCTGAATCCGCGTAATTTTAATGAAAATATTTCATGAGTTTAAATCTTTTTTATCGTGAATTTGATACGGAATGTCTAGAGCGCGCAAGACGTCAGGACATGCGTACACCTTTTCAAAAAGATCGGGATCGGATCATATACACGTCGGCCTTTCGTCGTTTGCAAGCCAAGACGCAAGTGTTTATGTCAGGTGAATATGATTTTTACAGAACTCGTCTAACACATTCGCTTGAAGTCGCTCAGATCGGGCGCTCTCTTTGTTATTACCTTCAGCAATCCAGTGACGATCTGAATATAGAGTGTTATATCGATTCGGACCTTGTCGAAGCGATCTGTCTCGCTCACGACTTGGGTCATCCTCCTTTTGGCCATGCCGGGGAAAAAACACTCAATTCTCTGATGAGATCATATGGCGGGTTTGAGGGGAATGCCCAGACTTTGAGAATCTTGACTGAAACCATCTACTCGGATCAAGCGGGTCGTAAAGGGATGAATCCCACCCGTGCGTTTATGGACGGCATATTAAAGTACAAAGCCCTGTTTTCCGATTTTGAACATCCTGACAATCATTTTTTGTATGATGATCAGGAAAGCCTTCGTGATTTTGTTTTTGGTTCAAAGCCTGTACCTGAGGATCTGACGACCACCGAAGCGTTGAATACATTTCGCAGCGTGGAATGTCAAATCATGGATTGGGCCGATGACACAGCATATTCGATCAATGATATCGTCGACGGTATTAGTGCCGGTTTCCTCCATAGCGATTTGATTCAGCGATGGGCTGCAACCAAATCCCTGAATGCACACCAGTCTCATATTGTTGAACAGCTGCTGGTGAGTATCTCTGAACAACGGGCCAATCGTTATTTTGCTTCGCGTATCGGTGAGTTTATTCGAGCCGTCCGTCTGACGCCCTGGTCAAATTTTTTGTCTGAATTGAGCCAACGTTATTGCTATCGGCTATTCATCGAACCTGATATTCAAGATGAAGCCAGACTCTATAAAAAGCTTTCCGTGGATTTGGTCTTTCATTCACCCCAGATTTATCAGCTCGAATTCAAAGAAGACAATATTTTGCGACAATTGTTCAAGGCCTATGAGGAGCAGTATATTAAAAACACAAAACCAGCCATGAAATTGTTGCCTGCACAATATGAATTTTTGGTGACAAATGAGCCAGATCCTGTAATACGGGCTCGCATCATTTGTGATCATCTTGCCAGTATGACGGATGGCTTTGCTATCAGGACGTATAAACGTCTTTATGATCCTGATTTTGGATCGATTGTGGATTTGGTATGAGAAGACAAGGAGTTAAAGTGCACTTTCATCCTCTGGAGTCAATAGATCATTGGCAAAGGCTTTTATCCATGCAGAAAATCCGTTTTATTTTCAAGCAGAGTCCGGTATGTCCCATCAGCTATTCTGCTGAACGACGGGTAGACAAATGGCTCGAATCCTTGCCTGCGGAGATTGATTTAGTATATGCCACAGTTGATGTGATCGGACATCGGCAAGTGAGTCAGGCTATCGCAAAAGATTTGAATATCAAACACGAATCTCCGCAAGCTATTTGCATGGACAAGGATGGAAATGTGCTTTGGACCGGATCGCATCATCAGATCCAGATCAATGCCTTGAAGGCACTGGAATTAAAGTCAGATCAAAACAACACAAAAGAGTATTAGAGTGACTGTTTGGAATTGTTTCCCAACTCGTTCATAAAGTGATAAATCGAAGAAAAATCTTTTTCTCCCCAACCGCTTGCATTTGCGAGTGTAAAAAGCTCCTTGACAATTTGCATTTGAGGCATGGCCACGCCAGACTCGTATGCTGTTTTAGATACAAGGTGCAAGTCTTTCAACATCCATTGCAGGGGAAATTCCGTATCATCGAGTTGTTTGGCCAAATGGCTGCGTTTGGAGCGAATAAAGGGTGCTGCCACCGGGCCTCCCAGCAATGTATCGAATAGCTGTTCTTCATCTATTCCCAATGTTTTTCCTAATTTACAGGCTTCGGTAAAGGCCATCATCGACTGCGCGAGCAACGAATTGACCACCATTTTCATTGATGTGCCCATGCCACACTCTCCGATATGAACCACAGCCTTTCCCATGGCTTCGAATAACGGTTTGACTGCCTCTACGTCGCCTTTATCACCCCCTGCTAAAAAAACCAAATTTCCCTGTTCTGCGGGTTCTTTGGATCCGGCGACCGGTGCATCGATAAATCTTACCCGATGGGGTTCTGCTCTGGTTGCCATGAGGCGACTGAGTGCCGGATCTACAGTGCTACAATCGATCCATACGCTGTTTTTAGGCATGTGCGGTAAAAAACCTTCCTTACCCACAGCCAGCTTGTGTACGACCTGTGGAGTGGAAAGCATGGTGATGACGACGTCTCTTTCCTTGACAGCCTCTTTTGGGGTGTCGGCCCAGATTGCCCCCTGTTCTATGATGGACTCGGCTTTATGTTTTGTACGATTATACACGACGAGATGGTGATCAGCGTAAAGCAAGTTTTTTGCCATGCGGCTGCCCATGATTCCCAGTCCGATAAATGCAACATTCATGATCTTTCTCCCAAAGCTTGCTGTTATGCATGAGCTAAAGTGAACCACCCCGTGACGCTCTTGCCTTTCTTATAGGGGGCAGGAATACAATTACAAGCTCCATTTGACCTGTCATAGAGCTGGTTTGCCTTTACCATTATTTTGAAATGTCAAATAGTATATTGTGCTGTTCGCCCAATGATTCAAGGATTTGATAGACCTTTTCCTGCAAAGGGATGCCGTTCCTTTTGTGATTTCTATAATTTTCGTATTCTTTTTCTCCGTGAATAAAGATGTGATTTTGCCCCTTTGCTTTTTCAGAATTTTTGAGCAAGAGAATAAGGTCATCCATATTTTGTTTGAAAACCTCGAGATCAACAAAACGTTCGATATCAAGAGCCAGGAAAAAGTGGCAGACATTTGGAGGGATTGTTTTGCCCTCTTTTTTGGCATACACCCTGTTTGCATAGGCTCCGCCGGATAACACACCGCTGAGAATATCCACCATTACAGCCATTCCATACCCTTTATAGCCGCTAAAAAGTTCTCCTTCACCACCCAGCGGCAGAATTCCGCCACCTGTACGGCCGAGCATATTCTGCAGCACCTTACCAGCGTCTTGAGTGGTTTTACCGCTTTCATCCACCGCCCATCCTTCTGGTAGATCTTTTCCCTCACGCTCATAAACTTCGAGTTTTCCTCTCGGGACCACAGACGTGGCCATATCCAGAAAAAAAGGCTCTTGTTTGTGTGTTGGCGCAGCCAGACTGATAGGATTGGTACCAATCACCATCTCTTTTCCAAACGTGGGAACGACCAAAGGTGCTGAATTGGTCATAGAGATCCCGAGTAACTCTTTTTTCAGCATCATCTGGGCATAATAACCTGCAATGCCATAATGATTGCTATTGCGAACACTGACCACTCCTACCCCGGTATCCTGTGCTTTCAGGATTGCCAGCTCGGTGGCAAAATGCCCTATGATTTGTCCCAATCCACCATTGCCATCAACAGTGGCCGTAGAGGGCCCTTCCTGGACGATTTCCGGTCTTGCGTCGGCTCTGATCAGGCCCGAATCCATGCCATCGGTATACCGCTTGAGTCTGGCTACACCATGCGAAGGAATTCCTCTGAGATCCGATTCGACAAGAACAGAAGTACAAATTTCCGCTTCTTTTTGATGCAAGCCATATGCCTGAAAAATTTTAGCAACAAACAGGGATAATTTTTCATCTGATACGATTTTGGCCATAATATCTCCTCCCTAAAGAGTTATCGAACGGATTTGCCGGAATACCCACTTGCATTTTAGATGCTTGGCCCGGTTTGATTCTGGGTACTGGCCGGTAACATTTGACGAAGCACGGTCTGCAAGATTCCGCCATTGCGGTAATATGTCACTTCGATGGGTGAATCGATCCTTGTTTTTACCTGGAATTTTTTTTCCAGGCCATCATTAGACCTGGCAATGACATCGATCAGCTGCTGAGGTACAAGAGTGTCATCGATTTGAAGAGTGTATTTTTCTGTGCCATCGAGTCCGAGTGACTGAACAGAATCGCCTTTTTTGAATTCCAATGGCAGAACTCCCATGCCAACGAGATTGCTGCGATGAATACGTTCAAAGCTTTCAGCAATGACTGCTTTGATGCCGAGCAACAATGTGCCCTTTGCAGCCCAATCTCTGGAACTGCCGGTTCCATATTCCTTCCCTGCCAGCACGATACAGGGAACTTTTTCTTGCTCGTATTTTTGCGCTGCGTCATAGATCCACATCTGTTCGCCATCCGGTATATGTCGTGTCACCCCTCCCTCAGTTCCCGGGGCAAGTTTGTTTTTTAAGCGAATATTGCCGAACGTTCCCCGTACCATGACCTGGTCATTTCCTCGCCGAGAGCCGAACGAGTTAAAATCTTTAAATTCCACACCATGATTTCGCAGATATCGGCCAGCCGGGCTCTCTTCAGGAATGGCCCCTGCCGGAGAAATGTGATCTGTGGTCACGGAATCGCCCAGGTAGACCAAAACCCGGGCATTTTCAATCGGGGAGATGGGTTTTGCTTCTGGCTCGAGATCTGTAAAAAACGGGGGTTCTTGAATATAAGTGGATTCTTTTTGCCACTGGTACAAGTCTCCCTCTGATGTAGAGATTTTGTTCCATTCCGGATTAAATGAATTGACATCTTTGTACATCTTTTTAAAAGTCTCCGGATTGGAAGCAGATTCTGCGAGTTCAAGGATTTCCTGGTCATGCGGCCAGATTTCTTTCAGATAGACCGCATTGCCGTTTTGGTCCACACCCAGGGGGTCGTTGATAAGGTCAATATCTACGGTACCGGCAATGGCATAGGCTACTACCAGGGGAGGTGAGGCGAGATAATTGGCTTTTGTCCATGGGTTGACTCTTCCTTCGAAATTTCGATTGCCACTGAGAACAGACGCAGCCACAAGATCATGTTCTTTTATGGCCTGGGCAATGATGTCGGGTAACGGACCGCTATTTCCAATACATGTGGTACAACCGTAACCGACGGTGTGGAATCCCAATGTCTCCAGATAGGAATCAAGGCCGGTTTCCCGGTAATATTCGGTGACGACCCTTGATCCCGGAGCCAGGCTGGTCTTGACGTGAGCAGGGACCGAAAGTCCTCGCTGAACCGCTTTTTGTGCGAGCAGTCCGGCTGCCAGCATGACAGACGGATTGCTGGTATTGGTACAGCTTGTGATTGCGGCGATGACCACAGAACCGTGTTTCAATTCTGATTTTTCACCTGTTTTAAGCGCTACCGTTGTTTTTTTGCTCATTTCCGGCTCAGATAGCTGAAATCCGCGTTTGTCAAAAGGGGCTTTGAGTGCCGAGTGAAAAGATGATTTCATCTCTTTTAATGTGACCCGGTCCTGGGGTCTTTTGGGACCGGCCAGACTGGGTTCAACCGTACTTAGATCCAGTTCAAGCGTATCCGAGAATTCAGGATCTGGGGTTTGATCGGTTCGAAACAGGCCCTGCTCTTTGAGATAGGCCCTAACCAGGTCGACATGTGCCGGATTGCGACCGGTGCGCAGGAGATAATTCATGGCTTCTTCATCCATGGGGAAAAAGCCCATTGTCGCTCCATATTCGGGTGACATGTTGGCAAGGGTGGCTCTGTCGGGCAGCGTCATATGGCTTAATCCGGGGCCATAGTATTCAACGAATTTCCCTACCACTCCTTTTTCTCTCAGCATCTGTGTCGCGACCAGGGTTAGATCTGTGGCCGTGGCACCGGCAGGCAATTGCCCATACAATTTGAACCCCACTACCTGGGGCATCAGCATATAAATTGGCTGCCCCAGCATGACCGCCTCGGCCTCGATCCCCCCGACGCCCCAGCCCACTATACCCAACCCATTGATCATGGTGGTATGAGAATCAGTTCCTACGAGGCTATCGGGGTAGGCCACCAGTTTGCCATCGACGTATTCAGTAAACACTCCACGGGCAAAATATTCGAGATTGACTTGATGAACGATGCCCACACCAGGGGGAATGACTTTGAATTTTTTAAATGCTTGCTGTCCCCATTTTAAAAATTCATATCTTTCCCGGTTCCGTTTGAATTCGAATTGCATATTGAGTTTCAGCGCATCAGGATTGGCAAAGGCATCGACCTGAATCGAATGGTCTATGACCAATTCCGATGGAATGAGGGGCTCGATTGCCTGCGGATTTCCCCCCAATTTTTTCATGGCGTTGCGCATGGCAGCCAGATCCACAAGAGCCGGGACACCGGTAAAGTCTTGCAAAAGGACCCGGGCGGGTTTGAAAGGTATTTCGGATTGCTCAGTGGCACGGGGCGACCAGTTCGCTATTTGATGGATATGCTCTTGACTGATTTCTTTGTGATTGTAATTTCGTAACACGGATTCGACGAGTACTTTGATCGTAAACGGAAGAGATGAAACATTGGCAATATTGGCTTTTTCAAGGGCACTCAGGCGATAAATATCCACTGCCTGATCCCCTATCTGCAGGGTATCTCTAGACCCTTGATAGCTGTTCGAATTTGACATTTTAACTCCTATCATAGTTTCTATATCAAACCATCTTGAGCCGATTCGGGATCAATAGGTATCATCCTGTGCATTATCGTCCTGTTTTTCTTTTTTATAGACAAAGAATTTTTGTTTAAGTCCTTGCAGGTCAGCCTGGGCTTCTTGTGCTCTTTGCAGGTAAACTTGTGCAAGATGATCCTTTGCCTGTCCGAAAAAATAGACCGTAATCCTGAGCATCTCGATCAAATCGAAATAAGCAGGTTTTTCTGAGACCAGGTGATCCCATATGCTCTGTTCCACGATATTGACAGCTTCTTGTACCTCACGCAGGCTATATCCCTCATCGCTCCTTTGTTGTGCCAGCTTTTCCATATATTCATAGAAATGCTTTGGACTATTTAACTGTATGGAATCCAAAAAAGCATTCAGGAACGCTTCCTCGCGGTCATGATGGCTTTCATAGTCGATCATTTCATAATGGGATTGATTGAGCTTTTGCAATTGGTTGCAGATCGACTCTATGAGATCATCCTTATTTCGTTCCAGAGTCTGTATCAACTCGTTCATGTTTTGCGTCATGGTAACGAATGACTCGTTTATTTCGTCTTTTTAGTTGTTCTTCAATACGACCCAATATTCTTTGTACATACTTTGTGTACTCGGTGCCCATTTGTCGGGATTCTTTATCCAGTCCCTGTTCGACCACAATGAGAAAATCGTCAATGGTTTTTTGCGAAACAGGAGTCGGATAAGCAGCCCATTGAATGAGTGACGTTTCGATTTCATCATGGAGTTCCTGATACGGGCAATCCTTGTATTCTTTAAAGGGATAAGGATTTGCCGCCAGCTGAAAACCTTTCAAAGCCATGATCAAGGGTTGATAATCATAATCGAAATAAAGCCTTGGAAACTGATATTCAATAACATAGTTCCAACTTTTATCATCCGGCGATGTATGGTGACGATTCAATCGTGAAATGAAAACCCCCACATCAGGGTGTAAAATCTCTCCTCGATAGATTCTCATTTCACGCATTTTGCCATATGGGTCCTTGCGCAGGTCTCCGCCCAATAACAAGAGGCAGAGAAAGTATTCCGGATTTGTGATTTTTTGAAAGCTGGTATTCGCCGGTGTTTGCAAGCTGATGTGGAGACTATGGGGCCTGACTTCAATAAAGTGGGTTGCCAGGCTGATTAATTGTGATAGGATCCATCCATCTTGCGTTGCCGGTTTTGAAACGTCACCGAGCAGCTTGTAGCGCCCGAATGCCAGTTCCAGGAAACCACGGGTACGATTTTGAGCCGAGGTCAGAAATCCGTGATCGTCGACATGACCGCCTAGTTTCCAGGCGCGGCGCATGAGATCAAAATCGTAAAAATAGTAAAAAGAATCAAATTCAGCATCTTCTGCTTCGGCTGCCTTGATTGCCCGGACACCGAGATTAGAAAATTCCAGTTCTGCGCCCAGCGGCAAGGTGCCAACCCGTCTGTTTGCACGTACCCAGTCCACGACATTCCGAGCTCTTGGCAATGTAAAGAGTTGTTCCGCGATATAGATGGCTGCAACAGCATAATCGACATATTCAACAGTAGGTTCATATTGCGCCAGCCCGAGGTGGTTCCAGGCATTTCTCCACTCGTGTCGATGTGTTTCCATCAATTTTAATGCCATCATAGCTGAAATGGTGTGGAGATAGTATGCGTCGGTTACTTTGACATGAGATCGGAAATACCGCCTGAACTTTTCTTCCAGCTGGTTGAAAATCATAAATTTGACAGCTAGTCGCATATAGCTGTCAAAATATGTCTGAGCTTTTTGATCGTTCTGAAGCCACTCTAGGCTGGGAGTGCTGGCTTTTTCGATCTCATGCTTGATAATAAACGGGGGTAATCCCACGTCTTGAAAATATTGTCTTACGAGTGAATGTACTTCTTCTGACAAGAGTTCTTTGGTCACTCGAAGCGGGAGCGAATCCCGGTCATAATCGAGAAATTGATCTGTTTTTGACTCTACATACTGGTTGACCCGGTTTTCTATATGTTCCTCTATCCGGTCGCGGCTTTCTATGTCTCTGCTAAAAAATGGCTTGAGTGCTTTGGGTTTTCCTATATAAGTCTGGCAATCCAGGAAACTCTCCTTACACCATACTTTAACAGGGATGCGTTCATATAAATTGCCAACACTTTCATAATCATCGATTTTCTCAAAATCAGCAGGCGTGACATTATAGATGAGTCTGCCTTCTATTTTTGAGCCACGCCAGGCCAGGGCAAATGGGTACCCGCTTTTGGGATGGATCCGTCGATAATTATGGAGAACCGCTTTTTCGCTGGCAAAGATTCGTCCGGTGATAAGCTGTAAATGATAATCATCATTCAGAGAGCCATATACAAAGAGCTTGTCATGATCAATCTTTGGCATTGCAGCGCTGTTTTCGGTAAATTGTCCAGCCACCTGTTAATTGTCAAAATGTTTTTTAAATTGCTCCATCATTTCTTCAGGCGATATTGCGGTCACTCTGCCTTGTTCATACTGTTGATCCACCCAGCTGAAAATTTCTGCCACCCGTGGATCTCGTTTATCCACCCGGGGCTTGCCCCGCTTTTCCAGTTGTTGATTGACCCAGAATCCTACACCTGCGATTCCAGATCGATTGGTAATGTTTACACCCAATGGACGTTTGAGGATTTTGGCCGTGTTAAAGATGTTGTAAATTTCTTCATTTTTAATCACGCCATCCGCATGGATGCCTGCCATAGTTACATTAAAACGTTCTCCGACAAATGGAAAGTTGACCGGAACCTGGGTGCCGATTTCTCTCATATAGTTGCCGATATCTGTGATTGCCGTCAAATCCATACCATTTGAACTCCCTGTCAGAGAGGTATATTCCACTGCCAGCGCTTCGAGCGGGGAATTGCCGGTGCGTTCTCCAAAACCCAGAATGGTGCCATTCACTGCAGAGACGCCCGAGAGCCATGCGGTAATCGAGTTGATATGAACTTTGTGAAAATCGTTATGTCCATGCCATTCCAAATTTTCTGAAGGAATGCCAAATTCGTTTTGCAAATAATAGACGATTTTGCGAATAGAGCGCGGCAAGGAAACACCCGGATAGGGCAAGCCATAGCCCATGGTATCGCACAGACGGATTTTGATTTTCAAACCGGATAGTGCTGCAAATTTTAGTAGCTCTTCGGTAAACGGTACCACAGCGCCCCAAAAGTCTGCCCGCGTAACATCCTCATAATGACAACGAATCGTTTCCATGCCTGCTTCTGCGGCTGCCCGAACGACTTGCATGAACGAATCCAACACCTGGCGTCTGGTTTTTTTGAATTTTAGAAAAATATGATAATCGGATATAGAGGTCAGCAGGCCGGTTTCCTTGATTCCGATCTTTTTGACCAGTTCCAGATCATTGGGATTGGCCCGAATCCAGGCAGTGACTTGAGGGAATTCATATCCTTTATTCCGGACTTCCTCGAGTGCTTCCCGGTCTTTATCCGAATAGATAAAAAATTCCGATTGTCTGATCACCCCCTTTGGGCCAGAGAGCCGGTGAATCAAGTCGAACAGTTTCGAAACTTGTTCGAGGGTATATGGGGTACGGGCTTGTTGACCATCGCGAAAGGTCGTGTCGGTCATCCAAATTTCGGGTGCCGGCCTGGCATCCACTGTTTGACCATCAAAAAATGTTTTTGGCACCTCTTCATAAGGAAACATATCCCGCATGAGGTTGGGTTCCTCGACATCCTGTAGCGGGTGTTTGGCTTTTTTGTACATTTGTAACCAGGAAGCATGTTCTTGCTTCATATTCTCCTCCAATATAACGCTTGTTTCATTATTGACATTAAATATCAGTGTCGAACAGGAATGTGGCGCTTAGGGCTCTTGTACTTCGGTTAGATAGTTCAAGGCTTTGCGGATCTCTTGATTTTCCGGCGAGAGCTTTAGGGCACGCTTGTAAGCCTTTATGGCCAAATCCGTTTTATTTAGACGATAGTAACATTGACCCAATAAAAAGAAAACTTTCGAATCATCTTTTGTTATTTGTGAAAGTGCTTCCAGATGGTTTACCGCACACTCGTAGGCGTGATCATCCATACATGCCTGGGCAGCATGAAAATGTGCGATGGGCGATTCTGAATTTCTTTTGAGCAATTCTTCAAAACAGGATCGTGCTTTTTGGAATTGTCCCAGATGCCAGTGGATAATCCCCATCCAATAGTAGGCCATGACAAAATCGGGTGAAAGCTCGATCACTTTTTGCAAATTTCCGATCGCTTTTTTGAGTCTGGCCGCACGGTAATGGCATATCCCCAGATAATAATATGAATAGGCGAGTTTAGGATTCATTGTGACCACTCGTTCAAAGACTGCAATCGCCTTTTCAATCGCTCCTGATAAATAATAGGCATTCCCCAAAGTCATCATGGTCTGCGCTGCTGGTGAAGCTTTGATTTTTTTTTCAAGTGTTTCAATGAGTGAGGGAAGCTGTGCTAAATCCACATGTGATGTATCCATATTTTCCATAATTTTGGACCTCTCGCATCAATAGACTCTTTCATCTTATTATAAGAGAGTCTGATTTGAAAAGCAAGTATAAATATATTGATTTTCAGTAATCATTTGTATAAATTGACAGTCTGTTTTTTGCAACTGTGAGGAAAATGATGAAAAAATATATCATGCTGAATCTAGTCGTCTCCCTGATGTTGGCTTGTGCCGGCAGTCAACCGGAGCGTCAGCCTCTGCCGGACGAGACCACAAAAAAGCAAGAACCGCCCGAGATTGTCGAGACCTTTGATCCCATGACATTGGGTGAATACGATCAATTCAGTGTTCAACCGATACAAAAAGAAGAACCATTTGATCTGGAAGGCTGGGTTAAGGGCTATAAAGGAAAGAGCGACGAAAAAAGAATTAATGGATTTCGGGTGCAACTCGTTTCTACGCGGGATGAAGAGGAAGCCAGATTGATACGCAGTGAAGCACTTTTGGATCTCGAGCAACCCGTTTATCTATCCTACGATAATCCTTATTACAAAGTACGTGTGGGCGATTTTACCACTCGGTCACAAGCAGAGAGATATAAAGAACGCCTTGCATTACAAGGGTATCCTGATGCCTGGGTGATACGAACCATCATCAATACACGCTCTCTTGAAAAAGAGGCGATATCTGATTCTCTGGAATCTCCTGCTCCCGAGGAAAATTCACCCCCCACCTATCCCTGAAAGACAGATTTTTCTTCGGCCTTTGCCAGCGTCCGATTTTTTATTTGTAATCGGGCGTTTTTTTTATTATATTTAGAATTATTACTTTAATTTGGTATTTTCTGCTTTAAATCATACAGTTTTCCCGTCTCCTCTGATTTCAGTGGGATACGGGTTTGTTTTTAGGAGGCAATATGTCCGGACACTCTAAATGGAGTACCATCAAGCGAAAAAAGGCCAAGGCTGATGCTGCCCGTGGCCGGGTGTTTACCAGACTGATCAAGGAAATTACGGTTGCCGCTCGCATGGGGGGAGGAGATGAAAATTCCAATCCCAGATTGCGTAGTGCAATGACTGCTGCCAGAGCAGCCAATATGCCGGTGGCCAACATCGAAAAGGCCATAAAGCGGGGTACCGGAGAACTGCCCGGCGTGGTTTATGAGGAAATTGTGTATGAAGGATACGGCCCCGGGGGAGCTGCATTGTATATGGAAACCCTGACGGACAATAAGAATCGTACTGTGGCCGAGTTGCGTCATCTCCTCAGTAAATATGGGGGGAGTTTGGGTGAGAATGGCAGTGTCGCGTGGATGTTTAATAAACGAGGGGTAATCGTCGTGCCCAGCCAAGGCACGACCGAGGACGACCTTATGATGGCTACACTGGATGCCGGTGTCGAAGATATTGAAAATGAAGATGAGGTCTTTCGTCTGAGTTGTGAACCTTCAGCTCTGGAATCGGTTAAAAAAGCCCTCGAAGAAACGGGCATACCCTACGAATCTGCAGAAATCGCTATGGAACCGACCAATACCGTTAAATTGGAAGGCAAACAAGCCGAAGCGATGTTAAAGCTGATGGATGCACTAGAAGAGCACGATGATATGCAAAATGTGTCTTCCAATTTCGATATCGATGAAGCACTCATTGAGGAATTGAGTTAATTCGATGATGGTCATTCTAGGTGTTGATCCGGGCAGTCAAAACACTGGGTATGGATTGATTCTGGCGAGCGCAAGTCAGTACACATTTGTTCACGCAGGTTGTTTACGATGTTCTTCTCGACGCGATTTCAATGAGAGACTCAAGTTGATCTATGACCAGATCACCGATCTCATGCAAGAGCATGACCCCGAGCATGTCGCCTTTGAAGACGTATTCTATGGAAAGAATTTCAAGTCCGCTCTCAAGTTAGGTCAAGCACGAGGTGCAGCTGTACTGGCTGCGTTAAATCTCGACAAGCAAGTCTTTGCCTATTCTGCACGGGAAGTCAAACAGGCGATTACTGGATATGGAAACGCATCCAAAGAGCAAGTGAGAGCTGGAGTCACCAGATTGTTGAATCTTTCTCATCCACCTTCGCCTCTCGATGCTTCTGATGCTTTGGCCATTGCTCTCTGTCATGCCCATCGTTTGGGATCGGTCATAACGAATGCCAACAAAGAATGCCGGTGATCTAGCAGCCTGAAGGACTCTGATCCGATGATTGCACATATTCAAGGACAATTGCAGGAAAAACACCCCTCAAAAGTGGTGTTAAAAGTCCATGGAGTTGGTTTTTTCATTCATATTCCGGTCCCCACCTATGAGACTTTGCCTGAAATTGGAAAAGAAGCTCAACTTTATACTCACCTTCATGTTCGTGAAGATGCCTTAACATTATTCGGCTTTGCAACGCTGCAGGAACGAGAACTTTTTTTGGATCTGCTTTCGGTTTCCGGGATCGGCCCACGTCTTGCATTGACCATATTGTCGAGCGCACCTGTGGCAGAATTATATCGCTATCTTGCGGAAGGAGATAACCTGTCATTGGAGCGGGTGCCGGGATTGGGCAAAAAAACCGTGCAAAAGCTTTTGCTGGAACTCAAAGACAAGGCAGCGACACGCGCAGAACCTGTTTCTCAGGTGTCAAAAGCAGACCGGCAGATTATGCAAGAAGCTTTACAAGCTCTTGTATCCCTGGGTTTTACAGAAGCTGAAGCACGTCAGTCTATAAACAAGGCTGTTAAGCAAAATGAAGCCGAGCTGAATGTCGAAGATCTCGTGCGCAGTGCGTTACAACATAAATAGGATTTGTTTTGTCACATAAAGATCGTGTTACATATCCTGATCGTTTGACCGGTGAAACTGACTTTGATCTGACTCTCAGACCCCAACAATTGCGGGATTTTATCGGTCAGGATAAGGTTCGTAAAAATCTCGATATTTTTATCCAGGCTACACTCGAGCGAAACGAACCCCTCGATCATGTTCTTTTCCATGGTCCGCCCGGACTTGGAAAAACGACTCTGGCACATATTATCGCACAAGAGCTCGGAAGCCAAATTCGAGTGACTTCCGGTCCAGCCTTGGAACGGCCTGGTGATCTGGCGGGGTTGTTGACGAATTTGCATGAACGGGATGTATTGTTTATCGATGAGATTCATCGATTGAATCGCGTCGTCGAAGAGTATCTCTATCCTGCGATGGAAGATTTCAAACTGGATATTATTATCGACAAGGGAGCCAATGCCCGGACTATTCAGTTGCAGATTCCTCCATTTACTCTGGTGGGAGCAACGACCCGTGCTGGCTTGCTCACATCTCCCTTGCGTGCGCGATTTGGTGTTTCTTTGCGCATGGATTATTATCCCGTACAGCAACTCGCCATGGTTGTCAAGAGATCGGCACTTATCCTGAATGTGCAAGTTGAAGAAAATGCAGCGATGGAAATCGCCAAACGTTCACGGGGTACACCACGCGTGGCCAATCGACTCTTGCGCAGAATTCGGGATTTTGCCCAAATTGAAGGCGAATCGGTTATCAGTCATGATCAGGCTTGTCGCGCGTTGGAGCAGCTGGACGTTGACGAAAAAGGTCTGGATGATATGGATAAACGAATCTTGTTGTCTGTCATCGATAAATTCAGCGGAGGTCCGGTCGGATTAAATACTCTGGCTGTCGCGATCGGTGAAGAACCCGATACTATCGAAGAGGTTTATGAACCTTATCTCATTCAAAACGGGTTGCTGAACAGGACACCCCGTGGTCGTGTTGCCACAGAGCTGGCGTTCAATCATTTTAATCGCCATCCACGATCACCGCAACAGGGCCTGTTGTTTGAATGACATTTATGAATTAACACAGTCATCAGCGAGTCCCGCTCTGGTAAATATGGTCTTGAATCGACTCGAGGTGAACTGTTAAGCTGATAGATTGATTGAATAGGAGGGTGCCGCGCCATGAAATTATCCGATTTCAAGTATAATCTTCCAGAAAAGTTGATTGCCCAGTATCCGGCTGAGGAACGGGATGAAAGCCGCTTGATGATTTTAAATCGGGAATCTGAAAGCATCGAAGAAGGCGTTTTTGCTGATGTGATTGACTATATGCAGGAAGGGGATAGTCTGGTTATCAATGAAACTAAAGTGTTTCCTGCACGTCTTGAAGGCACAAAAGATAAAACTGATGCCAAAGTCGAAGTCTTTCTTTTACGAGAACTGGAACAAGGCTTGTGGGAAGTACAAGTGAAACCCGCCCGTAAAGTCCGGGTCGGTAATCGACTTTCCATCGGTAATGAATTGGCATGTGATGTCATCGATAATACGGTATCAGGCGGACGAGTTGTTCGATTCAATTTTGGCGGAGATTTTTATGAAATCGTTGAAAGAATCGGCAAGTCTCCGTTGCCTCCCTACATAAAGCGAGAACCAGAACCTTTTGACAAAGATCGTTATCAGACCATTTATGCCAAACACCGCGGCGCTGTTGCGGCCCCCACAGCAGGGATTCATTTTACCGAAGACCTGTTCGACAAGGTTCGGAAAAAAGGGATCAATATTGTTCCACTGGTGTTGCATTTGGGTTTGGGAGGATTTCGTTCAGTGGTTGTAGAGGATCTCAGTCGTCATAAAATGGATTCCGAGTTTTATGAAATATCTGATCAGGCCGCTGATACGATTAATGAAACCATGAAAGCAAAGAAAAAGGTCGTTGCCGTCGGAACCAGTGTTGTCAGAGCCCTGGAAACCAGTGTCACCTCTGAAGGATGGGCCAAACCGAGCAGCGGTTGGACCGATAAATTTATCTTTCCGCCATACGATTTTAAAATTGTCGATCGCATGATCACAAATTTTCATCCTCCCAGCTCTACCATGCTTATGCTGGTGTCTGCATTTGCCGGAAGAAATTTTGTATTTAAAGCCTATCGCAAAGCCAGCCGGGAAAAATATCGCTTTCTCGGATATGGCGATGCAATGTTGGTGATTTAAGGTATGCAGACATTGGCAAAACATGCGGCCATAATCGTCGCTGCAGGCAAGGGGAAACGAATGGCCAGTCCGGTACGAAAACAATATCTCGAAATATCGGGCAGGCCTATTTTATATTGGACACTCAAACGATTCCAGGATTTCCCTGACATCAAAGAAATCGTGCTGGTGGTGCCTGAAAATGACCTGAAAACATTGTACCCCATGGTCACCGGGCAGTGGCAAATGACCAAGGTCATCAAGCTCGTAGCAGGGGGCAAAGAACGTCACGATTCCGTATATAAAGGATTGCGAGCCCTTTCACAAGACATTGAACTGGTTCTTATTCATGATGGTGTCAGACCCTTTGTCAGTGACGCGATGCTTGAACGGGTCATCGAGGCCGCAGCTGAGCAAAAAGCGGCTGTGGTCGGTGTTCCTCCCAAAGACACCATCAAGCGCGTCGAGCATAATATGATTACTGAAACTCTCTCCAGAGAACACCTCGTTCAAGTGCAGACTCCACAGGTATTCCGGTATGATGTAATCATGCAGGCCTTTGAATATGCGTTTACCCATCAGCGATTCAGCACCGATGATACAGCTCTGGTGGAAAATATAGGAATATCGGTCAAGGTGGTCATGGGAGATTATGAAAATATAAAGATTACCTCAAAGGAAGATATGCTTTTGGCGGAACAAATACACAAACGGTGGGTCCCAAAATGAGAATAGGTCATGGATATGATGTGCACCGTTTGGTGGAAAACCGCAGCCTTATTTTAGGTGGAGTAGAGATTCCACATCCCAGGGGATTGTTGGGGCATTCGGATGCAGATGTGCTTAGTCATGCCGTTTCCGATGCTTTGCTCGGCGCCGTTGCTCTGGGGGATATTGGCCAGCATTTTCCGGATTCTGATGAGCAATACAAGGGTGCTTCGAGCCTTGCTCTGCTAAAGTTCGTGGTCGATCTTTTGGTCAAAAAAGGCTATGCTCCCTATTGTCTGGATTCAACACTGCAGTGCCAGGACCCCAAATTGGCACCCTTTATTCCCAAAATGCGAACGCGATTGGCAGAGGCCCTCGGGTTGCCGGTGGAAAGGGTGTCTGTCAAGGCGACCACGACCGAGGGACTGGGATTCGTGGGCCGTAAAGAGGGAATTGCAGCACATGCTGTCGTGTTGGTCAATGAAATAGACTAGTTATTTAGCCGGGATCTTGCTTTTTATGCCGGCATCACTCTTGAAGGTATGTTGAAATCGTTGGTGAAAGGAACTGTCCATGTCGTTAAGGCTTTACAATAGTTTGAGCAGAGAAAAAGAGATTTTTGAACCCCTCGTGCCCGGACGAGTTCGAATGTATGTATGTGGACCAACGGTTTATGATTATCCGCATATTGGTCATGCCAAGAGTTATGTCTCTTTTGATGTGATTGTGCGTTATCTGAGGTATAGTGGATACAACGTCCGGTATGTCCAAAATATTACTGATGTGGGACACTTGCTCGATTCGGGTGAAGACCGGATTCTAAAAGGGGCTGAGCGAGAAAAAGTCGAGCCCATGGAGCTGGTAGAACGCTATACCCGTGCATATTTTGAAGCTATGGATGCATTGAATGTGCAAAGACCCGATATATCCCCTCATGCTGCAGCTCACATTCCTGAACAGATCAAATTGGTTCAGGACCTTTTACAAAAGGGATGTGCATATGAGGCCAATGGATCGGTCTATTTTGACATCACAAACTGGCAAGAGTATGGTAAACTTTCCGGTCGAAAGTTTGATGAGCAACAAGCGGGTGCCAGGATAGATGTCAATCCTGAAAAACGTCATCCAGCTGATTTTGCATTGTGGAAAAAAGCCGAGCCAGAGCATGTGATGCAGTGGGACAGTCCCTGGGGGCCGGGGTACCCGGGCTGGCATATTGAATGTTCTGCGATGTCCATGAAATATTTGGGGGAAACGCTGGATATCCATGGCGGTGGCATGGAGAATCAGTTTCCACACCATGAATGTGAGATCGCACAGAGCGAAGCAGCCACTGGCAAACGCTTTGTTCGTTATTGGCTTCACAACAATATGGTCCTGGTGGATGGCGTAAAAATGTCCAAATCACTGGGTAATTTTACCACGGTCAGCGATGCCTTGAAAAGATTTAGCGGAGAAGAGCTTCGTTTTTTCATTTTGCAGACCCATTATCGTTCCCCGGTGGATTTCAGCGATGAGGCCATAAAGGCCTCGGCTCAGGGACTCGAACGGTTGCATAAAACCTATAAAAGTTTGGTCAGGCAAAGTCAGGGTCATGAGTCTGACTTTGCCACACAAGCTGATTCTACCCTCAAAGTCACCATCGATCGAGTCAAAGCAGATTTTGAAAAAGCCATGGATGATGATTTCAATACACCTCTGGCAATTGCGGCTCTGTTCGATTTCAGTCGTGAGATCAACAAGGCTCTTGATGGCCAGGTTTCCGTGACAACCGAAGGATTGGCTGCATATCGGGACTTATTTGTTACCCTGGCCGGAGATGTTCTCGGTCTGTTGCCCAAAGAGGAAAAGTCCGTCTCTGCAGAGCCTTTTGTCGAGTTGCTGCTAGAGTTACGAAGTCACTTTAGAGCAGACAAAAACTGGCAGATGGCTGATTATATCCGTGACGAGCTGCAAAAGCGGGGCGTGGAGATCGAGGATTCCAAAGAGGGCAGTCGTTTTTATCTCTGATCAATGGATCTTGAAAGCCTTTCGATAGATTTTGGGGGTTTTGCGACGAAAATGGCTGGACAAGGGAGTGCTGGGTGATGGAAATTTTTCCATGCTGGTTTGGGTAGAAATATTTGTGAATTCACTATTTTTTTCTTGCATTTTAAATTTGATTTGTTATATTATAAGGCTGTTAAAGTAGCACAGCTCAGGTGGTCGGGCCACCATAGCTCAGTTGGTAGAGCGCCTCACTTGTAATGAGGATGTCGCGGGTTCGACTCCTGCTGGTGGCTCCAATACGGGGAGATGCCCGAGCGGCCAAAGGGAACAGACTGTAAATCTGTCGGCAGACGCCTTCGGAGGTTCGAATCCTCCTCTCCCCACATTCAAAAAAATATCGGACTCTGGCTCGAGCCGATATTTTTTTGTCTTTTGTGGATGCGGGAGTAACTCAGTTGGTAGAGTAACAGCCTTACAAGCTGTCAGTCGCGGGTTCGAGTCCCGTCTCCCGCTCTTTGTTTTTGCCCACGTAGCTCAGTCGGTAGAGCGCATCCTTGGTAAGGATGAGGTCACCAGTTCAATCCTGGTCGTGGGCTCGCTCTTAAAATTTTCATTTAGAGTCGGAGGAAAAAAATGGCTAAGGAAAAATTTCAGCGAACAAAGCCGCATGTGAATATCGGTACCATTGGTCACGTAGACCATGGTAAGACCACCTTGACAGCTGCCATCACCCAGACCTTAGCGTTAAAGGGTTTTGCGCAGGCACGGTCTTATGACG
>WJME01000082.1 GCA_014728115.1 Candidatus Zhuqueibacterota bacterium | reverse complement strand
CTGACCGGCGCCGACCGTATAGGCCTTGTTGACGAAATCACAGAACTCCTTTTGCAATACCAGGCCAATGTAGAAGCCAGCAAAATGGCCCATCTGGGCGGTGAATTTGCCGCAATCCTGCTTTTGAGCCTGCCACAAGAAAAATCATCTTCCCTGAGTCAAGCGCTGAACGGACTGGATAAACAAGGATTGAGTGTGGTGATCAAGGAAACCACCAGCGGAACCAAAGACAGCTATGCTGGCTGGTTGCCCTATCAGCTAAAGGTCTATGGCGCAGACCATGAAGGCATTATTCATCATATCACTCATTATCTGGCGCAACAGGGTATCAATATCGAATCCATGGATACATTTATGGCCCCGGCTCCAATGAGCGGCACTCCCCTGTTTACCATGTCGGCCATCGTGATCATCCCTCCCAAACTGGATCGCAAAGGCTGGAAACAAGCCTTACAACAAACCGGCGATGATGTCAATGTGAATTGCGAAATACACCCCTATACCGGATGACAGAGCATATGGCAGAGGGCATAGAGCAGAGAGAGTGGGGCCCAGAGTACTAGACAACCGACAACAAAAAAAAAAGAAATCTGCTCCTTATATCTCGCATAAAGTCAAGCTCATGACTCGACCTATTTAATTGTTTTCGCATTTTTCGCTCTGACTCGATGTTTGCCCACTGACATCAGACGTCAGACGACTAATGTATGACGTTTGACGTTCTGCTCACATAAAATGACAATTTTACCCTGACCACTCTATCCATACTCGTAAAGAGAAAACGGGGTTGTTTGATCTGGTAATCACTGATATTCAACTCGAATGAATCCGTGACATGAAAACTGGCTGGCCAGCGCTCTGCCTTTACCGTGGTCTGGAATTCTTGCTCAACGCCATGGATCTTTATGATTCCGCTGGTGGCCATCTCTAGCACACTGTCTGAAATCACAGTGACCTCTGTCAGCGAACCGGAATATTCGGCATAGGGATATTGATCGGTTTCCAAATACTTTTCCCGCATGTGGGTATTGCGCAGCCCGATTCCGGTGTCGAATGAGGCCAGATCTACCCTGAAATTCACTTCACTGGTGGCCAGCGTATCGGGTTCCTCCCATCTTACCTGCCCCTCGATGTTAGACGTCGTGGCGGTAAAATCCCCGATCGTCAGATTGGCATGAAACTGGACGAGATTATTGCGGGTGGTATCGACCTTAAACATCGTTGTCTGTGTCCGGGCGGATACCATAAACAACAATATCCCCATGATGCACATTCTTTTTGACAAAGAGATCACCTCCTGTTGTTTACTCATTCGCTTAAAATAGATAATAGGTGGAACGATAATAGGCAAAAAGAATTCCACTTGCAATGATCATGATATAAAGAGCGGCAATCACGAACGATAACATTTTCCTTCGCATCGGATTCTCCTTTAAAGTTCAAACACTTCTTGAACGATTTGCTTTGTTTTGACCCCGTTCTTTTTAAAATATCGAGCACCATGGTTCTCATAGCAGGTGGTGTACAGATATAAAATGGCTGTTTTAAACAAAAGGATGCAAGGCAGATCCTGAATCTTGTCCCTGCATCCTTGATGTCATCTGTAAACTATCCTGTTGATACCAACAGAATCCCGGACTAGTCATTGGAAAAGAGATAATCGTTATCACCTGCTTTTTTATGACAAGCGATACATCCGGCATTCATGCCTTTGGCGACCCGTCCTGCCAGGGCCGTGCCCTGGGCATTCTTGTCCAAGGATCCATCCTTTAGATATTTTGCATAAAACCAGTTGTTATTGTCCGGATCATAGCCCTCATCCATTTGTACCATGATCGTGACTGCAGCGAGATAGTCTTTGGGAGACTTGGCAACGGTTTCAACGGTGGCGTTTTCGCCGCCAAAGTTATCCTTGACAATAACATGATACGGTTCACCATCGACATTGACCAGATTGTAATAGAGTTTTAGGACCTTGCCATGAGGTGACTGACCGGGATAGAATTCTGATTTCATAGGCCATTCCTGATACCCTTTCATGGCAGTCCAGAATTGATTGGCAAAGGTGACATCTTTTTCACCCCCAAATGGCATGGCTTGGGAAAAAAGTGCGATACCGCTAAAAATCAGTCCGCCTGCAATAATGAGAATAAAAAAATAACTTTTCATATAGCTCTCCCCTCTGGATTAAGGTATTCTGATTAAAGGATCATGGGTTGAACCATAATTATTTCAAAAAACATACCAAAACCAGAGCATGAAACAGAAAATTTAAACATCTGTTTATATATGACTTGTAAATCTGGCAAATCGAAAAACAGAGTCAGGTGTGCAATTTTTGAACATAGAGGGATCAGGAAAGAAAAACATGTGCACAAATAGGTATACGATTCAGATCAACGCACTTTCAAATCCGGAATCCTTGACAAACAGGCAGGTAGAGTTTGTATAGTCAGGTGCCTGGCGGATGGCGTCAAAAGAAAGCTTTTCTCCCAAACCCAGGATATTGATATCGGCTCTGGGAGCAATTTTCAAGCTGTCCGGAAATGGAGCAATGATCACATGAAACTCGGTGGTCACGGGCAATCGCGCCTGGTCGTTGAGCCGTTCCAAAAAATGATATAAATGCTTTTCCTGTGCCTTTTCCTGGGCAGAAGAGACCAGATTGATGCTTCCATGCCAGTTGCGTTGTAATTGTAAAGCGATGAGCACGGCCAGATGCCAATTCGGACTTTTATCACGCAGCCAAAGATTTATAGTCTTCTGCATGCCAAAGGCCATGCGAGGATGTTGCCGGAGCAATGCGACGCCCAATTCTTGTTTGCCGGCTTCGTTGACCAGTTGACCTATGATGGGATCTTTTTCCTTGTCCCCTCCCAAAGTCAGGAATAGAATATTGGGTCTGAGCGTAATCCCTTTCAGGGTTTGCATGACCATCCTGGCCCCATGCAAAAAACTGTCATCCTGAATAATCGTTGAATTGACAAGAATGCCCTCCTTGGAAATCGGGGTCATGAGGGTTTGCAGATCTTTTCGTGCTGCTTCAGAGCCATCCTCCTGCACGGTAAACGCAAAAATGCTGCCTGACGGATGAGTGATATTTCGGATGAAATACAGCGGACCGGCCCAGATTTTGGGTTCATCGACGGGCAGCAACAAATCAGGCTTCCAGGTAACCTGGTGCCGGGGAAAACGCATGGCAATGCGCGACGCGCGCTCTGCAAGGGTCAGAAACAATCCTCCGCGAATATCCTGCCACTCTGATTGCAATTCCCGCTGTTCGAGCCAGACATACAAAGAGATGATAACGATAATCGCCACAATACTGAATATGGGATTGATCAAAAACATGATGGAAATACAACCCAATGCACCCAAAAAGGAGACAAATCGGGGAACCCGAAAAGTCGGACGAAAACTGATAATTTTCATACTTTGCTGTATAAACACAACCAGATTCAGCATGCCATAGGTAATCAGAAAAAACATGGTAATCAGAGTAGCCAAAAAATCGAGATTACCCAGAATCAGGGCGACCTCGATGGTTATGCCTGTTAGAATGATGGCATTCCGGGGTTCGTTTTTTGAAGTTTTGGCCTTGAAAATCCTGGAAAAGGGAATCGTGCCCTGTTCTGACAAGGCCTGCAAGATACGGGGAGCACCCAACATGCTTCCCAAGGCAGAGGATAAAGTGGCTCCCATCATTCCGGCGATCACCGCAGAGCCCCAGAACGCCTTGTCCACCATAATCATCTGGTTGCTGCGCAGCTCTTCAGGGGTGGCGATTTGGTTGAGCACATAAGCGATGCCGATATAAATCACTGTTGTGACCAAAATAGCACTCATGGTCCCTACGGGAATGGCCCGCCTTGGATCCCGTAAATCACCGGACATGTTGGCGCCGGCCATGATACCGGTGACAGCAGGAAAAAAAATCGCAAAAACCTGCCAAAAAGAGGCATCCTCGAACATGCCCACCATGAGAGAATTTTCCACAGGCGCTGCGGGTGTGGCGAAAAAGGAGACCAGTGAGAGCGCCATAACCGTCATGATCAAAAACTGGACTTTGATGGCCAGATGAGCACTGATATAGGAAACCGTCAGCAGACCGATCCAGGCGATGGATGAGACCAATAAGGGTGTGTGACCGGGAAAAATCCGCAGCCATGCCTCGGTAAAACCGATGATATAGAGCGCAGCCGACAAGGTTTGAGCGATATAAAAGGGAATGCCGATACTGCCGCCGGCTTCCAGTCCCAGCGATTTGGAAATAATAGAATATGCCCCGCCGGCGCCAATCTTGATATTGGTGGTAATCGAGGACAAAGAGAGTCCGGTGCAAAGGGTAACCAGCTTGGCCAAAAGAATGATCGCCACGGCACCCACCAGTCCGGCATTGCCGACCACCCAACCCAGCCGCAAAAACATGATAACACCCAGAATGGTCAACACATTGGGTGTGAACACCCCGGCAAAAGTACCGAATTTCTTGACGTGTAGAGATCTTTTATGACCAGACTCGGCTGTCATTGCCCTGCTCCCGGGTAAAAGAAAGCATCTAAAAAACAAAAATGTGGCTCAAGATAGAAACAAAATGGGTATAAAGCAAGCATGTTTCTTTGCCTGGATTATCCACAAAGTCAGAATTTAAAGAGTTTTTTCTTCGCAATCTTGGTTAACTTGACTTCAAAGCGCCTACTTGATATAAAGTTATAATTTATCACTGCTGTCCAATAAAAATAGGCAATGCTTATTTCCTCCTTTTATATATTCACTTTATACATCTTTGAAGCAAAGCCTTCCAAAACAGGTTCCTTTATTCAATAGTTTCCCCGAGCCCGGAACGCAGAGAAAGAACTAGTTCAAAGACTAGAGGAAATTTGTTATATAAAGACTCTTTTTAAGGATTCAAAGGATATGTTGTATTGTTTTTAAATGGTTTAGTTAGCAAAAATGTTTTCATAGCATTCAGTCTGGTAACCGGATAATCGATGCACTCGGGCTGTTGGTTTTTGCATTTTTCTTTCCTTTGCGACCTCTGCGATTTCTCTGGGCCCTCTGCGTTGATCTTTTTATCTGTTTTGGACAAGAGTGATAATTTATAGATATTTGAACCTCTTATTCTTCAATTTTTGAAAAAGGCAGGTTATATCCATTCCGATCCTGGCCTCTGTTAAACCCAGACCAGCAAAATCATTAATCTGGCTCATCACCCCAATTTGCAGGCTCGTCCTGCCCAATTGCATGCTCGTCCGGTATTTTTTTTATTTTCCTGCTGTCTGATGTATATTGCAACCGTCAATACGAAAGAACAGAATAATCAATCAGGGGTCATATGATGTTTCATCAACCTAAAAGGAGAATCACCATGAAAACACGTATTATTGTCGCAGTCATGTTTGTCTTTAGCACTCTGGCCCTGTGTCAAACCGACTATTTTACCACTTTTCGCGGCCACAAAGTGGGGGGCTATCTGGGAACAGCTGGAAGAGTCTCTTCTGTTTTTTCCGATAATGCCGGCTATGCTGACCTCAAGGGAGCCCTGGTTTTTGATGGCAAATGGGCCATAGGATTTACCGGCAGTGGTCTCTATTATGACAAGAGTCTCAATCGGTTGGTTTCAGACGGGACTTATCACTTGCAGGTCGCATTTGGTGGATTATTTGTCGAGCGTATCTTTTCCGTAAATGACAATTTCAAGGTTTCTGCCTCGTTGATGACCGGACAGGGTGAAGCGCTCTATCAATATGACAGAGATTATCGTAAAGAAAAGGTGTGGTCTGAAGAAATCATCGATAAAACGACCTTTGGTGTGCAGGAACTCGGCATCGAAATTCAACACCGAATCAAAGGCAATTTCTGGCTCGGACTCACGGGTGGCTATCGCAACACGTCTCCGCTGGAGCTCATCGACACACCCGATGATCTGTTGGAAAAATGGAATGCAGGAGTGTCTTTCAAATATGGCATTTTCTAATCCCTATTCCAATACAACATCTTTTTAATCACTCCGGGACCGACCGAGTCGGTCCCGGTTCTGTTTCAAACTGATAGAAATTGTCCAATCATATGGGAATCAAAAAAACAAAACACATCATTACCCTCGATGGGGTTCATCATCCTATTGTCATCCATAAAGCCAAGGCGAACAATCCCTGGCTACTGGATATCGAATGGGATCCGGGTCTCATGTATGTGAAATCCGGTTCTGAAATGGGTTCTTTGTTCAACACAGTTAGCTGGAACTGGAGTAATAGCAGCAAGGCAATTCTCAGGCACTCTGAAAAAAACAAATGTAAAAAGCTCATATCCGATATTTTATTGCTGAGCGAAATCATCCTCAAACATTTCATGCAAGACAAACTGATATTGATGGCGCACTCTCGGGCCAGTCTGCTCGTCATTCAGGCTGCCATGCAAAAGCCATATTTGTTTCATGCATTTGTAGGGAAAAATCAACAGACCAGTACTCATATCAATGACCTCGGAGGGTATGAACGGGCTGTAAGATTTTCCAAAAAACTCGGTGAAAAACGCAAGATCAGGCAACTTCAAAAAATGGGTCCTCCCCCCTATACCCAAGCCGGCGCAAAAAAACAATCCCATTTGAATCGTTTGCTCATGGATTTGAACGTCCATCCGGGCTTTATACCAAAACACATCGGGATTCAAGCTTTATTCAACCGGCTAAAGGATACCGGGGATGCAGCCTTGTATCATAGCCTCGGGGAAATTGATCTCGTTCGTTCAGCACCCCGAATCGATATACCGGTTTATTTTCTCATGGGACGCTATGATCTTGTCTGCCTTCCGGAATTGACTAGAGCCTACTTTGTGCATCTGGAGGCCGCAGCAAAGACCCTGATCTGGTTTGAAAGATCTACCCATTATCCTCATTTTCAGGAAAAGGAAAAATATCTGGATATTTTGCAGCAAATCAAACTGCGCGTATTGAATTCCTCGTGAGGCCGAACAAGAGTTCTTTCGAACCCAAATACATGTTAAATGGATTCCAAAAAGATCTTTGCTTTTGATATGAAAATGATAAATTAACTCAAATACAAAGGCATCGATGGGCAGGATTGTTCCGATGAAAAAGATTTATTCTCTCTTTTTATACATCCTCTTTGCATCCGCATTGATTCAGCTCTTGCTGATTCTCTACAAGGACTATACCGGGTATGATCCCCTGGAGAGTCTGGTACAGTTTTTGTCTGCCTGGATCATCGGCTCGGTATTTAGTGCGATCATTGTTCTCCCCATGGTGATCATCGATCTGCGCTTTATCCGATGGTTGGACAGCCGGTTTAACTGGATGACACAGCGTTGGCAGAGAATCTGGATAGAGATCTTGCTGGCAATGGTACTGGGTGCTCTGTTGGGAGTGTTTACCACCGTCTTGTCGCATCTCATCTTTGTGTATGAGGAACCACTGCGAGGCGTATTTTTTTACAATGCTTTGATCGGCGCGGTCATCAACCTGCTGCTCATGACCATTGCCGAAGCGGTATTGATTTTTAAAAGACAACAAGAGATCCAGCTACAGGCTGAAGAACTCAAACGGGAAAACATTGCCATGCGGTTCGAAACCCTGAAAAAGCAGCTCGATCCCCATTTTTTGTTCAACAGCCTCAATGTTCTTTCCCACCTCGTGCGCAGAGACAGAGACAAGGCGCAGGATTTCATCGACGAATTTTCTGCCATTTACAGATACACCCTGGAAGTGATCGACAAACCCGTGGTCTCTGTTCAAGAGGAGCTCGACTTTGCCCGTTCATATTTATACCTGCAGCAACTGCGCTTTGGTGATTCTACCCGTGCAGAGATTCATGTCAACGATGATGCCCTCGAGCATCTCATTCCTCCCCTGGCGGTTCAGACCCTCCTGGAGAATGTTTTTAAACACAACATTGCTACCCCAGAGAAACCGTTGGTCATTAATATTTCCAATGACGAAAACCGTCTGATCGTCAGGAACAATTTGCAATTCAAAGCCGAGTCTTTGGAATCAAGTGGAATGGGATTCGAGAATCTGAAAAGCCGCTATCGGCTTTTTACCGATGAAACTCCGGAGGTGATCCTGACTGAAAGAGAATATATCGTTCATTTGCCCTTACTGGAGGCCGAATAGTGAATATCGCGATTATCGAAGACGAAGAGATGGCTGCAGAGCGCCTGCAGGATTTGATTCATGAAATCGATGCGTCGATTGTGGTTATGGCGAGGCTCTCTTCTGTCAAAGAATCGGTCAATTGGTTCAAAACTCATCATCCTGATCTGGTGTTTATGGACATCAAGCTATCCGACGGCAACAGTTTTGAAATTTTCGATAAAGTACAGATAGACGCCCCTGTAATTTTTACAACAGCCTATGACCAATATGCCATCAAAGCCTTTAAACACAACAGCGTCGATTATCTTCTCAAGCCGGTGCGAAAAGATGACCTGCGCCAGAGTCTGGAAAAATTCAAATCTCTCCACACACTTGAGCAGATCGACCTTCAAGCGATCTTGAACGCAATGCGTGCAAGGCAACCGGAATACAAACAGCGTTTTTTGATTCAAATCGGGGACCGCCTGGAAAAAGTAGAGATCCGGGATATTGCCTATTTTTATGCCATGGAAAAAGCGGTTTTTTGTGCGACCCAGCACAAGCAGACTTGTACGATGGATCAGTCACTGGACAAGCTCCAGGAACTGTTGGATCCTGAGCAATTCTTTCGCATCAATCGCAAGATGATCATCCGGTATGAGGCGATCAACGGAATGGTGGCCTATTCACGTTCGCGCATCAAAATCGAACTCGTTCCTCCCCCTCCCCGAGGCATCGATCCGGTGGTCAGTGTCGAACGTTCGGCCAGGTTCAAAGAATGGATCGATAAATAGACGTATCAAAGATGGTAGATCGAGTACATGGTAGGTCATGATCAAGAAATATTTGCAGAAAGAAAGATTAATCTATTTTTCATATCCTCAGCAGACAATTTGGCAAGCAAAACCAAGACTCTTTTAAGGGTTTGATTGATGCTCATTTGCTTCGAAACAATAATACCAAAATGATCCTTATCTTGCATAACATATTGATTATGGAGTAAAACAAAATCATTTATGTTGAAACTGAACAGGCATCTATTATGACCTGCTCGGATTCCAATTGTTCAAAATCTGTTCTGCCTTGGCGCTGAAATTCTTGAGCATGAATGACATCATAACCGCGCTTTTGCAAAATAGTGCTCAAATTTGCATGAATATGCTCATCTAGAAACAATCGGATTTTGCTCATTGATCATTTCCCAATCCGGGATGCTGAACAGCCACCTGTTGCCAAGTATCAATATCATTAGCATTTCTGAGGTCATTATCAATCTCGCTCTGATGATCAAAGTAATAGACCAATGCCATTGTCAGGGAATTGCTGGTATTACGTGCAAAACAACTGCTGAAAAATATCCACTGATTGATCATTACCAAATAAGATTGTTCGCATTGCGACCATGCATCTCGTTGTGGACAATACCTTTAGTATAAAAACGGAACAATCCTCTCGCCGATGGCCTGATCAGTGCTCTGGTGATAGGCGCCATAAAACGTACTGTTACAATCCAGCCATAGAGTGATGCGGTAGAGGTCCTCGTCAGAGAGATTGACCTCATGATGATCTTTAAGCAATGCATATAGCTTTGACGCTTGAGCGCCAATCTCACCGGGAACAGAATAACTTTTTTCATTCTCTTCCAGGGCACCATTGCCTCCGCTCTTGAACCAGCCCAGTGGCGCCAGGGTATGATAGGTCTGGCTCCAGCCATGTTCCCCACGGTCATGGGTAAAATCGGGTGCTTTTTCATGTTCAGCGTGGCAACCGGCACATTTATCATCGATGACCGGCTGGACCAGTCGCGGAAACGACAGGGGCCAGGATCCCTTTACATCCGGTTCGATTTTCGATGGGGCCCTGGTCATGGCAATAGGTACAGCAGAGATGCTGTTGGAAACAGACTGCTGTTTGGGCTCGTGGCATCCCTGACAGGTCAGATTCTCTCCCCTGTGCACATAGGTCAGAGAACGCATGGTCTGAACCGCCATTCCCTTTTCATCGAGGGCCTGAAAATAGACCGGTATGCCCACAGGTGCCGTAAAAAACGCAGATCCATCCTCTTCAACCGGCACCGTCCCCAGTACACCACGGGCCAGGGACTGATCGCCTATGCCGATGTTCGGCTCTGCCGCTTGCCGGGTGGTCTTGGGAAAAAGCTGTACGATTCTCAGGGCAGTGATGTCGGTGTTTTCCGGCCAGGGCTGGTCCGAATCATAGACATTGGTCACTGCAATGGTCGCCTCGTAGCGATCAGAGCCGGAATCGCGATCTGCCAGAGCCTGAGTCGTTTGATTGGGGATCACTGGCGGCCGGTTTCTGGGAACAAATGGAATCGGATCAAGACAGGGAGCCTGAGGATCATCATAGATCAGAACCCGGTTGCCAAACTTGTCCAGGAGCGTCAGACGGTAATCCTGCTGTTCAGGATCGAAAACGCACAGATAAAAATTTTCATCCAAAGGCCAGGGGGACCCATAGACTTCGCCTTTGGGTTTGTGCCGGCCATTGGCAGGGTCGTGCGGCACGCCCGGTGCTTTTTCAGATTCCGGGAAATGAGCTTCAGGCGTGAGCCGGCAAACCTGTCCCATAGACCCGTCATCCTGCAAAAGATGGTCTATCAGGACAATGGATCCATAGGCCTGCCCATGGTGAGGTGCAGATACGGCGACATATTTACCCGATCCCGGAATGGCGCGCGGAGACATTTCCATCCATGGTCGGTGTTCGCGTACATGAGGATAGTTGCCGTGAAAGCTTCGGGGATCTCTGCCGTCAGGAAAACAGAACCAGAGATGGTGTGCAATGTCAGAATCACGGTCCACATAATCCCAGCGAGTGTATACGATCTTGCCGTCGTGGCTGACACTGGGATGCCATTCATGGGTTTCGTGGTAACTCAGAGGAATGATATCGCTGCCATCGGCCATCATCGCATGCAGGGTATAGGTCGGATCGGGCCGGG
Source organism: Candidatus Zhuqueibacterota bacterium (assembly GCA_014728115.1). Taxonomy (GTDB): domain Bacteria; phylum Zhuqueibacterota; class Zhuqueibacteria; order Residuimicrobiales; family Oceaniaggregativiventaceae; genus Oceaniaggregativivens. The sequence continues at coordinate 2,912 of WJME01000082.1, read as the reverse complement.
CTCCGCAGCGTAAATATCCGCCGCGGCGCTCAGAGATAAACACGATGCGGCCATTGGGCAACACACAGGGGTCGAAATCGTTCCAGGGGCCGTCGGTGAGCTGGACGAGGTTGCTGCCATCTGCATTGACTTTGAAAATGTGATAGGTGGATTCAAGGTTCCAGTACGATGTTATGCCGTTTTCATCAAATAGATCTTGCACGAACCATTTGCCGCCCGTGTCACCGCGAAACGGTTCAAGCGCTTCTCTGGCTTGTGTCCAGGCAAAATAGATCGTGTTTGCATCGTAATCGAGTTCAAGACTGATAAACGAACCACTATCGAGCGTTTGACCGGCCAGTCGTCCGGACCGGACTTTATCATCGAGCAAGGATCGAACTCTCGGCGAATCGCCGAATGGGTTTTCGAGAACATATATCCCACCGCCCGGTTTTGCATGAAAGCCGAAATACTGATCCACCATGTGGTCATATCTGGCTTTATGATGCGTCAAAAAGATCAGGCGGTTAAAATCGAGCAACGGGTTTTTCAGAGCAACCTTTCTTCGCAACCGAATCAGGCGATCAAAGACCTGCCTGCGCTCGGCAGCGTCTTCAAGATCAATACCGCTCATCTCTTTTTGTAAAGACTTTAAATGTTCTCTTTGCACATCGAGGTCCGGGGCATCCTGCAGATTCTGCAAGTGTTGCAGCAATGCAGCTGTCCGGCGATAAAGCACATCCAAAGGATCGCGATCTGTGGAAAGAATCAGGGCGGACGGGTCAAACGCCTGGGATTTCAACGCGTTTGGCATTTCATTCTGCCGGTAAAAATCAATATGGTTCCGGATATATTCATATTCAATGGCCGCTTCTTTCTTTACAAGCGAATCGATATCGACCTGCCGTGCAAAGATCAGGTTATTCATCAAGGCCAGATAACATACGGCAAAAACAACAGATCTGAGACCATAAACCCCACCGATCATAAAACCTCCCGGCTCTTTTATAGGGATAAAGCAAGTATCTGAAACAGAAAAAAGATCAGACTGTATTAAATATTTATTATAACCGATATCGACGCTACAAGCCCTGTATGCCACTCTATTTCCGGCTCCAGGGCTGTGTGACCGCGTGCCAGTATTTGCGGTCTGCGAAATATGGATCAACCTGCTCCCGCGGCATATCCGGCGCGAGGATGCCGAACCGGATCATTTCACGGTAATATTCGGGACGTACGACAAATCCGGGCATGTCGAACCGTTTAATCGAATCGAGAAATGCTTTGCTATGCTGTATGGCCTGCAAAAGAATTTGGTAATCGGGATCAGAGGTCGAGGACAATACCGGCTGCTGCTGGTCCGTACACAACCCATACCCACCCGTGTCCCTGGCGAGCGGTGCCAGCAAGAGGGTCGATTGCGCGGGTTCGGTCAGGTCATAAACGATATGCCTGGAAAATCTCACCTTTTCAAAATACGCTTTTTCGTCGATATTTCCGTTCATCATTTCAGCCCGACTCTTCCACCAGATCAGGTTCTTTTCCTCGATGATATGTGGCATCAACTCGGCATGGCAGGAAGAGCATTGTGTCTCGATAACTTTTTGCGCCTTTTCCCAAACCGGATTGTCGACCGGCGTCATATCCGGTTCGTTGCGAATCATTCTGCCAATCATCCCGGAGCCCAAAGCACCATAGGTGCCGGGATAGGTGGCACCGGTGTTGATCCAAAACCGCAACAACTGTATTTCGCGTCCGGACAACTCGACCTGGCCATGATGATCATCGATCTTTTGCATGAGCGGACTGGATGTATCCCCCACCCTTCCGGGTTCGTTGAGCGGTTCATACTGATTGCGGCCATCATTTACCTGAAACCGGGCAAGTAAATTGAAATAACTATGAGAATAGACAGGCCCTCTGTGGCCCGTCAGGAGGATGCCCCCGGACCGGTTTGCCGGATTGTGGCAGCGGACACAATGCTCGTCTAGTATGGGCTGGATATCGCGGGGAAAATCGATCACCTCGGGTATCCCTGCAATCGCTTGCGGTTGTGCCGGTGGCTTTTGACCGGCAATCGGATATGGATTGGTGTTCGCAGGTGCAAGCGTACGGTGCTCATGGCAACCGATACAGGTAATGGTTTCGCCCGGCATCACTGATGTAAAACTCTTCATTCGTTGCACGGCACGGTTTTTGGCATCTAATGCAACAAACAAAAAGCTCTTGTTGGGCGGCAAGCTGAAATACGCTGATCCGTCAGACTCTACAGGAACGGTGCCGACAATCCGTTCCAGAGTGAACGAACCAGTGTAGGTCAGGGGCTCGTTGCCACCGGTATAGTTGATGGGCTTTGGAAGGGTTTCGAGAATCAACAGTTTTTTGATTTTTCCGCGCACAGGATCATCCATGTTCCTGCCCTGATAGACATCCTGTACGAGCATAAACCCCTCTTCCCGCTGTGGATGCAATGCCGAAGCGATCACGGGTTCCTGCGGTCGCCCGATAACCGGTCTGGGCTCAAAAATCTGGTATCCCTCTTTTTGTTCGGCCGCAGAAAGGGAATAGAAATCCTGTTTGTGACCCTGCGCATCGATCAAAGCCAGGGCTTTGCCAGTGGTCGTCAGAAACAGTTCAGATGAAAGCGGAAAAGGATCATAAATATATTCATTATCCTCTCCTTTCCAGATGAACTCGAGGGCCTCTTTTTGATCCGGACCTGCTTGCAACGAAATCCTTGCCAGATGACCGGCATGCTCGCGCCGGCCGTGACCGGGCGAGAAAACTGTAATGATCTCATCGCTGCCAGGAATGGGCTTGGCATCGATGAGCAGGCAGGCTTGCGGCACACTGGTGTGCTGGTTGCCAAACAACACAGACTGCCGCGACCCGTCGGGACTCATGGACCAGAGATGATGAAAATGAACCTGGCT
>WJME01000081.1 GCA_014728115.1 Candidatus Zhuqueibacterota bacterium | reverse complement strand
GTTCGATTATTACCCCTTTGGCGCCGAGTTGCGCAGCACCGTCAATGACAACCAGGCCGCTAATCTGAGATTCACCGGCAAGGAACTGGATAAAGAGAGCCATATCGGGTTGTATTATTTGGGCGCCAGGTATTATGATCCCGAGGTGGGGCGGTTTATTAGTGTGGATCCGTTGGCGGACAAGTATCCGGGGTTGACGCCGTATCATTATGCGGCGAATAATCCTCTAAAATTCGTGGATCCAAACGGGCAAGAAACTTATTTAATCATTTATGGCCAACCTGGTACTCATACAAATGGAACAAATGAACAAAGGCATCATGTTGGTCGAAGATTTAAACAAGCTGCCCAAACATACGAAAGACAAATTAAATCATCAGAAAATTATAATTTTGTTACGGACCAAGTACATGTATTTAATGCGGGTACAGTAGATGAGTTTAAAAATATAGTTACAGATGATTATGAATCTGGTGCAATAAAGGAGTTATCAACTTTTTCTCACGGATATGAAACAGGAATAAACTTGGGAGGTGCTGAAGCGGGTGATTGGGAAATGAAAAACGTTGAAATAGACTTTTTTGAGGAAAACAAAAATTCCATAAATTTGACAAAAGATGCCAAAATTAGATTTAATGGTTGCAATACTGGAAAAGATGTAAAAATTGGTAATAAAACCTTCAATTTTGCAAAAGATGTTGCAAAAACGATGGGAGTACCAACATCAGGTTTTAGAAGTAGTTCTCATTTCAAAGTTGATGGGGAAAGTGTATTTATGGTACCTGACATCAAAGGAAAAGGCCTTGAGGAATATAATCCATAATAGAGGAAGGAAATTATGAAAATAAGAAAATTCATTATTAGACCATTATTCCTTTTTTTGATTATAAGTATAGCAACTGACGTCTACAGTGAAACTATTATTGAAAAGTTACTATATTTTGAACATCAATATATGCATAATATTGATATTAACGAATCTCAAATGTTAGAAATAATGTACCTGGCTAGGGAAAATTATGACAATAAAGTAATTAAACAAATAAACAATATGCTAAACGAAACTGACCTTGATGAATTTTTAGTAAATTTAGTGAGTCTAAGTAGAAATATCCAAGACATTCAAAAAATAAATTTATATTTGAACAATAGAATGTTTTTTCAAATTTGCTCGATTAAAAGTAATAATCCCGATGAACCCATCGATTATATTTTAGGAGATCCGTCTATCTGGCTATATCTTAATCTTGATGAAGAAAAGGCAGTGCAGTGTAACAATTTTTTCATAATCAATGAACAATCTTTTTACATAATTCGTAAAGATTTTGTAATGAAAAATGGCGGATTAGGATCTCTTCAATTAGAGATAAAAAAATCTAATTGGAAATAATTTGATACCCAATATTCTACGATCGCCCAAGACTTTCTAATTCAACGGCATTATGTATTAGTGGCAAATTTTCAAAAGATCATTCCGATGGTCCTGGATTACCCGATCCAGGGTCTTTACTTTACTGGGCATCTCTGCCCAGGGATACTGATTCAACCCACTATTGATCGCCCAGGGTTGGGAAACCCTGAGCTTGTTTTTTTCCCGGGCTTCCAGCCGTGAATTGCCTATAATGGAATCATAGAAATAGGGCCTACAAATAAGTATTAAATCATCACAAAAAGGAGGCCCACTATGGCACGAAAGAGATATTCACCGGAAGAAAAAATACGTATACTCCGAGAGCATCTTGATAATAATGTTTCAGTGTCCGAGTTATCAGAACAATATGACCTTCATCCGGGCATGATTCGAAACTGGAAGAAAGAGTTGTTTGAAGGCGCATTGGACACCTTTTCCAGCAAACATAAAAACCGTAAAAGCAAAAACTCGAAAGAATCGCATCTTGAAAAAAAAGTATCCTCCATGCAGGAAGTGATCACAGAATTAACCACGGAGAATGTCAAGCTGCGAAAAAAGTATCATGGGGAAATCTGAAAAATGTTTGGGGTGCCCCGGATACTCGAGATTCAATTCTCTCAACGATTGAGAGTTTGCATCAAAAAACCAATGTGCCGGTTGGCCACATGCTGAAAGCGCTAGGCTTGTCGTGGTCCCGCTATCACGATTGGAAGCGACGTTTTGGCCAAGCTAACAAACACAACGGCAAGATTCCACGGGACTTTTGGTTAGAACCCTGGGAGATCGAGGCCATTGTCAATTTCAAACATCAACACCCGGAAACAGGCTATCGGTACCTGACCTATATGATGCTTGATCAGGATATTGTGGCTGTCAGTCCGGCAACAACATATCGAATTCCAAAGAGTCGAGGTTTGACAAGTCGTTGGAATGACAGGATGTTAGGCACAAAGAAAAAAGGCTTCACGCAGCCGTTAAGGCCACATGAACATTGGCATATTGATATTTCATACATTAATTTTCTCGGTACCTATTTGTTCCTCATTGCGGTTCTGGATGGATTTTCTCGTTATATTGTCCATCATGAATTAAGGATAAATATGCAAGAATACGATGTTGAGCTCGTTCTCCAAAGAGCTTTGGAAAAATATCCGAATGAACATTCGCGCCTGATTACCGATAACGGCTCTCAGTTTCTGGCTCTTGATTTTAAAAAGTTTCTTAAAGCCAGTCAATTGACGCATGTACGGACGTCGGTCAATCATCCGCAGTCAAATGGTAAAATTGAGGCTTTTCACAAGATTATTAAATCCGAGTGTATTCGTCGAGAAAGCATGCTCAGCCTGGAAGATGCCCGAAGAACAGTGGCGTCTTATATACACAAGTACAATACCGAAAGACTGCATGGCGCTATTGGCTTCATCACTCCCTTTGATAAATTGAACGGTAACGCCGAAAAGATTTTCAAAGAACGAGATCGTAAATTAGAAGAAGCTCGGAAACGTCGACAACGAAATGCAAAGAGAAACCTTAAAATGGTAGCTTAGAGTTTTTTCGCCCGAAGCCTTTCTCGCCTATCACCGGGAAGGTGAGGGCGAAAAAACTCGAACTTGACGAGTGTAAATTAATTTGGCTCATTCTACGATTTCCGTTGAACCTTAACATTAGGCGCAGGATTAAATCAAACTTTTATGCAAAAAAATCCATCAACAAGTGAAAAGATTAGTTGGTGGATCAATCATCCAATGACTTTTGGTGATGATATACGTGACACCAGAGCTATTGTGCACGGCTATTATTATTAATAATGGAGATATATTTTTATGAAAATGTATATTTTTTTAGCCACTGTTTTCCCCTTATTCATATTTTGCTCAAATTTTTGCAACGTATACGATATCCAAGAAATAGACAACTTGACTGGAGATAAATCAATTATTGCATGGGTAACAAAATGTGGAGCAACAGGTTAAAATAGCATAAGTGTTTCGTGGAAAGAAGAAAATATGAATCTAGAAAAGATGCGAGGTAAAATTTTTGAGGCGAGCAGAGGCGAAAATATAAAAATTGAAAAAATTTCTTCTGATACTATTAGAATTAATTATTTTGCATTAAACATAGAAAAGAAAAAGGAAAAACTAAAGGGGATTGTATTTATATATAAAGGCAGAAAATTGGATTATTTTAAAAAAAATAATTAGATACCCCAGTTTATCCTCAAAATACTGCTTCAACATAGCCTGCTCTTTTCAGGCGAATATTATTATCCGATTCATGACCACCTGGGCAGTGTACGTGTGGTCGTAGACAAGAATGCCAATGTCGTCGAAGCGTTCGACTATTACCCCTTTGGCGCCGAGCTGCGCAGCACCGTCAATGACAACCAGGCCGCCAACCTGAGATTCACCGGCAAAGAACTGGATAAAGAGAGCCATATCGGGTTGTATTATTTTGGGGCGAGGTATTATGATCCGGAGGTGGGGAGGTTTATTGGGGTGGATCCG
>WJME01000080.1 GCA_014728115.1 Candidatus Zhuqueibacterota bacterium | reverse complement strand
AGATCGCAGAGGAAAGAAAAATGCAAAAACCAAAAGCCAGAATGCATCAGTTGTCCGGTAACCTGACTCTAATATTAAAACGTTTTGGTTGATTAAATTAATTAAAAACAGATTTAATGATGCGAGTTATACAAGATTGTTGGGACTTTCTTGCTCTGCGTCCTCTTTTTTCACCATTGTGATCTCTGCGTTCCAGGTTCCGTGAAACCGTTGGAAAATGGGACCTATTTTTGATGATTTTGCTTTGAATAATATAAACCATGTAAATACAAGATCATATATGGCTACATGCATTTATTTTGGACAGCAGTGATTCGATATAGGGTTCAAATAATCCATTCATAACAAAAGACCAATTGATCAGGACTTTTCATGAACAGAATGCAAAACTGGCTGTTGCTCTCTGTCAGTATCCTCTTTCAGACTGGCTTGCTTTATTCCGCCGATCTTGTTCGGGTTTTGCCGGTAACGGACAGGATTCTTCAGGTGACCTATGATGAGGGACATATCGACTATTTTGGCCGATATGAGGACCGTTATAAAGGCAACAAGATCTATTACGAGGCCCTTGATCTTTCTGCGGCAACGGATTTGAACCGGTATACCCTGTCCAGTGATGATGATCCGTCCTATGCCGTCCCGACCCATCCTTTGCACAAGGGAAGCAAGGGCAAAGGGGTAGACTTTAACAATATCTATGATGTTCAGGAACCAAAGGTGATCAAGCATTACTGGATCTATCTGGAACTGCCGACCTCTATGAAAACGGGCATGACCTATACCCTAAAGCTCGACGAATTGGCTGGCAATGTGAATGAATATACTTTTACGTATGATCCCTTTGTACTGCGCTCACCGGCTGTGCATGTCAACCAGATCGGCTTTGTGCCGGAGGCACCCAAATATGCCTATGTCTCCCATTTTATGGGCGGATTCGATACCGAAATTCACCCAAACGGTGGATTGAATCTGAATGAATATAATGGCGCTGTGTTTCATGTGGTACGGGTTTTGGATCGGCAGATTGTCTATACCGGTGCCATGAGTTTACAACAACCCAAAACCGCTGTGGATTTTACCCGCGATGATTTCGAGAACCCCAACATGACTCTCGCCGATGTGTGGCAATGCGATTTTTCGGAATTTAGAATGCCGGGTGAATACAGGATCGTCGTGCAGGGTCTGGGGTGTTCCTATCCGTTTGAAATCGATCGGGATATCTATCGTGAGCCCTATCATTATACCTCCAGAGCCATGTTTACGCAACGACAGGGCATTATTCAGGAGATCGAGCCCGGACTCGTTTATCCGCGTGATCACCGCACAGAGGATGGGCTGGAGATGAAATATTTTCCCCATCTCAGCGGGCAGGGCAAATTCGATCCTGCCGAGGCCGAAGGAAATGTGGTTGGCATCTGGGGATGGTATCATGACGCCGGGGATCATGACGGATATGCCCATCATTATCGGGTTCCCATGACCTTATTGGCTCTCTATGACCTAAAGCCGGGAAATTTTACGGATGGCGATGTCAATCCGGTTTACAAGACCGATGACTCTGAACCCTGGATCCGCGAGGGCGAAAATAATCTTCCCGATCTTTTGGATGAAGCCATGTGGCTGATCAAATTTTACAAGCGGGCCAAAGATTCTCTTCATGCTCAGGGGTATTCCGATGGAGGTGTGCCGGGATATGTGGGGGTGGATGCAGGGGCTGACGGTGGCATTCCCTGCTGGGAAGACAAACGCATCATGGCCCTTAAAGGCGGCAAAAGGGTCGCCATGACCTATCGATACGCGGCGTGTGCTGCATGGCTGGCCGTTTGTCTGGACAAATTCCAGGGTGCTGAGCATCCCGAGAGTGCCGGATGGATCAGGGAAGCGCGTGCGGCCTATGAATGGGCCGGGAACCATGAGCAGGAGAGTGATCAGGAGGTCAATCAGGCCAAGATGGAAGCCTCTGCTGCGCTTTATCGCTATACAGCAGAGTCCTCTTTTCAGGATGATTTCCGTCATTGCAAAAATGCCGATGAGGCGTGGGGAAATGCACTCTGGTTCAATATTCAACCCTGGCATTTTGCTGCCACTCTTTTCAGTCTGGTGCCTGACGACCATCCCAACCTCGATCGTGATCTGAAACAACAATGTATCGATGATCTGGTGCGCAAAGCGGATCAGGAAACGGTCGAGACCGCCAACAACAGGGGATTCAGGTATGGACTGGATAAAAATATTCTCTTTATGCTGGGTACCTTTAGCACCCCTCATATCTATTTGGCGGCGGTGGCATATGAACTGACGGGTGAACAGCGCTTCCTCGACGCCTGCTATACGACCAGCGATTATTGTCTCGGAGGCAATCAGATGGATCTGGTCAAGGTCTCTGGACTGGGGGAATTTCACGAACCACAGCCTTATCATCCCAGCTCATGGTATCTCATCGACTATGACAGCCGTGTCTATACCAATCCGATTTTACCCGGCTATACCATTTATGAGATGCACAGAACAGGGGATTGGCAGAAAGGTGCGAGCTGGAGCTGGGTTGGAGATGAGGACTTTTCGCGTTCCACCGCACGTCCGAAAATAGAGAATTTTCCCGACAGCGAAGCGCGGTTTTTCAACCGCAACAGCATCGCTGGAAGTGAATTCACGGTCCACCAGACCATGTGTCAGGCGATCTTTGCTTATGGGTATCTTTGCAGTACCCCATCCGGACCCTATGTGACCAATACCCGTCCGCAGGTTGCCCTGAACCTTTTGGATAATCAGGAGCTTTTCCTCGATTCTCTGCATGTTCTTACGGTTACGGCTTCCGAGGATGTGCGCAGGGTCGAGTATTATTATGACTGGCATTTTATCGGCGAGAGTACGGACAAGGAAAATGATTTTCGGTTTGAATGGGATTTGTCGAAATACAATGTACATAAAGGTCGCCTACTCATAACCGCCAAAGCATTCGATGACCGGGGTATGATCTCAGAGCCCACGGATGAAGGAGAGGTGTTGGTAAAACTCTCGGTCGCAACAGCTGTACCCTCCGAAATCGAGCAGTCTTGGCAGTTTCGCTTAAACGGCAATTATCCCAATCCGTTCAATCCTGCCACGACCATCGATTATGTGCTGGCCCAAGAGTGTCATGTCTCGCTAAGGATTTTCAGTATAGAGGGTCGTGAGGTTGCGACATTGGTAAACGACAGGGAAAAAGCCGGACCGGGCCGCGTCATCTGGGATGGCCGGGATCAACATGGGGACAGGGTCGCCAGCGGCCTCTATATCTATACCCTCGATACATCGGCCGGTTACCGTGATTCGGGAAAAATGGTGGTGCTCAGATAGACCTGGCTGCACTTTTGGAAATGGAACATCCCTGAGTATATAATTATTTTCTTGTATTTTACTCTTGTTTTCTGCATTATAGAATTGCAACCCTTGGCAGAATCCGACTTTTGTTTTTACTGATCTTATCTTTGAATCTGTGATGCTCTGCAGAACATCGTATACAATTTGAATCAACCTACTCTTTACAGGAGAAATCACGATGAAAAAGCTGTGTGTCGCTGTATTGACGAGTCTTTTTTTACTATCATGCCATTCAGAACCTGAATCCCGGGCTCTTTTCAATGGTGAGGATCTGTCGGGCTGGCATATGGATGTGCCTGTCATGGACAATGATCCGGATGTAAAGGCTCCTTTTATTGTGCGGGATGGCATGTTGGTAAGTCTGGGAGAACCACGAGGCCATTTGATTACCGATGAGATCTTTCAGGATTACCGTCTGGAGGTAGAGTATCGGTTCAGTAGTGAGCCGGGGAATTGCGGTGTTTTGGTTCACGCATCCACTCCCAGAGCCTTGTATGATATGTTTCCCAAGTCATTGGAAGTACAGATGATGCATGAGAATGCGGGCGATTTTTGGTGTATCGTGGAAGATATCTCCGTGCCCAACATGGAAGAACGTCGCGGTCCTAAAGAAGAGTGGGGATCACCGAAGGCAAAAAGCGCCGCATCATGAATCTGACCGATGGATCCGAGAATCCGGTCGGTGAATGGAATACCATGGCGATTGAGTGTCTGGCAGATGAGATCAAGGTATGGGTCAACGGAGATCTCGTCAATCACGGCTATGATTGCACCACGACCAAAGGCCAGATCGCCTTGCAGGCCGAAGGATCTGAGGTCGAATTCCGCAAATTGGTTTTGGTGCCGATTACAGAGTTGAGTGAATAACAAAAAGTTGTTTAGCAATTTGACTGATACTGCAATTATTTCTTTGTGCTTCAGCATGAGTACCCAAAGAGGTCTGGTGAAATACCGGCCTCTTTAATTATCATACATGCCACTATCCAACCACCCTATTTCAAAATCCAATCAAGATTATTGAATATTACGGTTCAAATGTAATTTTTTTATGACATCTGTAATTTTTTTATGACAGTTAAATAGTTTCTATCTTATTTTTTTATCTAAGTATATATTTTTATTCGCAAATTATGATTTTTATTTAGGCATAAATTTTGCAATATTTTTATAATAGTTCAACATCATATTTTCATTAATTTATTTATTTTAATTTTTTTTGTAAATTTTATCATAATAATAGGTCCAAATATATTAATTTGAAAAGGTGATGTAAAAAAATAAGGATTTTTGATTTTTAGAGGACGGACTAGGGAAATTATCATTGACGAGGGATAGATGCATCTGATCGGGGCAAGCGTGCATCCTTTTGGGATCGTCACCGAAAAAGCAATGGCATTGACAGTTGTATTTACTGTTTTTTTGTTCGCAATACTGATTTACGCGATAAGTATTGTCGTTTCGATTCTAAAAGGGCACCGTAAAATTCAATCGACTCAAAAAACAGTAATACGTACTGTTTTCTGGGAACTGACCACCTTTATCGTGATGGCTCTGGGGGTTTTTATTGCTCCTAAAGCTTTTTTTGCAACCAGTTGGACAACCGTTTACGCTCTTTCTTCCTCAAAATTTAAGGTCCTCTACTGGTTGGGTTGCTCGGGATTTACACTCTCTTACCTCTGCATTTCCTTAAAACTTTTATTTCCAAAACCACAGGAAAAGTCAATCGGTTTAATCATCGTAGCGAGTCTGGTATCCGGATTTTCGAATGCGATTGTCATCTTTTTAATAACCCACTCTTTTGAACAACAAGGAAAACTCGGTTATTACTTTTTTTATTTCATTCTTGCGATCTATTTTTATATCATCACTCTTTATATTGTACGAACCAAACTTTTGTTACTGGCGAATACTATTGTCTACGAAAAAAGAGTTAAAATTGTATCAAAGCTGTTGATGCTCTCCTTTCAAAAATTTGAGCAATTCGATTCCGGTAATATTTATGCCTGCTTGAACCATGATACTGAAGTTTTAAGCAATGGCGCGACGTCTATTGTCAATATTGTGGTCTCTATATTAATTTTGATGTTTTGTTTTCTTTATTTAATGATTTTGAATTTTTTAGCATTCTTGCTTTCTCTTGTTATGATTTTTTTGGGGGGGATTGCTTTTTACTTGATTTCTCAAAAGGTAAACGTTTTATGGGAACGTACAAGGTCAATTCAAACTATCTTTTATAATTTCATAAATGATTTACTTTATGGGTTCAAAGAACTTTCTCTGAACCTTAAGAAAAGAAATGAATTCGAACGCGATGTTGTAAAAAGCTGTAAAGAGTATAGAGACAAGCGTTTAAAAGGGGATTTGGCTTTTGCCAATCTCACTGTGATTTCTGATCTTATGATTGTAGTTTTTGTGGGTTTTATTGCATTTATATTTCCACTCCTTATCTCCAATCTTTCAATGCAAACCGTAACGAATTTTATTTTTGTATTCTTGTATATGATCGGTCCACTTGCGACGATTCTGGGCAGCATACCCAGTTTAGTGCATACCCGGATAAGTTGGCAGCGTTTAAGGGCCTTGTTCGATGAAATCGATCAAATCGATGGACATAGATCAATAAGGCTGCCAGCAATAACAGACAACCAGCCAAAGTATTCACTATCCCTCAACAATGTTAAATTCGCCTATAGAGATCAGGGTAAACATGAGTTCATTGTGGGTCCAATAAATTTCAATTTCAGTACCGGAGAAATTTTATTTATTACCGGAGGAAACGGGAGTGGAAAATCCACGCTTGCAAAGCTGATAACCGGGCTTTATGCTCCTGACGAGGGGAAAATAGAGGTAAATGGTCAAGTTTTTAGTAAAAGCCCAAGCAACATGTTTTCTGCAATATTTAATGATTATTATTTGCATAAAAAGCTCTATGGTGTTGATGCTGAATCCTCAAAGGATAGAATTCAGTTTTTGCTCAATTTTCTACAAATGGACAATAAAGTGACGCTTAAAAATGGAGAATTTTCTACACTTGAGCTTTCCACAGGACAACGAAAACGTCTGGCTTTGGTGGTCAGTCTGTTAGAGGACCGTCCATTTTACCTGTTCGATGAATGGGCTTCTGATCAGGATCCTCATTTTCGCAATTTTTTTTACATGACGGTTTTAAAAGAGTTAAAGAGAAAAAGAAAAGGCATCATCGTGATCAGTCATGACGATCGATATTATTCAGTTGCTGACAGGCTGATAAAGATGGATATGGGAAAAATCGTACCCATTGCCAAGTCGAGGAATCCCGTTATTGAACACAATTTCCTGTAGGAGAATTTGTTGTGGCCTTTCCATTGTCCCATCCCCAAAAAGTGATATGGCAGACAGAGGAACTTGCTCCGGATACTTTGATCAATATTTTTTCAGCTGTTGTACGATATGATAAACGTCTCGATCATGATATCCTTCAGAAAGCAATCTGTCATGTTGTTAAAACAAATCAGGTTATGCAACTGGGATTCTCAAGAACAGAGACCACCATACGGCAAGCTCCTTTGGCTTTTGAACCGCACCGGCATATTTACGAAATTGATTTTGCCCCTTCAAAAGCGAAAGAGCAACTCTTGGAATTCATTGAAAAGCAGAAAAAAATACCTTTTGAACTCTTTGGTCACCCGCTTTTCAAGATTCACATATTTACTGACCACTTGAATCGTTCGGCTTTTTTAATTCGTATGCATCATTTGATTGTTGACGCTCATAGTGGTGGATTGTTGCTTAATAGGATAAAAGCGACATATGATCGCATTGTCATGCAAGATGTACCCGAATGTGATTATCCTTCATATAGAGAATTTGTTTTACGAGAACAAAACTATTTCAAAACCCGTCGCTTTACGTCTGATGCACAATTCTGGCAACAACAATACAAACAGATAGCCAATACCCATCGCCTGAAGGTATATGATCAAAGTGTATCAAAAGCTGCCCGGTCTATTGTTCATCATTTTGATCCCATGTTTTTAAAAAAGATCAAAGTGTTTGCCCAATCTCATCATTTATCTGTATTTCAAATTTTTGCATCGAGTATTTTTCTCTATTTATCGCGAGCCACCAATACCTCAAAGGTCATTTTTGGAACCCCTGTTCATAATCGACTCAACGCTCGTGAAAAGAATACCCTTGGTTTGTTTATTTCAAACCTGCCTTTTTCTATAGAGTTGGATTCCTCGTTTACCTTTCTCGATTTATGCAGGCACTCAGCAAAGCGACAAAAAGAGATTTATAAACATCAGCGATATCCTTTTGGTCTCATTATCGCTGAATATGAAGACCGATTTGGTTACACACCGGTATTGTATGACATCTTGTTTAACATGCGGTTTTGGAAGTTTGCTGATTATCGTTATGAGCAGCAAAATCTCGATTTTATCCCCGTACCCATCATTTTAAATCTGGATAATTATTATGATGATGATGATGAGTTCTTTTTTACAGTGTCTTACCAAAAGAGTCATTTTAATGAATCTGAAATAATGGCAATGCTTCGAGACATTTGTATTTGTATTGAACAAGGAGTCAAACATCCCTCTCGCTCTATCTCTGATATTGCCGGTAATTTTAACCCCAAATTATCTTTTTTGGGTATGCAGCCCCTTGCAAATCCATTGCCTGAGAATAAAAATAATCTTTTATTTCTATTCAACAAGAAAAAACAAAGCAAAAGTGTGTGTGTGTTTGATGGCAAGGAAACGAGTTATAGTGAATTAAATGACTTGGCCAATTCTATCGCTCACTCTATCAGGAAATTGGAATTGGGGAAAAATGATATTATCGGGTTGTATTTGCAGCCAACAGAAAAAATGTTGGCCAGCATACTGGGAGTCTTGAAAGCCGGAGCTGCTTTTTTGCCCATTGATCCACGCACCCCTGTTGGGCGAATGGAATATATATTAAAAGATGCTAGCGCTAAATTATTGATTACCGATATTAAAAATGAATCGGATCTTCAAATAAATATAGTTGACATATCCAAAAAGATAAATCCGGTATCGCATGAGCCCGAGATCATGATATCTCAAGATGATCTAGCCTATGTTATTTACACCTCTGGTTCAACAGGTACTCCCAAAGGGGTTTTGATTGATCATCGTGGTATTGTCAATACGGTTTCATGGAGAATCAAAGAGTATGATTTTAAAGAAAATGATCGAATTTTGCAGCTATTCTCTTATAGTTTCGATGCATTTATTAGCACTGTTTTTAGTGGTTTGGCGTCAGGTGCCACGATTGTTTGGCCTGAAAATGGAGCGGAAAAGGATCCTCTTGCCTTGGTACGCCTTATTCGAAAGTATGCTATTACACATTTGAGCATTATTCCTACTGCGTTCGGGAATGTATTGGATGTGATGGAAAAGCAAGATGGAATAACTTTAAAGAGCGTAACTGTTGGAGGAGACAAGCTTTCGAACGATATTATTTCAAAGTGCAATATGAAATGTCCCCACCTTATGCTGGTGAATGAATACGGCCCTACTGAAGCGAGTGTTTGTGCAACCTTTCATAAAAATGTCAATCATTCTGATCAAATTAGCATAGGAAAACCGATTTCTAATATTGGTGTATATATTTTAAATTGGATGGATTCAATTCAGAATTCGGGCTTTCCGGGTGAAATTTGTATCAGTGGAATCGGTCTTGCAAGAGGGTATTTAAATCGACCGGAATTAACCGATGAGAAATTTTTCGTTCATCCAAACTTTTCCCTTCGATTTTATCGAACAGGAGATCTCGCGAGGTATTTGCCAGATGGGAATATCGAATACCTCGGTCGTATGGATGATCAACTCAAAATTCGAGGATTTCGAATTGAATTGGGAGAAATTGAGACCCTGTTGGTCCAACACAAGGCCATAAAAAATGGTGTCGTCTTGCCCTTGAAAAACAAACAAGGAGAAACAACCCTTTGTGCATATTATGAATCAGATTCAAAAATTGATGATTTGAACGCCTATTTTGCAAAACATCTTCCGGAATATATGATTCCTCGATATCAAGTTCATGTAAAAAAGCTCCCTCTTACTCAGAGTGGCAAAATCGACAGGAATAACCTTGCCAAACCAACTCTGCTCAAAATGCATCAAAAAAGACGACCCTGGAATCACACAGAAAAAAAATTAATCGATCTTTGGAAACAGATCCTGGGAGATGATCTGGATATCGATGTAAATGATCATTTTTTCAATTTGGGAGGTCATTCACTCAAAGCTGGACAACTGGTAGCGCTTATCCGTCAAGAATTTCATACCGAGATCCCTCTAAAAAAGATTTTTGATCATCCTACTGTAGAAAAACTCGCCCACTGTTTAGTGGGATCTGCTGATGTGGGGCATGAAACTCACATTCCTTTTGATCTGACACCGATACAACCATTTTATCCGCTCTCTCTTGCGCAATTGCGTGTCTTTACTCAATACCAAATGGACCCCCATTCCACAAATTATAACATTCCTGCTTTGTATCAGATTAGAGGAAATCTCGATCATGAAAGATTTGAAAAAGTGATCAAAGAGATCATCAATCGCCATGAAATTCTTCGAACCAGTTTTCATATGGAGATGTTTGAACCCGTCCAAAAAGTTCATCCCGAGATGCCTTTTCAACTCGAGATTGTGGAATTGAATAAAGAGACCATTCATGCCGATCTGAAAAAATTCATTCAACCTTTTCAATTGGATTCCTTGCCCCTGTTTAGAATGAAACTCGTTAAAGTTTCTCGTCAAACAGATTTGTATTATTTGCTGTTGGATTTTCATCATATCATCATGGATGGCATATCCTTGAAATTATTTTTTCAAGAGCTTGAAAAATCTTATAATCAAATAGCTCTCGCTCCGATTGATTATCAATATAAAGATTTTGTAAAATGGGAAAATAAATTCGTCCAGTCTGCATTAATGAAAACACACGAAAAATTCTGGATTGAGCAATTCGATACCAACAATTTGCAATTCTATTTACCTGCAGAAAGATCTGTCAAACACGCTTTGACAAAAGGAAAAACAATTGAAAGGACTATAACCACGCTCTACAAAGATGCACTCGAATTTGCACATGAATACAAGACTACTTTATATGTGATTCTGTCAGCTGTGTTTAACATTCTTTTGCATAAATTTACCGGACACAGAAAGATACTCTTTGGCTCACCGGTAGCAGGACGACCTCACCCCATTCTCAATGGAATGATCGGAGTTTTCAATAATACCATTTGTTTGATTTCTTTGTTGGATCCTGAAAAGACATTTAAAGACTATATATTTTCCGTCCATGAATCAACATTATCCTTTTTTGAACACCAGGACTATCCGTTTGATCTTTTGGTTCATAAATTGGGTCTCAAACCCAATTTGCCACAAACACCCATTTTTAATGTCATGTTTTCATTTATTGAAAAGGATCTCGAACACAAAAAACTCGGTGATTTGCAGTTAGAACACCATTCATTTGATTATACGGCCGTCAAATATGATCTGGTATTTGCGGCCATCGAAGGTCAAGATCAGTTGTCGCTTGTGGCGAATTTTTCGCAAAAATATTCTCAAAATTATATGGAAACTCTTTTGCAGTGCTATAGTCATATACTCGAATCCGTTCTTGAAAATCCAGAGATCTCTATCAACGAAATTGAAATGCCAGTTTCTGTCAATCATACCGCAAATGATGAAACAACCAATCATCAATGGATTAATAGCGCGGAGGATCAGTTTAATGAATTATTTTAGCGTCCCCTCTGACTTTAACACTCGTACCCTGGAAAAATTTGATGCTCTTAATCAACAGTATTCTGATTCCAAAGTTATCGAGACTTATGGTCAATTAACGGTCGGGTCGGTTTTGAGCTCAGGCCGAGTGATCGATGTTTTACCAGAGGTAAATTATCAAGCACTCGAAAAGTTTGTAAAATTTGGGCTGTCAAAAGGGATCGAATTTAATTATACCCTGAATCCTGCTTGTCTTGGCAATCAGGAATTTACCGAAGAGGGGATTGAAGATATATTAGCACTGCTGCAGACTCTGTACGATATCGGTATCACTCACTTGACTTTAACTTCTCCTCCTTTATTTGAGCTTGTTTTAAAATCTCCCAATCGATTCAACATAAAAGCATCTGCGATCTGTGAGATATCTTCAGTGCACAAAGCCATGTTTTATAAGAATCTGGGTGCTTCTCGAATTGTCGTTGACCCTGATATTACACGTGATTTCCGGATCCTTAAAAATATCACCGGATCTTTTAATAATGGAGTAGAAATCATCATCAATAATGTCTGCCTCAAGAATTGTGCCTATAAAATGTTTCATTATAATCATGAGGCTCATAGAACTCCTGGTAATGATACCCAGACCATAACCGATTACTATTTTAATAGATGCTCGATGCAAAAAGCTGAAAAAATATCGAATCTTTTAAAATTAAATTGGATACGGCCACAAGACTTGCACTTTTATGAAAAATCAGGAATTCGGAATTTTAAAATTCAAGGTCGACAAAATGTTTTAAAGGGCAATATTATTAAAGCATTAAGGGCATATTTTGACAAAGATTTTGAAGGAGATCTTTTTGAACTCATCACACTCTATGCCCCCTATAACTCTTTTCAACCTTACATCGACACTAAAAAGCTGGATGGGTTTGTCGAAAAGTTTTTCAATAACACAGAGTTTTGTCAGGAAATGTGTGGAAAATGCGGATGGTGTGAAAAATATGCCAAAAAGAGTATTGATTTTCACCAAGCTGAAAAATTAAATACGATAGCTTTAAAATATTATGGGGAAAAGGACAAATACAGAAATTTAAACATTGAATCAATTGAATCCGATGATGTTGAGTTGAGCTTGAATTTCGATTTTGAGCGCAAGTAAGCATTGATTAAAAATCTCGAGAGGAAAAATATGGGTTTGGACATCGCCATTGCATCAAAGAATAGCGCAAAAGCCTCCCAGTACTGGTTAAAGTCTCTTTCCGGAGATATTGATTTTGTCTCACTGGCATCGACTCGATTGCCTGATCAGAATTCAAAAGATTTCCAAATTCACAATTTCAAGGTCCCTAGTGCTCTTTCTGAAATACTATTAAAAATCGTCAATTCGGATCATACCCTGTTGTATATTTTTCTTCTCACGGTTTACAAAATCTTGCTGTATAAACATTGTTCTGGCAAAGACATCATCACTGCTTCTCCGGTTTTCAGGACAGACTCTAAAGTCAATAACGAGTTTTTACCCTATAGAGTGATACTGAGCGATACGGATACATTTAAAACGATCATCACTAAAGTAAAGGAAGCAGTCCTTTCGGCCGCCAGATATCAATTTTATCCCCTGGAAAAGATATTCGCGTTAATTGATCAGACCAGTTCCACTGATTTTCTTAAAAATATTGTTTCGCTCGAACAATTACATGGGTCTCTATATGATGAAAAACATTCAGTGCTTGCATCCTGTGAAATGGCTCTCTCTTTTCAAATAGAAAGCGAAATCATTGTCGGCAATATAGCATATAATACCCGTCGTTTTAGTTTGGCGGAAGTAAAAAAACGCTCACAAGAGTTTCTCTTAATTTTGCAGCAGGTCGTTCAAAATTTTGATATTCCACTCGATGAAATCGAAATCATTTCAGAATCTGAACGGAAACTCGTTTTAGATTCTTTTAACCAACCTGTGGAAAATGTTCCTCCGGGATTTTTACATCGTGAATTTGAAAATATAGTTTGTACTCGACCTCATGATATAGCCATAGTTCATGACACGGATAAAATTACCTATTTGGAACTGAACAAGAAAGCAAACCAACTCGCTCATCTTTTACGCAATATGGGTCATTCCGGGAATAAACCTGTCGGATTACTCTTTGACAAGTCGATTGATATGGTGATAGCCATTCTGGCTATCCTAAAAGCGGGTGGGGCATATGTCCCCATTGATCCAGCCAGCCCTAAAAAGCGAATAGAGTTTATTTGCAATGATGCAGACTTTGATTTAATCGTTTTACAGCAAAAGTACGGTAAATTGATTCCTGATAAAATCAAGCCAGTTAATGTCGATATGATTCATCCTGAGCTTAAAGCGGATAATATAGCAGAGGATGTTCGAGATGAGTCAATCGCCAATATTATCTATACGTCCGGTTCCACCGGGCATCCCAAAGGTGTTAAAGTGACCCATAAGGGATTGTTAAATTTTATCTTGTGGAGGATAAATGAGTATCGTTTTTGTTCAAAAGACGTCACGCTACAATTGTTGTCTGTCGCTTTTGATGGTTTTGGTACGAATTTATACTCCAGTCTGCTATCCGGAGGCATCCTGGTCTTACCGGACGATCAACAATTGGGTAATTATGCCTATTTACAAGATTTGGTCACGAAAAACAGGATTACCAATACGAGTCTGGTGCCGACGATGTTCAAGGCTATTCTTCAAAATACCAGCCCAGAAATCTGGAAATCTCTGAGATTTGTTGTATTTGGTGGAGAAAAGGCAGATCCGGATCTTTTGACTCTGTGTAAAAAGATCAATGAAAAGCTGCTCCTCATCAACGAATATGGACCCACAGAAAACAGTATAACATCGACAATCTATAAAGACTTGAAGCCTCAAGAGTGCCATATAATTGGAAAACCCATCCCTAACATCAATGTTTTTATTACCCTCCAGGATGGGTGTTTGGCTCCTATAGATACCCCCGGAGAAATATGTGTCAGCGGTGTTGGATTGGCGCAAGGTTATTTGAATCGGCCAGAACTTGATCAAGAGTCCTTTTTCCTTGACAGGTTTGGAAATCGTGTGTACAAAACAGGAGATATCGGCCGCTGGAATAAGGATGGCAACATCGAGTATCTGGGACGATTGGATGATCAAGTGAAAATCAGGGGACACCGAATTGAGATCAAAGAAATAGAAACGTGTTTGCTGAATCAATTTGATATCGATCGATGTTTGGTGCGCCTTTTTGTAAAGGAAACTCCTGTTCTGGTTGCTTATTATACATCTCGTGATGAATTCGAAACCAATGAATTAAGAGAATCACTCAAATCATTTCTGCCAGATTATATGATTCCTGCCTTTTTTATAAGACTGGCCGCTTTTCCTCTGACGATCAATGGTAAAATTGATCAGAAACGATTACCTGATCCAAGTCATTCACAAAAATCATATGTCGCTCCTTCCACGAAAACAGAAAAGCAGTTGGCAAAGATCTGGGAACAGACTTTAAAGGTTTCAGATGTCAGTTCTAATGACAATTTTTTTGAATGTGGTGGCCATTCTCTTCAGGCATTTAGCATGCTGTCGCGCGTCAATCAGGCTTTTGGAATTCAGATTTCATTTAATATGTTTTCAGATGCCCCTCAATTGTCCATGTTAGCTCGATTGATCGAAAAAAGTAAAAAATACAATCCCATACCTAAAGCGCCTGAAAAAGAAATTTTTCCTTTATCACCCGCTCAACAAAGAATATTTACACTCTATCAACTAGAGCCCTCTGGAGTCCATTACAATATGCCTGTTTGTTATTGTATAGAGGGTTCCCTGGATAATGATGAATGTTCCGATGCAGTTCAAGCCTTGGTAAATCGCCATGATATGTTGAGGACATATTTTGAATTCGATGGTGTCAAGCCTGTACAAAAGATTCTCAAAAACCTCAAAGTCGATGTGGCTCGTATCAAAATCGACGTGTCTGAAAAAGAAAATTTTGAAAGAGACTTTATTCAACCCTTCAAGATCGATAATGCCCCCTTGTTTCGTGTTACCCTGCTTGAGATCGAAAACTCTGAAAAAAGATATCTCTTTATGGATTTTCATCATCTTGTTGCTGATGGGTTATCCATAAAGATTTTATCACAAGAAATGTTTCAGCTGTTACAAGGGAAACCTTTAGACTCTGAACCCGCTCGATATGTTGATTATGTGATTTGGCAAACAGAACAAGATTTGTCTGAACACGAATCCTATTGGCAAAAACGTTTTAGTGATCCCATCCCAGTCTTTGAGATCCCCCCCCAATATCCCCGGCCAAGCCTCCAATCCTTTGAAGGTGATCATATTCGAATCTCTATTGATGAGGATCTCGAAACGAAGATTAAGCGGTTTGCTCAAAAGCATAAACTCTCTTTATTTAGATTTTTCTTTTCTGCATTTTTTCTATTTTTGTCAAAATTTACGGATCAAGAAAAGGTGATTGTCGGGACGCCTGTCCTATCAAGAACACACCCGGATGTAAGCAATACAGTCGGAATGTTCGTAAACACACTCGCAATAGAGATGGAAATTTTTCAAGATGAGACCTTTACTGATTATTTAGATAGATTCCAGGAGCAGCTTTCGAGCGATATAAATCATCAGGATTATCCTTTTGAAATGTTGGTAAATTTATTGGAACTGGATAGGCAGCTTGATAGAAATCCCTTGTTCAATATCATGTTCGACTATCAAAGGATTGATGATTTTTTAACTGATGAAATCTTTGAAAAATTCAAGATCCGTCCCGAGCTTTTGAATATGAACATATCAAAATTCGATTTATCATTAACGGTTATTGAAGATAAAAAGTTTGAATTTTTTTTCGAGTATGCATCAGAGTTATATGGGAAACCTTTTATTGAGAGGTTGGCAAAAAATTTCACATACTTTATAGAACACATATTGACAGATTCTTTGGAAAAACTGGCGCATATTCCATTTATCCATCCTGATGAGAAAAGAGCGTTACTCGACCGAAACCCTCAGCCCCCTGAGGAACCCATTAAAACTCTGGTCGAGCTGTTTAGAAACCAGGTAAAGCGAGATCCATCTCATACAGCCTTGATTTATAATGGCAACAAGATGAGTTATGATGAACTGGATTGTCAATCTGATAATGTTGCCGAATTTTTAAAAATCCAAAATATTTCCACAGAGGATATCATAGCCCTTTCGATGACTCGTTCAATGGATATGATTATTGGTATGCTGGGCATTTTAAAAGCTGGTGCTGCATTTTTGCCGCTCGATCCGAATACGCCCTTAAAACGCAACGAATTTTATCTGGAAAAAAGCAAAGCCAAACTCATTCTCGGCAATTGTGAGCGTTTTAGTTCTCTCGAAAATCTCTCCATTAAAGAATACCTTATTCAGGACATCGATCTTTTGAACAAAAGGGCTTCACCCAAGAGTATCAATTCAAAGCCCGATTCTTTGGCGTATGTGATTTTCACCTCTGGTTCGACGGGACGTCCAAAAGGTGTAATGGTAGAGCATCGAAATATAGTATCCTACTTAAACGCCTATAATAAAGAGTTTGGCATAAAACCAGAGGACCGGATTTTACAAACATCTAGTTTTACTTTTGATGCCTCGCTTGAAGAGATATTTGGCGCTCTGTGCCATGGTGCGACCCTTGTGCTGCCCACACAAAGCGAAATTAAAAGCATCACCAAATTGGTGAATCTGGTCAATACCCACAAGATTACCATTTTTACGGGTACTCCGGCGTTAATCTCTGAATTTGAAAAACTTGAACCCTTGCACTCCGTTCGGCTCTTTATTTGTGGAGCAGATGTTTTGCGATTGGATCATATAGCCCGTTTGCTTTCATATGCAGATGTGTATAATGTATACGGACCAACAGAAGCAACCATTAGTTGTACCTATAAAAAGATTGACGATCATTCTCGCGCCATCATTCCTATCGGGCGTCCAATACAGAATAGTTCGATTTATATCCTTGATGACAACAAAAATCTTGCAAGCCTGGGTATGCCCGGCGAAATATATATCGGCGGGCAAGGAGTTGCTCGAGGTTATTTGGATGAATCTGATTTGACAGTGCAACATTTTATAAAGTCTGAATTGAACTCATCCCCGCTATATAAAACTGGAGATCTGGGGCGATGGTTGCCTGAAGGTGAAATTGAATTTTTAGGACGAAAGGATGAACAATGTAAAATTCGAGGATTCAGGATTGAACTCGGTGAAATTGAGACCCAGCTCTGCGGGTTTGAAGGAATTAACAATGCAGCTGTCAAAGTCTTTAATGAACGTAAAAAAGACGCTTATCTCTGCGCTTATTATAGCGGTGAAAATTTTTCTGACATAGAATTGCAGGATTACCTGGCACAATATTTTCCCAGTTATATGATTCCGGCTGCCTTTGTTCATGTTGATGCTCTTCCTGTCAATAAAAACGGCAAAATTGATAAGAATAAATTGATTGAACCTGATAAAGAAAAAAATGAAAAATTATATATTGCCCCGAGAAATGAAATTGAAACAAAACTATGCGAAATTTGGCAAGATATTTTACAAAGAGAGCAAATTGGAATCGATGATAATTTCTTTGCCTTGGGTGGCCATTCCTTAAAAGCGATCCAAATGGGCTTTAAAGTCGATCAGGCTTTGAAGGTCGAAATTAGTATCGCTGAAATTTTGCATCATTTGACGATCAGAAAGCTTGCCAATCTTGTTGAGAAATCCAACTCACCATCTGACTTAAAAACTCTGGGGAAAAAAGGTTCTTATCGATTATCTTCAAGTCAAACGAGGATATATGCCGTAGACAATATTGAAAAAAATAGCATTCGTTATCATATCCCTCTTGCTTATAAATTATTTGGCGATATCGATATTCATCGACTCGAACGTGCCTTAACCTTACTGGTACAGCGCCATGCAATTTTGAGAACTTGTTTTCACCTGGAAAATCATATTCCGGTACAAAAAGTCCATGATAACATTGCAATTGAAATACATCCGGAGAAAAGAGAATCCCTGGATATCCAAAATGAAATATCAGCTTTTATTAAACCTTTCAAGCTTGATTCAGCCCCTTTATTCCGTTTAAAACTTTTTTATGAAACGAGTAGCAATCATTATTATTTATTTCTCGATTTTCATCACATCCTTGTCGATGGAGTATCCATTGATATTTTCGAACGAGAACTTGAATTGCTCTACCAGGGAGCATCCCTGCCCCCATTAAACATTCAATATTATGATTATGCGGAATGGGAGCACGAGTTTTTACATAGCAAGATGCTTAAAAAACAAGAAGACTTTTGGTTAGAGACATTATCCGGGGATATCCCTAAACTCGATTTGCCTACGGATTTTATACGACCTCAAATACAAAGCTCAGAAGGAGCCAAATACGATATTGAACTTGATCATGAGCTTGTAAAAAGAGTGCATCGATATGCCCGGAATCAAAATACCTCCATTTTTAATGTGTTTCTGGCTGTGTTAAACATCCTGCTTTATAAATACACAGGTCAAAATGAATTCATTGTCGGGGTTCCATTTGCCAACAGAAAACGAAAGGAATTTCAAAATCTTATCGGAGTGATGATTAACACTCTGGCCCTAAGAAACAAGGTTGTTCCTGGGCAAAATTGTAACAAATTTGTGTCTGACATTCAGAGAAATATGGAGCGTGCCTTTGAGAATCAGGATTATCCTTTTGAAAAACTTGTTGAAAAGCTGGAACTCGATAGAGACACAAGCCATAATCCCCTGTTTGATATAGTTTTCAGTGCATTCGAGCTACCGAATAGTATTGATAAACGAGCAGAGTCCTCTTTATGGAAAGAACATCTTGATTTTCAAATGCCTTTAGCAAAATTTGATATTACGCTTTATGCTCTTTATAATCAAAAGAAAATTCTTTTGGGTTGGGAATATTGTACAAAACTTTTTAAAGAAGAGACGATACAACTTTTGGCAAAATATTTCATCCATGTCCTCAAAACTCTTATTGATCAGCCGAATCAGCCCATAAAAGATGTCGAAATCATATCTGACATAGAAAAGGCACAAATTCACAATGTCTTTAATGATACGAATGGTCCATACCCTTTTGACAAAAACTGTATTCAGCTATTTCAAGAGCAGGCAGAACAAAACGCCGATCGATATGCGGTCATTAGTGATGCCAGAAAACTTTTATATGCAGAGTTGGATCATTACAGCAATCTTTTGGCTGCTCAACTTTGCAGTCTCGGTGAGAATCTAAATATTGTCGGTCTTTATATTGAAAAAAGTGCTGAAATGATTATCGGGATGTTGGCTATACTCAAGGCTGGAGCTGCTTATCTGCCTATTGATCCCGAGTATCCACAGGAAAGAATAGAATATATGTTAAGAGACTGCGATTGTAACATTGTTCTCGCCCAAAGATCACTTTTCAATCAATTGCCGAAAGATATTCGAGCAATTGATATTGAGGAATGTATGGTCGATCATGATAAAGAGCTCTCTCTTGGAATGAATTATAACTCTGAGAGTCTTGCGTATATCATGTACACTTCAGGGTCTACCGGCAAGCCTAAAGGTGTGATGATTGATCACCGCAACATCGTGCGTTTGGTGAAAAATATCGATTATGTAAAATTTAACAAAGATACGCGGTTGTTGCAAACAGGCGCACCCGTCTTTGATGCGACGACCATAGAAGTGTGGGGACCGCTATTGAATGGTGGTCAGTTGGTCCTGGTTGATAAAACTGATATTCTGGATGTTAAAGAGCTAAAAGTTCGAATACGAACCTACAATATCAATACCATGTGGTTAACCTCAGCACTTTTCAATATTATTATTGACCAGGACCCGGATTCCTTGGTGGGACTTGAATGGCTTTTAGTGGGGGGAGATGTTGTGAGCCCAAAGCACGTTCTAAAAGCGAAAAAAGCCAGTCCAAACTTGCAAATCATTAATGGATATGGACCAACTGAAAATTGTGTATTCTCGACCACTTTTCTGATTACTGAACCCATCAGAAATCCCCTTCCCATTGGAAAGCCGATCAATAACAGTCGAGCTTATATTGTCGATGAGTTTGATCATTTGCAGCCCATTGCCGTTCCCGGAGAGCTTTTAGTCGGTGGAGACGGAGTCGGCCGAGGGTATCTAAATCAACCCGAGCTAACCGCAGAAAAATTTCATAAAGATCCCTTTTTACCCGGACATCGAGTGTATCGAACAGGAGATATCGCAAAATGGGATCGATTTGGAAATATTGAATTTTTGGGTCGTAAAGATAATCAGATTAAATTACATGGCTTTAGAATTGAATGTGGTGAAATCGAAAAAGCAATCATAGAAAACACACAGATTGATCAATGTTTGGTAATGGTGCAAGAGTTGTCAGACGATAAGATTCTCTGTTGCTATTATGTCTGTACACAAGAATTGGATTCTGTGCAGATACGAACTTTTCTGGCACAGGTCCTGCCTGATTACATGATACCTGTCAGCTTTATGCATGTCAAAGAATTTCCTCTCACCGTAAATGGCAAAGTCAACCGAGAAGCGCTGCCAAATCCGACTCTATATAAAAATGAAAACAAAGCAGATGAACTCCCCAAGAATAATATTCAAAAAGAGTTACAAAATATTTGGCAGGATATTTTGCATCAAGAGACTGTTTCGATCAATGATAATTTTTTCCAATTGGGCGGGGATTCTATAAAAGCAATTCAAGTTGTATCAAAACTGCGGGAAAAGGGGTTTCAGGCAAGCGTTGCAGATATCTTTCAGCACGGTACCATCAAAGAGCTCTCAGATGTCGTGGACTTTTGTTCAGAGTCTCTGATTCCGCATTACTTGCCCGAGAATAACCTGCTTTTACCGATTCAGAGATGGTTTTTTGAACAGAATTTCAAATACCCTCATTATTTTAATCAATCAATAATATTGTCAGCAAAGAGTATTGACTATCATTCGGCAAAAAAGGCTCTCTCTGCACTCATAAATCATCATGACAGTCTCAGGATGGTGCTGTCTTTAGATAAGAAATCAATGACTTTTCAAGATAGCTTGGATCCAGATCTCAAGGTCATTGACAAAAAGGAACAACCAAAATCGTGCTCTTTTGAAAGGGAATTGAATGATTTACAAGCTGATATAGATCTTTTTCATGGCCCTTTATTTAAAGCTGCAATTATCTTTTGCAAGGATAAAGACTATTTTTTTCTGACTATACATCATCTTGTCGTAGATAGTACAAGCTGGTCGATTCTTATTTCAGATTTTGCGAATTTATATGAAAACTACAAGGCCAACAACCCCATTCAACTCGCCACAAAGACACATTCCTATGGTCAATGGACCAAAGCATTATTAAGTGAACAATTTCTCAAGCAAAAGCCTTATTGGGTGAATGTTTGCACAGGCCCTTTTGTCAAATTGCCATTGACGAATGCATCAGATAAGAACAAAGAGCCATTAACGAAAAAAATTATCTTTGATCAACAGAAGACAGCAGAAATTCTGTGTTCGATTCACTCGGCTTTTGGCACCAATGTGCAACAAATCTTACTCACTGCTCTGGGTATGACTCTTTTTACAATGATTGGGAAAGGAAATATCCTCATCAGTCTGGAAGGTCATGGCCGGGAAGAATTGAATATGGATTTAGATGTATCGAGAACAGTTGGCTGGTTCACTGCACTTTACCCAGTCAATATCCATTTAAAAGATCGCAACATGGAAAAATGGATCATTTTCATTAAAGACATGATACTCAAAATACCCCAAAAAGGAATCGGTTATGGAGTGTTGCGTTATTCGGAAAAAATGGAATGTGAGGATAGAAACATTCTAAGCGTGGAACCAGAGATTTCATTTAACTATCTGGGGGAAGCCCTTCCCAATAGTAAAGTGGGAGAATTTGAAATTTCGCAACTCGATCCCGGCAAACAAATTCATGAAAAAAATAGAATGCCCGCAAAAATTGAAGTTTCAGGTGTGGTACATGATTCAAAATTATACATGCATTTCAGTTCATTTAAGGATCAAATCGAGTCTACTTTTTTCGATCGATTTGTGTCTTGCTATCAAAAATATTTAAGAGCACTGGCAGAGTTTTGTCTAAATCGCAAAGAACGGACTTTTACACCTGGTGATTTTGACAAAGATGATCTTAGTCTGGAAGATTTAAACGAGATTATGGAAGAATATAACTAGGGAGCACGTGTGAAGAAAATGAAGATTAAAAATATTTATTCTCTGACCCCGTTGCAGGAGGGGATGCTATTTCATCATTTACAAGATCCAAGTGAGGGCAATTATATTGTCCAAAATATTTTGGAAATTCAGGGCAATCTAAATATAGAATTTCTGGAAAAGAGTTTAAAAAACATTCAAAATCGCCATGATATTCTTCGCACGGTTTTCAAATTTGACAAAATTGACAACCCTATGCAAATTGTGTTTTATGACCAAAAGTGTCCTTTTTATTTTAAAGATCTCACGCATCTCGAACATCCCAAGGAATACATTTACAAAGAAAACAGAAATGAACGCAAAAATGGTTTTGATCTCAAAAGATCCCCTGCATTCAAGATGAAAGTATATCAAACCTCTGAACTGAATTATTTTATCGTGTTTTCTTTCCATCATATTATTCTTGACGGGTGGTGTTTGGGAACGCTTTTTTCTGAGCTTTTCAGGCTGTACAAATCTTTTTTGAATGATCAACCACTAACCTTGCCCAAAGTTTGTCAATTTAGTGAATATTTAAAATGGTTAAAAAATCAGGATGTCCTTGAAGCAAAAAACTATTGGGCCAGTCAATTTAAACAGATAGTGCCTACGCCTTTGATAGATCATCATGAAAAAGATAAAGAGTTTAGAGAACACTCTATATTTCTAAACGAGTATCAATCGGAGGAATTGAATCAACTGGCAAAAAAAAATCATTTCACAGTGAATTCTCTCTTTCAGGCAATTTGGAGCGTGATTTTGTCGGCGATAGTGGATGAAGATTCTGTTGTGTTTGGTCAGGTTTTCAACAATAGACCTACCGAAATACCGGATATCGATACTGCCCTGGGATTATTTATCAATACTATTCCGGTCAGGGTCGATCTTTTAGACCATCAAACGTTTGTCTCCATTTGTTCAAATATTCAAAATCAATTTTCTCAAACAGAAAAATATGCATTCCTTTCCCTGTCTGATATCAAACAGAACACGGGTGCCCAAAATAGCTTATTTGATCATATTTTCGTATTTGAAAATTATCCTCTTGATGAAGAAATGAAAAAAGATTTTAAAAACGAATTAGGTTTCAAAGTCGTTGACAGCAACAGTATCGAACAATCTCATTATCATTTCGGCATTGTTGTTATTCCGCACCATCCTATCAGGATAGATTTTATGTTTAGTGTTAAACTTGAAAAAGTTTTGGAAATTCAACGATACTTTGAAACCGTCATCGACGAGATTTTATTGAATCCTGGTTGTAGTGTGTCAGAATTGAAAGCTCAGTTGGATATTGATACAAGACCGGTTAAAAATGAAACTGATTATGAAAAAGCTCCGAGCCCATCCAGTACCCCTATGAATTCAAGACCCCTGAGCCGGATAGAGAAACGGTTGGCCACCATTTGGAAGGAATTATTGGGCGTTAGTCAAATCCATCCTGACGATAACTTTTTTCAACTCGGCGGTGATTCACTACTAGTCGTAAAGCTTGTGTCAAGAGCCAAAAAATATCAACTCGAACTGACTGTCAAAGAATGCATGGAGAATCCGACTCTGGAAGCAATGGCCAAACGATCAAACACAATTAAGGGAAAAACCAAAATCGATGCAGATGATGGAGTGACATTTGTCACTCCCATCCAACAGTATCATTTAGATCTTGAAATTAAAGATTTTCATCGATTCGGGATTTGTACACTGGTTAAAGTTCTCGTCCCGCTTGATAAAGAGGCACTTGAGAGAGCTACAGGTTATATATATCAACATCATGATGCTCTTCGGCTTTGCACGCAGCTAACAAATGACAAATGGAGTCAGGTCATTAAAGATCCGGCTGATAACATTCCATTTAGTTACTGGCATGTCAACGAGGATAATCCTTCTACATTCATCGAGTCAAAAGTTATAGAGTTACAGGATAGTCTTGTTTTAAGCCAAGGTCCATTATTTCATATTGGCTATTTTCACTTGAATGACAAGGATGGGCGATTGTTTCTGCTCTTTCACCATTTGGGCTGCGATCAAATTTCATGGGATATTATCCTGGAAGATTTTTGGTATGCCTATTCGCAATACGAAAAATCTTTACAGGCGAGTCCTCCTCCAAAGGCTGAAACATACCAGAGTTATACGACCTATTTAAAGAAACTGGCTCAGAGTAAAAAAGTAACAGATCAGGTGCCGCATTGGACTCATTCCGATAGATACAGAATCAAGCCATTTCCTGTAGATAAACAAGGTGATTTTACCGGAAAATCAGAGCGGGTTTTGGATATTACTTTAGAAAAAGAAGCAGTGATTTGTTTGGAAAAAAAGATTACCGGGAAATTCGATACACAAATAGCTAATGGCATCCTTGCAGCGTTGCTGTTAACAATGAAAAACTGGACAGGTCATTCTATTCAAGGTATTATACTTGAAAATCATGGCCGAGAGTCTGAGATCGATATCCAACGAACTGTGGGTTGGTTGAGCTATCGCTATCCTATGATTTTTAATCTTGAAAATATTGATAATTATTTTGACGCTTTGATGTTGGTAATCGAAACCATTAAAAATCTACCCCAAAAAGGTTTGGGATATGGATTATTACGCTATTTAAATGATGATCCTGAAATTCTCTCAACAATGAAAAATATACCGGAACCTTTTATCACCTTTAATTATCGTGGGGCTGGATTAAAGTCTTCTGTTCCGGATATTTTCGACCTTGCACCCGAAAAAGTGGATGATTGGAAGTTTAAAAAAGTAGTGTATCCTCATCAGTTATATTTGCATTGCGAAATTTTTGAGCATGAATTGGCAATGCATTGGGAATACAGTGCGAATCTCCATCATCAAAACACGATAAAGTGTCTTGCCAATCAATGCATCGAGGTCTTGCGAGATTTCAGTCTGCAAAAAGATGATATAAAGATGGTCACTAGTGTTTAATCAGGTTGTTGATATGGGTGAATGGACGTTGAATAGTTGGCAGAATTATGTCCTCAAACAACAGCCTGTCTATCCGGACAGTGCATTCTTGATGAATGTTTTGCAAACGTTATCCAGTTTTTCAGGGATCGTTCGAATTATTGAGATAGAGTATTTAAAAACTCTGTTATCTCAACATTCACACTTTATTTTACAGGCAGGAGATTGTGCTGAAACTTTTGATGATTGTCATTCAGCAAGTACGAGTGCGCGGGTCCGTTGCCTTTTGAGGATGCGCTCCATCCTAGAAACTGAGGCAAAATTATCCGTGCTCATATTGGCCCGAATGGCGGGTCAATATGCAAAACCGCGAAGCTTTCCCGCTGAATCTATAAATGGATTATTGATACCTTCATATCGTGGCGACCTGATTCATTCTTTCTTGCCAAGTGCCAGTGCCAGAATACCAGATCCAAAGAGATTATTGTTAGGGTACTATTTTAGCAAAAGAACTCTTTGTCAAATAAAATCAATTTTCAATAGTGCAAGCCCAAATTATTTGCTTGACCAAAGTCCGTTGATGGCTCATAAATTTTTCACGTCTCATGAAGCACTGCATCTCAGGTATGAGCAGTCAATGACTCGAAAAGATCTCCAATCCAATCGTTATTATAATTTAGGTGCCCACCTCGTGTGGTTGGGAGAGAGAACAAGGTTTCTGACCTCCGGACATGTTGAATATTTACGAGGCATAGAAAATCCACTTGGGATAAAAATCGGTCCTTCATGTGATATAACAGAATTAGAAAAGATCATCCAAATCCTAAATCCACAAAATCAAGCCGGCAAATTAATTCTTATACTTCGTTTGGGCATTAAAGAGTGCACTAATAAACTGCCCCATCTGTTACAGCGCTTAAAATCTTACAACGTATCTTGGATATGTGATCCAATGCATGGCAATACGATCAAAATGAAAAATGAAATCAAAACGAGATATGTCCATACAATACTACAAGAGTTAATAGAAAACATTAATATTTTCCATAAAGTAAAAATGCCATTTTCCGGTATACATCTTGAAACGGCCTGTGAGAATGTGACAGAATGTGTCGGGCTTGATGTGAGCGAAAAGGACTTGATAAAAAACTATCTTTCATATTGTGATCCGAGATTAAATCCTGTCCAGTTCAAGTATTTGATTTTAGGCATCGTAAAGCACCTTGGCAAGAGTGATCAAAACGCTCAGCGTGTTTGTGCTATGAATAAATTTCAGAAACAAAGGTTAACTTTATGAACGATTCGATGGTTATTGATAAATTGATAGAGCCCTTTGAACCCCGTGTGGATATTGACAGAAAAAGTAGGCTGCTGGAAGCAGAACGTTTGACTGGGCTATATAGAGATATTGCCCGACAATATAAAATTCTGGAATCAATCACCCTTGATTCCGCACTTGAACACCAAGGCATCTCGGTCATTATTCCAATAAATTCCGCTAGGTCAAAGTCCGAGCATAATCGGATTCCAATAACGCTGCACACCCTTGAAGCATTAAAAGCACAAACAGATCGTTCTGATAATGGCATATCAATAGAAATTATTATATTGGCTGATTTTGGTCTGAATTTATCTGATCAAAGAATTTTACTAAATAGGGCCCTGGACCTACAGCTTCCGGTTCGATTTGTCAATGTGAGCAATTGTTCAGCAGAACATCGCACTGCAGCTCATTCTCGAAATGTCGCTCTTTTGAATTTGAGTTCTGAGGAATTGGGTGTGCCCATTCTTTTTATCGACAGTGACTCTATTCCTGCACCGAATATGATACCTGTTTTGTTTAAAAAAATTGCAAAAGGGGCCGCACTTGTTGGGCCAAAAGTGATCAGAGCAACAGAGTATATTGGCACGAGTGACGTTGCTTTGAGATATTTCCATAAATATGGCAAGCAAAAATCAAGCGTCCTTGATATTGCAAAGATGTTTAAAATAGGCTCCCGAATGAATTTCGGGTTGATGGTCGCACTGGGAAATAATGCCTTTCCTTCTGCCAATGGGCTCATGGTTCATCCTACGTTAGCCAGAATATTGAGAAATAAATTTGGTAAACTTTTTTTATATACTCCTGCAGGTGAGGATTTGCTGCTTACTATTCTCGTCAGCCTCTCCCAAATAGGGCCCATTCTTCGAACAGATGATACCCTTATCCTGGATCAAAACCGTAAAAAAAATGATAATATTAAAGATGGAATATTTGATCAACAATTTCATTGGGCAAAACATCATTCCGAGCTTTGGGGCCTATTAACCCAATTGAACATGGTGAACCATGGATTGAATATTTTTACTTTTGGGGCAAAAAGTATTACCGAGTATAATATTCCGTTTAATTACTCTGGCACACTTGTACATCCAAAGGAGTGGCGGAAATTCAAGGCTCTTTTTTCGGCAAAACATCATTTGGTCGCGCAATTATCAAGTGTGTATAAGCAACATTTGGATCATTGTTTTTCATTTCTTGATCATATCTTTGCGATCTATAAACTGTTTGGATCAATTTCTTGCAGTCCCAAAGTGTGGGATCTCCCTTTTAGGATTATACATGAAAAGGAATTTGATCCCGTGGTTCATCGTTGGCGGGATGATGTTTCTCTTTTAGCCAGGATAATAGGAAGTCATGCCGGCAATTCTTGCGTCAATACTCTATTTAAACATAAAACCTTTTTCTTTTGCCAGCGCCAGGCAGTCGATCGAGTTGTTCATAGGCGAGTCTGATCAATCCTGAGCTCTAATTTTTTGGGATCTTTTTGAAAAATATTCATGGTATGTTTGCAAATGTTATCTGTCGCGTCGATAATAGCATGATGAAACGGATGATGTGAGATCCAGGTGCGAGAAGGACACGCGATGTTCTGTCTGGCTTTGCTGTCATAATCCCCCACCAGCAGCGAATAGTCGCATTCATGAAACGCTCCGCTGTCATTCGGTGCGTCGCCAAAATACCACATGGTCATCCTTGCCTGATAGGCCGGCTGTAACAGCTGTCGCAGATACAAAAGTGCATGACTCTTGTCCACATTTTTTCCGATAATCTCCAGCTGATCCGGTTCCTGACCGCTCTCTTTGATCTCAAAGAGATCAGATTTTTTCGCGAGCTCTTTCAGTGCCCCGATAAAGGGCAGTGTACCCCTAAACCAGGCAGCACCGTATCGTTTGGTACAATTTATGGCGTCTTGCCGGGTTTGATGTTCAGCCATAATTTGCAGCTGATCGATATGGGCCTGACGTTCACGATCGGTCTCGCCGAGAACAAGGCTGGTGGTAAAGTCTGCGTTTGGCGGTGTTGGTGAAAATTGACTTTTCAACGGCTCTAAAAGTTCTTTGTGAATATCATGATTCGAGAGGGTTGTGAGTTTGATTACGATATATTCATGGGTTGTCTCGACCACAGCGTGATCTCTTGTCAGGGCTTCGGTCCATGCCAGACGAGGGATGGCCACCACACCCCCGTTTTGGGCAATGATACATCCGCGAATATCAAAAAGAGAATGCGATACATCTGCGATGGTATCCAGATAATGCTTGCATTCGGCCCATGTGCGGGCCGATGCCAGTCCGAATGGAGCAGATAACCGGTTGCAGAGGGTATGGATAGAAGGGATCACAGGGCCAACCGACCCCAAGCGTTCCGATTCAGGTAACCGGCAATCGTTCAAGGTATTGTCGATATCCGAAAAAATGGCCATTACATGGGGCTGATATTGCCCATTAGATCCCGGTTGATCTGGCAACATCTCTTGGTCTCTCTTTTTATAAGCGCCGGGTGAGTTGAAAAAGTGAAATGCTTCAGTAAAGGTCTTGTCTTGTTTGCGAGCCATGCGTATCCATTCATGTTTTGGTATATACTCATCCTGTTGATGGCATTTCCTTTCCCTCGCCCAAGGACCTGGATTCTTGATGTTGCTCTTTGGCGTGGGCAAAAAATCGACGGATCAGGAAAACATCGATGATTAAAAGCATCATTCCAAAAAGAATAAACATCAAACCGATTCCTCTTATTCTGTCCTCTTTGAATAGAGTGGTGGAATACTCTATGCTGCAACTCAACCTTTCATCTTTTTCAGCTGCGACAAGGGTCAAATCGAATCTGGAGATTGAAAACTCGGGAGCAATGGTCTCGAGCACAAGATCGTCCAGTTTTTGTCGGTTGTTCTGTGAATCCTGAAAGTTGTGCCAAACAAACATGACATCAAAGAGAGGATTTCTGCTCGGATCGCGCTCTATCTGTAAACCCTGAATCAGATCGTCGAATTGATAATCCTGATTTTCCGCAGCCTTTATAGTCAACGATTTTATTTCGTTTACATATTGAGGGAAAGATTTCTCTCCGTCTGGCTGGCTCCGCAATGCCAGAGTATTGACAAACATACCTACAATATCCTGGAATTCAGAATGTTGTCTTCCGGAAGCCGGAGTTCCGACAATGATATCATTTTGTTGGGCATATTTGCTGATTAAAATTTTAAAAATGCTCAATACAAGCATATACAACGTTACATTCATTGATCGGGCCAGGTCTGATAACTGTTTGCTTGACCGTTTTGACAGTTGAAACGCCAACCTCGATCCTTTGAATGTTTGTACCGAGGGCCGGGGAAAATCTGTGGGCAGGTTAAGTGACGGGAGGGTGTTCCGGAATTGTGATAGCCAAAATTCCCTTCGTTTTTGATAGAGATCTGTTTTGCTTAATCTGGCTTGCCAATGAGCAAACTCTTTGAATTGAAACGAGAGAGGGGGTAAATTATTACCACCATATAGTTCCATAAACTCTTTGATCAAAATCTGTGCGGATTCCCCGTCTGCTATGCTATGGTGTATGTCCAGAATCAAAAGATATTGATCTTTGGCGTCAGAAAGGGTATAGAGACCCACTCTTAACAGAGGTGCCCTCTCTAAATCAAAGGGACGGATAAAGGATTGTATGCACTTTTGAATGTCTTTGTTCAAGCAGGTTCCGGTTTCGATGTCAATTTTTACATGCTCTTGAACGACCTGTGATATTTGGCCATTGATGACTTTGAAAAACGTACGAAATGCCTCATGCCGGTCGACAAGGGAATTGATCACGTTTTGTATTCGATTTTTATCTATCGGACCAGAGAGTTTTAATACTCTGGGCATGTTATAGGTGGTATCACCTGTTTGATGAATTGCATATAAACGTTTTTGTGCTGCGCCTGCAATATAATGCGAACCCGGCTCAACCGGTTCGATGGTCAGCTTTTCGGTTTTTTTGCTCAAGGCAATGACGTCCATAAGCGCGTTTATCGTTGGATTGTCGAAACAATCGCTCAATGACAGGTCAATGGAAAAAGACGATTTATTTCTGCAATCATCTCTGTTGCAGCCAACGAGTCTCCGCCCAATTCAAAAAAGTCATCGTATTCGTTAATTTCAGGCTTTTTTAGACTGACTTTCCAAAGTTTAAGGAGCGTATCAAGGATTTCGTTTTGACGAGTTCGATGGATCGGACTCGCAGACTTGACGGGGATGGGTTCTGATGCAAAATCGATAGATATACCGGGATCTTTTAACCAAAGTTCAAGAGTCTCAATAAACCTCGAATATAACTTTTCGATATCTGATTGGGTATAGGATCCTGTATTATATGTGATATCAAATGAGATATTGTCGTTGCTAATGATTTCCAAAGCCAGCGGAAAGGTGGCTTTGGTTATGGGTTCATTTGTCGGTCGCTCTACAGGAATGCAGACAGGTTCAATGTGCGGAGCAAGTGCGTTCGAGTGAATATAGACGGTGTCGAAACATGCGGCTCCGGGATGTGCTGACTCTATTTCATGCAAAGGTAAATATCCGTACAGATGATGGATTATGATGAGTAAATAATCGCCTGTAGCGGTTCTAATTAGAGAGAGATTCCATAGAGGCCCATTTTCAAGATCGATACCGGAATGCCGTTTGGTGGCCTGGGTATCGATCTCTCTTTCGATCTTATCCTCGGGCAAATGAGAGATATCGGTAAATTCAAAATCTAAATCAAAACCATTGGTGGATTGGATGGTTAGATGCCGATCAGACCCACACCATATGGCGCGCAATGCATCATGGTGCTTGAGCAATCGGGTGAAAATGTTTTTGATATATTGAATTTTAAACTTTGTCTTTTTTTCCAGCATCATGGCCTGGTTAAAATGGCTGGGGTGTTGCAGATTCAGATCGGCGAACCAGTGTTGAATTGGAATAAAGGGTACCATATTTAGCGAGTCTGATTTATCCCCATCAGTATAGGTAGAATGATCCTTAGGATCCGATGCAGAGTCCTTATAATGCGGCATAACTTCTCCAGATCATTTTTGCGTATAAAGAATCCAGGCTTGGCCTCATTGTTCCAAAAGCCTGGGAATCCAAGTTGGGAACAGGTCAGTGGAATGATTCTCTGATTGTGGGCAATCTTTATTGACTAGAGCTCAAAATCTTTATTGAATTCCACTCGCCATGGGAGTTGTGACAACTTTTTTTCATCGTTTGGCTTTGAAATAAAGCGCGAGTGCTTTGAAAGTTCTTTCCATATCGAGTCAAGCTTTGATTCCTCTGTGGGGCGAATAAAAAAGATCGCTGCTGTAAGTCGAGTGAGGATATTCTCATAGGGCAGTTCCCACTCTTTAACCAGACCTCGAGTTTGTAATTCGTCCAAATGGCTTTTTACCTGATTGATTTCCGGTACATTCATGATTGACTCCATATTTTAGGGATGAATACCCTGCAATTGTAGATTCGGTTGCTTTCTGGGAGCATTTTCCAGGGTATGTTTTATTATGGCTGCAATTTTTTCCATATTATCCTGAATAAAAAAATGATTTCCGCTAAAAAGGTATTGATTATATGATCCCATGGTATATTGTCGCCATTCATGCCGTCTATCCATGGCAATACTATGATCGGATTGGCCATTGAAAACGCTGATATTGCAAGTCAGGGGAGCAAAGGTGGTAAAGTCATGGGTTTGGGTATTTTTGATATCACTCTTTAATATATTCAAACAGATTTGCACGAGTTCGGGATACTCGAATATTTCAGCAGGCATTCCCCCCAGTTCTATAATTTCTTGCTGAAAACGTTTTTCATCCGATGTATGAAAGATAAAGTCGGATTTAATGTGTGGTGCATCGCAGCCACTCAAAAAAGCGTGTTTAGGCAAGGGTAAAGTATTATTCTGAATTTGATGAACGAGTTCAAAAAGGATTGCAGCCCCCATACTATGTCCAAAAAGGGCATAAGGATATTGTAAAAGGCGGGGTTTTATTACATTCAATACGTCGATGACGGCACTTTTTAGATCAGGGTACAGGGGTTCGTCGAGTCTCTGTCCTCTTCCGGCATACTCGACCGGGTAAACAGAAATATTCTTGAACCACTTTTGCCAGGAATAATAGACAGTTGCAGATCCACCGGCAAATGGCAGACAAATCAGCTCATGATGCATTGGCCTCTCCAGTGCTTGATTCAAAGAGACATCATAGAAAGTCGCCTGTTTTGACCAAATGTCAAGTCAGGCGTCCTGGCATGTTAAGCCTCTATTGTTGTCTATACTGAGCTTTTTTTGTTAGATTTGTTTTAATTTGAGTCGGATTTCCCTCTTTAGATCATCAAAAGATAAACATGGTTAGAGTGTGTAATAAAGGCGGCTTGATGATTCCCTCGTCATCTTTGCGTCCGTACCACTCTTTGATATAAATATTTAAGCTAAAACTTACATTTATTACCTTTCTACAATATCATAATGATTTCAAATAACAATGTCAAGAAAAAAACGCAAACAATGGAATTTTTAGCTTTATTTTAAACGATTAAAGGGGAATAATGTGTAACAAAATTGTTGAATGTTCGCTCATAATGTATTTTTTCGATCTTTTTCGTAGTAAATATCTTTTTTTATGTTTTTTTGGGTTGGTTTTATGGTGATACTTTGTGGTGATTTTTTTTATTGTTTTAAGCAGAGAAAATTTCCCTTGAATTCTGTCATAATAATTGCTACAGTATGATTGACTTTGTGACACTCGCTATCATTTATGATTATTGGTTTACCACCAGGTATCCTGAAGGGAGGGTTGGATGACTCTAGCTCGCACATTTTCACTGGTTTCCAGGGGAGGAAAAAATTATGCACTGAATCGCCCGTTTTGCGTGTCATTTGAAGTCACCAAGCGGTGCAATGCCCGTTGTCATCACTGTCATCTGCACGGAGTTAAAGATGACAAGGTGGCCAGCCCTCAGGAATTCGGAGAAATGAGCAGACAGTTAAATCCGGTCGTCGCCCAGATCTCGGGAGGTGAACCCCTGCTTCGCAAAGATGTAGAGGATATCATTCGGGCTGTTAGACGACCTGACAGAGCCCCGGTTATCGTGTTGACCACGAATGGTGTCTTGTTGAGCAAGGATAAACTGAACAGTCTGATGTCAGCGGGTGTCGATAGTATCTCGCTATCCCTGGATTACCCGGATGAGCGTCACGATGCTTTCCGCCAGGTCAAGGGACTGTTTTCCCGCATTTCTTCTTTGATGACTGAACTCAACGGCACGGCTTCGGATGTCATTACCGTGAGCTGTGTATTGCAACGTGATAATTTCCGCGATGCTGTCAAAATCGCCCATCTCGCGAGAGAATGGGGCATCTGTGCCAACTTTAGTACATATACCTGGTTGAGAACCCAAAACAAAGAGTATATGATCGATGACCAGCATTTGCCTGAATTCAAGGAGACCATAGATCAGCTGATTCAGCATAAAAAAGAGTATAAAAATATCCGCACCTCTGAATATGTATTTCGAAACATGATCGAATACTTTGAAAAAGGTGAAATGGATCACTGCCGTGCCGGGGAGCGTTTTCTGGTGGTGAATCCCGACGCTACTTTATCACCCTGCGGATTGATTATCACAGAATATCAGACCTTAAAAGAGGTGCAAGACGAGTTTTGTCCGACCAATACCTGTGGACTTTGTTACACCAGTATTCGTGCCAACACGGAAAAGCCCCTTTCTGTGCTCGTCAAAGATAATCTGCAATCGCGTACATGACAAGATCGAACCAAAACGATCTGGTACAGTCAGCTGCCAAAGAGTCATCGTCGTTTGTTTCTGACAAGCGCCTGCGCGTTAAAAAACGGATTCAGACGTTTATGGTCGTTACCGAGACTCTTTTTGTCCTGGTGATGATGGTCATCTGGCTTTCTTCCAGTTCGCTTCGTCAAAGTCAGAATCTGTGGATTTTGTTTTTTTATAGCGTTACCTCCCAATTTTTGATTGCTATTGTACCTCACGAACCTGTTTATTTTTATTTTGCCAAATTTTATCCGGCATTGACGGTCACTCTTGTTTCAGTGGCCGGTACGCTTTTGGCAGAATTTTTCAATTATTCATTTTTGCGCTATATATCGGATTTCAAGCTGTTCAAAAAAGTCTCTTCCAGCCGGATCGTGCAAAAATTGGTCGATCTTTTCAATGTTTCCCCTTTTTCAGCATTGCTTATCGCGGGCATAACACCGGTGCCTTTTTATCCTTTTCGATTTATGGTGGCCATTACAGCTTATCCATTGTTCAAGTATCTGTTGGCCGTATTTTTTGCCCGCTCAGTTCGGTTTTATATCTTTGCCGAAATCGGCTATGCGCTGCAAATCCCAAATGGCGTGCTGTTGATCGGATTTGCCATACTCTTGGTCGTTGGATTGATTCCGGCCTTGAATCATATCAAAAACAGGCATCTCAGGAGCAACAATAATCAATGGAAATAGAGATTACCCTCGATTCAAAAGCCTTTTGTGACAGATTATTTTTTGA
This sequence comes from Candidatus Zhuqueibacterota bacterium, assembly GCA_014728115.1. Lineage (GTDB taxonomy): Bacteria > Zhuqueibacterota > Zhuqueibacteria > Residuimicrobiales > Oceaniaggregativiventaceae > Oceaniaggregativivens. Next base: position 7,406 of record WJME01000080.1, on the reverse strand, counting down.
TCTGTATGCCGTATCCCAAACCGCATACATCCAGGTGATGACATTCGAGGGGGATCAGGCGGGGAGGGCCCTCGCTGATGCGTTGATAGACTCTGATATTTTTGATCGTCGACTTTTAGTGGATCGATACAGCCGGGTGATGATCAGCGATCGCTTTCTGTTTTCACCAGCCAACATTTTTGACCGGCAATTACAAAAAGAGGCCCGGGCGACATGGGCTCTGTTGCAGACACTCAAAGAACAGTCGGTTCAGGTAAAATGGACCAATCCCCTGAGCCCCTTTTTGCTGAGATTCGCTGCACGGAATCACAAAAAAATGATCGTACTGGATGACTCTGTCTCTTATATCGGAGGTTTTAATTTCAGCGATCACAATTTTGCCTGGCATGACATGATGTTGCGTATCAAAGACAAGGGGATAGCTGAATGTCTGAAAAAAGATTTCATGAATACATGGACGGGCCGCAATGCCCTGGCAAAAGTGAATTTTACGGATCTCGATCTCTATTTTTTTGATGGAACGAATAATCACCGCCTCTTTCAGGATGTCTTTGCCCTGATCGCAAGCGCTGAAAAAGAAATCCATATTCTCACTCCTTATCTGACGGATCCTTTTTTTCAGCCTCTGGCGCTTGCCAGACAACGCGGGGTGCAGGTGCACATGATCGCTCCCGGAGGCAATAACAAACCTCTGGTGACGGAAAATTTAATGTGGCAGGCACGTCAGAATGACCTGTCTCTCTATTTTATACCCGATCGCATGTCTCATCTAAAGGCTATGCTCATCGATGACCGATATCTTTTGGTCGGATCCTGTAATTTTGATTATATCAGCTATACGGTTCAGCAGGAACTCTTGGCAGTGATCAGAAACCGTGGCTTTATCGCTGAATTTAAACAAATGATTTTACATAAAAATATGGCATTGGCCGTTCCCTGGGATGGACGGGCAGATGACAAAAAACTGGCCCAGGCAAACCGACAGCTCAATTTTACTCTGAGATTGGGGGTTGCCCTGGCAAAAAGTTTTAATCATTCCCCCTGATCTGTGGAAATTTTAATTGGGAGGTAAAAATGCACTTTTTGTTGATTTATGATTTAGCCCCTGACTATATGGAAAAACGAGGCCAATATCGCGATGAACATCTGAGACTGGCCTGGCAGGCTCATGAGCGCGGTGAACTCGAACTGGGTGGGGCTCTGGCAGATCCTGCTGACCAGGCGATCCTGCTTTTCAAGGGAGAGTCTCCACAAGTCGTTGAAACATTTGTCGAACAAGATCCATATGTACATCACGGCCTGGTAAAACAGTGGCAGATCCGGCCCTGGACAACCGTTGTCGGTGATAAAGCCTCCAGTCCGGTCAACCCCGAACAATAGATTGCTGACAGCGGTGACCTTGCATTGATATCGAAAAGCACCTTTCCTTAACGCGACGATGCTTTTTGCTTTTCATCGGGATACTTTTATCAAATGAACCTGTTAATCCTATAAAGCATTATTTGGGAGTCGTTCATGAGCATAAAGAAAATCAGAATCGAGTGGGTTCTGTTGGTATTGCTGTATTCCATGATTCAAGTCGCCAGTGCGCAGCCCTCTCTGGACGATCGGGTGCAATCTTTTCTCGAGAAACACCAGTCAGAATGGAACGATTGGAACATCCCCATGCGCGACGGTCAATTGCTTTATGATCTCATCATAGAGCACAATTATACCCAAGCTCTAGAGATCGGTACCTCTACCGGTCATTCAACCATCTGGATTGCCTGGGCCCTGAGCAAGACAGGGGGTAAACTCGTGACCATTGAAATCGATAAAGAACGCCATGAACAGGCTGTCGAAAACCTTAAAAAGGTGGGACTGGATCGATTTGTGGATTTTCGCCTGGCCGATGCCCATCAGCTGGTCAAAGAGCTCAAAGGTCCGTTCGATTTTGTCTTTAGTGACGCTGACAAGAGCTGGTATAAACAATATTTCCTCGATATTGCTCCAAAGATGGAACCCGGGGGGTGTTTTACCGCGCATAATATCGGTATGCGCATGAGCGGCATTCGGGAATTTCTAGACACGGTAAGCAATCATCCAGAGTTTGAAACCACGATCGAAACCGATCGCTCGACAGGAATCTCTATCAGTTATAAACAGCCAAAATAATACATGGGAGGAAGAATGTTTAAACGGTTCGGGTTTTGCATAGCCATTTTTCTGGGGTGTCTGTTCATTGGCTTGGCATGTGAGCAACCAGCAGATCAAATCGTAACTCCAGAGGTCGATCCCTTACGCGATTATGCCGTTGAAAGCAAGTCTGAATATCGCTATGAGCACTATAAGACGATTGACGGAGCAGGGTATACAACCCATATTCTGAAAATGATCTCCGGCAAGTGGTTGACGATAGAACAAGTCGAGGATCCCGAATGGTGGCATTGGGTCAAATTGGTGGTCCCTGAAACCGTCACCAGTACGACATCCCTTTTGTTTATCGGTGGAGGAAAGCGTGAAAATAAAGAACCGGATGATGCGGATACCCATATCCGGGAATTGGCCACTCGCACCCAGACTATTGTCATTCAACTTTATAACGTGCCCAATCAACCGGTTTTTTTCAAAGGGGATCAAGAACAACGGGGGCGTTTTGAAGATGATCTTATTGCGTATGGCTGGCGACAATTCCTCGAAAAAGGTGGTGATCAGGAGGATGTCGAATGGCTGCCCCGTTTGCCCATGACTCGAGCAGCCATCAGAGCCATGGATGCCGCAACCAGTTATGCCTCAGAGGCACTGAATCAAACCCTGGAAAATTTTGTCGTTGCCGGGGCGTCCAAAAGAGGATGGACCACCTGGACCACCGCTGTGGCTGATGACAGAGTCATTGCCATCGCGCCGATCGTCATCGATTTACTCAATATTGTGCCTTCGTTTCAGCATCATTGGCAAGCTTATGGTGAATGGTCGCCGGCCGTGGAAGATTACGTCCGGGAAGGGATTATGGAATGGATGGGATCTGACGAGTTTTCCAGTCTGTTGGCAGCAGTGGAACCCTATTCTTATTTAGAGCGACTGACCCTGCCAAAGATGCTGATCAATGCTGCAGGCGACGAGTTCTTTTTGCCTGATTCCTGGCAGTTTTACTGGGACGACCTACAGGGAGAGCACCACATCAGGTATGTGCCCAATACCGGCCATTCACTCGATGAGACCGATGCTCTCCAGACCCTGCTCGCGTTTTATCAGAGTATTGTTTTGAATAGGCCCCGTCCCGATTTCCAATGGCAAGTCGTCGATGATGAAATACACATCCAGACTGCCCCTGATTCGCCGCCCACACAGATACACCTGTGGCAGGCACTGAACGAGCAAGCCCGTGATTTTCGCATCTATGTCGCCGGAGATGCGTGGACCTCGACTCCAGTTCCCCTTTCCGAAGATGGGACCTATCGGCTCAGCGTCGATCCGCCGGAAAATGGCTGGAAAGGATTTTTCGGCGAACTGACGTTTAAAGGACCCAATGATATTCCTTTCAAATTGACCACCGGCATCGTTGTGGTGCCCAATACCTATCCTTTCCCCAAGTTTTCACCCCAGTACCCAAAAGGAACGCGTAGCGAATAGAGTCAGCAAAGGATTGTGATAGCCCCAAACCAGCTGCGGGCTGTCATAATCCTGTCCTCATTCTTCACGCTCGAGATCCGGGATGTGGGAAGATAATGGCTGTTTTTAATGTTTAAGAGGCCAAGTATTACTCTAAGAGGATGATATGAAAATACTCTATATTTATCCCCATCCCGATGACGAGTCCTTTGGACCGGCTCATGTCATGTCTCTACAGCGCCGACAAGGACATGAGGTATATTTACTGACCCTGACCAAAGGTGGCGCAACCAAACAGCGGTTCAGGTTGAACCTCACGGTTGACGAGATGGGCGAGGTTCGTTATAAAGAAATGCTGAATGTTGCCAAAATCCTTGACCTCTCCGATATGACCGTTCTCGATTTGCCGGACAGCGGCCTGAAAGAGATGGATCCTCGAGAAATCGAGCGTGTGATCAAGAATCATATCGGGAAAATACAACCTCAGGTGATCCTCACTTATGCAGTGCATGGGATCAGCGGATTTCACGATCATCTCGTCAGCCATGCGGTTGTCAAGCGGGTGTTTGTTGAATTGCGTGATAACGGCGCCACCTATCTCAAGCGGTTGGCCTTTGTTACGCTCAGAGAAGAAATCGCGAGTAACAGCCCTCATTTTCACCTCAATGGCTCCAAACCAAATGAGATAGACTGTGTGGTTCATGTGGAACAGCATGATATGGAGCGATTTCAACGTGCTCTGGACTGCTATGAGACCTTTCAGGAAACGATCGATAAATCCGGAGTTAGGGATATGATGACGACGGAAGCAGTGTTTGAAATATATCAGGAACAGCATGATCCGCCATTGACGGATTTATGTCAGGGCCTGACCCTATAGAGAGGCACGATGTGACCTGAATCCCTTTCTGCAGGGTATAATCAGCATCGCTTGAGAACCCATAAGCGAACGAGAAATTTTTCAAATGAATCAGCCGTTTACGTGCACTGTAATCGATCTCGTCAAAAAGATACCTCCGGGCAAAGTGTCGACCTATGGCTGTATTGCCGCTCGTCAGGTGGTGCGCATATTGCACTCGAGCTCTGAAAAGCATGAATTACCCTGGCATCGTGTTGTGAATCGTCAGGGTAAAATCGCTTTGAGGTCCTGTCGTGGATATGAGATACAGAAAATGCTGTTGGAAAAAGAAGGTATTCAATTTGATCCGCAGGACCGAATCGACCTGGATCGTTTTCTATGGAATCCTGCATCCCTTGCACACCAAAAAGAATGATGTTTTGCAAAGACCATGCAAAAACTTGGGGAGAAAAACTCTTTATTAAATCGAAAAACTTTATTATTTTTCTGATCATATAATAACCTCCAACGAATCAAAATTATTTGGATGATGGAATGAGAAAAACACTGATCTGCCTGGTGCTTGTGCTGATTGCTCTCACCGTTCTCCTGGATCCGGCAAGTGCAAATCAGGAAAAAACCCGTTGGTTTACGGATGCGCGGTTTGGTATGTTTATCCATTTTGGGTTGTATAGCATACCGGGAGGAGTATGGGAAGACGAAATCATGGGCCGAAACATGTATGCCGAATGGATTCAAAAACAAGGCAACTGGCCACATGGATTGACCGATAAAGAATACCAATCTCTGGCTGAACAATTCAATCCGGTCGAATTCGATGCCAAAGAGTGGGTCTGGGAAGCCAAAAATGCGGGTATGAAATATATCGTCATCACTGCCAAACATCACGACGGTTTTGCCTTGTGGCCCAGCAAGGTCTCTTCTTTTAATGTCATGGATGCCACACCTTTCAAACGCGATATTTTGGGTGAGCTGGCAAAAGCCTGTGATGATTACGATATTAAACTCGGATTTTATTACTCCCATTGGCAAGACTGGAAACATCCGGGCGGTGCCAGGCCTCCTGTAAAGGAATTTCACAGTGTTCCACCTCCCAAACAGGTTTCTGATGCCGAATTTGAACGCTATTGGCAGGAAAAGTGCCTCCCTCAGGTGAAAGAATTGATCCAAAACTATAATCCGGCCATCATGTGGTTCGATACCTGGGGAAAACCGGATATCATCACCGATGAGCGTCTTAATGAGCTCATCGATCTGGTGCGGTCTCTGGATTCCGATTGTCTCATCAATAGCCGTATCTTGATGAAACACCCGGATATTGCCAATAAAGTGGATTTCTTGTCGATGGGAGATAACCATTTCCCAAAGAATACCATCTCTATGCCCTGGGAGACGTCAGGGACCATGAACCGCTCCTGGGGATATCATCAGTGGGATTATCATTGGGAAGCGACCGGCGAATTACTGAAAAAGCTGGTGGGAAATGTTTCGCGAAATGGAAATTTTCAGCTCAACATCGGTCCCAAAGGAAATGGTGAATTCCCGTTGGCCAGTATACGCCGGTTGGGTGAAATCGGCGCCTGGATGGCCGTGAATGGAGAAGCGATTTATGCTTCTTTACCCAATCCGATAGCCACTCAGGATTGGGGATATATTACCAGTCGGCCAATGAATGATCATTTGATCAGACTCTATCTGCATATCGAAAAATGGCCTGAGAACGGAGAAATTCGGGTTAACGGGGTGAGATTATTGCCCGAACAGGTATTTGTACTCGAGAGTCAGCAATCCCTGCTTTTTGCCCCTCACCATGGTTCTGTGACGATCACTATGCCACATATCCCGGTGGATCCAAAGCTCACAGTGCTCGTCATGGATGTGGACCGTCAGGGGATCGAATAGGAGAATGGTGATGAATAAAGTCATTGCAGAAAATGTGCAACAGCTTTTAGACCAAGAAGGCACTGAAATCGGACCGACAGAATATGTCGAGATCACTCAGAAGCAAATCAATACCTTTGCCAGGGCCACCGGTGATTTTCAATGGATACATGTGGATGAGGAAAGAGCAAAAAGGGAATCGCCATTCAAAAAAACTATCGCCCACGGATATCTCACGGTTTCCATGATTCCAACATTGCTTTTCAAAATTCTCGACGTGCGTAATTCCCAAATGACGGTCAATTATGGCATCGAAAAATTGCGGTTTGGTGAGCCTGTGTTGGTCAATGATAGAATCCGGCTAAAGGCGAAACTCGCGTCTGTCAAGCAACTCCGAAAGATCACCAGGGTTGTTGTGGAAGGAAAAATCGAAATCGAAAATAAGAACAAACCCGCTGTCGAGGGCAGTGTGGTTTTGCTCTATTATTTTTGATTCCCTATGGACTTTGGCCATTATGCGTCTCGGGCTGGATCAAAACGAAAAATGGATCAGTGATTCGGAATATAATCATTTTCCGGGTCTGGTGGGTAAGGCTATACGATAGAGCCTGACCCAAAAGCTCTCATCGTGGTCCTCTCCTTGCAATCAAGAGAAAGCAATAGCGACTTTGCATCAATCCAAATTGTTTTTCAGCTCTTTGGCTTTTTCATTGTTTGGATTGATTTTTATGGCCATCATCAAGTGTTTTACCGCCTCTTGTTTTTTTCCTTCTTTTAAAAGGGCTTCTGCCATCCCTGTATGCGCCTCTGAAGATTGCGGATAGAGTTTGATATTCGTAGCAAAGATTTCTCGTGCTTGTTCTGTCATTCCCGATTCAAGCGCAGAATAGGCTGTCTGGTTCAGTTGCTCTTGAATGTTCGGTTCATCGGATTCCGGGTAATTCCCGGTCATATAAAAGGCGTGTTTCCATTCCCCATCCACTTTTTCCAGGAACCGAATGGCCCAAACTGAATAGGATTCCGGTTCTCCTTCAGAAAGCCCCAGTTCTGTCTGATCGTTGATCACCCAGGCTGT
>WJME01000079.1 GCA_014728115.1 Candidatus Zhuqueibacterota bacterium | reverse complement strand
GATTTATATTACAGACAAAATAATCAACTAGAATTATTTTGTTCACTTGCCAGGAGCAATGTATTATCAATTCTTTTCAAAGCTTATAAAAATAAATAAATGCCAACAATTCGACCATGAGAAACAAGTGTGTATTCACTCTAATTCAACAACCGGCTTTGTTTCGGAAATCCTGTCAGGATGGCGATAATCGCCACGCCGGCCAATAAAAAACAATAGAACATATTGCCTACAATGGCAATGGGTGACAATTTGGCAATGGATCCGGCCAGGAGAATCTGGGCGCCATAGGGGATAATCCCCTGAAACACGCAGGAGAATATATCCAGCAGGCTGGCGCTGCGGCGCGGGTCGACCTCGTTTTTCATGGCGATCTCTTTGGCAATGCCGCCGGTGATGAGGATGGCCACGGTATTGTTTGCCGTGCAGATATCGGCCAGACTCACCAGTCCGCTGATGCCCAGCTCGCCGATCTTGGTGTGATGTGCTTTGGCGCGATATCTCTCGGTGATTCTTTCCACGACCTCGATGAGATAGCGAATGCCACCCTGGGATTTTATGAGCTCTCCCAGACCGCCGATGAGGATCGAGAGGATAAATATTTCGTTCATGCTCACAAAACCCTGATAGATATCCTGGGAAAAAATCAGCAACGAGTAATCCGGCACGGAAAAGAGTCCGATGACGCCGGCAAGGGTGAGTCCGGCAGTCAGTACCACAAACACATTGACCCCGGCGATGGCGAGCCCCAGGATGAGCAGATAGGGAATGACCTTGATCCATTCGATGGACTCTGTGGGGGCGACCTGACCTGTGGTGCCAAAAATCAGGAGAATGATGAGGGTGACCAGGGCAGCCGGAGCCGCAATGAGGAGGTTGAACTTGAATTTGTCTTTGAGTTCAACGCCCTGAGTGCGGGTGGCGGCAATGGTGGTATCCGAGATCATGGACAGGTTGTCACCGAACATGGCGCCGCTTACCACGGCAGCGACCAGGAGTCCAAGACTCAGGTCGATGCGATCGCCGACACCCACGGCAATGGGTGTCATGGCTGCCACCGTACCCATGGAGGTGCCCATGGCCGTGGCGATAAAGGCAGAGATGATAAAGAGTCCGGGTAACACCATCGAGGCCGGTATCAGGGACAAGCCGGCATTGACCGTGGCCTGCACACCGCCGATGGATTCGGCCACCGTGGCAAAGGCGCCGGCTAGCAGATAGATCATGCACATAGTCAGGATATTGACATCGCCGGCACCGTGCAAAAACCGTTCGATCTTTAAAGTCAGCCGGTCCCGTCCCATAAAGATAGACAGAATGATGGCCGGCAGAATGGCCACGGTGGCAGAGAGCTGATAAAAGGCCATTTCCGCGCCGTGGTGGTTGAGATAGGCTCCGGTGCCGATGAAAATCGATAAAAACAAGACCAGGGGCAAGAGGGCGAATCCGTTTGCTTTTGCGTCGCTCATGAGGGGTTCCTTTTTCCATCGCAGTTTTACTATCTGTTTAAACCACTGCTGTCCAAAATAGTCATAAAAATCAGAGTTCTAAATTGAAAATACTAGATTGAAAAACCATTTGCAGATATAGACTAAAATAGGTTAATAGATTTCACCACAGAGCCCACAGAGAGAACAGAGAACAAACAAAAAAATAAGATATTGAACCATCATTTCATTGCAAGCAAAAATTCCAAATAAACAAACTCTTTTTTGTTTTTACTTGCTCTGGTGAAAACTGTTAATATCTTGATTTTATCGAGTCAGAAGAAATTTCTGGTTTTCATTTTCTCTGTTTCCTCTGTGACCTCTGTGGTTATCTTTCAGGATATATAAAATCTCTTTTGGACAAGAGTGTGTTCAAACAATACAAAATAGCTTTTTTTGCTCATATTTCAAACGGCTTTTACTGTAAATGGGTGCCAACATTCCACTTGAATTTTAGCCGCATGGGTGTTATAATGCACTTGGCAGATCTTTGCCGTTCAAACTGTTGTTTTACACTATTCTAGGTCAAGGGGATCGACATGATACGTGCTTTTTCTTTTACAACCGAACAGAATGAACCACGCATCGGTATCGATACCGGGGAGGGACGGTTCGATTTTACATTGATTTGGGAGTTTTTCAAGGATTTCAAGAATTTTCGCCAGGCACCTCGGCTGAATTTTTTGCAGGTTATGGTGGAAATGGACTATTTTTCCCAGCAGACCTTTGAGGAGGTCCTGGAAATTGTCAAGAGCTTTAGATCGTTAAATGATGTACGGTTGGATGATTCTATCAGACTCGATGTGCCTATTGCCCGTCCGCAAAAAATTCTGTGTCTGGGCCGTAATTACCGGGCCCATGCCGAAGAGTGGGGCAGTGAGGTACCGACAGAGCCCATGTTTTTCGCCAAGCTCACCTCGGCATTGTTGCCCCATCAGGGCGAGATCTTGATTCCCGACGGCATCGGACGCGTCGATCACGAGATCGAACTGGCCATCGTCATCGGTAAAACCGCCAAACGGGTGCCCGTCAGCCAGGCAATGGAGCATGTGGCAGGATATACCATCGGCAATGATGTCAGCGCGCGGGATGTGCAGCATGCTGCCATGCGTAAAAAACATCCCTGGACGCTGAGCAAGGGACTGGATACGTTTTGTCCCATGGGCCCCTTTTTGGTGCCGGCGGACGCCATCGACGATCCGCATGCGCTGGATCTGGAGTTGCGTGTCAATGACGAGATCAAGCAAAAGTCCAATACCCGGAATATGATATTCAAGATACCCGAACTGATCGCTTATATTTCCAAGAATATTACCCTGTATGCAGGTGATCTCATCTTAACAGGCACGCCCGAGGGCACTTTGCCCATTCAGCCGGGCGACCGGATCGAAGCCAGGGTCGAACATTGCGGAACCCTGGTCAATCGTGTGGGCGCGATCTAGCCTGAACGGTCCACAAAGGGCACAAAGGACACAAAGGATAAATAGTCATTAAGGCCTGCTTTTTTGGTAGGCTTGCACTTTGTGGATGATGAGTTGACCTTTTTGATCAATCTGAGATCCTGATGTTTTTTTACTCTGTAGTGATGAATAAAGTAGACTAGGCTAAAAACCAGAACGAGAGAGCCATGGTTCAACTCCAACTGTTGGATTTTATCGTCATCATCCTGTTCTTTGGCGTGATTTTCGGAATCGCAGCCTATTACACCAAAAAGGCGGGCAAGGATACCCAGGAGTTCTTTTTATCGGGACGCAATCTGCCCTGGTACCTGGCCGGTACGGCCATGGTGGCCACCACCTTTGCCGCAGACACACCACTGGCGGTCACCGAACTGGTGGCCCGCAAAGGCATTGCCGGCAACTGGCTGTGGTGGAATCTGGCCATCGGTGGCATGCTTACTGTGTTCTTTTTCGCCAAATTATGGCGTCGCGCCGGCATCATGACCGATGTCGAGTTTACCGAATTGCGCTATCGCGGCAAAGCAGCTGCCACGTTGCGGGGATTCAGAGCCCTTTATCTCGGACTCTTTATGAACGCCATCGTCCTGGGATGGGTGCACAAGGCCATGGAAAAGATCTTTTCCGTGGTGTTGCCGGGCATGGATGCCTTTACTCTGGTGGTCATCGCTGCCCTGATCATTGCGGTGTATGCCTCGGCCTCCGGACTCTTAGGCACGGCTCGCACTGACAGTTTCCAGTTTTTGTTCGCCATGCTGGGATGTATTATCCTGGCGATCATTGTGATCAAGAATCCGCAGATACGCTCTACCACAAACCTGAAAGAGATGCTCGATCCGCAGATTCTCAGCTTTTTGCCGCGCATCGGCGAGGTCAGCGCCAGCGGCATCACCGGCGGGGCCATGGCTCTCAGTGCCGGAGCGTTTTTCGCGCATATCGGCTTGCAATGGTGGTCCAGCTGGTACCCGGGAGCCGATCCTGGCGGCGGCGGTTATGTGGCGCAGCGCATGATGTCTGCCAAAGATGAAAAACACAGTTTTTTCGCCACATTGTGGTTTACCATCGCCCATTATACGGTCCGTCCCTGGCCCTGGATTCTGGTGGCCCTGGCCGCCCTGGTGTTGTTGCCCCGCGTCGAAAATCCCGAACTCTTGCGGCAGCAAAATCCCGAACTCTATGAACAGGTGTTAGAGGCCTATAATGATCCCGGATTGCTGGTGCAAGACCGGCCCACCTATCAGAGTCCGGAATTCAAGACCATGTACGAAACTTATGAAAACACTGTGGATCCGGGTGTCATGTATCCCAAGCTCATGGCGCGCTATCTGCCCACTGGGTTGCTGGGATTGCTGATCGCCGTGTTTCTCGCGGCCTACATGTCTACGATTGCCGCGCAATTGAACTGGGGAACATCGTATGTGATCAATGATTTTTACAAGCGGTTCATCAAAAAAGAGGCCGATGAAAAGCATTACGTGCAGGTCTCCCGCTTTTCTATTATCGTGTTGATCGTGATCTCGCTCGTACTCACCAAATACGTGTTGAGCAGCATCTCGGGTGCCTGGGAATTTATCATCAATGCCAGTGCCGGCATGGGCGCAGTGTTGATTTTACGCTGGTACTGGTGGCGCATCAATGCCTGGAGCGAGATTTCCGCCATGATCGCGCCTCTGGTGATCTATCCTTTTTCCACTCAGGTGCTGGGACTGCAGTCGCCGATCACGCTCTATCCCATTGTGTTCGGAACCACAGCGGTCTGGCTCGTGGTTACGTTCCTGACGCGACCGGTGCCCCAGGATCAGCTGATCGCTTTTTATCGCAGGGTACATCCGGGTGGCAGACTGTGGAACCCCATTGCCGACCAGGTGCCCGATGTGCAGGGTGACCGGGGTCTGGGCCGGCTGGCCATCGACTGGCTGTGTGGCGTCATTGTCGTGTATGCCGTCTTGTATGGACTGGGCAAACTCATCTTTGCCGAATGGATTCCGGCTTCCATCGCCCTGGCGATCGCTGCGGCAGCCGCATGGGTCATTTATTACGATTTGCAAAAACAAGGATGGGAAACATTATCTTGAGGATGTTATGAGAATATACAAGCTGTTTTTAATACTGGGAGTAATATTGTCTATGAATGCAAACAGTCAAACCACACTGAATCTGATGCCTGTTCCATCACAGCTCGAAATCAAGGAAGGATTTCTGCTACTGGATGAATCGTTTACTGTCAAGGTGGATGGAGAGGGAAGCCATCGCATCTATACCGCTGCGACCCGCATGCTTGGACGGCTGGCCGGACGCACTGGCCTCTTTCTCGCCCAGGACGTGATCACCCCGGCCACAGTGGTCAATGCGCCGGTGATGACCATCGCGTATGATGCCGTGGGCGAGTCCAGGCTGGGACAGGATGAATCCTATACCCTCGACGTGACGCCTGAATCCGTGGTTTTGAAGGCCAATACCGATATCGGTGCTTTGCGCGGACTGGAGACCTTTTTGCAGTTGGTCGATTCCTATCAGGGAAACTATATCATCCCGAGCGTGTCTATCGAGGACAGTCCCCGGTTTCCGTGGCGCGGCTTGTTGATCGATGTGTGCCGGCATTTCATGCCCATGGAGGTCATCAAACGCAACCTGGATGGCATGGCTGCGGTCAAGATGAATGTGCTACACTGGCACCTCACCGAAGATCAGGGCTTTCGCGTCGAATCCAGGACCTTTCCCAAGCTGCACCAGATGGGCTCGGATGGATTTTATTATACCCAGGAACAGATCAGGCAGATCATCGATTATGCTGATGAACGGGGCATCCGGGTGATGCCGGAATTCGATATTCCGGGACATGCCACCAGCTGGTTTATCGGTCATCCGGAGCTGGCCAGCGCGCCGGGTCCCTATCGAATCGAGCGCACCTGGGGCATCAAGGATCCGACCATGGATCCCACAAAGGAAGAGACCTATACCTTTCTCAGCGCCTTTCTCGGTGAAATGGCTCAATTGTTTCCGGACGAGTATATGCATATCGGCGGTGATGAAAACAATGGCAAACAGTGGGATGCCAATCCGGATATACAAAAATATATGAAAGAAAACGAGATCGAGGACAATGAAGCCCTGCAGAGTTATTTCAATAATCGTATATTGAAAATTCTGACCCAATATGATAAAAAGATGGTAGGATGGGATGAGATCCTGCACGAGGACATGCCCACGGATATCGTCATCCAGTCCTGGCGCGGCCGTGACTCGATGGTCAAGGCAGCCCGGCAGGGATATCAGTCTCTGCTCTCGAACGGATACTATATCGATCTGTGCCAGTCAGCAGAATTTCACTATCTGAACGATCCCATTCCCGCGGATACGCCGCTCACCCCGGAAGAACAGAAGCAGATCCTGGGCGGAGAAGCCACCATGTGGGCTGAATTGGTCACCTGGGAGACCGTGGATTCGCGCATCTGGCCGCGTACCGCAGCCATTGCCGAGCGTTTGTGGTCACCCGGCAATGTCAAAGACGTGTCTGATATGTATCGGCGACTGGATGATATCTCCATCGATCTGGAAGAACTGGGACTCACTCATCTCAAGAATCACGACATGTTGTTGCGCCGAATGGCCGGTCAATATGATATCGAGCCGCTCAAGATTTTGAGTTCGGTTTTGGAACCTATCGAAGGCTACAAGCGTCATAGCCAGGGCAAGCTGTACACCAGCTATAGCCCGTATACCCGAATGGTGGATGCTACGCATCCGGACAGCCGGGTGGCCCGGCATTTCAAACAAGAGGTGCAACAGTTTTTATCCGACCACGACAGCGAGGTGGCTGAGGATCTCAAGGTGAGACTGGTCTTATGGCAAAACAATCATGCCAAAGCTGCGCCCATTATCGATCAGGCACCCATATTAAAAGAAGTCGAACCGCTGAGTCAGGAGCTTTCCCGTCTGGCAGAGGTGGCCCTGCAGGCAGTGGGCTATATCCAGACCGATGTGCCGGCGCCGGCAGGATGGAAGGACAAGGCGCTGCAGTCTCTGTCGGAAGCAGCAGAATGGCGGGCCGAAATGGAGATGGTGATCCTTCCACACATCGAAGAACTGGTCAGAGCCGTGAAATAGATCGGGTAACCACGGAATGCTTGTAGCAGCCGATGGCCGTGGCAAAATTCAGTCCATAAGCACGGACCGGTTTATGATGCAAGCTCGCGAGCCTGTCATGCTGTAAGCATCTTTGTTGGTTGTGCTCGATCTCAAGTCGAATCTTATGTACCGGATGAGCACTATTCTTAACTCTTGTTATCGTAAAGTTTGAATGACATGTGTTTCTTTGATTATTAAGATCATGGTTCCAAAGCCATCTGTTCATTTCCGTGCTTTCAGTGTGTTCAGTGGTTCAAGTTTTATCAGACTTGATTCTATTTCGGACAGTTAAAGTTTCCGATTATGAAAAATTTGGGTTATGAATATGCAAGCAAAAGCCCCTTATGAACCCGATTTTAACCGGCTTGCCACGACCTTGCGCGGGGGTAAAGCCGATCGCGTGCCCTTGATGGAACTGGGGATTCATCCGGATCACATGCAGGCCTTTCTCGGTCATCCCATCGCAACGCTGATGGACAAGATCGATTTTTATCAAAGGGCGGGGTACGATTATGTGAAACTGACGTTGCCCTTTGACCTCAAGGTCAGGCCATCAGAACCCACCGGGGAAGCGCCCAAAGCTTCGAACCTCGACCGTTCAGCCTGGGGCACCGAAGGCGCCGGCGTCATTACCACGGATAAAGAATTCGATGCCATGAACTGGCCTCAAATCACGGATGAGCTGTTCCGGGAATACGAGATGGCGGAAAAAATCCTTCCCAATAACATGCAGCTCGTGGGTCAGCATGGCGATATCTTTACCTTTACCTGGGAGCTGATGGGATTTCAGACGTTTTCTTTTGCCCTGGTGGAAAATCCACAACTGGTCGAGCGCATGTTTCAGCGGGTAGGAGAGACCATTTACAGCCTGTTCGAGCGTATGGCCCAGTTTTCTCGTGTCGGCGCCCTGTTTTATAGCGATGATATCGCTTATCAATCCGGACTCATGGTGTCGCCCGCAGTATTGCGAAAATTTCTATTTCCCTGGATGAAAAAAATCGGCGATCTGTGCAAAGCCAGAGACATTCCCTTTATCTATCATTCCGACGGCAAGCTGTGGGAAGTGATGGAAGATCTGCACGACTGCGGGGTCACGGCCTTGCAGCCCATTGAGCCGAAGGCCTGGGATATCCGGGAGGTCAAAGACCGTTATGGTCACTGGTTTGCTTTGGTGGGCAATGTGGATGTCGATCTCTTGTCGCGCGGAACCCCGGAGCAGGTACAGGAGACAGCGAGCAACCTGATCGCGAGTGTGGGACAGGACGGAGGATATTGCCTGGGATCAGGCAATACGATCCCGGCCTATGCCAGGCCGGAAAATTATCTGGCCATGTTAAAAACAGCGTGGGAAAAAGGATCATTGGAGTAGAGCGTATGCGCGTCGCATGTGTACAATTTGACTGTCAGTTTGCCAAACCACAGGAAAATCTGGCAACAGCCTTGTCCTTGATGGAAAATGAACGGGCTGATCTCTATATTTTACCGGAACTCTTTCATTCCGGATATCTCTTTGTCGATGAACAAGAGCTGCACGAGCTGGCCGAGCCTGTTCCTGATGGCAAGACCGTTCAGGCGCTGGAAGATTTTGCGCATAAAAACGGGAGCGGCATCGTAGCCGGCATTGCGGAAAAATCCGGTGAGCACTTTTATAACAGTGCCGTCTTTGTGGATGAAACCGGCTTTAGAGGGGTTTATCGCAAGATCCATCTCTATGACCGGGAAAAGCTCTGGTTTGCGCCTGGCGAGGCGCCTTTTGAGATCTGGTCGTTTCGCGATGTCAATCTCGGCATCATGATCTGCTTTGACTGGATCTTTCCGGAATCCATGCGTTCGCTGGCCTTGCTCGGTGCGGATCTGATCTGCCATCCCTCGAACCTGGTGCTGCCCTATTGCCAGAACGCCATGGTGACCCGTTGTCTGGAGAACCGGGTGTTCGCTGCCACAGCCAACCGTATCGGCAGAGATGATCGCGATGTCATTGCCATCGATTTTACCGGCCAGAGTCAGATCACGGGTCCGGACGGTTCGATCCTCGTTCGCGCAAGCAAGGATCAACCCTCCCTGTTGGTGCAGGACTTGCCACTGCAACAAGCAAGAAATAAACAGATCAACGAATACAATCAACTGTTCACCGACCGCCGTCCGGATTTCTATCATCTCGACTAGCGCACGCAAGGAGCTCTTGAATGTCCATATTTGCCAGTATCAAGCAGCTGTTCAAGCATTCTGCTGTTTATGGCATCGGGCATATCGTGACCCGATCGATCAACTTTCTGCTCATGCCCCTTTATACCAATCTTTTTCCTCGGGAAGAGTATGGTGCTGTGGGGATTTTGTTTACCTATATTGCGATTCTGGCCATTTTCTATACTTATGGTCTGGATGCGGCCTTTTTTCGTTTCTATCTGATCGATGACAAGCCGGGCGACAGAAAAACAGTGTTTTCCACCGCCTTTATCACGATCACGTGTACATCGGTCCTTTATACGATTTTGGTCCTCTCTTTTTCCGAACCGCTTTCTTTGGCACTCTTTTCCTCGGATGCGCATGCCCTGGGCATCGATCTCTCTTTATTGATCGCCCTTGCCGGCGGCATCCTGTTTTTCGATTCGCTGACCTTTCTGCCGTTTTTGATCTTGCGTGCCGAGCAAAAATCGTTTACTTTTATTTTGTTAAAATTTATCAATGTCATTCTCCTGGTCGCCGGCAATATCGTGCTTTTGGGGGTATTTGACATGGGAGTCGAGGGAGTCTTTATCGCCAATCTCATCGCCTCTGCCGCCACCGCGATCCTGTTGTTGCCCATCGGATTACGTCGCATGGGGTGGTGTTACAGCAAGTCTACATTGAAAGAACTGTTGTCATTCGGACTCCCATATTTACCCTCTACCTTGTCTGTCGTGATCATGGATACCATTGACCGTCCGCTTTTGGAGCATCTGGCAGATATCGAAATCGCGGGGTTGTATAATGCCGGTGTCAAGCTGGGCATGTTTATGTCCCTTTTTGTGGCTGCGTTCCGGTTTGCCTGGCATCCCTATTTTCTGGCGACATCGAAACAGGAAAACGCCAAAGCGATTTTCCGCAAAGTCTTTACTTATGTGATGCTGGCGTGCCTTGCTGTTTTTTTGGTTCTGTCGGTCTATATCGACGACATTGTGCGATTGTCCGTCGGTCAGTGGTCGCTGGTGGGCGAAAAATACTGGGACAGTACCGTGGTGGTGCCGGTGATCATGCTCTCGTATGTGTTTTATGCCGCCTATGTCAATTTTTTGATCAGCATCTATTTGGAGAAAAAGACAAAGGTATTGCCCTTTATCACGGTGGCCGGCATGCTGGGAAACCTGGCGGTCAATTTTATTTTCATCCCGCAATTCGGGATGATGGCTGCCGGTTGGGCCCGGCTGGTCGCCTATGTGATTATGGCGGTTTCGCTCTATTTTGTGGCCCAAAAGCTCTACCACATCGAATATGAATGGGGCCGTTTGCTCAAACTCGGACTTGTCGTTTTTGTCTTGTTTATCGGCAGTCAAAGTGCCGCTATCCAGGCGAGCTTGTTTTGGAAAACCGGGTTGGTGATCTTTTTTCCCTTTTTGCTTTTTGCGGTGGGCTTTTTTGAAAGCAATGAAATGAATACCGTCAAACGAATCCTGAATCGAAACAAAAGCTTGTCCGGGGAAAGCCAATGACCGAGCCCAAAAAGGCGCTTTTTGACTTTTATCAGCAAGTAGGAGAGCGTTATGATGAAGAAGAACATGTTTATCAGACCTTGCGAGGCATCCTTCGCAAGCGATTCATCATGGAAATCCTCGCAGATTGGCAGGGCTCGTTGTTGGATATAGGGTGCAACAAAGGCATGTATTTGCACGTCTACCAGGGCGGAGAGCGGTTCGGCATCGATCTGTCGCTGCCGGTGTTGCAAAAGATCGGGAATCGGAATACTGATCTGTATTTAGCCGTCGCGGATGCAGAGAATCTCGAATGTCTGAAAAAAAATACGTTTGATCATGTCTTGTGCAGTGAAGTGCTGGAACACTGTCTGCACCCTGAAAAGGTCTTTGAGGGCATTGCCCATGTGCTCAAGCCGGGCGGCACCGCACTGATTACCACCCCCAATTATCGCGGCCAAAAGCCGAAATGGATATCCCTGGGGCCTTTGCACGAGGTGGGTGTCGAATGTGACTGTGACGAGGGATATTTTCATACTGCCTATCGCCCAAACGAATTGCAGGAATTGAGCGAACAGACAGGCCTGCAGGTCGTTAAAGCAGGCACCCTGGAAAAACAGATAAAGTATGCGGCAAAAATTCCTGCAGCTTTTTTACTGGCTGGGCGGGCGTTGAATCGGATCTTTCGTTCAAAGCGATTCGGGCTCTGGAATGAAAATTTTGTCCACCTCCATACATTGTATTGCTATAAACTCTGCCAGAAAATGGGATTGGAAAAGTGGCTCACCGCTAAGATCAAAGAGGGAGTGCGTTCCTATATTCTGGTCAAAAAAACGGAATCATGATATGCAGATTTATTTCGCAGGATCGATCTCCGGGGGCAGGGAATTTATCCGGATGTATCAAAGTATTGTAAACCATTTAAAAGAACAGGGGCATACCATTCCTACAGAACATGTGGCCGCGGATGACGTATTACATATAGAGTCAACCCTGACGCCGGAACAGATCTATCAACGGGATATCGAATGGTTGTCGCAGAGCCATGCCATGATCGCCGAGGTATCCAGGCCGTCATTAGGTGTGGGATATGAAATCGGCTATGCCCTTTCTTTGAAAAAGCCTGTCCTTTGTCTGGTCAGGGAAGGCGTGTTTTTATCTCGTATGATCACGGGCAACAAAGACTCTTTATTGACAGTCAAAATCTATTCAAACTGGCCATCGTGCCGCTCAGAGGTTGATCGGTTTATGACAGAGATCACAACCCTTTTTCCTCAGAG
>WJME01000078.1 GCA_014728115.1 Candidatus Zhuqueibacterota bacterium | reverse complement strand
GTTACTGGGGGGCGCCCATTCCCATTGTCTATTGTGAGAAATGCGGAGAGGTGCCGATTCCCGAAGATCAGTTGCCCGTACTCTTGCCGGATGAGGTCGAGTTCCGGGGTAAAGGCGAGTCCCCCTTGAGTACCAATCCGGATTTCGTCAATACTCCCTGTCCGCAATGCGGGGGCAAAGGTCGTCGCGAGGTGGATACTATGGATACCTTTGTGTGCTCTTCCTGGTACTTTTTACGCTATCCCAATCCGGACCTGGATGATCGCCCGTTTGACAAAGAACTGATCGACCGCTGGCTGCCGGTGGACCAATATGTAGGCGGTGCTGAACATGCAGTAATGCATTTACTTTATGCCCGCTTTTTTACCAAGGCATTACACGATTTTGGCTATATCAATTTCGATGAGCCGTTCAAGCGACTTGTACATCAAGGCACGATCACCAATGCTGGGGCTAAAATGTCCAAATCGCGGGGAAATGTCGTCAACCCGGATGACTATGTCACGGAATATGGCTCTGATACTTTTCGGCTCTATATGATGTTCATGGGGTCATACGAGGAGGGAGGAGACTGGAGCGATGAAGGCATTGTCGGAATCTTTCGCTTTCTCAAGCGGGTCTGGCGCTTGGTCTATCAAATCAAGCAAGCTGCCCCTGCCGGATCTGAATCTGAACGCTTTCAGGTCGTGCAACGACAAATGCATTATGCCATAAAACATGTCACCATTGATCTGGAACGATTTCACTTCAATACCTGCGTCAGCAGAATCATGGAATTGGTCAATGAAATGTATCTCTATGTTCAGGATGTGCCCCAAAAAGAGTGGAACGAAAAACTGTGGTCAGAGACCTGTATCACCCTGGTCAAGCTTTTGGCTCCCTTTACTCCCCATATGGCCGAAGAATTATGGGAGGAAATCGGACAGCCCTATAGTGTTTTTAATGACACCTGGCCAGAGCATGAGGAATCCATGCTCATTGCAGATACGATTCAGATGGGCGTTCAAATCAATGGTAAAATTCGTTCGCAAATCGATGCCCCTGCAGATGCGGATCAAAATTCTATTTTTGAACTGGCCTTGGCAGACGATAAAGTCCAAAAATATACCGACGGCAAACAAATCGTAAAAAAATTGATCGTCCCGAAAAAATTGGTTATTTTTGTAGTAAAGGGCTAGACAAGCCCCTTTTCTAGGATCCTCGATAAAGACCTGCCATACTCATGGCAGGTCTTTATTATTTCCGGTCAAAACCATACTCTAACCGCATCCACATTTCAACTGCTTTCCCATCGATGGTACCAGGCCGAAAACGACTCTGTCGAACCGCTTGTATGGCTGCTTGTGCTGCTTTTTCCGATTGGGTCGTGTTTTGCCCGAGCACGAGATCCAGAATTTCTCCTTGGGTTCCCACCCTGAGCAAAAGAACCACCCGGCCATTAATCTCTTTGGTATTGTTATCCAACACAGGCATCTTTTGAAACACAGGCCGGGGTTGTACGGTATCGCGCCGGGTATGTACCGCTTGTGATCTCATCGACCCGTTTGCATTGGTTGTCGACCCAGGTAAAAAAGTCTCATATTCCGGTAAAGTCTCTGCCTCGAGGGGCATGGGGAGTGCAGGACGCTCTGGTCTGGCCCGCCTTGCTAAAGTCTTTTGACGGGTAATGGGCACAGATTCTATCTCAAGCTTTACTTTAATTTCTGGGATGGCAAGAGTTTTCCGATGTCGTCGTTTAGGGACGATCTGAATCAAAAGAATAAAGCCTACCAATACAATGATGAGACTGCGATATCGGTTTATTTTGATTTGATTTTGTCTGGACAAAAGATTCGGCTCCGTAAAAAACACGCCTGCCATGTAATCCCTTCATTTTCAATATCGCCAATCCCTTTTAAAATTCCAAATGCAAATCTCTGAAATAATCGTTACCCAGTTTAGGGGAATCGTCGAATAAGACTATAGACAAATGTCATTGATTGTAAACCACTTTATATGCAGGACCGGCCGATAAACCCACGCAGGTTTGATCATTGAAAAAAGATTTCGCTCGGTATTTCAAGTTGGAAAGACAGGAGCAAGGCAGAACAGCAATAAGCGGCTATTTAAAAACGATAAAAAGAGATCTCGAAAATAGTCGCTTATTGCTATCAAAATTCAAAAGTCAGTATATTCGACGGTACATAAAACAGATTCCAAATCGTTAAAATAGATTTTTTCCGGTTTCATGGGCAGAACCGGAAGTTCGAATGTCGTGCTTTTGCCCTGTATTGGATACCGTACCCGCGCAAACTGTTGCTCATCGAACTGAATTAAAAGGGGAACATACATTTTAAAATCATCATCTACGCCTTTTGTCTGGACTTTGCAGGTGACGACATATTCGTCTTTTTGCTTTTGATCGACCCGA
Organism: Candidatus Zhuqueibacterota bacterium; assembly: GCA_014728115.1. Classification (GTDB taxonomy): domain Bacteria; phylum Zhuqueibacterota; class Zhuqueibacteria; order Residuimicrobiales; family Oceaniaggregativiventaceae; genus Oceaniaggregativivens. The sequence goes on along the minus strand of WJME01000078.1, from coordinate 28,454 downwards.
TAGGCAAATTCGTATTCCGGTATCGCAGTACCATAAATCCACTGGCGAAAGAACCAATCCATATTTTCTCCGGCATACTTTTCTACAATCCGTTGAATATCAGCAGTTGTGGCTTTTTTGCCGACATAGGTGGTATAGATTTCTCTCATCAAAGCTTTAAACTTGTCGTCCTTGAGGGTGTGCAAGTCGATAAACAAGTTACGCAACATATGCAGAACCCAGGCGCCCTTTTTATAAATAATCAGACTGTAATCTCCTTCAGTTTCAGTTGTGTGGGTTCTGGGTCCCATCCATATCGGGCCTGCTTTTTTACCATCTCTTAAAATATATTTACGATTGCTCGTGATCAATTCTTTCCAATATCTCAAAATTTGAAAATAGGGTTCAATCCCTCTGGACGCATGGACAAACCACAGAGCGGAAAATTCCGCAAAGGCCTCACTAATCCAGGCATCATGATAGGTATCATAACCAACACCCAATCCCCACCATTGGTGAGCGACTTCATGCGCACGAAACAGATCGTTATATCCGATCTTGTCCTCACGAAGAAAGGTGCCCAGGGATAGATGAATCATCCCGGGAAAAGCCTGGCCATGCGCAAAAGGGATTTCCGAGGCTGTAAACTGGCTCATAATCGGCTTGCCATAAATATCCTGGTAAAATGAAATGCTGTTTGCCACGTCTGCAGCCACATTCTTTTCCATATCACCAGACACGGAAATTCCATGTGCAACCAATTGCTGGCGCAAGTCTGTGCGGCCGTATTTATTCATATATACTGAGATGGGAGGAATCCCTTCAACCTTTAGTTGATGGCTTTTGAAATATCCCAGATTAAACGAAGCATGAATACAAGGTTCTTCGCTCTGCCATGACGTCGTAATCATGTCACCATTTTTCTGTTCATGGATTTTGGTGCCAATGGAAAGAAAATCGAATTTTTCATCTGTATGAAAAACGAGATTAAAATTTGCCAATTGAGAATTCGGCAGGTTGGGATACCATCGTGTTGAAGTTTTTAAATAGATCCAGCCATCCCGGTCCTGTTCCAGAATATCACCTTGATACCAGAATGAAAGCGTTTCTATTTTATTTTTTTGCAGTGCTGGATCGAGTTGGACCCAGATATTGGGATTATCCTTTTCCTTGGCGAATTGCAGTTTATGACCTGCGGAATTTTTAATCGAATCGATTTCGATTTCATGCGATACTTTCAGGCAGAGCCATGATGTGCTATCCTCTCTGGCATGAAATGTCATATCGCATTTGGCAGAAAAATCCAGATTGCTTTTGATAGTACTTTCAATGTCGTAGGATCTCAGAGTGATCTTGGCCTTTGAATCCCCTGTCGGCATAGATACCAAAGACGAATAATTGGCAGGAAACTGACATACAATATCCTGTTCCTTTCGTTCCATTAGATATCTTGTACGTGCTCGTTTAAAGAATTTCACCTCTTCTATGGCATAAGGATCGATCATTAAAAATAGCGGTTCATATTTGTCTTGGCCAAACATGGCATAAAAAAGATTTGATTCACTGCCCTCGAGTAAAGCGTGGGTGATCGATGGATCAATCCATTTGCCTTTAGAGTCAACAATATATCCTTTGGCATCCTCGAGATATGTTTTTGCTTCTCGAGTAAGATCTGAATCGGCAAAGTCAAACAAGGACAAGAGGGAATGGGCAGTTCGATCTGTAAAGAACATAAACAGAGAGTAAAAGTCATACTCTAGAATTTCCGTGTCATAATAGCGATAAAGTTGCTGTTTTTCAGGATGGGAGGGAGGCTCGAAATAGAAATTACCTTTCCCCAGGAAAACTGCGGCAGTCGGTCCAGCGGAATCAGGATACAAAAAGTAGAGTTTGCCGTCGAGTAAATTAAAGGTCGCAACATCTTTTGAAAGAGTAAAATTATTGATTTCTGCAGATTTAACCGACCATTTGTGTAGATCCTGTAACTGTTCATAGAACCGGTAATAAGGGCAATCCTGATTCGCAAATGTCATAGACAGTTGCATGCAAAACAAAAGGCAGCAAGTGAACAGAATGCGTTTTACCATCGTTGCACCTCACAATTATTGGCACGAATAAAGGTTTGTTTTTAGTAAGGATATTTTAATAACATCAAGAGTGAGAAGGGTAAGGGTGGACAAAGCAGGATACGACGTTTCATTTCAGACTCCCTCTGTAATGATTAAGGATCATTATGATTGTATTCGATGTTTTTTAGAAACATCGAATGCTGCCCCAAGGTTTTTCCTTAATCCTGAACGCCCCTGTTACAAAAATAAAAAATTTGAATAAAAATGCAATTGAATTTTTATTTTTTTAATATTTTTTTTCACTGCAGGTCAGCTTTGTGTCCTGTGGGTTTGTCTTTTTCAGAAAAGCAATTATTTTAAATTTTTCTGGACAAGGTGGCGAGAAATATCTTTGAGAATTTTTCCAGAGGTTGCCCCTTCCAGTTATCTTCAAAAAGTTCAATGATGGCCAAACCAGCTTGTAATTGTCCGCCCAGGAGATCCCCCAGGGTATGGCTGAACACGAGGGGCTCGTCAGAGTGGATCAAGTCTTGCAATTCATCCTGAGAAAGATTCTCCTGATCCGAGTAGGGAAGAGAGTGACGAAGGATGAATTGACCTTGCATCATTTTTTCATAATCAAAGATATGATAAAACGGATTGATAAACCCGGTCATAAAACGCCCTTGCGGCCTCAAGATTCGTGCAACGTGTTGATATACGAGCCGCACATCAGGCACAAAACAAGTGGATGCCGGATTGATAATGACATCAAAGCTGTGATCAGCAATTAAATCGAGTTCAAGCATATTGCCCTGTATCAAGTCGATTTTTAATTGTTCCCTTTTAGCTACACGATAATCCTGTATTAGCTGCTGATAGGATTGATCCAGCACCGTTACATCGGCTCCGGCAGCGGCGAGAATAGGGCCCTGTTGGCCGCCGCCTGAGGCCAGACAGAGCATTCGTGCGTTTCGAATGGGTTCCAGCCAATGGGTAGGAACAGGGGATTCGGGAGTCAGATAAATTTCGAGGTCATTACTCCGAGCACGTTCGATGGTCGAATGTTCCACTGGAACGGTCCACTTGTTCTTTTTATGAACCTGTGCATCCCAGGCTGCCTGGTTGTATTTGGTAATATTCAAAGTAATCCTTTACTTGTTTATTGAAGGGAATAGGAATAAAGGGCTCCATGCAAACAAAATGCATGACAAGTAATACAGCGGATAGCACAGCCAATAAAAACTGGCCACCTCAGCATTCCAGGCAAGCAGAGCCAAATCGCTGGCAAAGAACAACACGGCAGCCAAACGAAGTAAATTTCGCGGGGTTCCTGGCCTGAGAGCAAAAGTACCGGCAATCATCAGGGAGAGAACGGTTAAATAAATAAAAAGATTTAAAACATTAACAGTGGCCAGGTGATACAGCAAGAAGAGAAACAGCAAGCACAGAGAGAACCAAATAATAAAGCTTTTGTAAAACTCACGGGTGATACCGAGTTGTTTAAAGGCAAGAAAATAAAATATATGAGCGATCAAAAAGGCTGTTCCTCCGCCCATAAACCAAAACGGACCGATAATATCCCCAAAGAAACAAAAAAGGAGGGCATACAGGATCAGCACTGCATATTTTGAAGGCTGCAGCCGCCATGAAATAATAGAAATTATCAAAAAACTGAAAGAAGCAAGTCCCAGAAAAAGAGAATGAGAAAAAGGTCCTTGAATCGCACGGTTCACATAATACAAAAGCACAAAGAGAATCGTACTGGTGGTGAATAGGCGCAAGAGTGACACGATATGGTTCCTGACTTTTTTATAAAGTCGGAAATTCAGTGGACATTTGCAACACTAAAGAATCTCAAACAATTTCTCCGCACCAGACCGGCGCAGGTTCATAGCAGGAGACGGGTTTAGGGTCATCTTTAAATCTGGATTCTTGGGTCTGCTCATTATTCAATTCGTTCCAGATCATGATCATTTCAGTCATTTGCGTCTCAAGGAAATTATCGACCAGAGGGGTTGCTGGACACTCGGTCTCCGGACAGCGGATGGCGAGAGTGTTTTCGAAATGGACCAGTACGGGTTTTGTACCACAAAAGACACAATGGTTCGCTTTATTCACAAAAACATTCCTTTTTGATCTGAAAAATACAATAATTGTGCCAATTCATAATACAAGAGAATAGACACTCTCCAATCTCGGGCAGATACGATAAGATGAATAAATACAAAAGGAATATTGACACTTTGTAATGATGAAAAGGATCTGAAATTTAGATTGTCCCTTCAAAGGGACAAAAAAAGATACGGGGGTGTAATCCACTCCAGAGGGGAATTGCGACTCAGGGATGGCATGATTAAGGGAGGGGATGCCAGGCAGATAAAACGGCAGACAAAAAAATTGTCTGCCTCAGGAGACGGGTACGGTCTCTTGCGATTTGGGCACCTTGATGGTACCAATGAGAATATAGCTGCAGTATTGGGCATTGCATTTGTTTTTGCATGTATAATGATTCAAAATTTGCTCGACCTGATCCTCACTGTTTACCTGGTATCGATTTACATCGCCACAAGATTCGCAAGTAACGATAAGTGATTGATGTTGAATAGGATCTTTTTTTCGCGTTTTTTCCATCCTCCATAATTGCATTTATTTTGACCATTGTTTACATCTATATATACAGACAAAATAAAGCATTGCGTAAAAAAACAGTTGCATTTTTGAAAAAATTTCGCTATCGTTTGTCGCATTAACGTGTTCTTTGGCAGGCCTGGGCCATGTTGCAGGAGACGAAATAAAATATTAAAAATTTTCTTGCATAAATCAATAGTATTGGTTATATTACCCTACTAGACACGTTATTCGCGGGAGTAGTTCAGTGGTAGAACACAACCTTGCCAAGGTTGGGGTCGCGGGTTCGAATCCCGTCTCCCGCTCTTTTTGTTTTGGCGGCGTAGCCAAGTGGCCAAGGCGGAGGTCTGCAAAACCTCTATTCATCGGTTCGACTCCGATCGCCGCCTCCAGGTGGTGCCCACGCCACGTTGCCGGGGTGGCGGAAATGGTAGACGCAAGGGACTTAAAATCCCTCGGGCTTTTTAGTCCGTGCCGGTTCGATTCCGGCCCTCGGCACCCAATTTTGTCGTGGGGACGGAAGGTGAATGCGTGACATTCTGTTACGCATTTTTTGTAGGCAAGATGGGCGGTTAGCTCAGTTGGTTAGAGTACTTGCTTGACATGCAAGGGGTCACTGGTTCAAATCCAGTACCGCCCACAAAACGTTACCAGCATCAAGACGACCGCCTCTTTTTATGGGCGGTTTCTTTTTTTCAACTGTAAATGATAATGGACGAAAGGCAAATAGGGTGGAAGCGATTACCATTACCTTTCCGGATGGCAAGTCCAAGCAATATGAAAAAGGCATTCGGCCACAGCAAATCTTACAAGAGCTGGGCGGCAGGTTGGCAAAAGAAACCATTGCCGCCAAAATCAACGATATAAAAATCGACTTGTATCACCCCATCGATCAGGACGGAAACCTCCAATTTATTACGTATGAAACAGATGAAGGACGTGATATATTTTGGCATAGTTCTGCTCATGTCATGGCTCATGCCATCAAGGCCGTCTTTCCTGAAGCCAAATTTGCCTTTGGCCCACCGGTCGATACCGGTTTTTATTACGATGTCGATCTCGATAAAAATTTAACGCCCGACGATCTGGATGCCATTGAGCAAAAAATGCAAGAGATCGTCAAAAAAGATCAGCCTTTCGAACGTCAGGAGCTAGAGCTCGATGAGGCGATTCAGCTGTTTCGGTCTTTGAACGAAGACTATAAAGTGGAACAGATTGAGCGATTGGGCGAGCCTCCAAGCGTCTATAAAGAAGGCGAATTTTACGATCTTTGCCGCGGTCCCCATGTCCCCTCTACCGGTTATATCAGATACTTTAAATTGCTGAGTATCGCCGGTGCCTATTGGCTGGGAGACGAGAAAAACCCCCAGCTGCAACGCGTTTATGGTGTATCCTTTCCCAAAAAATCTCAACTCGAAGATTATCTCAAACTGTTGGAAGAAGCCAAGAAACGCGACCATCGACGGCTGGGTAAAGATCTCGATCTCTTTAGTATCCATGATGAAATCGGACCCGGCCTGGTCTTGTGGCACCCCAAAGGAGCATTTGTTCGCCATAAAATTGAAGAGTATTGGAAAGATCAGCATCTGCAGGCTGGCTATGAATTTGTCAATACACCGCATGTGGCAAAAATCGATTTATGGGAAACCAGCGGGCATGTAGACTTTTTCGCTGAAAACATGTTTTCGCCCATGGAAATGGACGAGCTTAAATACATGGTAAAACCCATGAATTGTCCGTTTCATCTAACGATCTATAAAAATGAAGCAAAGAGCTATCGTGACTTGCCTATTCGTTGGGCTGAGTTGGGAACGGTGTATCGTTATGAACGATCAGGAGTTCTACACGGACTGCTCAGAGTACGGGGCTTTACCCAGGATGATGCCCATATCTTTTGCCGGCCGGATCAGCTCGACGATGAAATTACACGGGTCTTGACATTCTCTCTCAGCATGTTGCGTGACTTTGGGTTTGAACAATTTGATGTCTTTTTGTCAACTCGACCTGAAAAATATGTAGGGACTATAGAAAACTGGGACCGCGCCACCGAAGCGCTTCGGCTCGGACTCGAACGCACCGGCACCGAATATGAGATCGATGATGGCGAAGGCGTGTTTTACGGTCCCAAAATCGATATCAAGATCCGTGATGTTTTAGGACGGTCCTGGCAATGTTCAACCATCCAGGTCGATTTCAATGAACCGGAACGATTCAATTTGACTTATATCGGCGAAGATGGGTACAAACATCAGCCCATCATGGTGCACCGCGCACTGTTGGGCTCTCTGGAACGCTTTTTCGGCGTGATGATCGAACATTTCGCAGGTGCATTTCCTGTCTGGATGGCACCGGTACAAGTGCAAATCCTTCCCATCACTGACAAGCAACATGAATATGCCAGGACGGTTCATGACCGATTGCTAAAAGAGGGGATCAGATCTGTTTTGGATGATCGTAGCGAAAAAGTAGGGTATAAAATCAGAGAAGCTGCCACATTAAAGATCCCTTTTATGCTCATTATCGGTGAAAAAGAGGTAGAGAGCATGCAGGTCGCTGTTCGCAAGCGCTTTGAGGGAGATCTCGGGTCTGATACATTGGACAATTTTATCAAGACTGTACATAAAGCTGTTGCCGAAAAAGCAGCCAATTAGAGATTGGTTGTGTAAAATACAAGGTGAACCAATAAAGGGAGGCAATTATTAAACAAGAATCCATTCGTATTAATCAGGCCATTAAAATGTCGCCTGTACGATTGATTGACCAAAATGGCAAACAAATCGGAATCGTTCCAATTGAGGAAGCGATTAGACGAGCAGAAGAAGCAGAGTTGGATCTTGTGGAGGTCGCTCCCAATTCTAAACCTCCGGTCTGTAAAATACTTGATTTCGGCAAGTACAAATACGAACTCGCAAAGAAAGAAAAAGAAACAAAGAAAAAGCAACACACTATAACCACTAAAGAAGTCCGTTTGCGGCCAAAGATTGAAGAACATGATTTCATGTTCAAATCCCGAAACGCCCGTAAATTTCTCGAAAACGGCGATCGTGTCAAGGTCTCCTTGTTCTTTCGCGGTAGAGAAATGGTCCACAAGGAACTCGGCTTTCAAATCATGGAAAGATTTCGTGATGAACTCACCGATATCGCCAAAGTGGAGCGGGGGCCCAAAATGGAGGGTAACCAAATTATTTTGTTCTTGACAAAAAAATAGAGGAACGTCAAAATGCCCAAGATGAAAAGCAACCGTGCGGCGTCAAAGCGATTCAAGCTGACCGGTACGGGTAAAGTGCGCCGTTTTAAGGCTTATGCAAGCCACATCTTGACCAAAAAAAGTCAAAAGCGCAAACGAAATCTGCGTAAAGGTGCAATTATCGAGACGGCTGATGCCAGACGCGTTAAGAATATGATCAGCGCGTAACCCAACTATTTTGACGGAGGATTTTTAAAATGCCCAGATCCAGTTCGTCGGTGCCCACAAGACAGCGACGTAAAAAAATACTCAAAGCTGCCAAAGGATATTATGGTGGCAAATCACGTTTGTTCAAATCTGCCAAAGAGCAGGTTGAAAAAGGTTTACAATACTCTTACAGAGACCGCCGCCAGCGACGACGCAATATGAGACGATTGTGGATTGCGCGTATCAATGCTGCCGCACGCATGTTCGGGATGAATTATTCACAGTTTATCCATGGTGTACAGGAAAAAAATATCGAACTCGATCGTAAAGCACTCGCTGACCTCGCTGTGCGCGATATTAAAGCCTTTGAAGAAATCGTGAATACAATTAAAGCTTAAAAACATGCCTGTCGATTTGAAAAACGTACTCGATGATATTGCTCGCTTGCATCAGGAAGCAAAGGATAACATCAACCGGGCTGACTCGTTACAAACGCTTCAGCAATTGAAAATAGACTATTTGGCCAAAAAAGGCAAGGTTACGGTATTGTTTGCCAAAATCGGTCAGGTGGATCCTAAAGATCGACCCACCCTTGGTGAACACCTCAACCGTCTCAAAACCGAGATCACCGACGCCTTGCAACAACGGTCCGATGAACTCGCTACTGCTCAAATGGCCATCAGCGATTTCGATCCTTCCCTGCCCGGACGCAAACCATCAGTAGGAGGATTAAACCCATTACTTCAAGTGATGGATGAAATCAAATCTATTTTCATCGGTATGGGGTTCCGTATCGAAGAAGGCCCGGAAATCGAAACCGAATACAACAATTTTGTGGCATTAAATATGCCTGAATATCACCCCGCTCGTGATATGCAGGATACCTTTTATTTGCCAAACAAGTATTTATTACGAACGCATACCTCACCGGTTCAGATCCGCACCATGGAGTCTCAAAAACCCCCTGTCAGGATGATTGCCCCGGGACGTTGTTTTCGTAAAGATACACCCGATGCGACTCATTCACCGACCTTTCATCAGGTGGAAGGGCTCTGTGTGGATAAAAATGTCTCTTTTGCCGATCTTAAAGGTGTCGTTCAAGCCTTTGCCACCAAATTGTTCGGAAATCAGGTTAAAGTGCGTTTTCGTCCGAGCTTTTTCCCATTCACAGAACCGAGTGCAGAATATGATTTTTCCTGTGTATTTTGCAATCAAAAAGGCTGTCGGTTCTGCAAGAATACCGGTTGGCTGGAAATATCCGGGGCCGGCATGGTGGATCCAGCTGTGTTTGGATTCGTCGGTTATGACCCCGAGGTTTATACAGGGTATGCGTTCGGTTTAGGTGTGGAACGCGTCGCTCTGTTGAAATATCAAATCGATGACATTCGTACCCTTTATGAAAATGATCTGAGATACCTTGAACAATTCTAGGATGGACGTCAGGTTTGAAAGTAACGCTTAATTGGCTCAAAGAATACGTCGATATAACGCTCTCTGCTGCGCAAATCGCAGATCAATTGACCATGGCAGGTTTGGAGGTCGAGGATATATATACCGCCCCCAGGCCTTTTAACAAGGTTGTTATTGGTAAGGTGGTCAAAGTCAATCCTATTCCCAAATCCAAAAAACTGACACATTGTCATGTCGATACAGGTAAAGATATTCATCAGGTCGTCTGTGGGGCTCCCAATGTTCAAGAGGGAATAAAGTCAGCTCTGGCGATGCCGGGAGCTGTACTTCAGGGACATTTTCATGTCGAGTCCCGAGAGGTCTTTGGCGTACCCAGTCATGGTATGCTCTGTTCAGAATCAGAACTGGGACTGACAAACCGGGCAGAGGGCATTATGCTCCTGGATAAAGATGCGCCCGTAGGGAGAGATCTGAATGATTATCTGGGTGAACAGGATACCGTGATCGATATTTTTATCACTCCTAACCGACCTGATTGCCTGAGTGTCATCGGTATTGCCAGAGAAATCGCTGCCATCAATCATTTGGCCCTGAAAACCCCGGACACAAAACTCAATACCATTGACGGTGATATTAAAGAGTTTATCGATGTAGAGATCGATAATCCTGAACGATGCTATCGCTACTCTGGACGTTTTATCAAAAAGGTTATCGTGGGGTCTTCCCCTTATTGGATGGCCGAACGCCTGAACTTGATCGGATCGCGTTCGATAAATAATATCGTCGATATTACCAACTATATCATGTGGGAAACCGGTCAACCATTACATGCCTTTGATTATGAATTTCTGAATGGCAAAAAAATCATCGTGCGCACCGCAGACAAGGGCGAATCCTTTGTGACTCTGGACGATAAAAAACATCTTTTGGATGATGAAACCCTTATGATTTGTGATGCCGAACGACCGGTTGCGCTTGCAGGGATTATGGGTGGAGAAAATTCTGAAGTCAATCAGCACACACACACGGTATTCCTGGAAAGTGCCTATTTTGAACCTACAGGAATACGCAAGAGTGCAAAAAAACTCGATATCGCCACAGAAAGCTCGCGGCGATTTGAAAGAGGTGCGGATCCGAATGGCACTGTGTATGCAATGGATCGTGCTGCCTATCTGATGTCACGATATGCAGGCGGCCAGGTACTGGCAAGCCTCATCGATAACTTTCCCACCAAAGGCGCGCCGCTATCGCTTTCCTTGCGTACCGATCAGGTCAACCGCTTGCTCGGCACCCAATTGCACACCCAACAAGTCAGTTCTATTTTGTCCGGTATCGGTATCGAGATCAAGGATGAGAAAGAACAACAGCTCGATCTATTGATTCCGACTTTTCGTCCGGATCTGGAACGACCTGTCGATCTGATTGAAGAGGTCGCGAGATTATATGGCTTTGACAATATCCCGAATAACACCAGCCCGGATGTCGACTTGCTGCAACCCCAGAACAAGCTCGTCGCTTTTCGGGACCATTTACGTGCCTATTTGGCAGGATTGGGATTTCGAGAAGCACTATCGTTGAGTCTTGTACCGGAAACCCAGGCCAATGCCTTTGTACCGGCAAAGATGAATACTGTGAAATTACTCAATCCCCTGAGCGCTGACCTCGATGTATTCCGTCCTAATTTGTTACATTCGTTATTGCATGCAACGGCCTATAATCGCAACCGGCAAATGCATGATTTGCGTCTTTTCGAGATAGGGAATGTAGCCTATGAAGACAGGGAGAAAGCATTTGTTGAAACGACTCAACTCGCTCTTTTGATTGCAGGACATAAAGCGGTAAAATCCTGGGATCAGGCACCCCTGGAATTTGATTTTTATGATATCAAAGGCTATGCAGAAGCCTTATTTGACAAAATCGGACTCGTTGAATACGATCTAAAAGAATCCGAGGAACCTTTTTGGAGCGGACAAAGTGTAAAGGTTACTGTGGGAGAAAAGGTGCTGGGCGCTTTTGGAAAATTCAATGAAAAGATTCTCGGACAGTATAAAATTAAACAAAACGATGTATTTGGACTTTATTTTGATTTCGATACATTTTTTGAATTGGCCCGGTATGACAAAAAATTTCAAGCGATACCCAAATTTCCTACAGTACCGTTTGATCTCGCCTTAATTGTCGATCAGGACGTACCTGTGGGAGACTTGAGGAAAGGAATTTTTGCATCAGGCGGTCAACACTTGATAAAATGCGTTCTCTTTGATCAATATAAAGGTGATCCTTTGCCAACCGGCAAAAAGAGTGTAGCTTTTTCATTGACCTTTTCTTCAAAAGAACGTACATTGCAAGACAAAGACATAGAAAAAGATATTCAAAATATTTTATCCCATTTGAATACACATTATGGTGCCCAATTAAGGCCCAGATAGTTGGGGTAAAAGTGAAATCATTACAGCAACTAGAGAAAAATATCGAAAATGCGTTGGAGATCATTAAAGATCTTCAGCGTCGCATCAAGACGTTAGTTAAGGAGAACAAGGAACTAGCTGCGCTGGTGACCGAAAAAGAAATACGGATTGATGGGTTGCAAAAGCAAATTGAAGATTTAAAAGCTCATTCTGATCAAGAACTCTTGGAAAAGTACAAAGACAATGAAAAAGAGCTAAAAAAACGAATTCAAAGTATGCTTATCAAATTGGATAATCTCGAAGTTTAAATGGACAATCAAGAAAACATTTTAAAGGTGAATATCTTTGGCACTGAATATCCACTGAAATCTTCTGCCAATATACAATATGTTCGCAAGGTAGCAGACTATGTGGATAATAAAATGAAGGAGATTCAAAAGGCGAAACCCAGCCGTCCTTTGCATCAAATCGCCATCCTTGCGGCCATGAATATTGCCGATGAATTGTTTCAGAAACGAGATTTGGACAAGAATAAGCACACGGAATTTGAAGAAAAAATAGCAGGACTGTCTAACAAGCTCGAACAAGGTATCTTGACAATTTTAAAAGAAGACCAGAGCTAACTTTTAATCACAACAGCTCGCTCGACTATCTTTGCAACCCAGTTTGTAAACAAGAATACAAGCAAAAGTTTGTATTCTATTTTCATCTGGGTTTTTTTATTGTGAGGAGGGGAAATGGAGTTCACTATTATGGAATTGATACTCTTTGCGGTCGATGCGATTATTGCTTTCTTTATCGGATGGTTGGTTGCCACCAAAGTCGGCAAAGGCCGGCTTTCAAATGCACGTACCCAGGCTGATAAAATAATCCTCGATGCTGAGAAAGAAGCCGAAAGTATTAAAAAAGAAAAAATGCTCGAAGCCAAGGATGAATGGTTTCGAATGAAACAAAATCTGGAAAATGAAGCAAAATCAAGACGTAATGAATTACTTAAACTGGAGAACAAACTAAATTCTCGCGATCTGAATCTCGATCGACGCCACGATCTGTTGACTAAAAAAGAAAAAGAGCTGGATGATCTGGAAAAAAAGTTGAAAAACAGAGAAGAACGGGCTGGCAAGCTCGAAACTGAATTTCAACATTTGCTCGAAGAACAGAATCGACGCCTGGAAAAAGTAAGCGGACTGACCGCTGACGAGGCAAAGGATATCCTGATTCAAAATATGACTGAAAAAGCAAAGCAAGAAGCCGCGCAAATCATGAAAGAAATCAAGGATCGCGCCCGTCAAACCGCCAACCGCGAAGCCAAGGAATATATCATCCAGGCAATGCAACGCACCGCAGCAGATCATTCAACCGAAACCACGGTTTCGGTAGTCAACCTGCCCGGAGATGAAATGAAAGGTCGAATTATCGGGCGTGAAGGCCGTAATATTCGTTCTTTTGAAGCTTCTACCGGTGTAGAGGTCATCGTGGATGACACACCTGAAGCTGTCGTCCTCTCTGGATTCGATCCACTACGTCGTGAAGTCGCCAGAATATCCCTCGAACGTCTCATCTCTGATGGTCGCATTCATCCCGCTCGTATCGAAGAAGTGGTGGCCAAAGTTCAGGAAGAGATGGAAGAAAAAATTATCGAAGAGGGCGAAAAAGCCCTCCTGGAAACCGGCATAAGCAGCATTCATCCCGAATTATTGAGATTGCTCGGAAAACTTAAATATCGAACAAGTTATGGGCAGAATGTCCTGCAACATGCGATAGAAGTGTCTTATCTCACCGGACTGATGGCCTCAAATCTGGGCCTCGATGGCAACCTGGCCAAGCGCGCCGGCCTGTTACACGATTTGGGTAAAGCGATTGACCGATATACTGAAGGAACCCATACTCAGATCGGTGCAGAGATGGCCAAAAAGTATGGCGAACATCCCATCGTTGTCAATGCCATTGAATCCCATCATGATGATGTCGAGAAAATCTCGCCCATTTCGGTTCTCGTACAAGCAGCCGATGCCATTAGCGGATCTCGACCCGGTGCCCGCAGGGAAACTTTGGAAAATTATATCAAGAGACTCGAAAGTCTTGAATCGATCGCCACATCGTTTGCGGGTGTAGGTAAAGCGTATGCCATTCAAGCAGGAAGAGAGATTCGGGTCATGGTGGAACACGAAAAGCTCGATGATGCATTGTCAGAAACTCTGGCCAGCGAAATTGCCGAAAAGATTCAAAATACGATGGAATATCCCGGACAAATCAAGGTGACGGTTATACGTGAATTCCGTGCCGTCGATTATGCCAAATAACACAAAGAGCCGATTGTGCAAATCACCGTCTTTTTCATTGCAGATATCGTAGGTAAACCGGGTGTAGAACTCTTGGAAATGCTCTTGCCCGGTTTGCAAAAAAAATACCGTGTGGATTTTACCATCGCGAATGGCGAAAATGCCAATCAGGGAATTGGCATTAACGAAGGTGCTGCAAAACGTATCCTCAATGCCGGGGTAAACCTGATTACCGGTGGAAACCATATCTGGACCAACTGGGGATACCGCAAATTCCTCGCGACAAGTGACCAGGTGATTCGTCCTCTGAATTATCCGGCTCAGGCACCGGGTAAGGGATCTGCGATCCTGAAATCCTTGCAGGGCTTTTCGGTTGCTGTCATGAATCTGCAGGGGCGTACGTTTATGTATCCAATTGATTGTCCATTCACTTGCGCAGAAAAGGAACTGAAACGGCTTTACAACTTTACACCTGTTGTCATTGTCGATTTCCACGCCGAGGCCTCTGCAGAAAAAATGGCCTTGGGCAGATTTTTGGATGGTAAGGTGAGTGCCGTGATTGGCACACATACACATGTGCAAACCGCAGATGAACAAATTTTTCCCAAAGGGACCGGCTATATTACCGATGCAGGAATGACAGGACCCCATGAATCAGTGATCGGTATGGATATTAATGTCGCCGTCAAACGATTCATGACTCAACTCCCTGAAAAATACGAACTCGCAACCGAAAATAACCGGTTGTGCGGCGTGTTGTTAAAAATAGATTCAGAGTCCGGTAATGCTCTGGAGATTGAGAGAATCAATCTTCCCTAAGGAGGAGATCGTGAGTGCAAAAATTATCGACGGTAAAGCTGTCGCACAAAAAGTATATGAAAATCTCGTTCCCGAGATCGATCAACTCGGGAAACAAAAGGTCATCCCCCACCTGACTGTCGTGCTCGTGGGGGAAGATCCGGCATCCGTGGTTTATGTCGGAATGAAACAAAAAGCCTGTGAAAAGTGGGGCCTGAGTTCAGAAACGATTCGTCTCTCTGAGGAAACTGCCGAAGAAGAGCTGCTGAAACGGGTTGAGCGACTCAATAACGATCCCAATGTTCACGGGATTCTCGTCCAGTTACCTCTTCCCAAGCATATCAACAGCAAAAAGGTTCTCGACGCCATTCATCCGGATAAAGATGTCGATGGATTTCATCCTGTGAACAGAGGCCGACTTGCCGTAGGGGAAGAGTGCTTTGCACCCTGCACACCTGCAGGCATCCAACAGCTATTGATACACAATGATATCGATCCTCGTGGCAAACATCTTGTTGTGCTTGGCCGTAGCGCTATTGTGGGGATGCCGTTTGCGATCATGATGATGCAAAAAAAACCGGGCGCCAATGCGACAGTGACGGTCTGCCATACGGGTACCACAGATATTGCAAAGCATACACAGCAAGCTGATATTCTGGTGGCTGCTGCCGGTCATGTCAATGCTATCAAAAAAGATATGGTCAAGCCAGGCGCCGTGGTCATCGATGTCGGAAGCAATCGCGTAGATGATCCCAGCGCCAAAAGGGGATTCAGACTGGTGGGTGATGTTGATTTTCAAGAGGTCAAAGAGGTTGCCGGCGCGATCACTCCGGTACCGGGTGGCGTCGGGCCAATGACCATCGCCATGCTGGTCTATAATACCGTGCAGGCGGCTAAAAGATTGTCATCATAAAGGTCGAATCTCACCCGTCTCGGTCATTCCGACCAGGGGGGAGGGGAGCAGCGACTTGATCATTCTCCATCGCTCATAATCACTGTCTTTAACAAGAGCAGGATAAAATCCGAACAAAAGATATAGCTTGATCGCCGGGATTCGCACTATAGACGTGGTCAGATAGGTCTTGTCGTGATTCAATTCACGCAATCTCTGACAGGTGCTCGACAAAAGCGGTTTTGATAACCCTTGTCCCTGATAATCAGGATCGATCGCCACCCAATGGATGCGACCATGTAATTCTTGCAGAGGATGGTCTTCCGGCCACTTGCCCATCCATGCTGCCGAGGAACCGATAGGTCGGTTCGATGTATCGATCATAAAGAGAACGCGCTCTTTAAGGTCTTTTTCATTGCGGCTGAATGTGTTGAAAAACAGGGTGTCATCGATATCGTTATATCGATCTGCTCGTTGCTGTAGGCGGGTCCACGCTTTTTCCATGCCTGGCTCATATGGCAGAATGCGAAAGGATGAGTCTTGTGGACATTCATAGTTTGGAAGATCATTTAAATCCATTCTCCACATGGCGACAGACAAGTCAGGTATAGATGATGTCATGGTCACTCCTAAATACTGCTTGATTGTTTGCTCTGAATTTCATATAATGGAGTGTTTTTAAGATGCGCCAGTAGCTCAATAGGATAGAGCGTTGGCCTCCGGAGCCAAAGGTTGTGGGTTCGATTCCCGCCTGGCGTACCAGGCCGCTTGTAATTCCGATTGCAAGCGGCCTTTATAATTTACATCAAATCAATTCAAAATTCAAGCAATTCCTGCTTTTACCAGAATTTCCACAAGCCTTCTCTTTGATGCTTTTCTCCTGTTTTTGTGCCCCTTGAGGGAATATCCATATTTATGGATTGTTTCATATGCATATGATAACTCTATTACAAGGAGAAAACCATGAAACATATTGTCTATATTGCAGCCCTTTTGCTGGTCAGTTTAGCTTTTGCGGGAGATAACAAAGTTGACAATTTCGAATTGCGAGATGTACAAGGGACATCTCGTGAATTAAAAGAATGGCAAAATGAAAAGGCAATTGTGTTGATGTTCATCGCAACCAAATGTCCTGTCTCAAATGCTTATAATGACCGCATGAACGAGCTCTATCGCGATTATCATGAAAAAGGCGTGGCGTTTGTCGGTATTAATTCCAATAAAACCGAACCTATGCAAGAAGTGAAAAAACATGCTCAAGAGCAGGGATTCAAGTTTACGGTCCTTAAAGATGAAAAGAACCTTATCGCCAACAGACTGGGAGCAAATGTCACTCCAGAAATCTATGTGCTCGATCCCGACTTGAACATCGTGTATCACGGTCGGATCGATGATTCGCAAAATCCGGATCAGATAAAATCCAAAGATTTGCGTAAAGCCCTTGATCAACTCTTGCAAGATAAAAAGATTCAAACCACTAAAACCAAAGCCTTTGGATGTACAATTAAAAAGGTGAGTGAATAAGAAAATCGAATCCATCCATTTCCGGCATTTATAGCAGAGAGAAACAACTCTCTCTGCTATACTTTTTTCTAGTCCCACTGAACTGTGCAGTTCTCCTTTAATTCTCCGTCAAACCATTTTTAACCCTTTTATCAGAGTACCCTTTGAACAAATAGGAATGTATTAGATTTTCTGGGTTGTTAATACAATAAAAAGGATTGGAGACCTCTATGTGGCCAGGAAACTGGGGAAACTTTGATATTTTATTTATATTTTGGGCGATTGTACTGATCGCGATTTTTTGGATCTTGTTTAGATACTGGAAAGCAAAAAAGAAAAGTGAGGATTGGAAAAAAGATTTGGATAATCACCAAGATTAGCAGCCATCGGCAACCTTTTTCAAGGTGTTTCATCAAATGAATTAAAATATCATCATGCATGGAGGATTAAATGAATTATTATATTTCCAAGATTATAGACATGAATTTTGATAAAGCTGTTTCTCATGTGACAGAAGAACTGAGCAAGGAAGGATTTGGGGTATTGTCGGATATCGACGTCCAGGCAACCCTGAAAAAAAAGCTTAATCAGGAAATAAAGCCGTACCGTATACTTGGAGCGTGCAATCCGCCTTTTGCTCACAGAGCCCTGGTTGCCGAGAACAAAATTGGCACCATGTTACCCTGCAATGTCATTGTAAGACAAACAGATGATGACAAAATCGAGGTGGCTGCTGTTGATCCGATCGCCTCGATGCAGGCGATTGAAAATAGCGAATTGGAACCGATTGCAAAGGAGGTCAAACAGCGGCTTGCAAAGGTTGTCGCCGCGATATAGAGTCATTGAATAAAGGCTGGTGTTGGATAACACCAGCCTTTTGCGTTGTAGGAGACGGGCCTAGAGGCGGAACCTCAACCCCGCATTGAGAACGGTATCGTCATAATCGCCGATGATGAATTTAAGCTGTACATAGGGGACGAATCCGGGTCTGTCCAATCCTACTCCCAGAAATAGATTGAGACCTAAATCACTGTCTCCTTCGATCGGACCATCGGGATCAAAACTCGCATAAGCGAGGCCAGCTCCTACCCAGGTAAATGGGCCTCGCCTGACCGTGTAAATATCGACGTGAGCATCAAAGTTAAGCGTATAAAATGTCCCTATATCTGTCAATACATATTCAAAATTTGGATTGATATCGATATTAGGGCCAATACCAGTGAGAAATTCAACACCAAGATAGGGTTCCTCGAGATCCGTATAGGTGCCGAGTCTTATCCCCATCATGTTTGGAGAATCTGCAATCGCGGCTGAGAACATTACGAGGGGAAGCAAAAAAATCAAGAGGGTCCTTTTCATTTATCCATTTCCTTTCAGTAAGAGTGTCATGTTTGCGTATACGAATGCAAACCCTGTGCCCAATATTCACGATGATATGGATATTACCTAATATGTTTATTTACAATTATTTGGAAAATTAGATTTTCGTTTAAACCTCTGTGCTCAATATTTCGCATGGCGATTTACCCAAATATCAGACGAGTGCCGGTGAAATGACCAAATCATAACTTTTTATAATTTGTATTGATTTTCTCATCAATATTTATAACATACAAGAGTCACGTAAACGTTTTCGTTATATGAAAAATAAGGATGTTCTCATGACAGATGATCGCAAGCGCTTGATGGGCCGGTTACCCAAAGTAGGTATACGTCCGGCAATTGACGGACGGCGTAAAGGTGTCCGGGAGTCACTTGAAACCCAGACAATGAATATGGCAAAAGCTGCAGCTCAACTCATTACGGAAAATTTAAAACACCCCAACGGCATGCCCGTGGAATGTGTCATCGCAGACACCTGCATCGGCGGTGTTGCCGAGGCAGCAGCTGCTGCAGACAAGTTCCAGCAGGAGGGCGTGGGGGTCTCACTCACGGTGACTCCGTGCTGGTGTTATGGCTCGGAAACCATGGATATGGATCCTCTTATCCCTAAAGCCATATGGGGGTTTAATGGTACCGAACGACCGGGAGCCGTTTACCTTGCTGCCGTTCTCGCAGCGCATAACCAAAAAGGATTGCCGGCGTTTGGGATTTATGGCCGGGATGTTCAGGATTCTGGCGATACCTCTGTGCCAACAGATGTTCGTGAAAAGATACTGCTTTTTGTCAAAGCCGGATTGGCTGTCGCAGAGATGCGAGGGAAATCGTATCTGTCACTGGGATCAGTGTCCATGGGAATAGCCGGATCGCTTTTGCATCCGTGGTTTTATGAAAACTATTTGGGAATCCGGTGCGAATCCGTTGATATGAATGAATTTGTGCGTCGGCTCGAAGAAGATATCTATGATCCTAAAGAATTTGAACATGCCCTGAAATGGACAAAAGAAAATTGCAAAGAAGGACGCGACGATAATCCGCCGGACAAACAATTTTCGCGAGAACAAAAAGATAAAGACTGGGAAACGGTCATAAAGATGACCATGATCGGCCGTGACCTCATGGTTGGAAATCCCCAATTGAATGAAATTGGATTTGGCGAAGAAGCGCTGGGTCATAATGCAATTATGGCCGGATTTCAGGGTCAAAGACAATGGACCGATCATTTTCCAAATGGCGATTTTATGGAAGCCATTCTCAATTCATCTTTTGACTGGAACGGAATCCGTGAACCCTTTGTGTTTGCCACCGAGAACGACGGCCTCAATGGCGTGGCTATGTTGTTCGGTCATCTCTTAACCGATACTGCTCAGATTTTTGCTGATGTTCGCACGTTTTGGAGTCCTCAGGCCGTGAAAAGAGTGACAGGACAAGAACTTAAAGGCAAGGCTGAAGGAGGACTCATTCATTTAATCAACTCTGGTTCAGCCACACTGGATGGCACAGGCCGGCAAAAACAAAAAGGTGAATCGGTCCTTAAACCATATTGGGAAATCACTGAACAGGAAGTAAAAGCTTGTTTGGAAGCAACCCAATGGTGTCCTGCTGATCTGGGCTATTTTAGAGGGGGAGGCTATTCCTCGCAATTCGTAACTGAAGGAGAAATGCCCGTCACCATGAGCCGGATCAATCTGATCAAAGGGCTTGGTCCTGTCCTGCAAATTGCCGAGGGGTATACTGTAGATTTATCCAAGGATGTTCACAAACCGCTCGATGAACGAACCAATCCCACATGGCCAACCACATGGTTTGCTCCTATTATTACCGGGAAAGGTGCTTTTACCGATGTCTATTCTGTCATGGCCAATTGGGGTGCAAATCATGGTGCCATTAGTTATGGTCACATCGGACACCAACTCATTACTCTAGCTTCAATGCTGAGGATTCCGGTAAATATGCATAATGTGGATCATGCGAGAATCTTTCGTCCCAGTGCATGGTCTGCTTTTGGAACGATGGATACCGAATCTGCAGATTTTAGAGCGTGTCAGGCCTATGGTCCTGTTTATGGTTAACAATAAAGGTCTCTGCTCCTTGAGCAGAGGCCTTTACCAGGAATATTTTGCATGGCGACCCAGCGTGCTACCATAAAATCCTTGGCAGAAATCCTCTTTCGACACCCATCTCTACGGGGGCGGCAGGCTGCTTTAAGAATAGAGGAAGATGCCGTTGACCTGCTGATTGACGAAACCAACCTTCCTCAGCGATCTCTCCGCGATATCTTGCACGAAATGGAATGGGTGATACGAGCATCAATGTGAAAATCCATTTGCTTGTTTGCAAAATCTTTGTATCTTTTTAGATAAATCAGCAGCAAAGGGCGAGCATTTTGAAAGTACTCAAGGCGAAACTGGATTTACGTAGCTTTTCCAAAGAACTCCCGAAACAATCTCCCAATTCGCAAAACCGTCGAGAGTCGATTCATTCGATTCTTCGCGAACGATTTCAGGGAGCTGCAACAGAATTTCATATCAGCCTGCCCGATAATCATTCAGCACACCTCGAGTGGTGTACCGACAAGGGTGTTGTACATTGGTCTGAAAAAAATCGCACTGCTCTGCAGTTTGCCAGAAACAAGGATTATGACAAGGCGATTGCCATGTGGAGACAGATCATCGATCAAGGGTGTCTGGATCCTGATCTTTATTATAATCTCGCTATCATACAAACCGAATCCAAACATATTCGAGAAGCGCTGGATACTTTGAATCGCACCATTGAACTTTGTCCTATTCATGCCAAGGCGCTGTTTTTGCTTGGAAATCTCTATTCGAAAACACGTCAATTTTCTCAGGCAGAGAAAGCATTGAGCAAGGGATTGTGGTTTGTTCCGGATAATCTGAATTCTTTGATCAACCTGGGCGCGATCTTTAGCATTCAAAAACAATTTACCGATGCCATCAGAACCTTTGAACGAATCATTTCTTTGCATCCCAAGGAGGCTCGTGCCTACCTGGGACTGGGAAAAGTCTATCAGGCTCTGGGAGATACCGAAAATGCCTATCGCAGTTATCGTGCAGTCATTAAAATTGATGATAGTGGGAAGTTGGGCAAGTTAGCTCAAGCTTTACTTGACAAGCTCGATTATCAAGATCAAGAGGAGGGAGGATCTCGTGTAAAAGCAGATACTGCCAACCTTCAAAAGACCTATCAACATGCTTATCAAAGCTTTATCAAGGGAGATTACAAGACTGCACAATCAGGGTATCGCGAATATTTGCACCACAATCAACACGATGCATCGGTCTGGGCATCTCTTGCGTCAGTACAGCTTCGGCTTCAGATGCCCAAAGAGGCCTGTGCATCTATCGAAAAAGCGCTTCAGTATGATCCAGCTCACCCCGTATACTATAAGCAAGCAGCCATTATTTTTGATGCTGCCCAGGAACGTTCCCGTGCGGCAAAAATGGCTCAAAAGGCGATAGAGATGGGTAAAAAGGATAGTGTTACCCTGACTTTATTGGGCAAAAACATGGAAAACAACGATCAGGAAGCATTGACAAACCTTCAAGAAGCCATTCGTCTGAATCCCAATAATCTCAATGCCCGTTTCAGTTATGCAAAAAAGCTTGAAGAATTGGGTGAAATAGAAGCAGCCAAGCAAAACTATGAAGAGATCATGTGGAACAAGTCCAGCTCGCCTCTAAAGGAAAAGGCCAAGAGAAAGCTCGAGATACTGTAAAGTGAATACAAATAGATATTGAGGGCAATGTCTACAGTTTTTCGTTTCCTTTTAAAAACGCCTCATTGCCTTACATAATATTAGTTATGTTAACTTGAGGATCTTTTAAACAGATTTGCTTTGTTCCACTGCCCTGCCTTATGATCTTCCAACGTTACAATACTCTACGATTTAATCAAATTGTTCCCAACCCATCTTGTTATTCTTTTTTGGTTCTGAATAATCACTTGACATCACTGCTGTCTAAAATAATAAAACGCCAGGAATAAGAAAAGACCGTTTGCAAGGTGTTAAAGCGACCTCTGATAACATAAACATATCATTACGAACTATTCGCTTTGGTTTTCTTGATCCCAGTTTTCAACATTCAGGCCAAGCGCTCTGGCACGTCGTTCCCATTGTTGACGTGCCAAAAGCTGCATATCTTCCACTTTATCCATTTCGTCGACAATTTCCATACCCAGCAACGTTTCGACGACATCTTCGAGTGTGACCAGTCCTTTGGTGCCTCCGTATTCATCCACTATCAGGGCGATGTGCTGTCGCTTGTCCAGTAAAAATTCCAACAAATGGGATAAGGGCATCTCGCTGCCCACAGATTCGATTTTGCGTCTCAATGTTTTCAATTTCACCTCCCCCCTTCCCTGGGCCTTTGCGAGCAGCATATCATCTTTGAGAACAAATCCGGAAACATCATCGATGTCGGTTCTGCAAAGTGGATACCGGGAGAATGGAGCGTGAATTTTGGTCGCAAGGGTATGATTCACGGTCGATTCTTCATGTACAGAGACGATGACAGTTCGGGGAGTCATGACATCTTTGGCACGAAGCCGTTGAAAGTGAAAAAGGTTGCGTATGATACGCGATTCGGGTTCGGTAATTTGGCCCGATTTTTGGCCAATGTCAGCCATGGCGATGAATTCATCCCGGCTGAACAGGTGTATATGCTTGCCTTTGGCGATGAGTTTTGTCAGTTGTTCAGAAATGACAATCAGGGGATAGAGCGCATAAATCAGCGCTTGCACGAATATAGCCGTGGGTCCGGTCAGGTGGCGCCAGAATACCGCACCCAATGTCTTGGGAATGATTTCGGAAAAAAACAAAATCACTAACGTCATGACAGCCGAAAACAAGCCGAACCAGGTGCTGCCGAAAACGACGGTTGCCTTGGCCCCGGCACCAATCGCCCCGACAGTATGGGCGATGGTGTTAAGTGTGAGGATGGCAGCCAATGACCGGTCGACATTGTCCTGTTTCAGTCGTTTGAGACGGTCAGCTGCTTTGGGTTTGTTTTCGGCCAATCCTCCTATAAACGACGGTGTAATGCTCAGCAATACGGCTTCTGCAATGGAACACAAGAACGAAAAAGCCAACGCCAAAAAAACGTATGTAAATAATAAAACGACATCGGTTTCGGTATAGGATCCCGTTCCTTCTCCCGATGTCACGCCACCGACGGCAAACAAGGTCCCTGCAAGACAGAGAAAGATGATGCTTGTAACGATTTTTTTCTGATTCATATAAACTATCCCATAACCTTGATTTATCTAGTGTACGATATATTCATTTTCCAGTCAACAGTTTTATTAAAAAAAAGGTTGGGGGGTGATGATCGAAAAGAATTTTATTGGCTGTCAGGTGAGCTGTTTTCTGTTATAGTTCATCAAAATTCTCTATCACGATATCGGCACCATTTTTCATTAACTGATCTTTGGAGCCATGTCTTGCCACGCCGACGACAAATTTGAATCCCCCTTGTTTACCTGCCTTTACTCCCGAGACGGAATCTTCAAAGATAGCGGTGTGAAAGGAATCGGATTTCAGTTCGTTCGTGGCATAGATAAAGAGTTGTGGTGCGGGTTTGCCCTGTAATTCTTTTTCCTGAGCGACAACTCCATCCACTCGTATTTCAAACAAATGTTCTATTTCCGCGGCTCTGAGTACGTGGGCACAGTTTTTACTGGAAGAGACAACGCCCATCTTGAGTCCATATTTGCGCCAGTGTTTGATCTTCTGGATAGCATCCGGATAAACCTCGACTCCCTCCTGCCCGAGCAGCTCTAAAAATATTTTGTTTTTACGATTACCCAGGCCGCAGACCGTCTCCTTGTCAGGGTCATCATCGGGATCCCCGTATGGAAGATCAATATCGCGGCTCTGTAAAAGACTCTCTACCCCTTTATAGCGGGGTTTACCATCTAGATACTTTAAATAATCCTGTTTTCCATTATAGGGCTTGATGGCTTTATCTGACTGTTTATTGAGCTGATCGAGATACTCGGTAAACATTTTGTTCCATGCCTTCATATGCAGACCGGCCGTCTGTGTAATCACCCCGTCCATGTCAAAGATGAGCGCATCGAGTTTTGAAAGGTCCCAGGGGTGCTCTTTGATAATCACATATCCCCCGGATTTTGATCTAGGTTCGATTTGCTATTTACCTTCTGTGAGGTCAATTTCACGTGTTTCTCCTTGCTCGAATGAATAAATCTTTTCTTTTACCCCTATTCTGACCTTTTGAGACCACCCTTTGGCCAACTGGATTTTTAATTTTTGTTGATCGGTTTCAATATTTATCCAGTGTCCTCTATAACGAATCCGCAGTCTGATGCAGCCCAATTCTTCGGGAAGGATCGGGTTCAGCCACAAGACATCCTGGTGTAACTCAATGGCAGTATAACATCTCTGTATCATATCAACCGTTCCGGCCATAGAGCCCAGATGAATTCCTTCTGGTGTCGTGCCTCCCTGGATATCCTTATAATCACTCATCAAGGCTTCCTTAAAGAGATACCAGGATTCTTTACGATTCGATCTGGCCAAAACCCACGAATAAACGAGCCTGCTCAGCGTGGATCCGTGTGAAGAATGCTGTTTATAATAGTTGATATTTTTGGGTATCATCTGTGGATCAAAATCATAGTTTAACGTGTTAAATACTCTTTCAATCTCTTTTGAAGAAAAGAGGTAAAAAATCATTAACACATCTGCTTGTTTTCCCACTTTGTAACGATTTGTGCTTTCTCCTTCTGCTTTTAATATCCTGTCCATTCTCTGCACATCACCATACTTTTTTTTATATTTTTGCCAATCCAATTCTTCGAGTTGTTCATAGCCTTCGAATTGTTCAATAATATTATTTTTGTTTATCGGCAGGTACATTTTTTCACTTATTTCTTTCCAGCGGTGCAATTCTTCCGGACGGATTTCCAGCTGCTGCAGGAGCTCTTTGCCTCTTTCATCATCCAGTATTTCCAGTAATTTTAGTGCCAATTGCAACACCCAGGCAGCCATAAAATTGGTATAGGCATTATTATCCAGACCTCCCTGATCGCGGTCAGGATATTTTGTATGAAACTCATCAGGACCGACCACCCCTTTGATCTCGAATCGATTTCGTTCAGGATTCAATTCTGCAATACTGGCCCAAAATTTGGCAATTTCCAGTATCATCTCGGCACCATAAAAATACAAAAACTCTTTGTCACACGTGGATTGATAATATCCCCAAATATTGTAGACGATGGCTGCATTGATATGCCGTTGCAAATGAGTGATATCCGGGTCCCATTCTCCGGATTTAGGATTCAGATGGATGTCCTGACTCTCTTCCCGACCATTGCTTCCGCTTTGCCAGGGATACATCGCTCCTTTATATCCAGCCTCGGCCGCAGCAAATCTGGCTTCTTCGAGTCTGCGATAGCGGTACATGAGCAATGACCGGCTGATTTCAGGTATTCTGAGATTGAGAAATGGAAAAATATAGAGTTCATCCCAAAAGATATGGCCACGATAGGCTTCTCCATGCCACCCCCGAGAGGGAACACCGACATCCAGGTCAATCGTATGCGGTGATACGGTTTGTAACAAATGGAAAATGTGTAAACGCAAGATCTGCTGTGATTCCCGATCATCCTGGATGACGATGTCTGCACGCTGCCATAATGCTTTCCACGCTTTTTGATGTTCATCAAGTTCTTCCTCAAAAGATTTTGCACGGGATATAGTTTTTCTGGCTTCTAAAACAGGTTCGCTGATGGCATTATCACGGGAGGTATAAAGAGAGACGAGTTTTTCAATCTGCACAGATTTATCCGGATCACATTTCAGCATTAACTCTTGGGCGATATAGCCTTGTTTGGAGATTGTTTCTCTCGAAACAGGCTCTTTTTCAATGCCATTCGGGAGTGTGGTACGTGCAGCCTGGGCCATTTGAATATGAGATTGTCCGGTCTGCACCAAAAGAAAAATGCCGTTTTCGCCTTCCTGGCCGCTCTGCAACGGCTCGAGGTGCTCGCTATTCAGATCCTTGTAACGGTCAACACCCTGGTTTTTTATATTGCCGTCCAGTGCTGAATGCACCCACAGGGTACCTGACCAGTCGAGTGGAGTAAACTGCCATTGTATGGCAGCAAGGTGGGGATTTTCCATACTCACAAATCGCTTGCAGGCAAGGTGTGTTTTGCGCCCCTTTTTATCTTTAAAGGTTATGTCTCGGCTCAACACTCCGTGATAAAGATCCAGTTCCTGTTGATAATCCAATATTTCAACCTTTTCCAAACGAAACCATTCATCATCATTGATACGAAAATTCATATATAGCCAGTTGGGAAAATTAACCAGGTCTTCATTTTCAATGATTTTGCCGCTAATATGGGATTTTGCGCGGTTGTATCCGCCTGCAAGAAAAGTGCCTGGATAGTGGGTCCCGTCATTGCTCGATTCTTCAGCAGCCCCGCGGGTGACAAAATAACCATTTCCCAGTGCACAGAGTGCTTCACGTAAGGGCTCGAGCTCGGGTTTCCAGTCATCGTAAATTATTTTCCAGGAATTCATATGGCCCACAAGTGTTGTGATCAGATACCATTTATATATATTTTAACAACATACTCATTCTAGATCTTTAAAACCTTTTGTAAAAATCCCCTCACCTGGGAAACATTATCCAAAATATAGTTTGCAGCAGTCTCTGAGCCATGTTCACCTATCAATACTCCAATCCCGCTCTCTTTTAAAACTTGAAATGCATGTTCGTCAGTCAAATCGTCACCGATGTAAACCGGTAGAGTGTTTTCAGGATTCAAGTTCAATTTTTTCATCAACCAGAGCACAGCCTTTCCCTTATCCCAATCGATGTCGGGCTGAAGTTCTACAATCATTTTTCCGCCATTCATCCGCAGGGATGAATATTGTTGATGAACATCAGATACCCTTTGCTTTATCATATCGACCTGACTTGGGTTGGCATTTCGATAATGAACGGCTATGGAAAATTTTTTACGTTCGACCTGACATCCAGATATCCCGGCCAATTCATGGTTAAGCTTTTGTTCTGCCTCGTCCAAATCAGGCAGAGCCTGATTCCCCTGTTCATGCTGCATTTCCATGCCATGGGGTCCGCTAATGTCAAAACCATGACTTCCGGCATAAATCAGATTTTCAAGAGAGACTCGTTCCTGTACATCTTTTTTATCTCTGCCACTCACGATCGCAACAGTATAGTGTTGTGAAAGTTCTTTTACGACCTCTCGCATTTCATCGGTGAGAATGGCATCCTCAGGCCTGTTTACGATGGGTGTCAATGTTCCGTCATAGTCCAGAAAAAAGGCAGGTTTTTTTTCGTTCAACTGATGGATCAAAGATTCAGAATTCAGGGCATGCTTGAGATTTTTGGGTTTCACGGTTTAACCTCTCTTTACTTTAACGGGTTCATATTGTTTAAGGATTTTTTATGTGAATCTATTTCTAAATCTTTCGCTACCACTCGAGTACATGGCATAAAACCTCGCTTGACAATTTTTTGGCATTTTTTTTGTAGTATCTGGGAATATATTTCAAACAATGTTGAATGGTATAAAAATAGTCATTTATCATGAATTTCACATTCACTAAATCGAGCAGATGGTCATTTGCCAAAAAGGATGGTGATTTTTAGAGAAATCGATATCATCTGAAATCCAATCAGCAACGATTAAAGGAGAGGCAACCAT
>WJME01000077.1 GCA_014728115.1 Candidatus Zhuqueibacterota bacterium | reverse complement strand
TCTTTTGGAGCTACGCGGCAAGAGTCCGTTGGTGCTGGTGCCCATGGCCAATCCGGCCAACGCCGGCACCCTGTCAACTCTGGCTGCAGCCCTGAGTCCGTCAGCCGGGCGCGTGCTCTTGCTCAATATCGCCCAACGCGCTGCGGGCCCGGATCAAAAAGCGATCATCGATGTCATGGCCGACATTCTGCGTCGTTCCATGGCCGCAGCATTGGATTCCGGAGTGCGGGTCGAGTGCCTGGGCACGCTTTCGGGGGATCCCTGGCAAGAGATCGAGCGTGTGGCCAACCTGCATCACTGCGCTTTGACCCTCATGGGGATGTCGGACCTATCCGACGAAAAAACACGCCAGCGTCTGGAAACACTGGCGGCAAGATTGCCGAGCAACCTGGCGATCCTGCGCTCCGGTATCGGATGGGATCCGCTCTCTGTACAAAATATTCTGGTGCCCGTCGGTGGTCGGGATGTGCACAACACCCTTCGCGCGCGTTTGCTGACCGCCCTCTATCATCAGGCCCGAAAAGAGGTTCATATCACTTATCTTATCGTCGCACTTGCAGATACAAAGCCCGCAGATCAATCCCACATTGTACGCACCTGGAAACAAATGGTCAGCGATGAATCTCCCGCTCAATCGCAGATCCGTATCATTCCGGGACATTCGGTGTCTGACGTTATCCTCGAACAAGCCAGGGATTCCGACCTCCTGATTCTCGGCATGGGCAAGATCAGCCGTCACAAACATGGATTCAGTCCGGTGGTGACCAAAATCATCGCTGATCGGTCGGTTGCGAATGTTTTGGTTATTGGGCAGCATGAATAAAGTCACGCGTGCACGTTTACATGTTAAACCTGTGACGTCTAACGTCTATGCCCTCCTCGGATCCGTCTCACGAATAATCTTGCTCACATTGGACTGATTGAATCCCTTGAATCCCTCTGCTCGCTGCAGGTTTTCCAGATGGCTTCCCACTGCGCCCTCGCGTAAAAATTTGGCTGCCTGCTCGTCATCGATCAATCCCCGCTCCTGCAGCCGGTGCACCTTGGAGTCGCTGACTGACCAGCGTTCACCACGGGTAAACGCCTGTTTGAGATAACTGAAATCGCTGAAGGGATTCATGGTCTCGATGCCGTATGCCTGCAGATCTGCGACCAGCTTTTGGAAATCAAACTGGGCCTCCAGATGATGCATGCCCGCCTGCAAGATGGAATCGCCGTGCAAGCCACACCAGAGGCCCACAGTACCGAGAAAATCGCGTTCCTGCAACGGTTGATGCGCAAAATCGATCTCGAGCTCGTCCGGTGCCAGGTCCAGATCGAGAAACAGCACATGGCCGCTGACAGGATTCTCCATCACCTGGGCGCCCCAGCCCGCTTCCTCGCCGGCATAGAACTGCTCACGGCAATGAAATCCCAGGGTCTCGAACAGCTGCACCAGTCTTGGAAAATAGTGGCGCGAGCTGCGAAAGGTGTGATGATCCTGATTGGCCCAACCGAGTCCGAGCCGGTCCTGCCGCATCTTTTGGATCGATCCGGCGGTATTGCGATTCTGCCAGTACTGGCGTTCCACCTGTAATACGATATGCGCAGCCAGGTTACACCCCACCAACTCGCACATGTGTTCCGCAATTTCGACGGCGTGTTCCATGGCCTCATCTTCATCCCCGAGATCCCGCGGTCTCGCCGACCACGATTCCACAGCCTCGATATAAGCGCTCGTTTCACCTGCTCCGCCAGACAAGGGAACCAGCGTCCGGGTGCCGCGGCGCTCCACCGCATAAAACGCCACCGGCCCTTCTGTATGGATCACCGTGCTGCGATACCCACTAAAGGGCGTGCCCATGACCGGACCTGTCAGTCCGTTCATCAGCATAAATTCCTGCAGGTTCTCGGCTTTGATTGCCACACCCAGCGACACTGAATCTTCCGAATTGATCACGATGCGAGGCAGCATGGCCGCGGGATGGGTATAGACCGTGCCCGGACTCTCGATCTCCTCTATCTCGAATCCTGCTTTGCGTAACTCTTTATCCGCAGATTTATCCTTGATCTGCAGATGATCCACCCAGTCGAACAATCGGGTACTGGTCTCATCAGCCATGCGCCCGGCCATGTTTCGAATCGCTTCGTTTTCTTCCTGGGCGACATTGAGCCAGTTGATGATCAGAGATTCCGCCTGGGGATAGCGTTGCCATGGAGCATTGTCTTGGGACATGGGATACCTCGTGAAAAATGTTGAATTGTTGAATGGCACTTGGATCCGCAAAAAAAACATAATGACCTAAAGCCATTCGATTGTTTGTCCTTTACGTTATCAAACACTTGCTTGCGGGTGACATATTTCCAAAACAGCACTCTATTGGTGATGGTGGGTTGCAGTCTATATGTGGGGCAGGGAAATGGATATAAAACTGTCGAAAAATGTTGATTTGATAAAACGATACTTGTTTTCAGCCTTTTAGAGCTTTGTATTTTGGAACATAATCAATGGACACACAGTTTTTTGGTTGAATCTTTTGTTTTTATCCGGTATTTAAGTGTAACGCAACTGTAAGATAAATTTGGTTTTATATAGGTAACAAAAATAGCTATTTTGTTGCATCCTAAACTCCTCAACTCTTAAACTCTTTTCAACTCTTCCACTCGACAATCCGTTGATACAAATGATGCGCTGCGGGATAGATGGAATACGGACTCATAAAATGAGAAAATTCAAAAGTGATCAGTTTTTCCACCCGGCTCTTTTCAGCCTGTTCCATCTTGTAGCGCAGCTTGCGGGCATCGATGGGAGGGAACTTTATGGGCATGTCCCGGTCAAAAGTCTCGACATTGCTCCAGCTGCGGATATCATACTGGTCGGCCAGAGATTTGTTGATAGCCAGGTAATCACCGAGATTCTCCAGGGGCACATTGCCGTCCTGAAACGCGACAATATCCACCAGACCCTGCAACCGGCTGAACACCGCATCCCACTCTTTGCGGTGCTGTTCCGGTGAGATCGCTTCTGACCCGAACTGCTTGATGCCCTTGATATAGGGCGAAATCAGGATGGGCACCGGTTTCAGGTTGCGCAGGTGAGTGGACAGTGTCTCATAGACATTCATCATGCCGTCATTGTACACGCTGATTTCGTGACTGATGTACCAACCGCCAAATGCCGGACGCTGGCCATATCGTTCCATAAATTCATCGCAAAACCGGCGATTGAGATCCGCTTCTTTTTCATATTGACCGTTTTGCCAATAATTACCCGAATCAAACGTGCCGAAATAAAAGGTCATGCCACACCGTTCCGCTTGCTCGAGAAACAGATCCACGAGGTCGAGATACACCGGAAAAATATTCATCTGTTGTTGCAGGACCCGGGAAGGATAGGTCGCATATTGCTGATAGCCGGCGCGAATCAGAATGACCGTATCGATGCCAATGGCTCGCATGGCATCGAAATCACGCGCCCATTCCTCGCGGCCCCAGTTCTGTGAAGGGATGTCGTGGGTGATCTCGTCTAAAAAAGTCCCTGTGATTGGAAGCATGACTCGTCCTTTTGTTTTCAAAAAATTATTCAATCGGAATATTTGTCTCTATTCGCGTTCATTGACGGACCAAACTAAACCGTGAATACACGCGAATATACACGAATTAAAATATTTGGAGCTCCTCGTTATCTCTGAACCCCTGTTCCATAAAGCAAATCCTATTTGACCCGCACACATTTTATGGTTTCGACATGCTGCCCGGATTGGAGCCGGATCATATACACTCCGCTTGCCAGTTGATCGGCGCGAAATTCCACCCTAAAAGAGCCCGGGGAATGCATTTCGTTAATCAGGGTTTTCACTTTTCTCCCCAGCACATCAAAAACCTCAATTTGGATGAACGATGTTCGAGTGACCCGATACGCAATTTGCGTGGTGGCATTGAATGGATTCGGATAGTTTTGCAGCAACCGGAATGATGCGGGTGTCATTTTCGGGCTTTTATCGATGCCACTGATCACGACATCCGGAGAGAGCTTGCGATTGATAATGATCATGGCGGCATCGGCCACGACGAGCTGACCGGCAAGGCTGTTAGAGTTATCGAGTTTCAGGACAGTCTGTTCGCCGGCTGTCAAATAAGCCGAGTTCAACACCTGCCAACCGCGATGAAAATAATCCTGCTGGTTTACGATCACCTCGGCCGAGTCATCTTTGGAATAAACCACATAACGGGCCCGGTCCGTGGCTTTGGGGCCGGTGACAATATAAGCATAGACGTCATACCAGCCGGCAGCGGGCACCTGAAAAGAATAACGAATCTCGCCATAGTTATCGTCTTTATTGATCAGGATGTCAGGCCGGTATCCGGCAATGGCCGAACCTTCCCACTGACCCCTGGCTTTAGCACCGGGATCATCTTCATTGACGATCAGGGGGATGGGACGCCAGTTCACGCCATTGCGATGCGGAAGCAAAGCCGGTTCTCTATAAAACATCGCGTTCAGCGTGTCGCCCAGGAGATCGTCATTGGCGCGCAATCCCTCGTAAAAAAAGAACGCTTCTCCCTTGACACCACGGTCGCGATTGGCTTGCATGCACTGCAAAAAGAATTCCGGTGAAATCACCCAACTGCCGTGTCTGATCAGCATACCAGAGTAAAAATAGTCCTGCATCCTGGCCGGCGTATAACCGAGTGCTTTGTCCAGTTCATAGATATAGTCATTCAATTGATAGCGGTATAGCTGGGGAATGATATTGTCCACGATTCCCTCATCCACCCAGGTTTTGGAATCCTGCAGATACTCCTGATACGACCAGGGATAGATGCTGGGACTGGATGAAAAAACGAGATATTCGCTCCGCGCTTTGACAGAATCGCGTACATGAACCATGAACTGATTGAGCTTGCCGGCCCGCCAGCGCATCCAGCCGCTGTCGAGAGCATTCGCAGGCGGCGCAGCGCCGTCATGTTCGGTTTTATAAATTGCGACCGTGGCAGAGTCATACCCCCCCTCTACAGGCAGAGCCGGGATGCGGTCTGAAAACTCGATACCGTCCACATCATAATGATCGATGACCTCGGTCACCAGAGAAAGGATAAATTTCTGCACCTCCGGGTTGACGGCAGACATCCAGTCGAATCCGTTTTTGACCACCAGGTTGCCCTCCCGGTCTCTCAACGCCCAGTCCGGAAATTTTTCGAGTATATGACCCCCGTTTTGCGAAAAAGAAGTCGAAAATCCCATCTCGAACCACGGCATCACTTCCATGCCATTGCGATGTGCTTCGATGATGATGCGCTGCAGCGGATCGCGTTGTGCTGGAAAGGCCGGATGCATGGGGTGGCCGAACAAGCTGTCCATAACCGCGCTGGGATAAAGCGTATACACGCCGTCGGCGCCGGACCCATTCCAGACCACAGGCAAAATCACATTGATGCCGATGGAGGCGAGATAGTCCATGGCCTCGCTGATCTTTTCGTCGGAGAACATGACATCAGAGTCGACATTGGTGATCTTTATCGCGCGAAATTCGACCGGCTGATCTGCATACGAGGCCAGAGGCCGGAAAACGAAGACGAGTCCGAACACAAGAAAAGGCGAAAATCTCACAGCGAACATCAGGTTCTCCAAATACACTTTATTTTAGTCAAAAACTGAACGATAAAGGCCAGCAACAGGGTGTACAAGACGCCGCGCAGAACTCCCATCCAGGGTGTGGGAGTCAGACTGATCATCACCTGATCGAGTCCGGTCAACGCCAACACCGGCCAGATGAGATTGGCAAATCCTACATAGGCGATCATGGGATTTTTACCATTATCGATCAGCAATTGCATGGCTGGTTTTTTGTTAAACACCTCGATCACGATCGAAAAAGCGATCAGGATAAAAATCGCGAGCCCGGTGGTAATAAAATAATAACTGAGCGTCGAATCATTTTTTTTGATTCCGCCCTCGAACGGCTCTAGAATCAGTCCCAGCAACAGCCAATACCCACCCCAGCCAAACAGACTTTTGAGGTGCGATTCAAATCGGGTTAAAGGATTGACGACAAGAGCAAAACCGACAGCACTCATGACCATAGCAACAACCGTTGTTTGCCACAGCCAGCGGACCTGCATGCCGATGAGCAGCACAGCTACAAAGCTGATGCACAAAAGCACCAGAACCAGGAACCGCCGTGACGACCAGTGAGCCGCATTCGCATCAGCCGGAAGATCTTTTTGCATATGACTCTGCAGCAGATCCCCGACAAGGGTGCCGGGAATTACGATAAACAAATACTGCAAATAGGTCATTTTATAAAGCCAGGGAACGGGCGAGGCACTCCAAAGCCACTCTGTCCAGCCAGGGGCGGTATGTGCCAACCGTAGCGCCAGCAGCAGTCCGAGTACGCCAAGCCGAAGTAACAGACGATGCCGGGTGGCCAGCCAGATGAGCGATCCAAACACATAGACATTTGCCAGCACGAGAATGATAATGTCGCTGCGGCCGGGCGAAAATCCGCTGCCATCCGGATAGCGAAGCAATGCCAAAAGGATCATAGCGCCCATCCAGCCGCAAAATCGTATCACCCGCCTGGTTTTCCGGGGCCATGCGTCAGGCAAGCGTGTAAAGATCAACATCATGAGAACAAAACCGAGCAGCGCAATCATCCAGTGTTGTGTTTCGGGCTGGGGATCGAGGACATGTGGACGCACATGCCTGAGCAGGATGGCAAACACTGCCAGCAGAGCTCCCCTTTCAATGATACTGATGACGAGTTTATATCCAGGCACCCGTTTTTCGAGACGACGGGATAATGCAAGCGGAATGGCTGCACCCAGAGCGAACAGAAATAACGGAAATACCAGATCGACCCAGGTCAGGCCGGGCAGATTTGGGTTAAACGTGTGTTCTGGTGGCGGTAGCTGCGCGTGATACATCCAGGCGGGCAGCACCCCATAGGGAATCACACCGCTCAGTACCATGGTCAAAATAGCAAATCCCCGCAACGCATCGAGGCTGTGGGCACGCGGTGTGTACAAGCTTTTTCCGTTTTGCATGGATATCCTGATTATTGTTTTTTTGCTGCAATGACCACAACCGGCGCAGTGGGCAGGGTGTGTTGCAGCTCAATGTCGACCAGGGCCATGATCTGTGACTGTTGTACGAGTCCGGTCATGTCGATAATCTTTGCCGAAACCAGCAGATAAATATCCGGCACCAGAGCACCGGCATCCCCGAATGTGGTGAGTTGTTCGATAAACCCGGATATCCTGGTTTTCACCTGATTGGCCGTCACCTGTTCACTCAGGCAGCCGTTGATCTGCAGCCTGATCACCCCTTCGCGGTCGATGACGCGGAGTTTTTGAATCTCTTTGGTAAACATTCCCCACAACCAGGATTGCCGGACGATGCCTGAAAAGGCCTGCAAAAAATCGGTCGACCCTACGCGTTGAATCTCTGATGGATCCAGCCTGAGCGATGCCGCTGCCACCTGCAACAAGGCATCATCGCTCAAGGCCGTGCTGGCAATATCGCGCGTGCGCAACTCGCTGGATCCGGTGGCGACCGCCATCACTCGTTTGTTTTTGCTATCGACCTCTATGCTCACCTCTATACTTTCCGGCACCGCACCCATGGCCTCCACCGATTGCATGGCCTGTTGCCGGATGGCGATCAGATCGCTTTCGCTGGGATCGACGATACTGCGCTCCACAGAATCCCGGATGATCCCCAGAGCCACGCCAATGGCGGAAACGACCTCACAATTCTCGGCGATCCGGTGCTCCACCTGCATGGATTGTGCGGTGAACGGCACCAGGGCAGAGGCCCCGCCTCCACCGCCGATGAATTGTACCAGATCTGAATCCAGTTTATACTCCCGCACCAGCTGCCGGATCACCGGCTCGATCTTTTTTGCAGAAAGGGTGAGAATATCATGAGCGATCTTTTTCGCCTCGATCTGCAGTTTCTGAGAGACGAGGCCAAAGAATTTTTCCAACGCTTTACTATTGGCCGCCGAGTGACCCACGGTTTTGACGAGTCCGAGATAGTTGGCCGCACAGGACGGGGTCAGGGTAAACGCTCCAGCCGCCTGAGAATGCGTGCGGATCGCCAGATAATCTTCCGGATCCCCTCTGAGCGGCTGCAGGGGGGTCAATTCGATATCATCGAATTCAGTCTCGGTCGTAAAGGCAGCATAATGAGCATGGGCAATATGGGCGCTGCGTGGCCCGACATCGATGATTTTGTCATTTTGAATCCGCGGCATGGATCCGCCGGCAATCCCCACAGTGCGCACATCCAGGGTTTTGAGAAACAAACGATTCCCACCGATGCGCGCGCTCTTGATCTGTGGCTTGCCATTTTTAATCACCGAAATATCGGTAGACGTACCTCCCACCTCTATAAAGAT
>WJME01000012.1 GCA_014728115.1 Candidatus Zhuqueibacterota bacterium | reverse complement strand
CTCTATACCCCTTGTTTTTCATAGAACCTTTTAAGGGCAATCTAAAGTATATCGATTTTGCCATAATGCTAAATAAAAATTTTATTCCGATTAATACATTTTTTAATAAATTAATTAATGCCGAAAGGTCCAAAAATTCCACAAAGCCTCCCCACAATTATTCTTTATTCATCAATTTTTTTAATAATCTTGCTAAATCGTAAGGAGGGTATTCTAATTTAGCAGCGATTACTTGATATTTTGTTTTTTGAATCTTTGTTAGAGTCTCTGGGCTTTGAACATTAGTCAATATTATTATTGGTAACTTTCTATCGACTTGTTTTCGTAGATCCTGTAGTAAATAAACCCCTGTCTCTAAGCCATTGTTTGTATCTATGTTTTTATAGGTTTCACCAGGTGGTAGCATTATGTCTAGAATAACAGCTTCAACACTATTCTTTTCAGCCTCTATAAATTCTAAAGCCTGGTCCGGATTTCTAATATGTTTTACATTAAATCCATGCTTATTTAATGCTTTAACATAAAATTTCATAGGAAAAACATCTTCATCCACAAGCAAAACATGTTTTTTCACAGTTTTCCTCCCTCATTAACTTTCTGCCAGATTCTCTCCCAGCGAAATGGTAAACTCTGTCGGAAATTTTTCGTTTGTTAATGTAATAGAAGCATTGTGTGCGAGTAGGATCTCTTTTACAACCCATAGCCCCAAGCCTTGGCCCGCAACATATTTCTCGGTAGCTGCTGCAGACCGAAAGCCTTCTTCAAAAATTAATTCTTTCAAGTCTCTATCAATACCAATTCCATAATCTCTAAAAAGTATTAGAAATTTACTCCCTTCATGTAAAGCGATTATTTCGACCTGAAAGCTATTTGGATCATCATAACAATATTTTATGGCATTAGATAATAAATTAAAAACAACCTGTTGAAATAAATTTGTATCGATAAAAATTTTGGGAATGTTATGAAATCCATCATATCTGATTGCACTTGGTAAAAATTCTCTTTCCATTAGTAATGGCTTTACTTGTCTAATAGCTGGAGCAACAACATCCTTGAGAAGATATGTCCATCGACGTTGGGTTTTAATGTTTTCATATCGGTATCTAAAAATATCGGTGGTCCCAAATAGTCTTCGCATCAATTCTGTCCATGACCAAATATCACCAATATAGTCATAGCTAAAATGTTTTCTATAATTCAATTCTTCGCGCATTGTTTGAGTCGCACTGCGAATTGCGGTTATTGGCACTTTTAATTCATGGATTAATCTTCCCATAGCTTTTGCTCTTCTTTCATCAGCCAATAAGATGTTTAGATGTGGAATAGCTGCTTGAAAAATAGAATCTATTACAGCGATATCTATATCATTAAAAACATTTAGTTTGCCAGGAGTATAGCCTTTGCTTTTGTTGCGGCATCTGATTAAACCTATGACCTTACCCTTAAAATCAATAATTGAACTAATTAAGTAATTCCAAGTAGAATTATCAGTAACTTTTTCAAATGATCTCATTAAAAATCTTGGATCTTTTCTGACGTCTGGTATTATTATTGTTTCACCAAGATCCCAAATACTTCCAGTTAGCCCTTCCCCCTTTTCATAATACATTTTTTCAGAGTCATTCCATTCTATTCCAGTTGAGATCACAGGTTCTAGCTTGTTTGTTGCCTCATTTACAAGAAAGATAGTAATACCCTGACAATTGATATTTGATTGAATGATTTGTATTAATTCGCGCCAAAATGTATTACATTTATCTGCTTTGCTTGCAATTTCATTTACATATCCGGCAGCAGATAAACATAATTCATCTAGTACTGATTGTGCAGCTAATGAGGCTGTAATCCCAAAACTAAATAAGGTGTTTTCGCTAATTGTACTTTTTTTGTGTTTAGGAAAAATATTAATTACATACTGTACATGGTCCGCATTGTCGGGATTGAGTAATGGAATTGATATCATTTCTTTTTTTTGAAGCAAAGGTAATAGCTCAGGATGACCGAATGATCTACTTTCTTTTTTCTTTGATAAATCATATTTCCATACGACTTTTTTCTCAATGGTTAGCCCAGTGATCACCTCTTCCGCATTAAGAGTATTTCTCGTTGTTATATACTCTTTAATTGGCCAAAAAACCAAGAGATTTAGAATGCTATTTGATGGACTGCAACTCCATATTTTAATAAAGGTACTCGGTATAACAGTATTAAATGCCTCTGCCAAGTTCTCAAAAAAATACTCGATACCTTGAAATCGAGAGTTTAGGATTCCTCTTAAGAAATCCACCTCCACTTTTGGTGAACAATCTGGAGCAGAAAATACTTTTCTATTTTGATCTTCTTGTATCTCCTTAATTCCCCTTTCGTTCGGATGAATGTCAAATTGTTTCTTCTTTAGCCAAGATGCACATTCAACAATGCTGGTTATCGGATCAAAGTCAGTTCGATCTTGTTCAACAATTAACCAACCATTATAGTTTATATTTTCAAGTGACTTGAAAATTAAGGAAAAATCAACATTGCCTTTTCCCAGCTCTGTAAATCCTCTGGCATAGCGAAAGGGGGATCTGCCAAATCTTACTGACCAGTCTTTTAAGTGGATTCCAATAATATGTTCACGAGTCTTTTTTACTAATTCTTTGAAATTGTCTCCCGCTATGGTCATATGAGCGGTGTCTGGTAAAAACTTTAAACTTTCAAATTCCTTTAGAAGGTTTAATGCCCCACTTAATCTATGAGTTGATGAATAAATATAAGGATGAAGTGCCAGTGTGTGACCATTAAATGTAACTTGATTTATCATATGACTATCACAGGTATTCGTATACAGATAATGTGGTTTAGTATTACCACAAAACTCTATTCGTTCCTGTATACTTCCACCAGCTAAGCCTAAAAAAGACAGATTTCTCTCTGCGAGTAGTCTTGTCAATTTGGTAATATCGCCAAGGTATTTGGGATGTTGAGCAAATTCGACACCTTTATAGCCAGCCAATGCGATGATATCCAAACATCTTTCTAAATTTTCAATAATTGGACCCCAAATAATTGTTTGGTAGCCAATTTTTACATTCATGGTGTTATTAATCCCTTATTATTTCATTTCCAAAATTGCATCTTTTATTTTATGGTCATATTACCAAACTATGTAACTACAATGTGTTACAATGAAGAAAATTATAAAGGACAATAATTAATCACATTTTTAAGACATGTTATGTAAAATTGTTTTACAGAAATATTTTATTGAGATAAAGAGATGGTAAGAACAAATTGATAGTAAATGTCTGCATTTGGATGCCTAATGCTCAATCTAGAAATAGTTTCATTGGGAATAATTGGAGGAATAAAGGGCAAGAGCCATCCCCTCAGATTTCATCCGTGCAGTGGCAAGGCCTCCTCCCACAGGGCGTTGCACGTGGTGATCCCCTCATTGAAATCTGTTATAATTATTGAATTTTTTCGGAATTATGCAAGGAAAAAGTAAAAAATTGTCAAAAAATGTTACCAGATATGTTACGCAAAACAGCTGCGGAGTCGTCTCGAATGAGGTAATCCTGTATTATTGGTGTCCATTCGCATTCATTCGCGGTTAACCGAACCGCTGATAAACGCCAATCCACGCGAATCCCTTGACAATCTCCCGCAATCTCTATATATTCAAAATCACGTTCACACGTTTCCACGTTCAAACGTTCATACGTGCGCACGTTCCCACGTTTCCACGTTCAAACGTTCCCACGTGCCCACGTTCACACGTTCACACGTTCACTGGCAAAACCGTCGGAGGCATCATGCCAAATAAATTATCCCGCCGCGAATTCCTAAAATCCACTGCCGCTGTGGGTGCTGCCGCCGCCCTGGGCTGTGCACCCAAAGAAGGTCCGCTAAAGGCGCGCAAACCCAATATTATCTTTATCATGGCCGATGACCTGGGCTATGGTGATTT
>WJME01000076.1 GCA_014728115.1 Candidatus Zhuqueibacterota bacterium | reverse complement strand
TTGATGGCAGCAGTGACATCGATCTCACCTTGAGTCTGAGCGGCCGGGGAGAGGGGTTGGGATTTACTCACTCTAGTTTTGTTCTCAAAGTGGGGTACGATTATTTCAAGTGTGACCGGGTCGGCACGCCTGAGGAGAATTGCAATACCATCACTTATGATGCGACCTATATTACCGCGGATATCGACTCGGGATACAGTTCAGGAGTTCAGTTTACCGGAACAGACCATGCCAATGACCGTCTTAATTCCGTCTCTACGCTCACCTGTACGTTTAGTCCGGATCTGAGCGAGATTGAAACATTCGAGTTCGTGCAAACCCAATACCGGAGCAGCGGCGATGTGACCATCCAACGACATATCGTTGCCGATCATATCCCGCAAACACGCCAGGGTGCGTTTTACAAATACGAGCTTGCCGGAGAAGCCGTGTGTTCATCCATGTCCACTTTTAAGATCGATTATGCATGGACTTCACCGTATCCGGGGTCAGGCACGGCAACGAGTGTGGATTGTTCTTCGGCTTCTCTGTCGCTTTCATTTTGGACCGAGGAATAGAGGCCTTATTCATGTTTATTCGTGTTCATTCACGGTTTCAGTTAAACCGCGAATGAACGCCAATAGACACCAATAAGAGGACCCTTTCTCGAATAGAACCCGGATCTCTGCGTTTCCGTTTCCGTGAAACATATGAATAATGGGACCTGGTTTGGAAAGCGTTGCCTAAACAAAGTGAGCAAAACCAAGGGGGAAATAGGCTATGCAAATTTATATTGGACAGCAATGATTTGATGTCTTTTATTACTCGGTGGATCATCTTTTTTGAAAGGGTGTCATGAAAATCACAATGTTATTCATCGGCTGTATTCTCTTGCACACCGTGACAGCATCGTCCAAGACATGGGAGTGCCGGATTCTGCCTCCGGAGCACCGCACCGAGATCGATGCCCGCAGCGGCGCGGAAATTATCTTTGTCACCACCCATCCGGCCCATGACCGTAATCTCTATTTTCACGACCGCTGTTTTTTGCAGGACGATCGCATGATGCTCTTTATCTCGGATCGCTATGACCGGTCAGAGATCATGGCGTATCTCCTCGAGACCGGCGAGCTGGTGCGTCTGAACCGGCCACAGGATGCGCCGGCTGGCCGTCCTTTGGCCTCCATCGCCGGCGACAAGCTCTATGTCATGCGGCAGGATACGGTTCTGCAATGGCAGGTGAGTCTGTCTACACATCCCCGGACCAGAGTGCGGGTCTCTGAAACCCCCCTGGCGGTTCTGCCGGATTCGGCTGTACAGGTCTCGGGCCTGGCGGAAAACAGCGATGCCAGTCTGCTGGCGTTTGCTTATCAAAAAGCCGGATTCCATTTTATCGATGTATTGGATCTGAGCTCCGGGACCGTGCGCAATGCCGCCAAGCTCGATTATGCCATGAATCATGTACAGTTTCACTGGACCCGTCCGGATCTGCTGTCGTTTTCCCGCACCTATGCCAGCGATCGTGCACCCATGGACGCGGATGAACCGCTGCACGCCCGGTTCTGGTTTCTGAACGTCAATACCCATGTGCCGGTACCGGCGTTTTATCAGGATCCCGGTGAACTGGCCACGCACGAGTGCTGGTGGCTCCATGATCAGATCACCTTTATCGGCGGTCACAACTCGGACGGCAACAAGGAAGACGGACATGTCAAGGTTTATGACCTCAAAACCGGAGAGATTCGTATCATCGGTGCCGGAGCCTGGTGGCAAGACGGCAACGCCTCGCAGGTCGCCAGGGTCAACTGGTGGCATGCGGCCGGGAGTCCGGATGGCCGATGGGTCGCTGCCGACAACTGGCACGGTGTCATCGCTTTGTTCGATGCCAAAACCACGGCCCAAAGGATACTGACCACCGGCCATCGCATCTATGGCCAGGGAGCTCATCTGCATGTGGGCTGGGATCTAAAAGGGGAGAGGGTCGAATTTACATCGAACAAAAGGGGCAACCCGGATGTCTGTATCGGTTTAGTACCCAAAGAATGGTAAAAAATGCCGATCATTTTTTTACAATATCCAACAGAATAAAGATCGTGACCCGTTTTTGCGTCATCGTTTGAATAAATCATCCCAGGAGACCTATGTATCGTTATCTTTTCGGTCCGGTTCCATCCCGAAGGCTGGGAATGTCTTTGGGCATCGATCTGGTGCCCATGAAAACGTGTTCCCTGGATTGCATCTATTGCGAATGCGGTAAAACAACGCATCTCACGATTGACCGGCGGGAATATGTGCCGTTCAAAGAGGTCTGCCGGGAATTGCAAGACTATCTAACCACTCATTCCCCGCCCGACTATGTGACTTTTTCCGGATCCGGTGAACCCATGCTGTACAACAGGATCAGAGATGTGCTGGCATTTTTGAAAAAAGAACATCCCTATATTCCGGTGGCACTCCTCACCAACGGTACGCTGTTCACTGATCCGCGAATCCGCAGAGAAATTTTGTATGTGGACGTGCTGCTGCCTTCTCTGGATGCAGCCACGCAAAAGACATTTCAACGCATCAACCGTCCCCATCCGGATCTGAGGATCGATGAGATTGTCAAAGGACTCGAGGATCTGCGCCGGGAATATTCCGGTGCAATCTGGCTGGAAGTGTTTATCCTCCCGGAGGTGAACGATTCTTCTGCAGAATTGTCCGCTTTAAAGAACGCGATCCTGAAAATCGAGCCCGAGCGAATTCAGCTCAATACCCTGGATCGCCCCGGCACTGTGACCTCGATACGAGCAGCCGGGTATCAAGCGTTACGACAAATCAGGGACGACTGGCAGTTGCCAAACGTCGAAATCGTTGCCAGGCCAAAAACTCGCAAACATGTTCAGGCGTTCCGACAGGACATCGAGTCGGCCATTCTGGAAACGATTGCACGACGGCCTTGTACCCTTCAGGACTTGTCCCGCATCCTGGGCCTGCACACGAACGAACTCAACAAATATCTCAGCGTGCTGGAAACAGACCAAAAAATAATCACCCGTCGGCACCAACGCGGCGTGTTTTATGTCACGAACCTGACAAGAGAAAACGACTAAGAACACAGCAAGAGTCGTCATTTGTGTTGCAAGGGGCACGCCACCAGCAATGTCTCATGCCAAGATGCAAAGACGCAAAGAGAAATAAGAAAAGACACGGTTTCATTCGCAGTGGTTGGATCTGACTTTTTTGTCATCGTTTTTCTCTGCGGCTTTGTGCGAGAGTATTCAGGGCGGCTCTGCAAAAGCCATTCCCGATTTAGGCACCCATATCGAGGTTTCTGAGAAAACTGTTGATCATTTTACAAAAAAGAAATATTTTGTTTACAAGAGGTTGTCAGTCCTGATA
Source organism: Candidatus Zhuqueibacterota bacterium (assembly GCA_014728115.1). Taxonomy (GTDB): domain Bacteria; phylum Zhuqueibacterota; class Zhuqueibacteria; order Residuimicrobiales; family Oceaniaggregativiventaceae; genus Oceaniaggregativivens. The sequence continues at coordinate 9,094 of WJME01000076.1, read as the reverse complement.
GCCGAAATCTTTCGGGGGGATAAAAATTTAGGAGAGTCTTATGAAAGAATCGCAACAAAAACACCTGAACCGCAGGCAGTTTATCAAAATGACTGCTGCAACGGGCGCCGCCATGCATCTGGCCGGTAACGCTTTTCCGTCCCCAGCAGTGGCGCAGGATCGCAAGGTAAGGTATGCACATGTTGGCACGGGTTCACGGTTTTATATGTATTTTCGCGCCATTAACGATGCATTCAAAGAGCATTGCGAATATGTCGGTTTTTGTGATACCAATGAAGGTAGAGCCCGTCTGGCGCAAGAGCGTACAAAAGAGGTAACCGGTAAAGATGTGCCGATTTTCGATGCCAAAGATTTCGATACCATGATCGAGAAGACAAAACCGGATGTGGTCATTGTCACCACCGTCGATAGCACTCATCACGAATATGTGATCCGTGGCATGGAGCTGGGCTGTGATGTCATTACCGAAAAACCCATGACCACCGACGCACAAAAGTGCCAGCAGATCATCGACACCCAAAAGAAAACCGGCAAAAAGTGTACGGTGACGTTTAATTATCGCTACTCTCCGCCACGCTCTCAGGTCAAGGACATTCTCATGAGCGGCGAGATCGGCGATATCCTGTCTGTGGATTTTCACTGGCTGCTCAATACCATGCACGGTGCAGACTATTTCCGGCGCTGGCACAGCCAGAAAAAGTATTCCGGCGGACTCATGGTGCACAAGTCCACACACCATTTCGACCTCATGAACTGGTGGCTGTCCGCCACACCCGTCTCGGTCATGGCCAATGGCAAACGGGAGTTCTATACCCCGAAAATGGCCAAACGATTCGGACTCGACAGCTATCATGAGCGTTGTCTGACTTGTCCGGAAAAGGACAAATGCACGTTTATGCTCGATCTGGCAGCCAGCCGCGGATTGAAAGCGCTTTATCTCGACAATGAACAATATGACGGTTATTTCCGCGACAAGTGCGTGTTCAGACCCGAGATCGATATCGAAGACAATATGAACGTCATCGTCCAGTATGACAACAATGTGCGCTTGTCCTATTCGCTCAATGCCTTTAATGCCTGGGAAGGATATATAATCAATTTCAACGGCACCAAGGGCCGGCTTGAGCATCAGATCATCGAGCAGGTCTATGTCAGCGGTACCGATACCGTGCAGGGCGGCATCCAGCCGGGCGGCACCACAGTGCGGGTGATTCCGTTACGCGGTGCTCCCAAAGAATACGAACCCTGGAGCGGTGAAGGCGGGCACGGCGGTGGCGATCGCGTCATGCTGGCAGATATCTTTTTGCCTGAGAAACAAAAAGACAAGTATCTGCGCGCAGCCGACCAGCGGTCCGGTGCCTATTCCATTCTCACCGGTGTGGCCGCTAACCTCTGTTTCCAGACCAACAAAGAGATCAAGATCGCAGATCTGGTCAGCGGCATCGGCTATCCAGATTATCCGGCCATGCCCGATCATGATGCTGCGATATCCATGCCATCGAGACTGTGACCTTGCCACACGTCCCTTGCGACCAAGTCTGACGACTGAAATGCTCCCGGTGCGGCGTTATAGCTGCGCCGGGGGTAGACGGAGAGACGGAGGGGCGGAGAGAAAAAAATGAGTATAAAGATGTCAAGAATACAATATGTGACCATTGGGATTATATCCTCTCATATTTTTGCGCCTCTGCACCTTTTTTTACTAGACGAAACTCTTGATTCAAAGCATCAGTGAGAACTCTGGTTTTTCTTTGCGGCTTTGTTGCAGAGGGCAAAACGAGCAAAAATCGATTCCCTATGCACTGATCCTCCCATCCCAGTCTTTGCATTCTTTTTTTCTTCGCGCCCCGGCGCCTCAGCGAGAGCATTTTTTGCGCCTCGACGAGCGTATCGTTTGCAGTTTTCACCAGAAATCATTATCCTGTGATATGATAACCAAAAAGGATAACCTATGAACCGCAGACAGTTTTTAAAATGCACGCTCGGAATGAGTGCCGCTGTGCTACCCTCGGCGCTTGCCGGGGCAAAGCCCGATCGCCGGCAGCCCAATATCCTGATGATCACCTGCCACGATCTGGGGCAGCATCTCGGCTGTTACGGTATCGATACCGTACACACCCCGAACCTCGACCGCCTGGCTGCCAGAGGCATGCGCTTTGCCAACTTTTATTCTACCTCTGCGGTCTGTTCACCCGGACGCGCCAGCCTGCATACCGGCCGCTATCCGCAGTCGAACGGGCTCATGGGACTCACGCATGCGCCGTGGTGGTGGCGGCTCAACGACGGTGAACGCCATACCGCAAAGCTCCTGAAAGACAATGGCTATCGCACGGTTCTTATCGGCTATCAGCATATCGACCGGGATCATCCCGATCGTCTCGGCTATGAAACCGTATTGTCCGAACAAAGCGTCGCTTCCGAAACTGTCCGGGCCGCCAAAGACTTTATCCATTCGGCCGGCAATATGGACAAACCGTTTTTCGCCAAAGTCGGATTCAAAGAGGTGCACCGTAAATTCACGCACGGCACCGACACCAGCAAAGGCGTATTCATTCCCGGCTATCTGCAGAACACCCCGGTCATCCGCGATGACCTGGCCGCCTTTCAGGCCACGATAAAATATTTTGATGAACAGGTCGGAGAGATCCTCGATGCCCTGGACGCGAGCGATGCAGCGGACAATACCCTGGTGATCATGACCTCTGATCACGGCATTCCCTATCCGGGTGCCAAATGGTCCGTGCGCAAGGCCGGCACCGAGGTGCCATTGATCATGTATCAGCCGGACACGCTCTTTTCCGGCGGCAAGGTGATCGAGCAGATCATGAGCAATGTGGATGTGCTGCCCACGCTGCTGGACTATCTTGAGGCAGAGATCCCCGGCAATATCCAGGGGGTCAGTTTTATGCCGTTTCTCAAGGACGAAACCGATGCACCGCCCCGCACCTGTGTCTATAGCCAGTATACACCAGACATGAAGCGCGACAACCTGTCCCGTTCGGTCATGACCGAACGATATCACTTGATTCGCTATTTCGATCAGGGCCGCACTGTGGATTATCCGGTGGATGTGGTGCCACAGGTCTTTGCCAGCCATGAACAGCGATGCAAGACCAGGGGCACGCGTCCGTTTTATCAGCTGTACGATATCAAAGAGGATCCCTGGGAGTTGCACGACCTGGGCTCAGAGCCTGAATATGCCGACGTGGTCGCGGAATTGTCCGCCCAGCTGCTCGACTGGATGCAGCAGGTCGACGACCCGCTCCTCGAGGGGCCACTCAGAACGCCCTACTATGACCGGGCCCTGCAGAGTCTGCTCAACGGGGCAGGGTAGGGGATGGAGTGTGGGGAGACGGGCTGACGAAGAGACGAAGAGACGGAGAGACAGAGAGACTGAGAGAGGGAGAGAGGGAGAGACGCAGAGATGGAGAGAGAGGGAGAGAAAAAAATGAGTATGAGTAAGTGTACAATATGTGACCATAGGGATTATATCCTCTCATTTTTTGCGCCTCGTATGTTAATTTTATATGGTCAAATAATCAAAGTCATAAAAAGTTCTTTGGATTGTCCAAAAAAGTCATATCCTGACAGATGAGGAGGATCGCGCCTTGTCGCCGAGAACAAAACGAGCAAATATCGATTCACCAAGCACTGGTCCTTGCATTCCAGTCTTTGCATATCTCTTTTCTCCGCGCCACAGCGCCTCAGCGAGAGGCTTTTTGAGATCAAAAAAATATAAAGGAGTACCAATGAATTATAGATCGATGCTTGTCATGCTTTTATTTCTTGCCATTCCCGCTCAGAGCCAGCTGTCTCTGGTGCCTTCACCGCAGGAATGGCAGCTCAAGAGCCAGTCGTTCATGCCGGATACGCTGGTGGTGCTGGAATTCGATAAAACCCAACCTGCGCTACAGACCCTGACCCAGACCTTGCGCCGCGATCTGGCTGACCTGGGCTTTTCAGCCTCGACCGTGCCTGTCGCATCCGGACAGGCGAGCGTCATCGAGCTTTCCCTGGCCGATGATCCGGATGTGCCGCCGGAAGGCTATCGTCTCACCATCGATTCTGCTGTCGCGCTCTCTGCACCCACAGAGAAGGGACTGTTTTGGGGAACCCGCACCCTGCTGCAGCTGTTCGAGTCCGGACCCGGATACAGCGTGCCGCAGCTCGAGATCATGGATTATCCGAAATTCGAATACCGCAGTCTCTTGATCGACAATGCCCGCAGGTTTCATTCTTTGCAATTTCACAAGGACATGGTGAAAAAGCTGTCCGGATTCAAGCTGAACCGCTACCATATCCACTTTAGCGACAATGAAAGCTATACCCTGCCCAGCGCCGCGTTCCCTGACCTGCCCACGGAAAACCGGCATTTCACCCGCGCACAGGTCGACGAACTGGTGCGCACAGCCAAAGAATATCACGTGGCCATCGTGCCGGAGATCGATGTGCCGGGACATTCGGGCACCCTCAACTTTAAGATTCCGGAGCTTTTGTGCACGGATGCGCCCCGGGATACCCTGGTGAAAAAGATCTGCATCGGCGCCGAATCCACCTATGCGACTCTCGAGACCCTGTTTGCCGAGATCATGGACATGTTTCCCGGTGAGTACTGGCATCTGGGGGCCGACGAAGTCTCTTATGATGATCTCGAATGCCAGGCCTGTCTGCAGCGGCTGCAGCAGGAAAACCTGCAGGACGGCGGCCAGCTCTTTCACTATTTTATCAACCGCATGCACGATTTTGTCAAGAACCGGGGACGCACCATGCTGGTGTGGGAGGGATTCGATCCCCATGGCGAGCCTGTGGTTCACAAAGATATTTTAGTGTGTCCGTTTGACGTAAAGTGGGAGGGGCACATGCCGCACGATTACATGGATGCCGGATACCGGCTCCTCAATACCGCGTGGACGCCGTTGTATATCTCGAGCAAGATCTATATGACAACCCCGGAGATCATGGCACGCTGGACACCCTTTATGTTCGGCGCCGGTCGTGCACCCCAGCCGTTCAAGTACTGGCAAAAATACGATCCCGAGGAGGTGCGGGACAAGATCATCGGCGCCCAGATGTGTTCATGGGAAAACCTGGAAAAAGCTGAGATGGGACTGTTTTTCGGCACAGGACCCGGCTTTCCTGATCACGGTCGTCCGGCTCCCCGCCTGCAGATCATGGCCGAACGCGTCTGGTCCGGCAATCAGGTCTCTGCCAAGACACTGCTGGAGCGGCTGGGAGAGGCCTATTGGTGATCCACCAGGGACACAAAGAACACGAAAATATGGGCTCCCTACCAGGCGGTGAAGAGATCTCGGGAGATCATTTGCGTTTATTAGCGTTCATTAGCGGTTTGATTTTAACCGCGAATGGACGCCAATAAACGCCAATGAATGCGGATATTCAATGGTTTTGTAAATTAATGACATGGTGATGAGTAGCCGCTTGGGCAGGGAGATATTATCGATAGGCATCTTTTCGATGCGAGATACGCAGGATAAGAACGGTATCCTGCAGGAGGGTGAAAATAACCCTATACTGTCCGGTTCGAAACTTTCGCAGTCCCTTGTATTTTCCTTTCAATGGGGGGAACTGATCGGCCTTTTCAGCAAGTTCGGATTCAATTTTTTCGAGTACGAGTCGTGCATCTGCTTTGTCGATTTGTTTCAGATCGCGCTGAACCGAGTTCTTGAAGGTGATTTTATAGGCCAAGTTTTTTCCTCATTTCGTCCATTGAAATGGCGGAATCCGTCGAATCGTGCAGACGATCCAATGCGATCTGTAAATCGGCTTGTTCTTTTAGATAAAATTCGATCGCTTTTTGTACATGAAAAGATTTGGATCGCTCGGTTTCATTGGCGATCCGATCCAATGCAGCGACGAGATCGTCCGGTAGCCTCAATGATAATGTAACACTCATAATACGTTTTTCCCAAATTATTGCATTGTGATACAATGTAATGCGTTGTGGCAAAAAATACAAGTCCTTTTTTCAGGATAATGAATATCACAACATAACTTTTTGTTTGTATATACTTGTGGTGCCTTGCCTTTGTGTTTCTCAAGTTTTTTCTCTGTGCTCTCTGAGCGCTCTGTGGTGAATTCTATCGACCTGTTTTCGAATGTATCTGCAAGACCTTTATACACTGTTAACTGCTCACTAGGTTTGAATGAAACGAGAGGCAAAAGCTGAATGCTGGGATTCGAGCAACTTTTGATTTTAGCCGTGGTGCTTGGCGCCATGATCCTTTTTATGATCAACAAGCTTCGTGTGGATCTTGTTGCCCTCTGTGTGCTGACTGTGCTCCTGGTTTCAGGAATCATTGAACCGGAACAAGCCCTGTATGGTTTTGCCAATCCGGCCACAGGTACGGTCGCGGCCATGTTCGTCTTGAGCGCCGGACTCGCTCGCACCGGATTCGTGGAATGGCTGGCTCGATCCATCGATCGTATTGCCGGCAAATCGCCGCAGCAGTTGGTGTTTATCCTGTGCGTGACCATCGGACTCTTGTCCGCGTTTATTGTAAACACGGCCACCGTGGCCATTTTCATTCCGGTCGCCATCTCTCTGGCCAACAGCCGCAAGATTTCCCCTTCGCGCGTTTTAATTCCCTTGTCATATGCCAGCCAATTCGGCGGGGTTTGCACATTGGTCGGGACTTCAACCAATATTCTCGTGAATTCCATTGCCGTATCGAATGGATTGCCGCGTTTTGGTCTTTTTGAATTTGCTCCACTGGGTCTGATCATGTCCGGTGTGGGCATCGGTTTTCTTGTCCTCGTAGCAGGATGGCTTTTGCCCAAGCGTAAGGGAGAATATCAAAAGCTGGATAAATACCGTCTCGTCGATTACCTGATTGAATTGCGCGTCAGTGAAAAATCTCCCTTGATCGGCACGAATTGGAAAGAATCGAAATCAAAGGATTCACATCAAATCGAGATGATCAAACTGATCAGATCGGGAACAAAGACCTGGCATTCGGGAAGCACAAAAATCAAAAGGGGTGACATTCTTTTGCTGCACGGAAACATGGAAAAGCTCATGCAGATGAAAGATGAATATAAACTGGAATCCACCGACACCAAATTGAACGATCAGCAACTGAGTTCAGATCATGTCCGGCTCATCGAGGCGCTGGTGCCACCCGATTCGATCCTTGTCGGCCGGACCCTCAAAACGGCCAGTTTCTATCGGCGTTTTCGCTGCAGGGTCTTTGCCGTGCAACGCCGGGGCAAGACCATCCGGGATCGTATTGCCGAGATAAAATTCCAGGAGGGCGATACCATGTTGCTCCAGTGCGATAAAGAGGATATGGAAGGTATTCTGAGCTCGGATGACCTGATCGTAACCAATGAGCTGACAGATCTGCACCTGCGCAAAAATCGGGTGTTCATTGCTGTCGGCATCATGGTCGGCGTTGTGGCGTTGGCGGCATTGAATGTATTTCCTATTCTTGTCGCTGCCATTATTGGAGCTGTGGGGATGGTTCTGAGCCGCTGTATCAGTCTTGAAGAAGCCTATAAAGCCATAAACTGGAAGGTGATTTTCCTTTTGGGCGGGATTCTCCCGCTGGGGATAGCGTTACAGGAGAGCGGTACGGCAGAGCTGCTGGTCAATCGCTTTTTACAGCCCCTCGTTAAATTTGGTCCGGTTATCGTTCTTGCCCTTCTCTATCTCATGACTGCTTTGATGACCGAGACCATGTCCAATAATGCGGCTGCCATTCTTTTGGCGCCGATCGCTTTTTCGATCGCTGAATCCCTCGGTACCAGTCCGCGACCTTTTCTCATTGCGATTACCTTTGCCGCATCCACCAGTTTTGCCACGCCCATCGGCTATCAAACCAATACCATGATTTATGCCCCCGGTGGCTACCGGTTTTATGATTATTCTAAAATCGGCATTCCGCTCAATCTGCTGTTCTGGATCATTGCTGTGTTGTTCATCCCGGTTTTTTGGCCCTTTTAACAGAAAACCAAGCCGATAGGTCACCGGACCAGATTTATAAAACTCTAGCGTTTATTGGCGTTAATTCGCGGTCGGAATCAAACCGCCAATGAACGCGAATGAACGCGAATAATCTGATTTTGGGCGTTAGTTGCCAGAGTGTAGGGAATTCAAACAAGGGGTTTTTTAGAGTGGTGCACTGTGAGTATGGCGATTGTATCCGATTCCAAATCAATCTTGTAGACGATTCTGTATTGTCCTTTGATAATTTCTCGAATGCTTTTATCTGAAAATTCAGGGACGATTCGTTCCAGGCTGGGATAGTCGGCTAGCTTTTCGATAGATTGCTTAATTCTGTCAGCCCAATTTTGAGCGGCTTTTGGTTTGTCTTTTGAAATGTATTTTACAGTATCGATCAAATCTCTTTTTGCACGATTCGAGAATACAATTTTCATTTGTTCCTCGATTGACCTAATATTCGGTCGATCTCATCAAATACATCGTCAGCCGGAACGGTCTGCCCTTCTCTGAAATCTTTGAGTCCCAGGGTGACTTTACGCATAAAATCAATTTGATCTTGCATTTCCTGGTATTTTTCGACGTCCAAAATGACCGCAGCACTTTTTCCGTGTTGGGTCAGAATGATCGGGATTTTTTGGACACTGATTTCTTTAATATACTTTTTGATATTGTTTCTAAAATCAGTAATGGACGTAATATTTCTGATGTCAAAATTGTACACAATACCTCCTTTATTAGGACGTTTTAATGTATATAATTCTTACATTATAAGCAATATGAATATTGCGTCTCCTGAGAAGAGCAGCATTCAGGCGTGACATACGAGTTATTGTTAGCATCTATTGGCGTCCATTCGCGGTTGAAATCAAACCGCTAATGAACGCGAATGAATGCCAATGAATACAGAGTATCGCGGGTTCTCTATCCGGAATGATCATATTTTACAAAAATTTGATTTTTCACTTGCAAAATAATTTATTTTTTCGTTAATAAAGCCTGTTAGAATCGATTATCTTAGTTAATTAATTTTATTGCAATTAAATGTATAATTTAGTTTATTCTTTCAAATTGGTTTTACTTTTGATTTGGAAGAATAAAATGACCACACTAGAGAAAAAACATATAAAACAC